>NZ_CDDD01000078.1 GCF_000820165.1 Aeromonas taiwanensis
CGACAAGCAGCGGGTGCTGTTCGCGAAGCACGACGGCGACAACTACGTGGGGCTCGCGATCCTGCTGCCCGACTGGCAGCGCAGCGGCCAGCTATGGCAACTGACCCGGGATCTGGGACGTCTCGGGTTCGATACCCTGCTGCTGCTCCCCTCCCCCCGCCAGGCCGAGCTGGACCCCGCAGCCGAAAAGAAACAGCAGGCCATCGACGACTTTCGCAAACAGTTTGCCACCCGCATCAGCGAGATCGGCGACGCCAAGCTGCAGGAGGGTGGCTTCAGGCTGTTGCTGGCACAGGGCACCAGCGCGGCCTGGGCCGCGAACCTCATCGCGAGCGAGCAGCTGCCCGCCCCCGACGCCCTGGTCCTGCTGGACGGTTTCTTCCCCAACCAGCAGAGCAACCAGACCCTTGCCAAGCAGGTAGCCCAGGCCAGCGTGCCCACCCTTGACCTCTACCAGGAGGAGGGCAACCGCTGGCCCCTGCTGGCCGCCGAGGCGCGCAGGCACGAGAGCCGACGCAGCCACAAGCTCAACTATCGCCCCTATGCCCTGATGGATCTCGAGGAGACCCCCGGACGCATCCAGGGCTGGCTGACCCACCTGGGCTGGATCTGAACCCATGACGAGGCAGGAGCGGCCCTCCTGCCGCCGCTCATGACCGGGCTGGTCAGCCGCCCTCCCTCTTTGGCATCATGTCTCTTCCATTGGCAGGAGGCTTCATGCAGCAAATCGTGTTTCTCGACAGCGACACCCTGGACGCCGGCATCAATCTGCGTCGCCCCGATTTTCCCCATCACTGGCAGAGCTATCCGGCCACGGCGCCGGATCAGGTGGTTGAGCGCCTCGCGTGCGCCAGCATCGCCATCATCAACAAGGTCCGCATCGGTGCCGACGAACTGGCCCGGTTGCCCGAGCTCAAGCTGATTGCCCTCGCGGCCACCGGCAGCGACAACCTAGATCTGGAGGCGTGCCGCGCCGCCGGTGTCGCCGTGTGCAACATCCGCAACTACTCGGGCCCCTCCGTCCCCGAGCACGCCATGGCGCTGATGCTGGCCCTGTCACGCAACCTGTTCGCCTGGCGCCAATCCTTGCTGGAGGGGCGCTGGCAACAGAGCGGCCAGTTCTGCTTCTTCGATCACCCCATCGCGGATCTGCACGGCAAGCGCCTCGGCATCATCGGCAAGGGGACGCTGGGGCAGGCGCTGGGGCAGCGGGCCCAGGCCATCGGCATGGAGGTTCGCTATGCCCAGAGCCAGGTAGGGACGAGTGGCGATGACGACCGACTGCCCCTGGACGCCCTGCTGGAGAGCTCGGACGTGATCAGCCTGCACTGCCCGCTGACCCCCTATACCCGCCACCTGATAGGCGAGCGGGAGCTGGCCATGATGAAACCGGGCGCCCTGCTCATCAACGTGGGACGCGGCGGCCTGGTGGACGAGCAGGCCCTGCTGGAGGCCCTCGGCAACGGGCGCCTCGGCGGCGCCGGCTTCGATGTGGCGAGCCAGGAGCCGCCGCCTCCGGATCATCCCCTGATGCAGGCCCTGCGCTACCCCAACTTCATCCTGACCCCCCATGTCGCCTGGGCCAGCGAGGAGTCGATGCAGCGACTCGCGGATCAGCTGATCGACAATATCAACGCCTTCGCCCTCGGCAGGCGCCAGCACCGGCTGGTCTAGCCCGGCGCACACCGTCCCCGGACCTCGGCTGCGGGATCAAAAAAAGGGGCCAGTGGCCCCTTCTTGCATCCTGCAGTGGCATCAATCATCGTGCCATTTGTGCTTGCGGTGTTTCTTGTGCTTCTTGTAGTAGTGGCGGTGATCATGATAGTGCCGGTCACCGTAGTAACGGCCACCCCGGCTCTCGTGAGTATCGCCGGTCTTGGCGCCGATGGCGGAACCGCCTGCACCGCCGATGCCGGCCCCGATCAGGCGACCGGTGTCGCCCCCGACGCTCTTGCCGATGGCGGCGCCACCCAGGGCACCGACGGCGCCTCCGAGGGCGGCTTCATTCTTGTTGCCCCGGTTGGCCGTGGCCGCCCCACCTGCCGCACCGCCGATCGCCGCCCCGACCAGGGCGCCCGTGTCGCCGCCCAGCTCCTTGCCGATCATGGTCCCGGCCACCCCGCCGGCACCGCCGCCGAGTATGGTATTGAGGGTCTCGGACGCCTGCACCTGACCCGTTCCCAACAGCAGCGACCCCAGCAATGCCACCGTACTCATGCCAAACTGTTTCATTTTCATGGGATACTCCCGTCAAGCCTGATGACTGGTGATTTTTCCCAGCACTATACAAAGCGGCATGCCCCGCGCTACTGCTGCAACAGGGAGAGCGGCGGCAACCCGGTTGTCTCCTGTTCGCGACAGGTTCCATTGGGACAGGCTAAACACATGAAAATTAATTAAAAAAAAAGGTCACATAGGAAATTATCTCCGCTGTGACCCGATTCTTGCCCCAGAGCATTATTTTTCCCACCGCAATGCTCTGACAGATACTGTCACATCCCCCCGCAGGAGGGCGTTTCAGGGGAGGAGAGATGCCAGCAGTCGCGTCCCTGCCGCTTGCTCTCGTAGAGGCATTCATCGGCCCGCTCGAACGGGTCAGGGGAGTCCTCCGGATAGTGCGCGCCTCCGGCGCTCAGGGTGATGGACGCCTCGAACTCGCGCCATTGCAGCGTCCGTACCCTTCCCAGCAGGTGGGTCAGGCCGTACTCCACCTCCTCCCGCTCCCAGGGCAGCAGGGCCGCAAATTCGTCCCCGCCGATCCGGTAGACCCCCCCTTCCCCCAGGGTTCTCGCCATGATGGTCGCCACCCGAAACAGCACGGCATCCCCCACCCCGTGTCCCCAGCTGTCATTGACGCCCTTGAAGTTGTCCACGCCGAACAGGACCAGCCAGTAGGGGG
>NZ_CDDD01000079.1 GCF_000820165.1 Aeromonas taiwanensis
GGCAGTCAGCGCTCCAGCAAGGGGGCCGAGCGGTAACTCCAGAGGCCATAGGTGCGCAGGGCATCCCGGTAGATGCCGAGCAGCTCCTCCGGGCTCGCCTTGGCGAGGGTCGAGAGGGGCTTGTCCGGGTAGGCGATGCTGTCGATGCGGATATTGGCCGGGCCGCTCTGCCAGCAGGCGATTTCCAGCAGGGTCTGGCCCCGACGCACATGGCTCGCGGAGCTCACCAGGGTCGCGTATTCAATCTCGTGGCGGGCGAGGGCGTAGCCGCTGTAGAGGGCGTTCTCCACCGTGCTGGTGGCGTAGTTCTCCTCGATGAGGCGGGAGCGATCTATGCCCTTCTTCGCCAGCCAGTCTGCCATCAGCTTGCCCTCGGTCTGGCGGTTCTGGGGCACGCCGCCGGTGAGGATGACCAGGGCCGCCGGATCGGCCTGGGCCAGGGCGCGGGTGGTCTCGAGGCGCCCCAGCAGGATGTCGTGCATGGAGCCGTCGGGGTTGAGGGCGTAGCCCAGGGTGACGATGGCGCGGCGCCCCTTCTTCTCGCCCCGTCCCGGTCGCTCCTTGAGGGGGGTGGCGACCACCCGGTCGACAGTGTCGAGCAGCCGCTGCAAGTCGGCGGCGCGCCCGGCGTTGAGCTCGCCGACCCGCTTGACGTAGGCATCAGACTTGGCCTGGTTACCCTTGAAACGCTGCCAGGTGGCCAGATAGGTGTTGAGGTCGAGATCGTCCGGCGCCGCACTCAGGGCCTGCTCGAACAGGCCGATGGCCCTGTCCACGTTGCCGTTGTAGATCTGGGCGTTGGCCGCCGAGACGAGCAGATCGGTGCGATAGGGTTCGAGCTGGTGGGCCTCGAGCAGCAGGGTGGTCACCTGCTCCATGTTGCTCGGCATCTTGGCGGTGAAGCCGGCGGTGGAGACCCGGGCGGGAGAGTGGAAGATGCGGGCCGCATCCGCCAGCAGCTGATCCACCACCTGGCGCTTGCTGATGTACTGGTCGTAATTCTGCTCCTTCTGCAGGGAGCGCACCGGGGCGGCCCAGGCATCGGAGGAGACGAAGAGCGGCAGCGCCAGCAGGCTGCTCAGGGTCAGGGCAATCGCGGTTTTCTTCATCATCATGGGGTACCACCTAGGGTCAGGGAGGCGCTGCCATGGCAGGCTCCCGTAATACTTTTTCAATAAAAACATAAGCTTGTTTTATGACTACTCTACTCCTTTCCCGATGAAAAAAACGTGAACCGTTTCGGCTATCGGGATATCCCGTCTGAAGGCTGCCCCAGGCGCTCCTCCAGAAACGCCAGCCAGGCCCCCACCTTGGCGGGCAGGTGGCGCCGGCGCGGATAGACGCACCAGATGCCGTGCTCGGGCAGGGCGTGGGCCGGCAGCAGAGGCACCAGGCGGCCTGCGGCGAGATCGTCCCCCACGATAAAGTCCGGCATGTTGCCGATGCCCACGCCCGCCAGCAGGGCGGTGTGGATGGCGTCGCTGTTGTTGACCTCGAAATTGCCGCGGGGGGTGATGGCCACCTCTCCCTCGGGCCCCTGCAGGCGCCACTGGGTGCCGCCGCGAAACAGGGAGTAGAAGAGGCAGTTGTGGGCCTCGAGATCCCTCGGGGTGCGGGGCGAGCCGGCCCGCGCCAGGTAGGCGGGGGCGGCGCACAGGGTGCTGTGACAGGGGGCGAGGCGGCGGGCGATCAGGCTCGAATCCTCCAGCGCGCCGATGCGCACCGCCACGTCGAACCCCTCGGCCACGAGATCCTGCTGGGCATCGCTCATCTCGAGTTGCAGCTGCACCTCGGGATGGCGGGCGAGAAAGTCGGGAATGAGGGGAGCGATGTGGCGCCGGCCATAGACCATGGGCACCGTCACCCGCAGCAGGCCGCGAGGGGCCGCTTGCAGGGCGCCGATGGCATCCTCCCCGTCGCTCGCCAGGCGCACCGCGTGGCGTACCGTCTCGAAGTAGCGATCCCCCGCCTCGGTGAGGGTGAGGGAGCGGGTGGTGCGATAGAGGAGCTGGCAGCCGAGGGTCTGCTCGAGCTGGCTCACCTTCTTGCTCAGGGCCGACTTGCTGCTGCCGAGCTGGCGGGCGGCGCCGGAGAAACTGCCCGCCTCCACCACGGCGACGAAGGCGGGGAGCAGGGCGAAGGCATCCTGGTTCATGTTGTTCTCGTAATGGAAACAATGTTGTTCCAGCATGGCAGATTATCGCCATATCTAAAACAATTTACCCTGCTCCTGTGTTCAACCAAGGAGCATCCCATGATCCCCACCCTCATCGAGCGGCGCCCCGGGCGCCTCGACCTCGGCCAGGCCGTCGGCGCCCTGGCCGCCTTCGCCGCCGGCCTGCTGCTGGCGCTGATGATCGCCCAGAACGGCGCCCTGGCCAGTGCCACCGACCCCTGGCTCGCGAGCTGGCTCGCCCACGGGGTCGGCACCCTGGTGGCCGCACTGCTGTGGTGCCTGGCCCCCAGGGCAGCAGACCCGGAGGCTGCACCGGGCTGGGCCTGGCTCGGCGGCCTGCCGGGGGCGCTCACCGTGGTACTGGCGGCCCTGTGCCTCAACTCGCCCCTCGGTATGGCGGGCACCCTGGCCCTGCTGCTGCTGGGCCAGCTGCTGTTCGGTGCCCTGTGCGATGGCCTCGGCTGGTTCGGGCTGGCGCGCAGGCTCCCCTCAGGTGTGGACGGACTCGCCGCCCTGCTGGTGATGGCCGGCGCCCTGCTTATCGTGCTCGGTTAGGAGAAACACCATGACCATCCTTATCCTGCTGGGACTGCTCAACGGCGTGGCGGTGAGCCTGTCGCGCACCCTCAACGGCCGGCTCGCCAGCGCCCGGGGCGCCCTGATGGCGTCGCTCGCCAACCACCTGCTCGGCTTCGGGCTGCTCGGCACCCTGCTGCTATTGACGGGGGCCCCCTGGGGGCGCCTCGCCGGGCTCGATCCCTGGCTGCTGCTGGGCGGGGCGCTGGGGGCACTGTTCGTGGCCATCAGCAGCTGGGCCATCGGCCGGGTCGGTGCCCTGGCCTGCGCCCTGCTCATCGTGGCGGGGCAGCTGGTGGGGGGCGCGCTGCTCGACGCCCTGGCCGGGCGCCTGGGGGCGAGCGATCTGCTCGGCACTCTGCTGGTGCTGGCCGGTGCCGGCCTGCAGCGCTGGCAGGCCGTGCGAAAAAACAGGCAATGACAGGCTGGGGCGAGCGACGCCGAATTTTGTTTCCATATCGAATCGTTTTAGCGCTTTTTATATGGATGCTATCCCTGTACCATCGCCGCCCGACCTGCCACCCGGCCGCTTCTCTGCTCGCGGCGGTGCTGGCGTCACCCGATACATGCCGTCACCCGGAACGTGAACGACCCCAGGATGGGACCCGCCACTAACCTGTAGGTTTGTGGTCTGTGTGTCGCGTGGGTCGGCACGCACCCCGCCCGACCGCCGCGCGACACCCGTCTGCAGACTTGCCGTATGAAACTCCTCTCTTCATAGGTGCAAGATGACACTGTTATTGAGTCTGGTCGGTATGCTGGCCCTGATGTTTATCGCCTGGCTGGCGAGTGAAAACCGCCGCGCCATTCGTTGGCGCACCGTGCTCGGGGCGCTCGCCCTGCAAACCGGCTTCGCCGCCCTGGTGCTCTATTTCCCCCCCGGTCAGGTGCTGCTCGGCGCTTTGAGCAACGGCGTCTCCGCCCTGCTCGGCTTTGCCGACAGCGGCATCCGCTTCGTGTTCGGCGATCTGGCGAGCAACGGCTTCATCTTCGCGGTGCGGGTGCTGCCCCTGGTCATCTTCATCAGCGCGCTCATCGCCGTGCTCTACCACTTCGGCATCATGCAGTGGGTGATCCGGGTGCTGGGGGGCGGTATTCACCGCCTGCTCGGCACCAGCCGCGCCGAGTCCCTGGTGGCCACCGGCAACATCTTCCTCTCGCAAGGGGAATCGCCCCTGCTGATCCGCCCCTTCCTGGCGGGCATGACCCGATCCGAACTCTTCGCCGTGATGACCTGCGGCATGGCCTCGGTGGCGGGCTCGGTGCTGGGCGGCTACGCCGGTCTTGGCGTAGAGCTTAAATACCTGATTGCGGCCTCCTTTATGGCGGCGCCGGGGGGCCTGCTGATGGCCAAGCTCCTGGTGCCGGAGCAGGAGCGGGTACGCGAGCAGGACGAGATTGCTCTGGACAAGAGCGATTACAGCAACGCCATCGACGCCCTGGCGGGTGGCGCCATGGGGGGGATGAAGATCGCCGTGGCCATCGGCACCATCTTGCTGGCGTTTGTCAGCGCCATCACCATGCTAAACGCCGGCTTCACCCTGGTCGGTGAGTGGCTGGGCTGGCCGGCCCTCTCCCTGCAGCTGCTGCTGGGCTACCTGTTTGCCCCCGTGGCCTGGCTCATCGGCGTGCCGGCGAGCGAGATGATGGCGGCAGGATCCTTGATTGGCCAGAAGGTGATCATGAACGAGTTCGTCGCCTATCTGGACTTCGCCAGCATCAAGGAGAACTTGAGCGCCCACACCCAGATTATCGTCACCTTCGCCCTGTGCGGCTTCGCGAACCTGGGCTCCATCGCCATCCAGCTCGGCGCCATCGGCACCTTGGCACCGGAGCGTCGCCACGACGTGGCGAACCTGGGCCTCAAGGCCGTGCTGGCCGCAACCCTGGCGAACCTGATGAGCGCCACCCTGGCGGGGATCTTCGCGACCCTGGGGTGATCCCAGACGCAGGGATGACCGGGCGCCGAGAGATGCGGCCGGTGAGCCTGCCCAGGAAACGACCAACCCCGTCTCGCCGCAAGGCGGGACGGGGCTTTTTATATGGCAGCGGGGAGAAGGTCGAGGGGGCTTGGGCAGGGAGGGGAGCCCGGCCGCTGCCCTCTACCGGAGGCTGAAAAGCAAGACACCGGCGCTAGGCCGGTGTCTGGATAGGCGGCGTTGCCCCGGCAAGGCCGGGACAAGGCTCAGGCGTAAAACGCCTCGACGGTGCCCTTGACGGTGATCAGCATGGGGTTGCCGTAGCGATCCTTGGCCTTGGGGGAGGGGATCTTCACCCAACCTTCGCTGATGCAGTACTCCTCGACATTGGTGCGCTCCTTGCCGTTCACGCGAATACCGATCTCGTGCTGGAAGCACTCCGCCACATAGTGCGGGCTGCGCGGGTTGGCGGCCAGACGGTCGGGCAGTGCAGGTTTGTTGTCGCTCATTTTATAGACCTGAGTGTGATAAAAAGTGGGTCATTGTAGGCAATGCCCGCCGTGGGCTCAAGGCTGGCGGCGTGCCATGTCGTGAGCTTCTGTGCTCTATGGCGGCTAGTTCGGATCGTTCCCTTCAAGCGGAAAGCTTGTTTGACCACCCGAGGTGAAGCGGTGATTCTCTCCGAGCTCTACAGGGGCCGGGATGCGGGTGTGGATGGGATGGCGGGCGTGGAGCAGGGGGTCTAGGGGATGCTGAGACTAGCGGCCAAGTGATGAAGATAGTCATAACTGTGCCACTGTATGGCACAGAGAGCGAGCAGGGCTGATGCCACCAAGGCACCCTGATCCCGGTGTCGGAGTAATATCCACAGGGCATGTAGTATGCAGAGACCCAGACTCACCAGATATATGAGGGCTAACGCCACTTCAATCAAATCCGATATACCGTAGGGATCATTCGGATTGTGATAAAGCAGGTCATAGCCAAAGGCGCGAAATCCGAGTCTTAACAGAAACAGGGAAAAGCAGATGATGGCCAGTCGTTTTGTTTTTCGGCTGATTTCTGTCATGCAACTTATTAAATATTCCAGTTTTTACTTATGGAGGAAGGCACAGTGCTATTCCTCTATCGTTTGTTGGAAACACGGAAACATCCACCATTATATGTTTTAATGAATTACAAAGTGTTCTGTTAGTTGAGAATCTCCTTACAGTAAATAAAAAATGTTAACAGTATGAAGAGGATAAAGCTGGCGACATCTCTGTATTCCTCCATGTTTTTTATTTTATTATTGTAGTTTTCAGCGCAACGGGTGTAAACAGTATGAAGATCATCGAAAAGAGCAAGAAACTGATTAATTTCTTGTAATGCTTCAGTATTATCTTTTCTCACTGAAAGATACGGGTCTTGCATCAAATCTCGAATAATTTCTATTCTTTCAATTAGTCCATCGGTATTATAGTTTTCATGTTCATCTTTCATCGGCATTACATTATATATTCTCTGGTGTATCTTAATAATAGCTTCAGGCCTTTGCTTTAATCTCTCTATGAGAGACGGATATTCATTGATTAAATTATCAAAGGTTTCATTGGAGTTGCCAACCATTATGCATTGGTCTGAATTAGTATACTTGATTGATATTGCAATGTTTTCGGTCATCTTGTTAATTGACATTGCAACAGGCTTGGAAAGTATCATCCTATAAAGTTCCAGCATCTGTGCATGGTATTCTCGCAAAATGAACATATAGGTGTCATCAACAGATTTTTGTCCGGTTTCAATACTTAATTGAGAGATTAAGTTTTTGTCATGTATATAGATATTCATATCCCTAAGATTTTTTTCTAGGTCACTTTTAGGTTGATAAAATTCAATGTCTTTATCCATCATCGGTTTGGGGATGTTAAAAAAGAATCGGTCTGTCATGAATTGTGCTATGCAGAGTGCAGCAATCCAACTAAGAAGCTTAATACGTGATTTTTTCTTACTTTTTTCCATTTTTACAAGATGCTTTTTATATGTGTCATGTATATGTCTAAAAGCAAAGTTGGATACCCACCCTTTTGTTGGCAGGTTACACCGCGTTTTGCTTAGAAAGATGGGGGACCTGATTTATCTATCCCACTTATTTTTCTGGGCTATCATCATTTGTGCCCTTATCTTCGGGCACTACAGACACCCCAAAATCAACAACATTGTCAGGAAAAAGAACCCCGAGGCGATTGTTAGCCTTGTTCCAGCCTAAATCGCGTTTCGCCATGAAGATCTCTACTTGCTCTCGGATTTTCGGCTCAATGCAAGATAATACATACTCAATGAAACCCTCTACAATTGAAATGTCATGGGATACTTTGTGAACGCCAGAGTGTTCAATAGATACCCCTACAGACTGCGCCCACATTGAACGATACTCTTTGAAAACAGGTACCTTACCGTTGAAGAAGACTTCATTGAACTTCAACTTACCAACCGCGAAATTGCCGTGCAGTAAATCGTTTCGTTCATTAACAATGGAGTTGTATTTAGCACACTCTGGCGAAGACCAGTTGACTTCCGAGGTAAATCCTATGCAGTTGATATGAAGAGATTGAATCTTTACATCAATATTTGAGCGGACAAAGTTGTCGTAAAGACGTGAGTTATTTTTTATGTCGGGTCGGCAAAGTACGAAGATCAGTAAATTGATGAATGACTCAGCCAGCACCGGTACCATAAACCGAAGAGCCATGGATAGCCCTGTCCCGCGATCATAACGAGCTACTAGGCTGGCAAATTTTTCGTTGTAGGCCTGAAATTCGTCTGGTGACTTAGGGTCTGGCAGATTTTCCTGCTTGGGGTCTAACGCAAGCAAATCGAGCTCACCTTTTAGAGAGTCAATGGATTCTCTAAGGTTCTTGAAAGGGTTAACAAACATCTCCCAGTCTTCAAGAACCTCTTTGCGGATTCGTGACATCTCCTTCCCGTGTGATGCTAAGTCAGACTTAATTTCTTCAACAAAATCTTCAAGAGAGTAATTCCCCTTAACTGTCCACTCACCAATCAGATGCACCTCTGACCTGAGATTAAGTCCGAGAATTATTACCAATCCATGCTCACTTGCAAGGGTCCAATCCCAGTGAATAAGATTATCTGAGTCGTCTGATCGAAAGAAATTCTGCAGCCCGTTCGGGGGCCCAAATTTGGCGTACAAGTAGCAATACAAGTCCGATGGCTTGAGTTCATTTCCCAAGCGCCAGATAGCGCTGCCACTTCTTGGCAGTAGCCCTCCTGAAAGTATCTTGGCAATACATGCAGGGGCTATAGCTTCGCTGCCCTCAATAATTCTGTAATTTTTCAACGATAGCTCCTTAACCGCTAACAGTTATTAGATAGAAGGTAGTGCTCAGAGCCTTCCGTATAACTCTGCTCTGTCTTGACATCACGTATATTGGGCTAAAGATCGTAGGTTGGTGCTTCACGAAGTGAAGCCCAGCGTTTACCGTGAATATATCTGAAGCTCTGTTTTACGGTTTTGCCACATCCTTGTTTATCCCGAACAGGTTGGCGTAATAATGCACGTCTGTTGGGTTTCTCTATGCTTTGCACCAACCAAAAAACACCATGCTATCGCCCCTGAGTGATAGCCCCCAGTACGCTGCTTTTTACCCGCGAGATAGCAACAATTGCTGCCATGACATTCTCTCGAGAGATGGATTGTCGTTTGGCTATCTTAAGGGTTCTGATCGAAGCATGGGAAGAGGAAGTTGATAGAAATCTGAGCTGGTTCAACCAATTAGTGCGCAACCGATGCTTTGAGTGGGCTGTTGGATTGGCAGAGAGTACGGATATTCCCCTCACCCCAGCCCTCTCCCAAGGGGAGAGGGAGTGTATCTGCTGTTAGACGGGGCTGTGGGCTGGCACGGTGTTGATCCCCCTTCAAGCCGCTGAGTCGAGCTCAATGGGTCAGGAGCGCCGTCAGGGATGACGGCGCAGCCGCAGTTGGTACAGGGGCCAAATCGGTTATGGATGAGCAAGGCTCGGCCCGATTTGGCGCGAGAACATGGATGTTCGAAGCGGACTTTGGCCGAAGCCACGGACGGTTGAGGCCAAAGGCCCATCTGCGGCGTTCCGCTCGACCCCAAGAGCGAGATGAGGGAATCCGCCGTAGGCGGGCGGCTTGGCGGGGGTGGCCTTTCTTTTGGTGACTTTTCTTTGGCCACGCAAAGAAAAGTCACTCGCCCACGCCCGAAGGGCGGGCGAAACCCCGTCGAGGGCTGCGCCCTCGCGTCCTGCGTGGCGAAGCCACGCCATCATGGGATCCGTCGGCTCGGGCGTTCGGATTAACTCCGCTCGGATAGCGAACGTCCGAATACGCTGCGCTATTCGAACCTACGGTGGGGTATTAGGTCGAGTTTCGCGGGTCAGGCGGGCGCAACCCCGTCGAGGGCGGCGCCCTCGCGTCCTGCGTGGCGAAGCTACGCCATCAGGGGATCCGCAGGTTTGGGAGTTCGAATTAACTCCGCCCGGATCGTCATCGGGCGCCCCGCCCCTAATCGAACAACACAGTGACCGGCAACCCCTCCACCTGCAGGTTGGCGGGCAGGGGCTCGTCGAAGGAGAGGGCGACCTTGAGGGTCGCCTTCTCGCCCTCGAAGGGGGCGGCGAGCTGGGCGGGCAGCTTGTCGGCCAGCTCCACGGGCCTGGCGATGCGGGCCGCGAGGCGCTCCCCGCTCGGCAGCTTGACGGTGGCCCGGTGGCCCGGGGTCATGGTGGAGAGGTACTTGGGCTGCACATAGGCGATGACCAGAGGGTCCATGTGCTTGGAGATGAGCGCCAGCGGCGCCCCCGAGAAGACCCAGTCCCCCTCCTGCACCAGGATGTCGGACACCCTGCCGGTGGTCGGGGAGAGCGGTTGCTGCTGTTGCCTGGTGGCTTCCATCTCCGTCAGCTCTTCCACCAGGCGCTGGCGCGCGCTGATGAGGGGGCCGGTCAGCTGATCCTCCCGGATCTGCAGCTCGAGCTGCATCTTCTCGGCCCTGGCTTTCTGCAAGGTGATGCGGGACTGGGTCCAGCTCAGCAGGGCGCTGGCATATTCGGCGCTGGAGACCAGCTTCTCCTGCCGGTAGCCGGCGTATTCGTTGTAGATCGCCTCCTGCTCGCGGCGACCCCGCTCGGCGATCTCTATCTGCACGTCCAGGTTGTCCAGCCTCTCCCGCTCGGCCTCCTCCTTGTCCAGCACCATGCCAGCCAGTCGAGTCTGGCGCTCCCGGATGTTGGCGAGAAGGGTGGGCGACTCGAACTTCATCAGGGCGTCCCCCTGGGAGACATCCTGGCCGGGGGAGAGGTAGATGCTGCGCACGAAGCCATCGCCGTTCGCCACCACCAGCTGGGGCTCTGTGGTGATGATGGCGGGGGCCTGGGTCAGCCACCACTCCCGCCCCAGGTAGCCGAGCAGGATGATGACGGGGCTGAAGGCCACCAGCAGGATCAGATACCAGCGCGCCCGAAAGGCGATGCGCCTGGCGGGGGCATAGAGGACGCGCACCCCCTCGTCCGAGGTGGCATCCTGCTTCTTGGGGGGATCGAAGGTGACTTTCATCAGAATTTGTTTCCTCGTTTCAGCACCCACCAGGGCGCCATGCTGCTCTCTTCGTGACCGCGGCGGAATATCTCGTTGAGCAGGGCCACCGCACACCAGAGGCGCATAGCCAGGGTGTAGACAGGGTAGAGCAGCAGCCAGGGCAGCAGCCGCAGATCGGCCCGGGGGCGCTCCGAGATGGCCAGCAGAAACACCAGGAAGTTGACCAGGGTGAGGAAGAGATAGACCAGGTAGAGGCAGATCATCAGGGCCGCCACGAACTGGCCCGGGAAGCTGAACACCAGCCACCAGCTGTAGCCCATCACCAGCAGGGGCAGGACCACGTTCTGGGCGACCCCGTAGATCAGGGTGAACAGGAAGGTTTTCCAGCCCAGGATGCGGGGGGTCAGGGAGAGTTTGTGCTTGCGCAGATAGAGAAACAGCAGGTCGCCGTCCCAGCGCAGGCGCTGATTGGCCAGGGTGCGCAGATCCGCCGGGGCATCCGTGTGGCCGATGGCCCTGGGGGCGAAGCCTATCTTCAGCCCGGGGTGGCGTTTGAGGTAGTGCTTGATCCGCACCGTGAGATCCAGATCCTCCGCGGTGTGGGTGTCCCAGCCGCCGATCTGGCGCAGGAATTCACGGCGAAAGGCGCCGAAGGCCCCGGAGATGTTGTTGATGAGATTCCACTCGCTCAGCCCCGTCTTGCCCCCCTGCATGGAGATCATGTACTCGATCCCCTGCATCCGGGTGAGCGCCCCGTCCTTCAGGTTGCGCACCCGCAGCGCGCCCCCGACCGCGGGGACATCGGGGTCGTCAAAGCAGGCGACGATCTCGTCGATCATGTTGTTGTCAAAGGAGGTATCCCCATCGGCATTCATCACAATCTCGCCGGTGGCGGCCGACAGCCCGGCGTTGAGGGTGGAGACCCGGCCGCCACGCTGCCACTTGGGCAGGAGCACCAGGGTGCGCGTCTTGCAGCCCTCGAACTCGGCGACACAGTTCAGGGCCGCCCGGTAGGTGTGGACATTGGCCCGGGCGCCGTCGATCACCGCGATGATCTCCAGGTGGCCGCGATAGAGCTGCTCCTTGAGGGTCAGTATGGTGGAGCGGATCGCCTCGCCCTCCGCATAGCAGGTGATGATGCAGGATACCCTGGGGCAGCGCTTGGCCAGGGGAAGCTCGCAGGGCCTGGGTTGCTGGCGGGCATACCACTTGAGGATGCCGGTCAGGGTCAGCGCCATCAGCGGCACCTCCAGCAGCAGGAGCATGGGCAGCAGCAACAGCAGCATCCTGGGGGAGATATGCAGGCCTCCCAGGATTTCCCGCACTATGTGGTGCGTCGTGCTGACCCACTCAGGCATGGAGGTGCTCCTCCAGCCAGCGGCTCAGCCAGAGGCTGGCGTCCTCCCCCAGCTGGGTCGGCAGGGGATGCACCTGTGCCGTCAGGGCGAGGGCATCCAGCCCCTCGATGTCATTGAGCGCGTGGATCCGCTCCACCAGGATGTGCCAGCCCTCTTCGTCGGTGTGCGGCAACAGCAGCAACAGCAGATCGTCCGCGTACTGGCAGACCACGTCGGTGTTGCGAAACAGCGCCTGCAGCCGGGTGATCAGGGCAGCGAGGCGCTGCTGGGTCTTGAGCAGCCCCACCTCGGCGCGCAGCTCGGCCAGCCGCTCGATGCGGATCGCCAGCAGGGTGTCACGGCCGCCGTGGCGCTGCAGCAGGCTGTTTTTCCACTGCAACAGCCAGGGGAAGTGCTCCATGGCCATGGGGGTGCCCCAGGTCAGGGGCAGGTGCAGCTGCTGGGTGCCTTCGCGGGCCACATGGCGCGCCAGCTTGCCGAGGCGGTATTCGAAGATGCTGGCGACCACCAGATCGTCCGGCTTGTGGGCCTGGCCGCACTCGAGGCAGCGCGCCTGCACCGCCGCCTCCATGAAGCGGGCGTGGCAGGAGAGGCAGCGAAATTTCTCGAGGGGCCTGTCGTAGTCCACGCCGATATGGCGCAGGGTGGTGACACACTTCGGGCAGCGCAGCTGGCCCTGCACCATGAAGGCATCCTGATCATCCACATGGCCGCAGGTGAAGCAGTGCACCGCCGGGATGGTCTGGATGGCGATGTGGAAACACTCGGGGCAGACGTCGATGAAGTTGAGGTGGGACGAGAGGCAGCCGTTGCACAGGCGCATGCGATCGACCAGCTGGTCGTTCTGCAGCAGGTGTTCGGCCACCAGCTGCGGCAGGGCGTCCCTGGCGTCGCTCCCCAGCAGGCAGTCGAGCAGGGGGTAGTGATAACCCTGGCGGCAACCGGCCTGCCAGCGCGGCAGCAGACGAAAGTGGGGGCGGGGCCAGCCGTACCACGCCAGCTTCTCCATGCCGTCGGGGTGCTCCCGGGGCGTCAGCAGGGCCAGGCGCTTCAGGATGTCGGGCAGCCGCTCATCCAGCTGGGACAGCAGACCATCCGCCAACATGGGGGAGAGGGGGCTCTGCTCTGTGCAGAAGACGGGATGCAGATAGCGGACGGGGTCACGGCGCAGGGCCTGCAGGGCCCTGTCCTGCTCGTCGGCCGGCAGGTTGAGCAGCAGCACGGGGTACGCCGCCGGATCCCAGCTCGCCCAGTCGGACTGGGGATGGCTCGGGCGAGCCACCGGCTCCCCCAGCAGGGCGATGGCCGTGGAGTGTTGGCTCGGGTTCACCATCTTGTGCTCTCCATGGGTCATCACCTCTTTCTCTCTGTGAAACAAGGGTTGCGCAGATACTTGAGTATCGAACAGGGAGGCTCCGGCTGTCGCATCGCGGCCGGTGCGCGGGCAGGTCTACTCCGTCAGGGCCGACCTCTTCGTCGCCCATGTCGTCGCTGGCGTGGCAAAGTCTCGTATTATCGCCAAGCCCGTGGTGCGCATCATGGACAGGAGCTGAATGGACGAAAAACAGGCAGGGGTCATTGCACATTGGCCGTCGAGAGCGGCGCCGCGGTGTGATGAGACCTGCTGACCCTGGTTCAGCCCTGGCGGCGGTAAAAAACAAGGGAGCCGGTCAGGCTCCCTTTTATACGGTGATGGGCGGCGTGTGGGTTCCGAAGAGCCCATGTCCGGCCTTAGCGATTGGTCGCGGCCTTCATCCCTTCCACGAACTCCTTCAGACGAGTGAGCATGTGTTCCGGGTTCTGGTGGTGGGTCTCGATGATCTTCACCACGGCGGAGCCGGAGATGGCGCCGGCGGCACCAGCCTTGATAGCGTCACGCACCTGGGCCGGCTCGCTGATGCCAAAGCCGAGCAGGGCAGGGGGGGCGTTGAACTCGCGAAGGGTGTTGATGAGCCCCTCCACCGGCATGCCGGCCTTGGTCTCGGCCCCGGTCACGCCGGCACGGCTCACCAGGTAGGTGTAACCGGAGCCCAGCTCGGCCACTGCCTTGAGCGTCTCGGTGTCGCCGTTGGGCGGGGCGATAAAGATGCTGTCGATGCCGAATCTGTCGGCTGCCGCCTTGTAGGGCTCGCACATCTGCACCGGCACGTCGGCCACCAGCACGGAGTCCACCCCCGCCTGCTGGCACTTCTCGTAGAAGCCGTCGATGTGGCGCACATAGACGAGGTTCGCGTAGACCAGCAGGCCAATGGGCAGCTCCGGGTACTTGGCGCGGATGCGGGTGAGCAGGCCGAAGCAGTCGTCCGGGGTGGTGTGGCTCGCAAAGGCACGCAGGGCTGCCCCCTGGATGGTGGGGCCGTCCGCCACCGGATCGGAGAAGGGAATGCCGAGCTCGAGGGCATCGGCGCCCCCCTCGACCAGCGCATCGACGATGGCCAGGGACAATTCGGGGGTGGGGTCACCCAGCATCACGAACGGCACAAAGGCGCCCTGATTGGCCTTGTCCAGACGGGAGAAGAGTTGTGCGTAACGGTTCATGACAAGGTTCCTTCTTTCTCGAAAATGTCGGCAACGGTGAAGATGTCTTTGTCGCCACGGCCGGAGAGGTTGACGATGAGCACCTGCTCTTTTTCCGGTTCGCTGCGGGCCATCTTGAGGGCGTGGGCCAGGGCGTGGGAGGACTCCAGCGCCGGGATGATCCCTTCGGATTTGGCCAGCTCCTGGAAGGCGTCCAGCGCCTCCTTGTCGGTCACCGAGGGGTACTCGGCGCGGCCGATGGCGGCCAGGTGGGCGTGCTGGGGGCCGACGGAGGGGAAGTCCAGCCCCGCCGAGACGGAGTAGGACTCCTGGATCTGGCCCTGGCTGTCCTGCATCAGGTAGGAGTGCATGCCGAAGAAGACCCCCTTGCTGCCGTGACCGAGCGGTGCGCCGTGCTCGCCGCTCTCGATGCCGTGACCACCGGGTTCGACGCCGATCAGACGCACCGAAGGCTCATCGATAAAGTCCGCAAACATGCCGATGGCGTTCGAGCCGCCGCCGACGCAGGCGATCACCGCATCGGGCAGGCGCTCTTCTTTTTCGAAGCACTGGGCCTTGGCCTCTTCCCCAATCATCTTCTGAAACTCCCGCACTATAGTGGGGAAGGGGTGGGGACCGGCGGCGGTGCCGAGCAGGTAGTGGGCGGTCTCGTAGTTCGCAGCCCAGTCGCGCAGCGCCTCGTTGCAGGCATCTTTCAGGGTGGCGGAGCCGGAGTGCACCGGAATGACGGTGGCCCCCATCAACTTCATACGGAAGACGTTCGGCTTCTGGCGCTCGCAGTCCTTGGCCCCCATGTAGACCCGGCACTTGAGGCCGAGCAGGGCGCAGGCCAGCGCCGTCGCGACGCCGTGCTGACCGGCGCCGGTCTCGGCGATGATCTCGTGCTTGCCCATGCGCTTGGCGAGCAGGGCCTGGCCCAGCACCTGGTTGGTCTTGTGGGCGCCGCCGTGCAGCAGATCTTCCCGCTTCAGGTAGAGGCGGGTCTTGGTGCCCCTGGTCAGGTTGCGGGTGAGGGTGAGCGGCGTCGGGCGGCCGGCATACTCGGTCAGGAGCGCCTGAAACTCGGCGATGAAGGCGGGATCATCCTTGGCATCGACGAAGGCCTTCTCCAGCTGGAGCAGGGCGGGGATGAGGATCTGGGGCACATACATGCCACCAAATTCACCAAAAAACGGGTTGAGCAGGGTCATGGCTTCTTCCTTATACCTTGAGTCGAAAACGGAACATCAAATACGACACAGCAATTCAGTGGCGGCGCGGTGCGCTTACAGTTGGCGCAGGGCGGCGAAGGCGGCCGCCAGCTTGTGCGCATCCTTCTGGCCCGGGGCGCTCTCCACCCCGGAGTTGAAATCCAGGCCCACACAGCCCACCCGGGCGGCCTCGAGGGCGTTGTCGGGGTTGAGGCCCCCCGCCAGCATCAGTCTGCTCTTGTCGAGCCCGGCCAGCAGGGCCCAGTCGAACGCCTGACCGGTGCCGCCGCTCTGGCTGCCGACTTTCGTATCGAGCAGCAGGCGATCCGCCGGGTAGTCGAGGGCGGGCAGGGGCTCGCCACTTGTGATTCCAACTGCCTTCCAGATCTGGCAGCCCGCCGGCAGCAGGGGACGCAGGGTCTCGATATAGGCGGCGTCTTCATCCCCGTGCAGTTGCACGGCGGCGAGCCCCAGCGCATCCACCGTCTTGGCGATGGTGGCGGGCTGGGCATTGCGAAACACCCCGACGTAAGAGAGCGGCGCACCCGCCATCACGGCGCGGGCGGCGGGAATGTCCACGTAACGGGGGCTTTTGGCCACAAAAATCAGGCCGCCGAACACGGCGCCCGCCTGGTGGGCTGCGGCGGCGTCCTCGGCACGGGTCAGGCCGCACACCTTGTTCTGGCCGAGCACGAGCTTGCGCACCGCGGCCTCCAGATCCGGCTCGCCCATGAGCGACGAGCCCACCAGGAAGCCCTTGGCGTGGTGGCGCAGATCCGCCACCTGGGCGCGGTGGTTGATGCCGGACTCGCTGATGACCACCCGATCCCCCGGGATTGCCTTGGCCAGCTGCTTGGTGCGGGCGAGATCGACGCTGAGGTCGCGCAGATCCCGGTTGTTGATGCCAATCACCGGGGCGCCGAGCGCGATGGCGCGGGTCAGCTCCTCTTCATTGCTCACCTCGGTGAGCACCCCAAGGCCGAGCTCTTTGGCTACCGCGAACAGGGCGCGATACCCCTCGTCGGTGAGCACGGAGAGCATCAAGAGGATGGCGTCCGACTGATAGTGGCGGGCCAGATAGACCTGGTAGGGGTCAATCATGAAATCCTTGCAGAGCACCGGTTGCTGGACGCGGCTGCGCACGCGGGGCAAAAAGGCGAAATCCCCCTGGAAGAACTGCTCGTCCGTCAGCACCGAGATAGCGGTGGCGTAGTTGCCGTAGATGTCGGCGATGGCCTCCGGGCTGAAGTCATCGCGGATCAGTCCCTTGGAGGGGGAGGCCTTCTTGCACTCCAGAATGAAACGGGTGGAGCCTTTGCGCAGGTCCCCCTCGAAGTCCCGATCGCTCACAGTGAGCGTGCCCTGGAAGCCCTCCAGGGGCTGGGCCACTTTGCGGGCGGCGACCCACGTCTGCTTGGCTGCCACGATCTTGCCGAGGATGGTCTGGCTGATGGACGCCATGTTCAGGAAGGCGTGGGGAGCAATGACGTCTGACATCTCGTTATCCTTGCGAAGCGGGTGACTGCCCTTTGGTCGTTCTGCGTGAGTGCCTTGCGGGCGACTCTCCTGGGTGGTGGCTGACATCATGCCTCCTGATGGCTCAGGGTGGCGAGCCGGGCGGCGAGTGCCGCCGCCTTGCCGCTCGCCAGCACCGCCAGCACCTGGGCGGCAGCCTGCTTGAAGTCCGGGGCCTTGCCCGCCATCACCAGGAGCGGCGCCACGTTGGCGGCGATGGCGGCGTTGTGGGCCGGGGTGCCACGGCCTTCCAGGATGGCGGCGGTGATGGCGCGGTTCTCTTCCGGCTCCCCTCCCTGGATGGCGCTGACCGGGTAGGTCTCGAGGCCAAAGTCCGCCGGAGTGAGCAAGTACTCGCGAATTTCGCCGTCACGGATCTCCGCCACCTGGGTCGGGCCGTGGATGGCAATCTCGTCGAGGCCGGCGCCGTGCACCACCATACCGGTTTTCAGCCCGAGTGCCAGCAGGGTTTCGGCGATGGGGCGCACCAGCTCGGGGGCATAGACCCCCATCAGCTGGAAGCTGGGGCGGGCCGGGTTGATAAGGGGCCCCAGCACGTTGAACAGGGTGCGGGTCTTGAGGGCCTGGCGCACCGGCATGGCGTGGCGCACCCCGGCGTGGTACTGGGGGGCGAACAGGAAGCAGACGCCAAGCTCGTCCAGGCAGTGGCGCGCCTGGGCCGGGCTCATGTCGAGCTTGATCCCCATCTTGTCCAGCAGATCGCTCGACCCCGACTTGCTCGAGACCGAGCGGTTGCCGTGCTTGGCGACCTTCAGGCCGCAGGCGGCGGCCACCAGGGCCGAGGTGGTGGAGACGTTGATGGTGTTGAGGCCGTCGCCCCCGGTGCCGACGATGTCGCAGAACGCATAGTCCGGGCGCGGGAAGTCGCGGGCCTCGGCCAGCAGTGCCTCGGCGGCGCCGGCGATCTCCTCCGGAGTCTCCCCCTTGATCTTGAGGGCGGTCAGGAGGCTGGCAAGCACGATGGGATCCACTTCACCGCGGACCACCTGGCCGAAGGCGTCGCGGGCCGCGTCGCGGGTGAGAGACTGCCCCTGATAGAGGGTGTTGAGATGTTGATGCATGGTCTCTTCCTTACCGCACGTGGCTTTCTGGACGGGTGATGTGGGCGAGGGCCTGGGTCAGCAGGCGGGCCCCTTCGCTGGTCATGATGGATTCCGGGTGGAACTGGAAGCCCAGCACCCGCTCGTCCCGTTGCTCGATGGCCATGGGCATGCCCTGATAGTGGGCAATCACCTGCAGCTCTTCCGGCACATAGGTGGCCACCAGGGAGTGGTAGCGGGCCACCGGCAAGGGGCTCGGCAGGCCGGCGAAGGCGCCGTGGCCGTTGTGCTCGATGAGGGAGCGCTTGCCGTGGACGATTTCGCCTGCCGCCCCGACGGTGCCGCCGTAGGCTTCGCACAGGGCCTGATGACCGAGACAGATGCCGAGAATGGGCACCCGGCCGCGGGCCAGCTTGATGAGATCAATCAGGCAGCCCGCCTCATGGGGGGCGCCCGGCCCCGGGGAGAGCACCAGCACGGCGTCCCCCTCGCAGGCGTCGATCTCCTGCATGATGCGGCTGGCCGGCAGGCTGTTGCGGTAGATGCGCACCGGGTAGCCCAGGGTGCGGAACTGGTCGACGAGGTTGTAGGTAAACGAATCGAAGTTGTCGAGCAGGAAGATGTTAGTCATGGCTCACGTCCTTGTGTTGCTCCTGCTGGGCGCTCAATGCTTGCAGGGAGGTGCCATGGCTGGCAGCGATGGCGGCCAGCACGGCCGCCGCCTTGGCGCGGGTCTCGTCCGCCTCGGCCTGGGGTTTGGAGTCATAGACGACGCCTGCACCGGCCTGGACATGGGCCACCCCCTCTTTTACGAAGGCGGAGCGGATGACGATGCAGGTATCCATCTCGCCGGCACCGTTGAGGTAGCCCACGGCGCCGCCGTAGCTGCCGCGGCGCTTGCCTTCCACCATGCGGATGAGCTCGCTGGCGCGCAGCTTGGGGGCACCGGTGAGGGTGCCCATGTTCATGCAGGCCTGGTAGGCGTGCAGGGCGTCGAGATCGGCGCGCAAGGTGCCCACCACCCGGGAGACCAGGTGCATCACGTGGCTGTAGCGATCCACTTTCAGCAGATCCTTGACGTAGCGGGTGCCGGGTTCGGAGATGCGGGCGATGTCGTTGCGGCCCAGATCCACCAGCATCAGGTGCTCGGCCACCTCCTTCTCGTCCTGGCGCAGCTCCAGCTCGATGCGGCCGTCCAGGTCCAGGTTGATGCTGCCGTCCGGGTTGAGGCCGCGGCGGCGAGTACCGGCGATGGGGTACATCTCCACCTGGCGGCTGTTGGCGCAGAACTTCACCGCGCTCTCGGGGGAGGCGCCAAACAGGGTGAAGCCCTCGTCCTGCACGTAGAACATGTAGGGGCTGGGGTTGGTCTGCTTGAGGCGGCGATAGGCCGCGACGGGGTCCGGGCAGGGGAGGGAGAAGCTGCGGGACGGCACCACCTGGAAGATGTCCCCGCGGCGGATGAAGCCCTTGAGCTTCTCGACTTCGGCGCAGAACTGCTTGTCCCCCTTGTCGACGGCCAGGGCACCGGTCAGCGGCGCCGTGGTCTGGGGCGCGGACTGCGGCTGCTGGCAGGCCTGCTTGAAGGTTTCGAGGCGTGCGGTCAGGCGGGCGTAGCGCTCGTCCAGCTGTTCATCCCCTTCACCCCCGAAGAGGCAGGCCAGCAACTGGGTGCTCTGCTTGATGTGATCGATGGTGATCAGGGTCTCGGCCACATAGAAGCAGTAGTCGGGGCAGTCGTTGCTCCCCTCCGGCACCTCGGGCAGATCTTCGAAGGAGGCGATGAGGTCGTAGGCGAAGCTGCCCGCCATGAAGAGGGCCTCTTTGCCCAGCTGGCACTCGAGCTCCCGCTGCAGGGTGCGCAGCACGTCCAGCACGCTGCTGCCCTTGAGGCGGCTGTCTTCGTCGAGCTCCCGATCGGAGGCCGGGAAGTCGAGGTGCAGCTCGTCCGCCACCCGGGTCTGGGCAACGGCGGCGGGCAGGCGCTGCTCGAGCAGGCGCAGCAGCGCGGTGCCATTGTCGCCGAGGGGACGCACCCGCACGGTGCGGCCGCGGCATTCGATGCGCAGGCAGGCGTCTACCAGCAGCAGGCTCTGGGTGCCTGCCTTGGAGTCGATCTCCACCGATTCGAGCAGCAGGTTGTTGGGTCTGTCCTGGCAGAGCCGGGTGTAGAGCGCCAGGGGATCTGTCACATAAGGGGCATTGAGCCGGATGGTGTCGAATTCGCCCAGGGGCAGACGAGATCTGTTGCCTGTCATAGTGCCTTCCCTTGCATGTGATGTGTGTTACCGATGTTCATGACGTTGAATACCTTGAAAAAATGCCTTGAAAATTAAACGGGTCCGGGTGGTGGGTTCAGGGCCGCCATCGCCAGGTCAGGGTGCTTGTCTGAATTGTCGGTTTCATCACAGGTCCATTTGCCGGATAATAAAAAAGCCCGCTGGGGTCAGCGGGCTTTTTCTTTGGGTTCTTAACTTGCTGTCATTTTACAGGTACAGCAACGACCACACGCCCGCATGTCAGGGAGTGTGCCACCACCAGATGGTCAGGATGGAAGTCGCTTGCATGATAAAGTCCTGTAAAAAGATGTTTGCAATGAAGTGCCTACAGAAAACGATAAAGCCGCGGCCAAGTCAAGTCGCTTTTTTGCCTCTCTTTTCCGAGCAGGTCCCGAACAAGAGCGAAACACGCCGATGAGATTCGATCTTCACTGCCATACCACCGCCTCCGACGGGGTGCTGAGCCCCGCCGACCTGGTGCGCCGCGCCGCCGAGAAGGGGGTGGAGGTGTTAGCAGTCACTGACCACGACACCCTCGCCGGGCTTGACGAGGTTCGTCAGACCATCGCGGCCGAGCAACTGCCGCTGCGACTGGTGAGCGGGGTCGAGATCTCCACCGGGTGGGAGCACCACGAGATCCACATCGTGGCCCTCGGGGTGGATGAAAAAAATCCGCAGCTGGCCGCCTTTCTGGCCGGTCAGCGGGCCCGGCGAGAGGCGCGCGCCGAGGAGATCGGGCGCCGTCTGGAGAAGTGCCTCATCCCCGGCACCTATGAAGAGGCCAAACAGCTTGCCGGTGACGCCGCCGTGACCCGGGCTCACTTTGCCCGGGTGCTGGTAGCGCGCGGTGTGGCCGACAATATGCAAAAGGTGTTCAAGAAGTACCTGAGCCGGGGCAACAAGGGGTATGTGCCGGCCGAGTGGCCCGAGATGCGCGAGGCGATCGACGCCATTCACGGCGCCGGTGGGCTCGCCGTGCTGGCCCACCCGAGCCGCTACGATCTCACCGCCAAGTGGATCAAGCGGCTGCTGGTGGCCTTCAAGGCCGCCGGGGGGGACGCCATGGAGGTCTCCCTGCCCCAGCAGAGCCCCCAGGAGCGGGCCAACCTCGGCCAGTGGGCCAAGGAGCACGACCTCTACATCTCGGTGGGGTCCGATTTTCACTTCCCCTCCAACTGGACCGAGCTCGGTCGCCACCTCTGGCTGCCCAAGGAGGGCATGCCGCTCTGGCTCGGCCACCCCGGCCATTTCGGGCTGACCCCGGAGGAGCATGCGGGCCTGCTGGCCAGCCGCTGAGGGCCATCGGGCGAGAGAGCATCTTTGATGCGGGCGAGTCTGCGTCAAACAGGTTAAGGTAGTGTCATGGGCCAGGTGGCCCTTGACCATAAGCGGGCAACGAGCGTGCCCCAATCGCGAGAAGAACATATGAGTCAGCATTTTTACGTACACCCGGACAATCCCCAGGCTCGCCTCATCAGCCAGGCGGTGCAGATCCTTCAAAGTGGCGGCGTCATCGTCTATCCCACCGACTCCGGTTACGCCCTGGGTTGCCAGATGGGCAACAAGGACGCGCTGGAGCGCATCTGCCGCATCCGCCGCATCGACCCGAACCACGACTTCACCCTGGTGTGCCGTGATCTCTCGGAGATCTCCACCTACGCCAAGGTGGACAACAGCGCGTTTCGCCTGATCAAGAACAACACCCCCGGCCCCTACACCTTCATCTTCAAGGCCACCAAGGAGGTGCCGCGTCGCCTCATGAACGAGAAGAAGAAGACCATCGGCATCCGGGTGCCTGCCAACAACATAGCGTTGGCCCTGCTGGAGGCCCTCGGCGAGCCGCTGCTCTCCACCACGCTGATCCTGCCGGGCTCCGAGATGGCGGAGTTCGACCCCGAGGAGATCGCCGACAAGCTCGGCAAGCAGCTCGATCTGGTGGTCAACGGCGGTTATCTCGGTGAGCAGCCCACCACGGTCGTGGACTTCTCCGACGACGAGCCCGTGTTGCGCCGTCGCGGTGCCGGGGATCCGACGCCGTTTGAGTGATCTTGCCGACCCCGTGCCCGAGGCGCTGAGAGCACCGGGCACGACCGGGGAAGCCTCCCTTCCCCCGCCCATCGCGACTGTGCTGGGGCAGCCCTACCACGAGCTGCCCCAGGATTTGTTCATCCCCCCCGACGCGCTGGAGGTGTTTCTCGACACCTTCGAGGGGCCGCTGGATCTGCTGCTCTACCTCATCCGGCGCCAGCAGCTCGACATACTGAACCTGCCTATCCTGCAGATCACCGCCCAGTACATGGAGTACGTGGAGCTGATGCAGGGGCTCAACCTCGAGCTCGCGGCGGAGTACCTGCTGATGGCGGCCTGGCTCGCGGAGATCAAGTCCCGCCTGCTGCTGCCCAAGGCCCCGGAGCTGGAGGACGAGGAGGAGGGGGAAGACCCTCGTGTCACCCTCATTCGCCGCCTGCAGGAGTACGAGCGCTACAAGCTGGGGGCGGAGCGGGTCAACGCCCTGCCGAGGGTGGAGCGGGAGATCTTCGTCGCCGCGGCCCTGCCGCCGGATTTCGGCGCCCTGAAGCCGCTGGCCCCCGATGTTTCACTGGTTGAGCTCGCCCTTTACATGCAAAGTGTGGTAAAACGCGCGACTCATTTTGAGCATCACCAGATCCGCCGGGAGCAGATCCCGACCCGGGTACGGATGGCGGAGATCCTCGCCATGCTCTCCCTGGGCCAGACCCTGCGCCTGGAGCAGGTGCTGCGGGCCGAGGAGGGGCGCATGGGGGTACTGGTGACCTTCCTGGCCCTGCTGGAGCTGTGCAAGGAGCAGCTTATCTGGATCCTGCAGGCGGAGCCCCTGGGGCCCATCCACTTTGCCCTGGCAAGTCAGGAGACGGCGCATGAACATGTACACTGAGCGGCCGCCGACGGCCATGGGCACAGCCCGGGAGGCATGTCGTGGCGCTGCCCGCTGAACGGCTGAAGACCCTGATCGAGGCGGCCCTGTTCGTCGCCGGGCGACCGCTCAACGTCAGCGAGCTCAAGGGCAGCGTGCTGGCGGATTACCCGGTCACCGGCCGCTACGTCCAGCTGCTGCTGGCGGAGCTCAAGAAAGACTATGAGACGCGGGGGGTCGAGCTCAAGGAGGTCGCCTCCGGCTGGCGTTTCCAGGCCCGCCAGGAGTATGCCGAGGAGCTGTCTCGCCTGTGGAGCGAGCGGGCGCCCCGTTATTCCCGCGCCGTGTTGGAAACCCTGACCCTGATTGCCTATCGTCAGCCCATCACCCGGGCCGAGATAGAAGCCATCCGCGGGGTGGCGGTCTCGAGCCAGATCGTCAATACCCTGAAAGAGCGCGGCTGGGTGCGCAGCATAGGACACAAGGAGGTGGCGGGTCGTCCCGAGCTGCTCGCCACCACCCGCGAATTTCTGGACTATTTCAATCTGCAGAGTCTGGAGCAGCTCCCCGAGCTGGATCCCGAACTGCCCCATCCCTTGTCGCTCATGCCGGACGAGGGAGGCGATGGGCGGCCCGCTGCGGGCCGTCTTGCGCATGAACATGGTGAGGATGCCCGCGAGGCGGCCTCACAGACATCCATGCTGTCCGCGATGTCGGCGGGCAGCGATCAACAATCAGGTAAACCCGATGAGTGAAAAACTGCAAAAAGTATTGGCCCGCGCGGGTCAAGGCTCCCGTCGTGAGATGGAGGCCCTGATCACCGCAGGTCGGGTCAGCGTGGATGGCAAGGTCGCCACGCTGGGGGATCGCGTCGAAGTGAACGCCGTGATCCGGGTGGATGGCCACCAGGTCAAGACCCGCGCCGCAGAGGAAGTGATCTGCCGCGTGCTGGCGTACCACAAGCCCGAAGGGGAGATGTGTACCCGCCATGATCCGGAAGGGCGTCCCACCGTGTTTGATCGTCTGCCCAAGATGGATGGCGCCCGCTGGATTGCGGTCGGCCGTCTCGACGTCAACACCTCGGGTCTGCTGCTGTTCACCACCGACGGCGAGCTGGCGAACCGCCTGATGCACCCGAGCCACGAGGTGGAGCGGGAATACGCGGTGCGCGTCTTTGGCGAGATCACCGAAGCCATGCTGCAGCGTCTGCGCAAGGGCGTGCAGCTGGAAGACGGCATGGCCAAGTTCAACAAGATCAAGCCGGCCGGCGGCGAGGGTCTGAACCAGTGGTTCAACGTCACCCTGACCGAGGGTCGCAACCGGGAAGTGCGCCGCCTGTGGGAATCCCAGGAAGTGCAGGTGAGCCGCCTGATGCGTATCCGCTACGGCGACGTCACCCTGGATCGCGGCATCCCGCGCGGCGGCTGGCAGGAGCTCAAACTCCCCGAGGTGAACTACCTGCGCGGCCTGGTCAACCTGCCGAACGAGACCGAGTCCAAGGTCGATCTGCAGCAGGATGGCAAGGCCGGTCGCCACAAGCAGGCCGCCCAGATCCGCCGCGCCGTGAAGCGCCACAAGGAGATGCAGGGCAAGGAGCCGCGCGCCCGCAGCACCACCGCCCGTCGCAAGCCGACCTCCTCCACCCGCAATTCCGGCACCGGCAGCAAGTAATTCCGGCCGTCATTGTGAAAGAGCCTGCCCCGCAAGGGGCAGGCTCTTTTTTTATTGGGCCTTCGCCACTACAGGGAGGCGGCGGCGCGAGAGGCCTGATCATAGAGGCTGGCAAACAGCCGTAGCTGCTGCGCTATCTCCGCCGCCGAGGCATTCGCCCCCGCCAGACCGCTCTCTACTATCACCTGGATCAGACACTGTTCGCGGATCTCGCTGTATTGGTGGCACAGGGCCGCCCCGGCCGGCGTGGTGCTGAAGTGCACCTCCTTGCCCACCTTGGTGCGCGCCGCATAACCCAGGGTCACCAGCTTCTTCAGGGCATAGGTGGCGACGTGGGTGTCCTCGATGTTCAGCACGAAGCAGATATCGGCGAGCCGTTTGGGGCGATCCCGGTGATTGATGTGGTGGATGAGCAGCACCTCCAGCGCGGTCAGCCCCTTCTCCCCGGCGGCCCCCATGCAGCGCACGACCCAGCGGTGGAAGGAGTTGTTGAGCACGGTCAGGCCGAACTCCAGCTCCGAGAGGGCGGGAGCCTGAGCCGAGACGAGGTGGGCCGATGAGACGATGGAGGGGGGCTTGGTCATGGAGACTCCTTTTCCTGATGAGAGGCCAGCACGACGGCTGGCGTTTCCTACGATGGCTTATTGTAGATAAATTATCGATGTTTTGTTGATATCTTTGCTGTATGTTAATTAAATGTTTTGGTTGTTGGGGGCTGTATGGGATCGAGTGAGTGTCGCCTCTACCCGCTGGGAGAGCGGGCTCTGGTGCTGGAGACGGACCTGGGGGCCGACCTGATCGGCCAGCGGCGGATCTGGTGGCTGGCACAGCGACTGCGAGAGCGGGAAGGGGACGAGCGGTGGGAGGAAATAGTGCCGGGGATGAACAACCTGACCCTGGTGTTCGATCCCGAGGTGATGGACCCCGCCGGTCTCGAGCGCTGGCTGACCGAGTTGTGGCGCCAGGGAGAGGAGCTCGACTACCGGCCGCGGGAGCGGGAGCTCCCGGTGCACTACGGCGGCGAATGGGGGCCAGATCTGGAGGAGGCCGCCCGCCACTGCGGCCTGACGCCGGCCGAGCTGGTGGCGCGCCACAGCGGCGGCGAGTACCGGGTCTATTTCCTCGGCTTCCAGCCCGGCTTCGCCTATCTGGGGGGGCTTGCGCAGGAGTTGGCCGTGCCGCGGCGCAGGGAGCCCAGGCTGAGAGTCCCCGCCGGCAGCGTCGGCATCGGCGGGGCCCAGACCGGTATCTACCCGGCGGCGAGCCCCGGGGGCTGGCAGCTCATCGGGCGCACGGATCTGACGCTGTTCGACCCGGCTCGTGACGAGCCCTCCTATCTGCTGCCCGGCGATCGGGTGCGCTTCGTCCCTCTGGGAGGTGCCCCATGCTAGAGGTCATCCGACCCGGGCTTCAGAGCACAGTCCAGGATCTCGGCCGTTCTGGTGTGCGCCATCTCGGCATCGCCCAAGGAGGCGCCCTCGACAGGGAGGCGTTGATCCTGGCCAATCGCCTGGTGGGCAACCCCGCCGGCGCGGCGGGGATAGAGCTGGTGCTGGGGGCGGCCGAATTCCGCCTGCTGCGTGATGGCTGGCTGGCACTGACCGGTGCCGACTGCGCCGCCACCCTGGACGGTGAACCTGTCTGGCACGGCTGGCGCTGGCGAGTTCGACGGGGCCAGCTCCTGCGCCTGTCGGCCCCTCGCCATGGCATGCGCACCTATCTCGCGCTGGATGGGGGCCTGGCCGTGGCCCAGGTGATGGGTTCGCGCGCCACCGAGTTGCAGGCTGGCTTCGGGGGCCATCAGGGGCGAGCCCTGCAGGCCGGGGATCGCCTGCCCCTGGGGGCGCCGCTGAGCCATGACGGCCCCCTCGGCGTCTGGTTGCGCGAGTCGGACGCCTGCCTGCGCGTCTTGCCCGGCCCCGAATGTGACGAGTTCGAACCGGCCGCCGTGGCGGCGCTCTGGCAGGGGGAGTGGCAACTCAACCCCGCGAGCAACCGCATGGGCGTGCGCCTCGACGGACCGGCGCTGGTGCGCAGCCACAGCCGGGAGCTGGCCTCCCACGGCGTCCTGCCCGGCGTCATCCAGGTGCCCCCGGGCGGCCAGCCCATCGTGCTGCTGGCCGATGGCCAGACCACGGGCGGCTACCCGCGCATCGGCTGCGTCATCGACGCGGATCTCTGGAAGCTGGCCCAGGCGCGGCCTGGGGCGCGGCTGCGTTTCTCCCCCGTGACGCGGGAGCAGGCCCTGGCGGCGCGGCGCGAGTGGCAGCAACACCTCTATCGTTTCGAATGGATGGCTTATGGAAAGACACATTGATCTCAACGCAGACCTGGGGGAGGGCTGCGACTCGGATGCCCTGCTGCTGGACCTCGTCAGTTCGGCCAACATCGCGTGTGGCTGGCACGCGGGGGATGCGTCCCTGATGGCCGAGACAGTCCGCTTGGCGCTGGCCAAGGGGGTTGCCCTCGGCGCCCACCCCAGCTTCCCGGATCGGGAGCACTTCGGGCGGGCGCCCATGGTGCGGGAGCCGGCCAAGGTCTATGCCGACGTGATCTATCAGGTGGGGGCCCTGGCCGCCCTGGCCAAGGCGGCCGGTGGCCGACTGGCCCACGTCAAGCCCCATGGTGCGCTCTACAACCAAGCAGCCCGGGATGGGGCCCTGGCCGACGCCATCGCCAGTGCCGTCGCCAGCCTGGATCCCTCCCTCAAGCTGATGGGGCTGGCGGGCAGCGAGCTGATCGCCGCCGCCCGGCGCCATGGTCTGACCCCCATCGCGGAGGTCTTCGCCGATCGCGCCTATCTGGCCGACGGCTCCCTGGCACCGCGGGGCCAGCCCGGCGCCGTTATCGACGACGAGGCGAAGGCGTTGAGCCAGACCCTGAGTCTGGTGACGCGGGGAGAGGTGGAGACCCTGGACGGGCAACAACTGGCACTAGTGCCCCAGAGCATCTGCCTGCACGGGGATGGCGCCCACGCCGTCGCCTTCGCCCGGCGCCTGCGGGAGGCCCTGATCGCAAACGGTATATCTATAAGGCCTCATTGAAGAGGTGAATTCAGGCCGCGCGGCCTTCACATGGAATGGAGAAGCTCATATGGATGTAAGTCTATTATTACCCCTGATCGGGATCCCCGTGGTGGTGCTGGGGTTTGCGCTCAGGTTCAACCCGCTGCTGGTGGTGACGGCGGCGGGACTGGCGACCGGCCTGGCGAGTGGCATGTCGCTGGTCGCGCTGCTGGAAACCTTCGGGGAGAAGTTCCTCAACAGCCGGCAGCTGGCCACCTTTATCCTGATCCTGCCGGTGATCGGCCTGCTGGAGCAGTACGGGCTCAAGGAGCGGGCCCAGAGCTGGATCGCCAGCATCCGCAAGGCGACCTCGGCGCGCATCCTGATGCTCTATTTCGTGCTGCGCCAGGGCACGGCCATGCTGGGCTTGCTGAGCCTGGGGGGCCATGCCCAGACGGTGCGTCCGCTGATCGCCCCTATGGCGGAGGGGGCTGCGGTGCATCGCCACGGGGATCTGCCCAAGCCGATTCGCGACAAGATCCGCGCCCATTCGGCCGCCTGTGACAACGTGGCGGTGTTCTTCGGCGAGGACGTCTTCCTCGCCTTCGGGGCCGTCCTGCTGATGAGTGCCTTCCTGCAGGAGAACGGGATCACCGATATCGAACCGCTCTACATCGGCCTGTGGGGCATACCGACCGCCCTGTGCGCCCTGCTGATACACATGGGGCGCCTGCTCCTGCTGGATGCCAGCATCGCCCGTGACGTTGCCGCCTGGCAGGCGAGCGAGCAGGCCGGGACCCCCGACCAAGCCGTGCTGGAGCGTGCATGATGAGCAGCCTGATCACCATCAACGACATCTATTACCTCATCGGCCTCGTCGTCATGCTGCTGGTGGGCATGACGCTCTCTGACCGCCATAACCCCAAGCGCCTCACGACGGCCCTGTTCTGGTTCTGCTTTGGCGCCATCTTCCTGTTCGGCGATCTGCTGGTCAGCCAGCTGGGCAGCCAGATTGCCTACCGGATCGTGGGGGGCCTGGTGATCCTGATGGCCCTGCTGGCCGGCACGGGCCAGCTCGCGATGGGACGCTACACCCAGCGCAGCGACGCCGAGCGGCAGGCGTCAGCGGGTAAACTGGGCAACCGCCTCTTCCTGCCGGCGGTCATGATCCCGGTGGCGACCGTGCTCAGCACCCTGCTGCTGGGCCATGCCAGCCTGGGGGATTACTTCGTGCTGGATCAGAAGAACGTCACCCTGACCTCCCTGGCCATCGGCACCCTGGCAGCCCTGCTGCTGGGCTGGAAACTGACCGGCGGCACCCCCTTGCAGGCAGTGCGCGAGTCAAGGCGTCTGGTGGATGCCATCGGGTGGGCCGCCATCCTGCCGCAGATGCTCGCCATGCTGGGCGGGGTCTTCGTGGTCGCCCAGACCGGGGAATCGGTGAAGGCGGTGGTGGACTTGTTCGTCACCCCCGACAACCTGTTCCTGATGGTGGCGATCTACTGCGTGGGCATGGTGCTGTTCACCATGATCATGGGCAATGCGTTTGCGGCCTTCCCGGTGATGACGGCGGGGATCGCCATCCCCTTCCTCATCATGGGGGCTAATGGCAACCCCGCCGCCGTGGTCGCCATCGGCATGCTGTCGGGCTATTGCGGCACCCTGATGACCCCCATGGGGGCGAACTTCAACATAGTGCCCGCCGCCCTGCTCGAGCTGGACAACAAGTATCAGGTCATCCTGGTGCAGATCCCCACCGCGCTCATGATGCTCGTCTGCAACATCCTGCTGATGTACTTCCTGGCGTTCCGTTGATGTCGTCGGACGGGGGCGGCCCGCCCTCGTCCCTCCCGGCATCCGCTGGCCGCACGCCGGGAAAAAAAGAAGGAGTTGGCCATGAAGACCATTTTACTGACCGGATTCGAACCCTTCGGCGGCGAGCCGCTCAACCCCTCCTGGGAGGCCGTGAGGCAACTCGATGGCCAGCGCCGTGGCGACCATCAGATCCGGGCGGTGCGGCTGAGCTGTGCCTTCGGCCAGGCCCTGACGGAACTCAAGGCGGCGCTGGCGCAGCACCAGCCGGTGCTGGTGCTGGCGGTGGGCCAGGCGGGGGGGCGCAGCGAGCTCAGCCTGGAGCGGATCGCCATCAACCTGGATGATGCCCGCATTCCGGACAACGCCGGGGCGCAGCCCATCGACAGCCCCATAGTGGCGGAGGGGCCTGCCGCCTATTTCACCACCCTGCCCATCAAGGCCATGGTGGCGGCCCTGCGCGAGGCGGGCCTGCCCGCCGCCGTCTCCCACAGTGCCGGCACCTATGTCTGCAACCACCTCTTCTACGGCCTGATGCACGAGATTGAGCGGGACAGGCCGGGCTGCCGGGGCGGTTTCCTGCACATTCCCTATCTGCCCGAGCAGGCGGTGCGCCATCCGGCGGGCACGCCCTCGATGAGCCTGAGCCAGATAGTGCACGGGGTGGAGGTCGCCCTCGATGCGGCGCTGCATCACGAGCGGGATCTGCCGATCACGGGGGGAACGACCCACTGAGGGCGTGGCAATGGTTGCCTCGACCAGGTCTCCTTGTTAGCCTCTGCGACATTGATACAGGAGAAACCAATGAGCAAGGTACTGGATGAGCTGCTGGCGTTGCTGGCGCTCGAGAAGATCGAGGAGGGCCTGTTTCGGGGCCAGAGCCAGGATCTCGGATTGCGATCCGTGTTTGGCGGACAGGTGATGGGGCAGGCCTTGTCAGCCGCCAAGCAGACGGTCGCCGCCGATCGCCAGGTGCACAGCTGCCACTCCTACTTCCTGCGCCCCGGCGATGCCAACAAGCCCATCGTCTACGACGTGGAGAACATCCGCGACGGCCAGAGCGTCTCCACCCGCCGGGTCAAGGCCATCCAGGGCGGCAAACCCATCTTCTACCTCAACGCCTCCTTCCAGGTGGAGGCCGAGGGCTTCGAGCACCAGGCCAGGATGCCGGGCGGCATCACGCCCCCGGAGCAGCTCAAGAGCGAGCTGGAGCTGGTGCGCCCCTACGAGCAGATGATCCCCCCGGCCCTGCGGGACAAGATCCTGTGCGAGAAGCCCATCGAAATTCGCCCGGTGACCCTGGTGGACCCCATCCGCCCCGATGTGCACGAGCCCCTGCGCTACACCTGGTTCAAGGCCAACGGCCCGGTGCCGGACGATCAGCGGGTCCACAACTACCTGCTGGCCTATGCCTCCGACTTCCACTTCCTGTTTGCCGCCCTGCAGCCCCACGGGGTGTCGTACTGGGAGCCGGACATGCAGGTGGCCACCATAGACCACTCCATGTGGTTCCACCGCGACTTTAGGCTGGATGACTGGCTGCTCTACGTGGTGGACAGCCCGAGCGCCAGCGGTGGACGCGGCCTGGTGCGCGGTCAGTTCTTCACCCGTGACGGCGTGCTGGTGGCGAGCACCATGCAGGAAGGGGTGATCCGCCGCCGCACTGCCGATGCATGATGACGGCGGCAACTGCGACGGCGTGCTGGTGGTGAGCAGCATACAGGCAGGGGTGATCCGTCGCTGCGGTTGATCGCAGCTGAGTGCCATAAAAAAACGGGAGCCCTGGGCTCCCGTTTTTATTGGCGCGACAACGCGGTCAGGCCGCCTCGCGATCAAGGGCGGGCACGGCACCGTCCCGCTGGGCGAAGCGGTCTGCCCAGAGGGCGATGACGCCGTCACCGGTGACGTTGCAGGCGGTGCCGAAGCTGTCCTGGGCCAGGTAGAGGGCGATCATCAGGGCGATGGAGGCCTCACCGAAGCCCAGCATGGAGGTGAGCAGACCCAGAGCCGACATGACACCGCCACCCGGGGCGCCCGGGGCTGCGATCATGATGACACCCAGCATCATGATGAAGGGCACCATGGTGCCATAACCCGGAATGGCCAGGTGTTCGGAGAGGAACATGACGGCGGTGGCACAGGTGACCAGGGTGATGGTGGAGCCGCACAGGTGGATGGTGGCGCACAGGGGGACGGTGAAGTTGGCGATGCCGTCGCTCACGCCGTTGTTCTTGCTGGCCTGCAGGGCCACCGGGATGGTGGCGGCGCTGGACATGGTGCCAAGGGCAGTGAAGTAGGCGGGCAGCATGTTCTTGATGAGCATGACGGGGGAGCGCCCTAGGGCGAGGCCGGTGCCGACGAACAGCACGCAGAGCCAGATCCAGTGCATCAGGATGGCCATCACCAGCACCACGCCGAAGGTTTTCAGAGTGGCGAAGACGGTGCCTTCCACCGTCATCTCGACGAAGACGCCGGCGATGTAGAAGGGGAGCAGGGGAATGATCACCTTCGCCAGCAGGCGGTCGATGATGTCACGGCCCTGATCGGCGACCCGGCGCAGGTCGGTGGCCTGGGTGGCGCTGATGCCGATGCCGAACACGAAGGCGGCGGCCAGCGCCGACATCACCCCGAACAGCGGCGGGATCTCGAGGTTGATGTAGGAGGCGAGCTTGGTGGCCGCCTCGGCGGTGGGCTCGGCGGCCGTGGTCAGGTGCGGGATCAGGTGGCTCGCCACGGTGAAGGCGAACAGACCCGCCAGTATGGTGGAGCAGTAGGAGAGCCCCACCGTCTTGCCGAGCAGCTTGCCGGAATTCTTCGGCAGGCTGGCGATGCCGCTCATGATGAAGAACAGGATGATGAGCGGGATGGTGAAGGTGATGAGCTGGCCTATTACCGTCTTGGCGGTGAACAGCATGCGGGCGACCCATTCGGGGGCATAGAGACCGAGCAGGAGGCCGGCGAGGATGCCAGCGATCAGATTCAGAACGAGTTTCATGGGCAAATCCAGGTGTTGGTGTCTGTTTTGTTATTAAATAATGATTTTAATGCCGCTTTTTAACACAAACGCCGCATCTTGTCTGCCTTATGCTGGTTAATGTGGGGTTAAATTTTGTTAATGGGGCGTTCCGCCACTCTTTGTTTCTATGTCTATCAGGCCTGGATGGGCGCTGACAGTGTCTCTGTACCGGGCAACCCGGGCGGACGGTCAGCGCGCGTTTCGCCTCCCATCGGCGCCGGGGCGTCAGCGCCGGATGAGCAGGACATGCAGCCAGCGGCCGTTCACCTCGTCCTCGCAGCACCAGTGGCGGTGCAGTGCGAAGGGCAGGGGGGTGATGAGACGCTGCAGCCCGGGCTCGTCGAGCCGGGTCTGGAGCGGATATTCCCCCGAGCGCGGCAAGGGCTCGCCATCCCCGTGGGGGAAGGAGCAGTAGAGGGGGCCGCCGGCCTTGAGCAGGGTGGCCAGATGCCCGAGCACCGGGGCTATCTCTAGCTCGGGCAGGCAGGGGAGGGAGCCGCCGGCCCAGATGCCGTCATAGGGGACGACGCTTCGCATCTGCTCGAAGCGGCAGACGCGCACCGGTTGGCCGCACAGGCGCGAGGCGGCGGCGGCCTGCTTCCGGCTCGCATCGAAGGCGGTCACGACCAGGCCCTGCTCCCGGAAGAGGCGCAGATCTTCCCCTGCGCCGCAGCCCGCCTCCAGCAGGTGGCGGCCAGTACCGAGCAGGGCGAGGAAGGGGGCATGGGCGCCGGCCAGGAGGGCCGGCGCCCATGCCCCCTTCCTCGCCC
>NZ_CDDD01000080.1 GCF_000820165.1 Aeromonas taiwanensis
CTCTGGGTCATGCGATAGCGCCACAGTCGTTGCCGAAATGCCCGGCTGACGTATTGACTGCCCTGGTCGGAGTGAAACAGCACGCCTGATGGACAACCCCGCTGCCGATAGGCCATCTCCAGCGCTTTGATTGCCAACTCTGCATCAGGCTTGTCAGACATTGCCCAGCCCACGACCCGCCGGGTATGCAGGTCGAGCACTGCGGCCAGGTAATGCCAACGACCACCGGCCCAGACATAGGTGATATCGCCACACCACACCTGATTGGGTTGCGGGACATCAAATTCGCGGGCCAGCAGATTGGGAATGTCCGGTCGTTCAGACCGTGCAACCTTATAACGGTGTGCGCCCGGCTGCTTGGATGCCAGCCCGGCTTCCTTCATCAGGTTACGTACTTTTAATCGACCAATCTGATACCCCAGCTCTCGCATCATCGACATCAAGGCGCGGCTGCCTGCCGAGCCCCGGCTCTCTTTGAACAACCGGCGCAACTCACTGCGCTGTTGCATGCGCTCACGGTTAATCACTCGCCTGCGAGCCAGATAATCGTAAAAACAGGACGTGGGAACATCGAAAGCGCAGCAGACCAGTGTGATGGGGGCTTGCTCCCTTAATCGGTCTATCAGCGCGTACGTGTGAACTCGTCCGCCATCAAGAGAGCAGTAGCCTTTTTTAGTATGTCCTTTTCACGTTCGAGCCGGTTGATACGGGCTTCCAGCTCCTGGATTTTCTG
>NZ_CDDD01000081.1 GCF_000820165.1 Aeromonas taiwanensis
CGCCAATCCGCAAAAAGAAACCGTTTTCTTTTTGCGGATTGGCGATGGGAACAGCTCCGGTTCAAGTTCGGGAAATACCATACTTAGTTCTGTCGAAGGACAGTCCATCAACGATTAATAACAAGACGCGGCCACCTTGAAGGCCTCATTTCACAGGGGTAGTAACATGAACAGTTCTGCAGGCAGGGAGCACAGCATCATCCGGAGCCTGGTAGCTCTGACGCTGGCGGGGGCGCTTGGCGCCTGTGGTGACAACACCGAGAATGCGGCCAATACCCTGCCGTCGGTACCCGTGGTGGTACAAACGGCGGCGTCCGGGGACGTGCCCCTCACTACCGAGATGGTGGGGGAGACCGCCGGCTATCGCGAGATCGAGGTGCGCGCCCGGGTCGGCGGCATCCTGCTCAAACGCACCTATGTGGAAGGCCAGCCGGTCACCGCCGGTCAGGAGCTGTTCCTGATCGACCCCGCCCCCTTCAAGGTGGCGCTGGAGCAGGCCAAGGGCACCCTGGCCCAGGAGCAAGCCCGCCTCAACAAGGCTCGCGCCGACAAGGATCGCGTCATCCCGCTGTTCAAGCGTCAGGTGGTGAGCCGCAAGGACTATGACGACACCATCGCCAACTACGAGGCGGCCCTGGCCAGCCTGCAGGCGGCCCAGGCCAAGGTGAAGGAGGCGGAGCTCAACCTCAGCTACACCCAGGTCACCGCCCCCATCAACGGCATGGCGAGCAAGAGCTCCCAGTCCGAGGGCAGCCTCATCGCCACCAGCGGCGAGGGCAGCCTGCTGACCACCATCACCCAGTTCGATCCCCTCTACGTCAACTTCTCCTACTCGGAGCAGGATCGCCTGAACTTCGAGAGCGCGGTCAAGAGCGGCAAGATCGAGGCCAAGAGCAGCACCGACTGGCGCACCCATATCCAGCTGGCCGACGGCAGCACCTACCCGCAAGCGGGGCGCCTTAATTTCTCCGACAGCCGGGTCGACCCCGCCACCGGCACCATCCGCGCCCGCGCCATCTTCGACAACAAGGACGGCGTCCTGTTGCCCGGCCAGTTCGTGCGCCTGACCATCGATCTGGGTACCCGCAAGGATGCCATCGTGGTGCCGCCCCGCGCCATCGTCCAGTCCCAGGCCGATCGCCTGGTGATGGTGGTGGATGCGGACAACAAGGTGAGCCCGCGCCCGGTCAAGCTGGGCCCGGCCATCAGCAGCGGCATCATCATCGACAGCGGCCTGCAGGTCGGCGATCGCTACATCGTCGAGGGGCTGATGAAGGCCCGCCCGGGCGCCGTGGTCAAACCGGTCAGTGCCGAAGAGATGAAGGCGATCAACGCCAAGATCACCCAGGGTGCCGCGGGCAAATAAGGAGCTCCCATGTTTTCCAAGTTCTTCATAGAACGCCCCATCTTCGCCAGCGTGATCTCGATCATCATCGTGCTGGGCGGGTTGGCGGCGATGCGCTCGCTCCCGGTGGAGCAGTATCCCCAGATCACCCCGGCCGTGGTCTCGGTCACCGCCTTCTACCCGGGTGCCACCCCTGAGGTGATCTCCCAGACCGTGGCCGCCCCCATTGAACAGCAGGTCAACGGGGTCGAGAACATGATCTACATGCAGTCCGGCTCCGCCTCCAACGGCCAGATGAACCTCAACGTCTACTTCGACATCGGGGTGGATCCGGATCAGGCGACCATAGACGTCAACAACCGGGTCTCGGCCGCCATGGCCCAGCTGCCGGAAGAGGTGAAGAAGCAGGGTGTAACGGTGCGCAAGAAGTCCACTTCCATCCTGCAGGTGATCACCCTGCAGTCACCCAACGGTTCGTTTGATACCACCTATCTGTCGAACTACGCCCTGCTCAACATCATCGACGAGCTGAAGCGGATTCCCGGCGTGGGGGACACCTCCCTGTTCGGCGGCACCGACTACGCCATGCGGATCTGGCTGCGCCCGGACCGGCTGGCCCAGCTGCAGCTCACCCCGAGCGATGTGATCGGCGCCATCCGCGAGCAGAACACCCAGTTTGCGGCCGGCAAGATCGGCTCCCAGCCCACCAGCACCCCCACCGACTTCACCTACACGGTGCAGACCAAGGGGCGTCTGGATGACGTCAGGGAGTTCGAGAGCATCATCATCCGCGCCATGCCGGACGGCTCCAAGATCCGGGTGAAAGACGTGGCTCGGGTCGAACTCGGCGGCAAGGACTACGACGTGCTGGCCCGCGCCAACGGCAAGCCGGCCATCGGTATCGCCACCTACCTGCAACCGGGGGCCAATGCGGTCGCGGTCGCCGATCAGGTGCGCGCCACCATGGAACGCCTGCAGGGCCGCTTCCCGCCGGACGTGGAGTACCAGATCCCCTACGACACCACCGACTTCGTGAAGATCTCCATCGAGGAGGTGGTCCACACCCTGCTCGAGGCGATCGTGCTGGTGTTCGTGGTGGTCTACCTCTTCCTGCAGAACTTCCGCGCCACCCTGATCCCCTGTATCGCGGTACCGGTGTCACTCATCGGTACCTTCGCCGGCATGCTGATGCTGGGCTTCTCCATCAACCTGCTGACCCTGTTCGGCATGGTGCTCGCCATCGGTATCGTGGTGGATGACGCCATCGTGGTGCTGGAGAACGTCGAGCGGATCATGAGCGAGAAGAAGTGCTCCGCCAAGGAGGCGTCCGTCCTCGCCATGCAGGAGGTCTCCGGCCCCGTGGTCGCCATCGTGCTGGTGCTCTCGGCCGTGTTCCTGCCGGTCGCCTTCATGGGCGGCATGACGGGGGTGATGTACAAGCAGTTCGCCATCACCATCGCCGTGTCGGTGGCCATCTCCGGTCTGGTGGCGCTCACCCTGTCGCCGGCCCTGTGCGCCATCTTGCTCAAAGAAGGCCACCACCAGCCGGCTCGCTTCTTCGTCTGGTTCAACAATGCCTTTGATGCCCTGACCCGCCGCTATGTGCGCGGGGTGGCCTTCCTCAACCGCCGGGTCGGCGTGGCCTTTGGCATCATCGCCATCATCCTCGGCTGCAGCTATGTGCTGTTCAACAAGGTGCCGGGCGCCCTGGTGCCGGACGAGGATCAGGGCTACCTCATCGGCTCCATCATGCTGCCCGATGCCGCCGCCCTGACCCGTACCCAGGCGGTCGCGAGCGACTTCGACAAGATGGCCATGGCCAACCCCAACGTGAAGGACGTGGTCACCTTCTCGGGCTTTGACATCCTGTCCGGCTCCATCATCAGCAACCGCGGCCTCACCTTCATCACCCTGAAAGACTGGAAAGAGCGTCAGGGCGAGGGTCAGGACTCCTTCTCTCTGGCCAAGACCTTCCAGGGGATGAGCCTGATGGGGCTGGCGGATGGCTTCACCGCCACCTTCAACCCGCCCCCCATCACCGGCATGTCCACCACCGGGGGCCTCGAAGGCTACCTGCAGAACCGGGGTACCGGCGACGTGCACGCCTTCGCGGGCGAGGTGCAGCGCCTGCTCGACGCGGCCAAGGAGCGCCCGGAGTTTGCCAGCGTGACCACCACCTTCCGTGCCAACGTGCCCCAGGTCTTCCTGGATCTCGATCGCGAGAAGGCCAAGGCGCTGGGGCTGCCCATCAACGCCGTGTTCGACACCATGCAGGCCACCTTCGGCCAGGTCTATGTCAACGACTTCAACCAGTTCGGTCGTACCTACCGGGTGCAGTTGCAATCCGAGGCGGACTACCGCGCCAAGAAGGATGACATCCGCAACGTCTATGTCCGCTCCAATACCGGCGAGATGATCCCCCTCACCAGTCTGGTCACGGTGCGCGATGCCACCGGCCCCGAGCTGGTCGAGCGTTTCAACATCTTCCCGGCCGCCAAGATCATGGCCCAGCCGGCACCGGGTATCAGCTCGGGCCAGGCAATCAAGGCCCTGGAGGAGATCGCCGCCCAGACGCTGGGCAACGACGCCAAGCTGGAGTGGACCGGTGCCGCCTACCAGGAAAAAGCGGCCGCCGGCAGCGCCGCCATGGCGTTTGGCTTCGGCATCGTGATGATCTTCCTCATCCTGGCCGCCCAGTATGAGCGCTGGAGCCTGCCGTTTGCGGTGATCACCGCCGTGCCGTTCGCCCTGTTCGGCGCCCTGCTCGCCACCTGGGCCGTGGGGCTCACCAACAACGTCTACTTCCAGATAGGCCTGGTGACGCTGGTGGGGCTGGCGGCGAAGAACGCCATCCTGATCGTGGAGTTCGCGGTGATGAAGTACGAGGAGGGGATGACCCTCATCGAGTCGGCCCTGGAGGCGGCTCGCCTGCGTTTCCGTCCCATCGTCATGACCTCGCTGGCGTTTATCCTGGGTTGTGTGCCCCTGGTCACCTCCAGCGGTGCCGGTGCGGCGAGCCGCCACGCCCTCGGCTGGCCGGTGATCGGCGGCATGCTGGCGGCGACCTTCATCGCCATCTTCTTCATCCCGCTCTTCTTCCGCCTCATCATGCGGCGATCGGAGCGACCGTCCAGGACGGCGCAGGAGAAGTCATAACCCCGGCCCCCGCAGACGCGGGGGCTTTCTTCTTCATAGGTCCGGCAATTTCTTAATCCATATCAACTATTTGGCAGATGACACAGGCCGAACCTTGACCTTCTCCTGTAGGTAAGGTTTACATTCATCCCATACGTCACAGGGAACCTGCACCATGTTGTCATCGAGATTGCCCACAGCACTCATCGCCCGGCTATTGCTGGCGCTGGTGCTCGTCTGCAATCTGACCCTGTGCATCAGCTGGCATGGCGCGGCCACCGCCCTCCCGGGTGAGACCCAGGATGCCCTTCCGGCATCCTCCCCCTTGTCTCATGCGCTGCACGAGAGTCCGCCTGTGCAGCACGCCGCCATGAACCATGGCCAGGCCGAAACAATTCCCCTCTCCTGCCATTCGGGCACCATGAGCCAGAGTGCCCCGTCTGGGGAGGAGTGCCAGATGCAGGCCGGCTTCTCCGGTGCGGCCAATGCCCCGCCCCTGCTCGGCATGCTGTTGTCACTGCTGCTGATCCCCCTGCTGCTGCTCCCCTCTTCGTGGCATGTCGGCTCCCTGCTCGACAACTGGCTGCGGGATCCCTTCCTGCGCCTGCGCGGTACCCATCCCCCCTCCTGGCCCAGACGGCATCTGATGCTCTCTGTGCTGCGCCATTAGAAACCTCTTCTACCCCAGCCTGGGCAATGGTTCGCCATTGCAACAAGTGCCGTGCACCGGCCGACTCGTCGGTGGTGCTCCGTTTGCCGCCCAACCCGTTCGCTGTGATTCGAGTGTTGCGTGACGCAGGTGCGTGAATAACGCCTCTGCCCCGCCCCTGGACACGACGCTCATGCAGGAACCCGGTCAGGCGGCCTGATAGAAGAGAAGATGTAACCATGTCATCAGCCAAGATTTTCGCCGTTGCCGGCGCCCGCCCCTCCCGTCCGACTCGTGCCGGAGGCCTGCGATGAACAAGACCCTGATCCTGTCGACTCTGATGCTCGCCCTCGGGGCCGGCGGCGGCTACTGGGCCGCCACCAAGATGGGCGGCGCCACCACCGCCAGGGAGAAGGCCCCCCTCTACTGGGTCAATCCCATGGATCCCCGCGACAAGCGCGATGCCCCCGCCAAGGACAACATGGGGATGGACTTCATCCCCGTCTATGAAGAGAAGCAGGGCGGCTCGCCGGGTACCGTTACCATCAGCCCCGAGATCCAGCAGAACCTGGGGGTGCGGCTCGCCAAGGTGGAAAAACTGCCCGTCCACCAGCAGATCGAGACGGTGGGTTACGTGGGATATGACGAGGAGCGCCTCGAGGCCATCAACTCCCGGATGGCGGGCTGGATCCGCAATCTCGCCATCAAGAACGAGGGGCAGCAGGTGGCCAGGGGCAGCTTCATCTACGATCTCTACGCCCCGGATCTGGTGAACGCCCAGCACGAGTACCTGCTGGCGCTCAATACCACCAACCCGCTGCTGCTGCGCGCCGCCGAAGGCAAGCTCAAGTCCCTGCAGGTACCGGCGGATCAGATTGCGGCCCTCAAGCGCACCCGCAAGGTGCAGGAGACGGTGCGCATCTATGCCCCGAGCAGCGGCTATGTCTCCGAGCTCAAGGTGCGTGAAGGCCAGTATGTGGAGCCCGCCGCCCCCCTCTTTAACATCAGTACCCTCAAGCAGGTGTGGGTGAGCGCCGAGGTGTTCGAGCGCCAGGCCGCCCAGATCAAGGTCGGCGATCCGGTCACCATGACCCTGGACTATGCCCCGGGCCGCCGCTGGCAGGGTCGGGTGGACTATCTCTACCCGACGCTCGATGCGAGCACCCGCACCCTGCGGGTCCGCCTGCGCTTCGACAACCCGGACGAGTTCCTGAAACCCAACATGTTCGCCAAGGTGAGCATCGGCACCGGCAAGGGGGAACCCCGCCTGGTGGTGCCGAGCGAAGCGGTGATCCGCACCGGCAGCCAGGACAGGCTGGTGCTGGCGCTGGGGGATGGCAACTTCAAGTCGGTGGCCGTCACCCTGGGCCCCCAGTTTGGTGACAAGGTCGCCATTGAGGAGGGGGTCGAAGCCGGTGACAGCATCGTCAGCTCGGCCCAGTTCCTGCTCGACTCCGAATCAGCCATCGATTCGGACTTCCAGCGCATGACGGCGGTGCGTCCCATGCAGGTGTGGACCCAGGGCCAGGTGCAGAACATCGATCTCGCCGGGCGTACCCTCGGCATCTCTCACCAGCCCATTCCCGAGTGGCAGTGGCCCGCCATGGAGATGGACTTCACCGTGGCCGACGGCGTGGACATCAGCCAGCTGAAACCGGATCAGACCCTGCATCTGCAGGTGGAGCAGGAGGGGGACGAGTACCGCATCATCCAGATCCATGTGGAAGACAAGCCGGCCGCAGACGAGCCGATGAAAGAGGCCAAGGGCGAGATGCCAGGCATGGATCACAGCCAGCACCAGATGGGGGATAAATCATGATCCCGGCCATGCTTCGCTGCATTGAGCACAAACCCAATCGGCAGCCCGCCCACCGAATGAGAGGAGCCCAGTCATGATCCCTGCCATCATTCGCTGGTCCGTCGGCAACCGCTTCCTGGTGCTGCTGCTGACCGTCATGCTCACCGCCTGGGGCCTCTGGTCGGTCAAGCAGACCCCGGTGGACGCCCTGCCGGATCTCTCCGACGTCCAGGTGATCATCAAGACCTCCTACCCGGGCCAGGCGCCCCAGGTGGTGGAGGATCAGGTGACCTACCCCCTCACCACCGCCATGCTGGCGGTGCCGGGGGCCACCACGGTGCGCGGCTACTCCTTCTTCGGCGACTCCTTCGTCTACGTGCTGTTTGACGACGACACCGACCTCTACTGGGCCCGCGCCCGGGTGCTGGAGTACCTGAGCCAGGTGGCCCCCAATCTGCCCGCCGGGGCCCAGCCGCAGCTCGGGCCGGACGCCACCGGGGTGGGCTGGGTCTACCAGTACGCCCTGGTGGACAAGAGCGGCAAGCACGATCTCAGCGAGCTCACGTCACTGCAGAACTGGTTTCTGAAATACGAGCTGCAGACGGTGAACGGCGTCTCCGAAGTCGCCACCGTGGGCGGCATGGTGCGCCAGTACCAGGTGCGGGTCGATCCGGACAAGCTGCGGGCCTACGGCATTCCGCTCTCCCTCATCGAGACCGCCATCAAGCAGGGCAACCAGGAGACCGGCGCCTCCGTCATCGAGATGGCGGAAGCGGAGTACATGGTTCGTTCGAATGGCTACCTCAAGAGCGTCGAGGATCTGAAGCAGATCCCGCTCGGCACCAATGTGCGGGGCGCCCCCCTGCTGCTGGGTGACGTGGCCGACGTGGTGACCGGTCCCCAGAGCCGGCGCGGTATCGCCGAGCTCAACGGCGAAGGGGAAGTGGTGGGCGGCATCATCGTCATGCGTTTTGGCGAGAATGCCCAGCACACCATCGACGGGGTCAAGGCACGGCTGACCGAGCTCAAATCCAGCCTGCCCGACGGGGTGGAGATCGTCACCGTGTACGATCGATCCGACCTTATCCAGCGCGCCATCGACAACCTCTCCGCCAAGCTGGTGGAGGAGTTCGCCGTGGTGGTGCTGGTGTGTCTCGCCTTCCTGTTCCACCTGCGCTCGTCCCTGGTGGTGGTCATCACCCTCCCTATCGCGATTTTGACCGCCTTTATCGTGATGCACCTGCAGGGGATCAACGCCAACATCATGTCGCTGGGGGGCATCGCCATCGCCATCGGCGCCATGGTGGACGGCGCCATCGTGATGATAGAGAACGTCCACAAGCACATGGAGCGGGAGGCGCTCACCGACAAGAACCGCTGGCGGATCATCACCGAGGCAAGCATCGAGGTGGGGCCGGCGATTTTCTTCTCCCTGCTCATCATCACCATGAGCTTCCTGCCGGTGTTTGCCCTGGAGGCGCAGGAGGGGCGCATGTTCCACCCGCTGGCCTACACCAAGACCTACGCCATGGCCGCCGCCGCCGCGCTCGCCATCACGCTGGTGCCGGTCATCATGGGCTATTTCATCCGCGGCAAGGTATTGCCCGAGCAGGCCAACCCCCTCAACCGTGGCTTGAGCCAGGCCTATGTGCCCCTGCTCAATGCCGTGCTGGCCCGTCCCAAGACCACCCTCGCCGCCGCCCTGGTGGTCACTGTCGCGGGTTTCTGGCCGCTCCAGCACCTGGGCTCCGAGTTCATACCGCCGCTCGATGAGGGGGACATCATGTACATGCCCACCACGGCGACCAACATCTCGGTGGGCAAGGCGCGGGAGATCCTGCAACAGACCGACAAACTCATCCGCACCGTGCCCGAGGTACAGAACGTGTTCGGCAAGGCGGGACGCGCCGACTCGGCCACCGACCCGGCGGATCTGGTGATGATGGAGACCAGCATCCAGCTCAAGCCCCGCGACCAGTGGCGCCCGGGCATGACCCCGGAGAAGCTGAAAGAAGAGCTCGACTCCCTCATCCGCTTCCCCGGCCTCACCAACGCCTGGGTGCCCCCCATCAAGACCCGTATCGACATGCTGGCCACCGGCATCAAGACCCCGGTGGGGATCAAGATCGCCGGCCCCGACCTCAAGGTGGTCCAGCAGATTGGCCAGCAACTCGAGCAGATAGTCGGCAAGGTGGAAGGCGCCGCCTCCGTCTACGCCGAACGGGTGGCGGGTGGTCGCTACGTCAAGGTGGATATCGATCGACTCAAGGCGGCCCGCTACGGCCTCAACATCGCCGACGTGCAGGCGGTGCTCGCCACTGCGGTGGGCGGCATGGACGTGGGGCAGACCATTGAGGGGCGCGAGCGTTACCCCATCAACCTGCGCTATCCCCAGAGCTATCGCGACTCCGTGGCCAGCCTCGAACTGCTGCCCCTGGTCACCCCCAAGGGTGAGCGGATCGCCCTGGCGGACGTGGCCCGGGTCTACATCAGCGACGAGGCGCCCATGCTGCGCAGCGAAAACGCACGCCTCAACGGCTGGGTCTACGTGGACATCCGTGGCCGCGACATCGGCTCCTTTGTGGCAGAGGCCAAGGCCGAGGTGGACAAGCAGCTGGTGCTGCCACCGGGTTACGCCCTCACCTGGTCAGGTCAGTACGAATACATGGAGCGGGCCATGGAGCGCCTCACCTACGTGGTGCCCCTGACCCTCGCCATTATCGTGCTGCTGCTCTATCTCGCGTTTCACCGCTTCCAGGAGGTGCTGCTCATCCTCACCACCCTGCCGCTGGCGGTGGTCGGGGGGATCTGGGCCGTCTGGTTGCTCGACTTCAACCTCTCGGTGGGCGTCGGCGTCGGCTTCATCGCCCTGGCCGGGGTGGCCGTGGAGACGGGGGTGCTGATGCTGGTCTACCTCAACCACGCCTGGGACGATCTGGTGGCCAGCGGCAAACCGGACAAGGCCGGCCTGCACCAGGCGGTCATTCACGGCGCCGCCCTGCGCCTGCGCCCCAAGATGATGACGGTGGTGACCATCATCGCCGGCCTTCTGCCCATCATGTGGAGCCATGGCACCGGCTCGGAGGTGATGCAGCGCATCGCCGCCCCCATGATCGGCGGCATGGTGACGGCGCTGGTGCTGACCCTGCTGGTGCTGCCCGCCGCCTACTACCTGTGGCGCAGCCGCACCCTGAAAACCCTTGAACACACGACGTCGCAGACGGATACCCCGACTGCCCCCTGATCAACCGGACAACACAAACAAGGAAACCATCATGAACTACAAGACGCTGACGCTGACCCTGCTATTGGGCCTCGCCACCCACACCGGCCTGCAGGCCGAGGAGATGATGAACCACGAAGGGCACGACATGAGCCAGATGGGGGAGATGGGCCAGATGGAGGGCATGGATGGCATGGAGGAGAAGGTGATGACCAAGGGGGTCATCAGCCGTATCGACACGCAAAACGGCAAGGTAGGCATCAAGCACGAGGCCATCGCGAACCTCAAGATGCCCCCCATGACCATGGTCTTCCAGGTGGCCGATCCCGCCCTGATGGAAGGGTTCAAGGTCGGGGATGCGGTGAGCTTCCACGCCGAAAGTCCGGCTGGAAAGCTCACGGTGACGAAGCTGCAGAAGCAGTAACCACTCACAAGGGCAGTAAAAAAACGGCGGGTTGAACCCGCCGTTTTGTTGTCTGCTTGTCAGCGCCGGGCCGATCCTCAGCCGCGAATGTGGTCGATAAAGGCGTCGATCTGCTCGCGGCTGCAAGCCGGGTTCATGAATACCGCCTTTTCCCCGGCGATGTAGGAGTAACGGCCGCGCGCGTCGTAATCGGAGCGGGCCACCGCCTCCACCCAGTTGGTGTAGAGCCCCACCTTGCCGCGCCCGGTGAAGAGGCTGCGGTGGTATTCGGTGTTGCGTGCCAGCCGCGCCTTGTAGGCGGGGTCGGGACTGCGGGCCAGCTCGAAGGCGAACTCGGCCTCCGGATCCTGCACCCACTCGGAGTTGTAGATCTTGAAGCCCACGCTCGGCCCCTGGTTCTCCTGGGCCACCAGCTTGACGTTGCCGAGCTGGCTCAGACGGAAGCGGAAGTAGTTGGCGTTTTGCAGGCAGTGGGCCAGCACGGTGCGATACCCCTCGACCCCCAGGTAGTTGAGGGCCGCGTAGGCGCCGAACAGGCCACTCGCCCCGCGGGAGCACTCTATGGTGGACTGCAGGTGGGTGTGGCCCTGGATGTCGCGCTCGAAGTAGGAGAAGTTCTCCGGGTCGTTCTCCATTGCCTTGAGGTCGTTCTGCTCCTTGATCATCACCAGGCTGGAGGTGTAGGGCACATAGCCCCACTTCTGGAAGTCGACGGTGAAGGAGTCAGCGTATTTGAGCTCGGCAAAGCGCGCCACGTTGCGCTCGATGCCGGCCAGGGTCGCGGCGTTGATGGCCAGGGGGTTGGCGGCAAAGTCGTAACCCAGGAAGAAGATCATCGACCAGCCGATGGCGGCGTCCACGTGGATGTGGGGCTTGACCGCCACCTCGAAGCGCTCGCACAGGCGATCCCGCAGGTCCACCACGGGTTTGACCTGATCCACCCCGAAGGTGTCCGTGGTACCCATGGTGAGCATGATGGTGGGCACCACGTGCTTCAAGGCAAAACAGGCGGTCAGGGTGCGCTCGAGATCCGCGAGATCGATGTCGTTGTTCTCCCCGACCTGGATGCGGATGGTCTTGTTCTCGATGTCCACCCCGAGCAGGGAGAGGTTGGTGATGTTGGAGTAGTGGCCGCCCTGGGAGTTGATGATGCGGTAGTCCTGATAGTGGCCGAGCCCCTTGTGCTTGGCTTCCGGCAGGCTCTTGCGAATGCCGAGCAGGTAGCCGTAGAGGTTACAGAAGGTCCCCCCCTGGGTGAAGATGCCGGTGGCACGGACCGGATCGTAACCCGCCAGCAGGGCAATCTGGCGCACCACCTTCCTCTCCAGCTCCTCGGCCACCCCGGCGTATTCCGAATAGACCAGGTTGGGGTTGGCCAGAATGCCCATCTGGGCGCCGTAGATGGCGGGATCCGCCGACATGGTGATGACGTTCTCGACGCTGGAGGGGTTCTCCCAGTCCTTGGAGAGGGCGCCGGCAAACAGCAGCTCGGCCATGGGCTCGCCTGGGGTGCGCATGGCCGCCGGCACCGGCACTGTCTCGCACAGATCGGCGAGGCGGGCGCGGCCGTCCGGCCAGGCATTCAGGCGCGCATCCGGGGCCAGGCCCCGGGCGCGAAACTCGTTGAGGGTGGCAAAACCGGGCTCGCGAAACACCGGCCAGAGATCGGGGTTACGGGAGAAAAAGTGGGCCTTGACGGTGGCGAAGCGGGCGGCGAATTCGGGGGAGACGGCGTTGACACCGTCGTCTTTCAGATAGACCAAGTCACTCATTTTTATACCATTCGTACGGCAAAAGTGCGGTTTTTATACTCCAGTGACCCCGCTATCAACAGCGACAATATCTAATGGTCTCCCCTACTTTTTGTCATGTCTGAGTCGTGACGGGGCCTGCGGCAATCATGCCCGAACGACCCCTGTCTTCGTCTTGTGATCCCGCTCACGCCGACAAGGTCAGCGCAGCGCCCCCAGCAACCAGTCGGAGAACGCCAGCAGCTCGTCCTGCTGGGCCGGGAAATCGGCCCGCCACCCTTGCAGCAGGGCGTCGATGGCGTCGGCCCGGTAGGCGACCCCGGGCAGCCGCTCGGCCAGGGCATCCAGCGGGGCCGGATCCAGACTGTCGCTGAAGATCTGCGCCCGCCCTATCACCCCCTTCTCCACGTCGAAGTGCAGCTCCACCCCGCCCCAGGGGAAGCGTTCGTCCAGCTGATGGCTGAAGGTGGGGGCGTGGCCGAAATTCCACTCCCAGCTGCGCTGGCGGGCGAAGGTCTCGGCAAAGCCGGGCAGGTCGGGCATCCGCTCGGGGGAGATATGCTCGGGGGTAACCCTGTCGCCATGGTGGGCGAAGAAGGCCTCGCACAGGGCCTGGACCACCCGTGAGTGATCGATTCCCGGCAGCAGTTCGCCGAGGTTCGTCACCCGGCTGCGTACCGAGGTGATCCCCTTGGCCGCCAGCTTCTTGGGGTCGGGATTGAGGTAGTGGGCGAGGCGGCCGAGGTCGGCGTCCAGCAGCAGGGTGCCGTGGTGGAAACCGCGATCCTGGGTCTCCCGGTAGGCCGAACCAGAGACCTTGCGATCCCCGTCCGGGGTGGCCACCAGCAAGTCGTTGCGCCCGGAGGCAAAGGCGCTCACCCCGAGCCGCTTGAGTGCATCCAGCACGATGGCGGTGGAGACGCTCTTGTCATAGCCGGGCTTGCCCGCCATGAAGGTGAAGCAGCTGTTGCCAAGGTCGTGAAACACGGCGCCGCCCCCGCTGCTGCGCCGGGCCAGGGTCACGCCATCCTCCTCCATGCGGCGGGTGTTGCACTCCTTCCAGGGGTTCTGGGCCCGGCCGATCACCACGGTGTTGGCGTTGCGCCACAGAAACAGCACCCGCTGGGCGGGGTCCATCTGACGGAAGATGCACTCCTCCACCGCGAGGTTGAACAGGGGATCGTGGGAGTCGGAGAGCAGCAGGCGCAGGGAGGACATGGCGGGACCTTCTTGTGAAACAGACAACGGGAAACAGGAAACGGATGACAACCATACCACCTGGGGGCGGATCGGCGAACCCCGCCCCCCTTCCCCCGGGTCTAGTCGCCGCGAAGGGCCACCACGGGGTCGAGGCGCACCGCCCTGAGGGCCGGCGCCACCCCGGCGAGCAGCCCCACCAGGGCGCTCCCCGCCAGCGCCAGCAGCAGATAGAGCGGGTGCAGCGCCAACGGCAGGGCCGGGAGCAACCAGCCGGTCAGGAGGCTGGCCCCCAGCAGCAGCAGGAGCCCGAGCAGGCCCCCCGCCAGGGCCAGCACCATGGCCTCGAGCAAGAACAGGGTGAGGATCTGGCGGCGTGGGCTGCCGAGGGCCATCAGCAGGCCAATCTCGGGAACCCGCTCCTGCTGGCTGATGCTCATGATGCTGAAGATGCCGACCGCCCCGATGAGCAGCGACACCCCCCCGAGCCCGCCGATGGCGAGCTTCACCATCGCCAAGATCTTGTCGAGGCTCGCCAGCATCTCCTGCTGGGAGAGCAGGGTGAAATCCTCCGCCCCGTGGCGGGCGGTGAGCAGGCGCCGCACCCGCTCCAGCACCACGGACTCCGCCTCCCCGGCCCCGTAGACGAGATCGATCTCCTGCAGCCCCTCCCGGTTGAACAGGGCCTGGGCGTGGGCCGCCGGCACATAGATCATGTCGTCGAGATCGAAGCCGAGGAACTGCCCCTTGGGGGCCAGCACCCCCACCACCCGAAAGCGCCGATCGCCCGCCCGGATCAGGCTCCCCGGCGCGCCGCCGCGGGGGAACAGCTCGGCCGCCACCTTGGCCCCCAGCACCGTCAGGGCGCGTGGCATGGCCCCCTCCTCGGTCGGCAGGAAGCGCCCCTCGGCCAGGGTCAGGCGCCAGCCGGCCAGCGCCGCCGAGCCGGTACCCAGGATGGCGGTGCTGCGGCTGAGCCCGCCGGCGCGCACCTCCCCCTGCCCCTGCACCACAGGCAGCACCGACTCCACCCCGGGCAGGCGTGCCAGGGCCTCGGCGTCCAGCAACAGCAGGGGGCGGCTGCTCGAGAGCAGGCCCGGGGGACCACCGCCGGTCTGGGTCTTGCCCGGGGTGACCGCCACCAGCCGGGTGCCGAACTGGGCGAAGCTCCCCTGCAGGTAGAGGCGCAGCCCCTCGCCGATGCCGGTGAGCAGGGTGACGGCGGCGATGCCGATGGCGATGCCGAGCGCCGAGAGCAGGCTGCGGCTGCCGGCGGCCCCAAGGGCGCGCCACAGCCAGGCCATGAGATCCCCGGCGCGCATCAGGCCCCTCATTGGCCGCTGCGCAGGCTGCCGACCGGCTCCTGACGCGCCGCCCGGCTGGCCGGCAGCCAGCTGAAGAAGAGCCCCACCGCGATCGCCGCCGGCAGGCTTATCAGGGGCGCCTGCCAGGGCACCGCCAGGGGGAAGGCGGGCCAGAGCGCACCGCCCAGCGCCACCAGCAGGTAACCGAGCGCCACCCCGAGCAGGCCGCCGCCCCCGGCGAGCAGCAGCGCCTCCCACAGAAACAGCCGGCGTATGGTGGCGCCGTCGGCCCCCAGCGCCTTGAGCAGGCCTATCTCGCCGGTGCGCTGGCGGGTGCTGATGAGGGCCAGGTTCATCATCATGATGCCCGACACCAGCAGGCTGATGGCGCCGATGCCGGCGACCGCCAGGGTCAGGGTAGCGAGGATGGAGGAAAAAGCCGCCAGCATGGCGTCGCGCCGCACCAGGGTCACGTCCAGGGTGCCGTGGCGCGCCTGCATCAGCCGCTCGAGGCGCGCCGTCAGCGGGTCCAGCCCCTGACCGGCCAGGGGCTGGATCACCAGGCG
>NZ_CDDD01000082.1 GCF_000820165.1 Aeromonas taiwanensis
GCCATGGTGAAGCTCCAGTTCGACCAGCAGATCCAGGGTGACGAGGGAGGCGAGGTGCTCGGCCATCGCCGCCTCTTGAGCCAGCAAGTGGGCCAGGGGCAGCCCCTGCTGGCAGCCGTGCAGCAGGCGCCAGGCGGCGGCATCCAGAGGGATGGGGCCGACCTCGTGACCGGGGCGTTTTTTTAGCGCCAGCCAGCTCGGGGCATCCCCCTCACTGACCATCTCCCCGCCGTGCAGGGCCATGTGCCAGAGCGCCAGCACCGGATAGGAGCTCTCGAAGAGGACCATATCCCGCGCAGGGTGCAGCACCAGTTGCTCCCACTGCGCAGGGGGCAGGGCCGCCAGCCGCTCGGCCGGCCAGCGCCGCGTCTCTGGGGCCAGCAGCGAGACCCGTTCCAGCGCCCACTCGAAGCGGGCCAGATCCCCGAGCCAGGGCAGGCTTGCCGTGGTGGGCAAGCCTGCCAGCCAGTCGCCAAAGCCCTCCCCATATTGCATGACGCTCCCCTCCCCGAGCGGCTCGGCCAGCACGAAGCCCCGCGCCGCGGCGTCGAAGAAGGTCTCGCCGACCATGGCCCGAACTGCGGGGTAGCTGCTGGCGAGCACCTCGGTCAGGCCGAGGATGAAGTTGTTGCGGTGGATCTGCAGCACGGCCTCGGGCGGGAAGTACCGGGAGCGGATCTCCCCCANNGGGCCTGGCGGGCCTCTGCCAGCAGCACCGGCAGCGGGGGGATCGCCAGATCCCACTCGATCAGGGTGGGGATGGCGCGCTCCCGGCAGACCCGGTCATAGAGGGCCCACACCGGAGACGCCACCGGCGCGCTGTGGGTGTCGATATAGAGGGCCCCCTGGGGCAAGTGCTTCTCGGTAAAGCCGGCCAGGTGAATTTCGCCGACCGTGTCGAGGTCGATGGTCGCCAGATAGTCGTCCACCTCCAGGCCGTGGTTGCAGGCGCTCACGTGCAGGTTGTTGAGATCGAGCAGGATGCCGCAGCCGCTGCGTCGCACCAGCTCCGCCAGAAACTCTCCCTCCCCCATCTCGGCGGGCAGTTGCAGATAGGATGAAGGATTCTCGATAAGCAGCTGGCAGCCCAGGGTCTGCTGCACCCGCTCTATCTTGTCGCTCATGTGGGCGAGGGCCGTCCGGGTGTAGGGCATGGGCAGCAGATCGTTGAAGTGGCGCCCGCCGATGCTGCCCCAGCTCAGGTGCTCGGAGACCCGCACCGGCGAGACGGCCGCCACCAGGGCCGCCAGCTGGCGCAGGTGGGCCGGGTCGAGCGGGTCGGCGGAGCCGAGCGACATGCCGACCCCGTGCAGGCTGACGGGATAGTGCCCGGCCAGCTCAGCCAGCACCTCGGCCCCCCGACTGTGGCGCTCGAAGTAGTTCTCGCTGTGCACCTCGAGCCAGCCGACCTCGGGCAGGGTCTGGCGGATCTCGTCGTAATGGGGCGGGCGCAATCCGATACCGATCAAGGGATTCATGGCAATGACCTCGGGTGGCAGGATGCCGGGGCGCGAGAATGCCGCCCCCCGGCACCGGGCTTATTTGGGTTGCAGGGAGCCACCCGCCAGCTTCTCGCACAGCCCCTTGGGCACCACCACGAAGGCATCTCCCTGGGCGTCCATCTTGGCGGTACCGGCGCAGGATCCCCCCTTGCTGGCGCAGTCGTTCTTGCCCGCCTTGACCACGCCGTAGCACTTCTCTTTTTCCTCCGCCGCCATGGCCGGCGCGGCGATCATCTGGGCCCCCAGGGCCAGCAGACCCGTCATGGCAGAGGCGATGGCAGTACTCTTTTTCACGTTCATGTCTCAATTCCTTGTTGTCGTGAGGGATGTATCCGGCCCGTGTCGTCCGGCTACGTTCAATAGAACCGGACGAGGGGCGAAAAGATTTCCCAAAAAGGCGGATTCGCTCGCTATTAACAAAAAAGAAAGTGACAACTCATTGTTTTATAAAAGATGTTACGTGTGAATGAAAACGGTCAACGAAGGGCCCTGACCTCCGCGCCACCTTCCATCCCCTCCTGCGTCCATCAGGAGGGCCGCGAGTTGAACGGGCCCTCCCCCGCCTCTCCTTCCCCGATGGGCCGTCAATTGCCTGCCCGCCCTCAGCGCCCGGGCCGCTTGAACGTGAGCGGCTTCACATGCGCCTTGCTAGGTGCGTAAAAATCCCGCTGAGGTAGTCTGTTTTGCAAACAATGGCCCTATAGTGTCATGAGTCCCTCTACCCAAAGGTGTCCCATGAACGCCCCTCGCCCCCCCAGATGCACCCTGTCGCTGCCCATCTTCATCCCCGGCCTGCTCTTCATCCTGGCGTTGCTGGCCATCTGCTCCCTGGCCCCCGAGGCCGCCGCCCGCTTCTTCGGCAACGGCCAGAGCTGGATCGCCGAGCATTTCAGCTGGTTCTACGTGCTGGTGGTCGGCATGTTCCTGATCCTGCTGCTGGTGATCGCCTTCAGCCACTACGGCAACATTCGCCTGGGGCCGGACGATGCCCGCCCCGAGTTCAGCTTCACCTCCTGGCTCGCCATGCTGTTCGCCGCTGGCATGGGGATAGGCCTCATGTATTTCGGGGTGGGCGAGCCCATGAGCCACTACGTCTCGCCGCCCCAGGCGACGCCCCTGACGCCGGTGGCCGCCCGCGAGGCCATGGTCACCACCTTCTTCCACTGGGGCTTTCACGCCTGGGCCGTCTACGCCATCGTCGGCCTGGTGCTGGCCTACTTCGGCTTTCGCTACAACCTGCCCCTGACCATCCGCTCCGGCCTCTATCCCATCTTCAAGGAGAAGATCCACGGGCCGCTCGGCCACGCGGTGGACGTCTTCGCCCTGGTGGGCACCATCTTCGGTATCGCCACCACCCTGGGCTATGGCGTGATGCAGCTCTCGGCGGGGATCACCCGGCTCACCGGCATGGACACCTCAGGGGAGCTGTTCCGCTTCGGCCTCATCGGGGCCGTCATCGCCCTCGCCGGCGTCTCGGCGGTCACCGGGCTCGACAAGGGGGTCAAGCGCCTCTCAGAGCTGAACCTCTTCCTCGCCATCGTGCTCCTGCTGTTCGTGCTGCTGGCCGGCCCCACCCAGTACCTGCTGGGGGCCCTCTCCGAGAACATAGGCAACTATGTCTCCTCTTTAAGTCAGCTCACCTTCCGCACCTTCACCTACAGCGAGACCCGCCAGGCGGGCTGGTTCGGCAACTGGACCCTGCTCTACTGGGCCTGGTGGATCTCCTGGTCCCCCTTCGTCGGCCTCTTCATCGCCCGCATCTCCCGCGGGCGCACCCTGCGCGAATTCATCCTGGGCGTCCTGTTCGTGCCCACCGCCTTCAACCTGCTGTGGATGACGGTGTTCGGCAACGCCGCCATCTGGGCCAGCCAGCATGAGGGGGGACAGAGCCTCATCGACTCGGTCGGCAACATCGACACCCTGCTGTTCAACTTCTTCGATCTGTTGCCGGGGGCCGACATCACCTCGGCGCTCGCGGTGATCCTCATCAGCGTCTTCTTCGTCACCTCCGCCGACTCGGGGGCCTTCGTCATCGACAACATCGCCACCCAGGGCAAGGAGGGCTCCCCGGTCTGGCAGCGCCTGTTCTGGGCCGTGCTGCTCGGTGTCACCGCAGGCACCCTGATGAGCACCGGGGGGCTCGCCGCGCTCCAGTCCATGACGCTCATCGCCGCCCTGCCGTTCGCCTTCATCATGGTGCTGCTCTGCCTCGGCCTGGTGCGCGGCCTGATTGCGGACAGGGAGCACTCGGCCAGACGCCTCTCCCCCGCCACCGATTTCTGGAGCGGCAAGCAGTGGCGCACCCGGATGGATCACCTGCTGCGCCCCTCCACCGAACAGGGGGCTCGCAAGTTCCTCGCCGAGGTCGCCCTGCCGGCCCTGACGGCCCTCAGCCAGGAGTTCGCGGCCCGGGGGATCATCAGCCGGGTCGAGCAGGAGGATACGGAGCAGTGCCACCTGCTGGTGCCCCAGCAAGGGCGGCGTGACTTCTGCTACGGGGTGCGTATCGAGGCCCGCCCCGCCCCGGCGTTCAACCCCCTGGAGGCGGCCCACAACCACGATCCCGAGGCGCGCATCTTCGAGCCCATCACCTTCTTCGCCGACGGCCGCGCCGGCTACGACGTTCAGTACCTGACCCGGGACGAGCTGAGCGCGGACGTCTTGCGCCAGTACGAGCGCTATCTGGTGCTGAGCCAGGACGAGGGGCAAGATCTGCTGAGCAGCGCGCCGGAACACACGCCGCCGGAATCCGGGGCCTGATAGACCCGGCAAGTTGGCAAGGGGCACCCCCTTGCCAACCGACTTGGCAAAAACCGCAACGCCATGATCATCAGCGCCAGCAGACGCACCGATATCCCGGCCTTTTACACCCCCTGGTGGATGAACCGGATAAGGGCCGGTTTCCTGCTCACCCGCAACCCCTTCAATGCCCATCAGATCTCCCGGGTGTCGCTGCCCCCGGAGGAGGTCGATGCCATCGTGTTCTGGACCCGGCAACCGGCCCCCTTGATGGGGCACCTGGATGAGCTCGATGCCCTCGGCCACCGCTACTACTTCCAATACACCCTGACCGGCTACCCCAGGGCCCTGGAGAGCCGTGTCCCGCGGCCCCATCACGCCATCCAGACCTTCTGCGCCCTGTCAGACAGGGTCGGCGCGAACAGGGTCATCTGGCGCTACGACCCCATCCTGCTGTGCAACCTGGTCGATCTGGCCGAGCACAAGCGGCTCTTCTACAAGATTGCGTCCCTCCTGGCCGGCAAGACCCACAGGGTCGTCATCAGCGTGGTCGACCTCTACAAGAAGACGGAGAAGAACCTGAACGCGGTCGAGGGGCTCATCGTGCACGACCTGCTGGGAACGGAATGGGGCAAGGCGCCAGCGCACCATGAGGCGCTCGATGAGCTGGCAGCCTTTATGGCGCAGACCGCAGCCCGGTTCGACATGACCATAGAGACCTGCGCCGAGGCCGTGGATCTCGCCCATCTCGGCATCCCCCATGGCAAGTGCATCGACGACCAGCTGATCCAGGCTCTGTTCGGGCGCCGGGTCGACGACAGAAAAGACCCCGGCCAGCGCGAGGCCTGTGGCTGCGTCAAGAGCATCGATATCGGCGCCTACAACACCTGCCTCCATGGCTGCACCTACTGTTACGCCACCTACAGCCAGAGCGCCGTCATCAAGAACCGGCAGCGCCACGATCCCCTGAGCCCCTTCCTGATTGGCGGCATAGAGGGGGTGGATGCACGTTATCTGGTGGCCGACCCCCTTCAGAGACCGCTCTTTTAACCCCAGGCCCGATGGCTTGCCGCTGCCGTGATGCGCCCCAGCCAGCCGTGGCCGGCCCCATGCCCCCGCTCCTTCCCCCAAAAAAGCAGGGGGCCTGATGGCCCCCGCAAACACACCGGATCAGCACAGCGCCTTATTGGGCGGCGCTGTCCTTCACACACTTCTGGATAAAGCTGTTCTTGGCCGCGCCAGCCAGCTTCTTGTCGGCGGCAGCTTTTTCGCACTTCGCCGCCGGATCGCTCGCCCCGCCGGTTTTCACGCACTTTTGCACGAAGCTGTTCTTGGCCGCCCCCGCGAGCTTCTTGTCGGCAGCCGCCTTCTCGCACTCGCCGGTCGCGGCGCTGGTGGCATCTTTCACGCACTTGCCCACAAAGCTGGTCTTGGCGGCCCCCGCCAGCTTCTTGGCCGCGGCCTGGGCCTCGCACGCCTGCTGCGCCCCCGAGCCATCGCCCGCCATCGTTGCACTCTGGGCCACCCCCATTCCCATGCCAAACACCGCCACACACAGACTCAACACCATCAGGATCCGCTTCATATGACCAACTCCCATCGTTCTATCCATTGTGGTTAGCCCCACTCACGCGGGCCAAACGAGGCACCCTCGCCTCGCTGCACTATAGTCCCCCCGCTTGATGACAACCAAAGTGCCGCCGTACTCGCACAGCCTTCCTTCCCCCTGCCCGCCCCCGCTCCACCAAGACGAGAGGCTAGATTGGTGAGCTGGCGCAAAAATTCAGCGCTTCTCGCCAGTTGCGTCAATTTTCAACTGGTTTGCGTATGAGGCTTGAGGCTATGCTGGCCATTCGGCGCCTATAGCACCATCCGGGCCCCGCCCGCTGGTCGATGGAGCGCATTGGAAGCTGTAATCCAGGGGCGGTAGCGTGGGATTGTTGGCTTACGCGATACATTTCCTAATAATAATTTTAAAAATTATCTATTAACATATAAAAGAACATATTTAAATGAAGGAATTAAATTCATCCAAAACATATATGAAAGATTTTCCAGCGTCAGGGAAAACCTTTATTCTTACAGGTAAGAACGGAACAGGAAAAACGAGACTGTTAGAAGCTTATACGTGTGAAATTTTGAAAAAAAACAATATAGGTAATGTAATTTGTCTCTCGGGCACTGTCTTGGATAGATTTCCCATTACCACTAACAACATAAATAGCGATAATAGCTATATATATTTAGGAAAGAAAACAAACAACAATATGTTTTCCGAAATAGCTCCATATCGCCGTATATTCACGTACCTTTTAAACAGAGACACCCCTAAGTGGGAATCAAGAGCATTAATTGCGAGTCAACTATTATCTAAAATAGGCTTGGGAAATGTCATCAAATTTAAGTTCAGAGCTGGAAGAAATAAAAGAATAAATTTAGATGGAGCGAATAGAGATTTAAAAATACATCTTGATGCTCAACATGAATTTAATCGCCCTATGGAAATAGAACGTCTTACTCAAGTTGATGGTTCCGAATTACATATATCAGGGGTGTTTATAGAAAAAAATGGCGTAATTTATGATATAGCAGACCTGAGTTCAGGAGAACGATGTTATGCATTAGTAATAATTTCTATGGCATTTTGCACGGCGGATAGATCTGTAGTTTTGTTTGATGAGCCAGAAAATTCTATGCATCCAAAGTGGCAACTGTCACTTATATCTGACATGTGGGAAATATTAAACTTTATTGATGTTAATGCAAAGATTATAATCGCCACTCACTCACCACTAGTTTCCACCTCCTCACGAAATGAGAGCACCTACTTATTGAGCTTAGATGAAGACAGCGATTGGACTAAGTCGAATCTTTTTGGCCATACAAGCGATAATATATTAAAAATACAATTTGGTCTCAACTCTGCAAGATCTAACTCCTTTATAGTGAAAGTAAACAACTGCCTTAGTTCATTACTTCGACTAGGCGATGCCCCTGATGAGTTTAAACGGCATGCAGATATTTTACTAAGCGAAAAGATCAACATTGGTATTGACGACGTTCTTTTTGATACAATTGAAGAAATCAAAAAAATCCGGAGGGAATTACAATGACATTAGGCCCCCCAAAATTAACCGGCTCCGGAATAAGGTTTATAGTAAATAAGAAAAACAACAAAAAAACAATATCTGAGTTTCAGTCAGGAAATATTGACTGGTCTGACAAAAAGCTATCTACAATTAAAAGCTCCATACGCAAACTATTGCGACAAGAACAAGGTGGTCGATGTGTATATTGCAGAAGAATAATAATAAAAGAGAGAAATAATGTTTATGAAGATATAGAGCACTATCTAGATAAATCTAAAAAAAAGTATAGGCAATGGGCGTTCCTGTCACTAAACTTGTCCTTGGCATGTCATGCTTGCAACTTTCAAAAAAGCACAAAGGACTTGGGCCACACACACAACATCACACCATATTCATCTTATCCAAAAGGCATTGGTTTTTATCATTGGCTACACCCTCACTTTGATAACTTTCATGACAACATTGAAATAAGAAAAGGCTGGGTATATGTAGTTAAAAACAATGCACCATCACCAATACAAGCTCAGAATCAGATTTCCGAATGCAAATTAGATAGTATTTGTAGCATCGAAGCTCACAGCGAGATTATAAAAGATAAAATTTTAAGGCTTACAAGTTTATCTCTACGAGCAATGAAGAGGAATAAACATTCATTAGCCGCAGCTTTAATTAATGCATCCTTACAATATCAAAAGGACATTCGTTTTGACTATTAGTTATTTAAAATGAAAATCTAGGGCACCCACTTTTCTTAGCCAGCCACCACCGGCTGATTTTATCTGTCATCACACACTGCACCGACAAGAACCCGCTAAAGATCTGGCAAATACCGTTTGCCCAGTGGGCCGAGTGTTCATACGTAGTAACGAAAAGGTGGGTGTCCCAACTCAGAATCTTCACGGCCTTCAGGCCGTCGTGCTGGGTGAGCGGACACAAAAAAACCATCCCGCCCGGGATGGTTCTTTGTTGGCTGGCTTGAAAGGTGAGGGCCCCCTTACCACCCCCCCTGGGGTGGTTGCTGGTTACGCGACTCCACCATGGCAATCAGGATGGCCATCAGGCTTGATATCAGCATCAGTCCCATGGCGATGGGAAACGTCACCAGGACGTAAGAGAAACGCCCGATCTCTGCCGCCGGAGAGTCCGATAGCATTATCATTGGCAAGGGGAATACCAATAACAGGGCCAGGTAAAACATGATCCTGGCGATCATCAGGGGGGTCTTGAGGGACTGGGTCACTATTTTTCGGTACGGCCACATGATGGTTTGCTCCCTGCACTGTGGTGTTGTTGTTATCGATAAGCCGCGCCTTCGAGGTATCTGCGGCCCTGCTTGTCCATGATGGCGTCAAGCAGCACCCTGATTAACAGCCGCGAGGCGCCGGGTCAATGGCCCGCATCGAGTCTTTCTCAACCGGATTTTTCCCCTCCATTTTATTGTCCTGCCCCTGTCTGCCTTGCTGGGTAAAAAGCGCTCTCCACACGCGCCAGTCCGCAGCAACCGCTGAGACAGAGGATCCTGGCAGCAGGTTGTGATACGGCGCCATGCGGGGAGTTGTGCCCGGGCTCCCACTGTGGTGCGACGCCAGCGGGGATGCCTCGATGATGGCCGGGAGGGGCCCCGAGACGTCAGATGCGGGCCGGGGCGCGGCCCTTGGGGAAGGCATTCAGGGGGGATGGCTCAGAGAGAGGGCCATCGAGTGGCTGGCATCAAGCTTCCGCCGCCAGCAGCGTGGTGCCGTAGGAGTTATCTATGGTGCAGCGCCACTCTCCATCCGTCTCCTTGCGAAATACATAGGTGGCACGCCGGTTCTCGTCGATCCACCCCTCGCCGCCCGGGTAGCGCAGCCGGGTCTCCATGATCACCAGGGCGTTGTCGGCCCCCTCGATCACCTCCATGGCCCCCTGGGTCACCTCAAGCTGGCCGTCAAAGTAATCCGAGATCGCAGTGAAGGCGCGGCGGATGGCGGGGATGCCGCGCACCACCATGCCGGGTTTGACCACCAGGGCGGCGTCTTCGGCGTAGAAGGCCATCAGGGCGTCGAAGTCGCGCCGGGAGATGGCGGCGTCACATGTCTCGATCAAGGTGCGAAGGGGATGCTGGCTCATGCCGTGCTCCTTGTTTCAGGGTGATCAGGGCGGGATTCCCCGCGCTATGACGGACATAAAAAATCCCCCGCTTTCGCGAAAAAGCGGGGGATCGTCAGCGTCTCATAACAGCTTAACCGAGCAGGAAGGCCTTGAGGCGGCCAAAGTCTGCGGGCAGATCGTGAGACAACAGCGGCAGCGCGGCGTGCTTGGCGAGCGGGCCGGGCAGCGGCACATCGAGATTCAGGATCTCGTCCACCGACTCCTTGAACTTGGCCGGATGGGCGGTGCAGAGGAACACCCCTACCTCGTCTTGCCCAAGCTGCTCGTTCAGCAGATCCCAGGCGATGGCGCCGTGGGGCTCGCACAGGTAATCCAGCTGGTGCAGGCGTTTAAGCGCATCGCGAGTCTGGGCGTCGTCACGCATGCCTGAACCCAAGGTTTCCAACGCCCAGCCCTTGCGACGGCACAGCTCTTCCACGCGCGGCCAGTTGTTGGGGCGGCTCACGTCCATGGCGTTGGACAGGGTTGCGACCGTCTGGTGCGGCTCCCACTGGCCGGTCTTGAGGTAGCGCGGCACGGTGTCGTTGGCGTTGGTGGCGGCGATAAAGCGCTTCACCGGCAGCCCCAGCGCCTTGGCGATAAGACCCGCGGTGAGGTTGCCGAAGTTGCCGGACGGCACGCTGATGACCGCCTTGGCGCGATCGGCTTTCGGCAGCTGAGCCACGGCTTCGAAGTAGTAGCAGACCTGGGCCAGCAGGCGGCTGATGTTGATGGAGTTGGCGGAGTTCAGGCCGATGGCGGTCTTGAGCCCTTCATCGTCGAAGGCATCCTTGACCAGCGCCTGGCAGGCATCGAAGTCGCCGTCGATGGCGATGGTGCGGATGTTGCCACCCAGGGTGCAGAAGAGCGCCTCCTGCAAGGGGCTGATCTTGCCCTTGGGGTAGAGGATCACCACTTCAATCCCCTCCAGGCCGTAGAAGGCGTGGGCCACGGCGGCGCCGGTGTCGCCGGAGGTGGCGGTGAGGATGGTGATCTTGTCGTTGGTGCGGAAAGCGGCCAAACACTGGGCCATAAAGCGGCCGCCGAAGTCCTTGAACGCCAGGGTCGGGCCGTGGAACAGCTCCAGGGCATAGGTGCCATCTTTCAGCTTCACCAGGGGCGCCGGGAAGGTGAAGGCGGCGTCGATCAACTCGCTTACCTTGGCAGCCGGTACTTCGTCACCCAGCAGGTGGCTCAGGATACGAGCGGAGCGCTCGGCGAGCGGCAGATCCAGCAGGGCATCCACGTCGGCCAGCGGCTCCAGGGTCTCCGGGAAGAACAGCCCCTGTTCGCGGCCCAGCCCCTGGCGCACCGCCTGGGCAAAGCTCACCTGTTCACTCTTGTCCTTGATGTTGTAAAGATTCATAGCTCGCTTCCTGTTACCCGTGCCCCGGCCATGTCCAGTTTGCAGACCCGGGCAAATCCATCTTCATTGCGCACGAAGTGCGCTTCCATCCACTCTTTCATTCGTTCGGCCTGGGCCGGATCCTTCATCACCACGAACACGGTGGGACCGGACCCCGAGATGCCGGTGGCCAGCGCCCCGTTCTGGGCCGCCTGGGCCCGCACATCGTTGAACCCTTCAATCAGGGCCGCGCGATAAGGCTCGGCGATCACGTCTTTCAATACACTGGCGGCCAGTCCTTCCTGACCGCTGTAGCTGGCGTGCACGAAGGCGGCCAGCCGGCGGCCATAAGTGAGGCAGTCCTGACGGCGATACTGGGCCGGCAGGATGGCGCGGGCGGCGGCAGTCGAAACCACTGTGCCCGGGTAGCAGACCACCCAGTACCAATCGTCAAAGACCGGGATGCCCTGGCTGATGACACCCCCCTCCTCCAGCACCAGCTGCATGCCGCCGAGATAACAGGGCGCCACGTTGTCGTAGTGGACGGAGCCGGAGATCTTGCCCTCCATCTCCCCCATCAACAGCAGCATGTCGTGTTCATTGAGGGGCGCGCCGTGGAAGGCATTCAGGCCCTCCAGCGCCGCCACCACGCTGCAGGCGCTGGAGCCGAGGCCCGAGCCCACCGGCAGGTTCTTCTCCAGCACCATCTCCAGGGGTTGGAGCCCGAGGCCGCGCTTCTCCAGTGCCTCGCCGTAGGCGACCCAGCAGTCGTAGAGGATGTTCTTTTTGGGGTCATCCGGCAACTTGTGGGCATAGCGGCCCACGGAGGAGAGGGCGAAGGGCACGTCGGCCCGCTTCACCTGTACTCTGTCCCCCAGCAGGGAGCCATCCACGGGGGCGAGGGCCGCCCCCAGTACGTCGAAGCCCACGCTCAGGTTGGCGCTGGAGGCCGGTGCATAGGCGACCACGCTGCCGCCCACTTCCACATTCGGGTTCATCGCTGAACTCATGCTTATAACTCCTGCTTCCAGTTCTGGGTGCGCAGCACGTCGGCGAAGACGCCGGCGGCGGTCACTTCGGTCCCTGCGCCATAGCCGCGCAGCACCAGGGGGATCGGCTGGTAATAGGTGGAGAAGAAGGCGAGCGCGTTCTCCCCGTCTTTCACCTTGAACAGCGGCTCGTCACCGCCCACCGCCTTGATGGCGACCTTGCACTTGCCACCCTCGATGGAGCCGACGTAGCGCAGCACCTTGCCTTCACGCTGGGCCGCCGCGAACTGGTCGCGGAACCAGCCGTCGGCCTCCGGCAGACGGGCCATGAAGGCTTCCACGTCGCCGCTGACGTCGAAGCCCGGCGGCAGCGCCTGCTCCACCTCGACATCGGAGAGCTCCAGCGCCATGCCGGCCTCACGGGCCAGGATCAGCAGCTTGCGGGCCACGTCCATGCCGTTCAGGTCGTCCCGGGGATCCGGCTCGGTGAAGCCGTTGCCGCGGGCGATCTGGGTGGCTTCGGAGAAGGCCATGCCCTCGTCCAGCTTGCCGAAGATGAAGGAGAGGGAGCCGGACAGGATGCCGTCGAAGGCGCGCAGCTTGTCGCCGGCCTTGATCAGGTTCTGCAGGTTCTCGATGACCGGCAGACCCGCGCCCACGTTGGTCTCGTACAGGAACTTGCGGCGAGTCTGGCGGGCGGTGCGACGCAGCGCCTTGTAGTAATCCAGGGACCCGGTGTTGGCCTTCTTGTTCGGGGTGACCACGTGGAAGCCGGCCGCCAGGAAGTCGGCGTACTGGACGGCCACGGCCTCGCTGGAGGTGCAATCCACGATCACCGGGTTGATGAGGTGGCTCTCTTCCACCAGCTTCTTCACCGCCTCCAGGCTGAAGCTGCCTTGCGCCTCCACCAGCTGTTCACGCCAGTTGGCGAGGTTCAGGCCATCCTTGTTGACCGCCATCTGGCGGCTGTTGGCGATGCCCACTACCCGAAGGCCAGTGCCCTGCTCGGCCAGTACCGGCTGTTGGCGGGCGATCTGATCCACCAGGGCCGCACCGACGCCGCCGACACCGACCACGAAGAGGTCGATGAACTGCTGGCTGCCGAAGAAGTTCTGGTGGCACGCCTTGATGGCTTCCGCCACCTTGCCGGAGCGCACAACCGCAGAGATGGAGCGCTCGCTCGAGCCCTGCGCGATGGCGACGATGTTGATGGACGCCTGAGCCAGGGAGGTGAAGAAGCGGGCCGCCATCCCCTTGGAAGTGCGCATGCCGTCACCGATCAGGGAGATGATGGCGAGATCGGTCATGATCTCGAGCGGATCCAGCAGCTGGTTCTTGAACTCCAGCTCGAACTCGCGCTCCAGCACCTTGCGGGTCTTGTCGCTGTCGTAGCTGTGGATACAGAAGCTGACGCTGTACTCGGAGGACGACTGGGTGATGAGGACGATGCTGACCCCGGCGCGGGAGACGGCGGAGAAGATGCGACCCGCCATGCCCACCATGCCCTTCATGCCGGGGCCGGAGACGTTGAACATGCACATGCCGGAGAGATCCGAGATGGCCTTCACCTTCAGATCGTCCTCCCCCTGGTCGACCCCGATGAGGGTGCCCGGACCCTGGGGGTTGAAGCTGTTCTTGATGAGGCAGGGGATGTGGAACTGGGCCACGGGGGCGATGGTTTTCGGGTGCAGCACCTTGGCGCCGAAATAGGAGAGCTCCATCGCCTCCTTGTAGGAGAGGGTTTTGAGCAGGTAGGCATCCGGCACCAGGCGCGGGTCGCAGTTGTAGCAGCCCTCCACGTCGGTCCAGATCTCGCAGCACTCGGCGTCCACGCAGGCGGCCAGCACGGCGGCGGAGTAGTCGGAGCCGTTACGGCCCAGCAGCACGGTTTCGCCCTTGTCGCTGCCACCGGTGAAGCCCGGCATCAGGTAGAGGCAATCGGAGCGCAGACCCTTGGCGGCGAAGCGCAGGCGGGAGGCTTCGATGTCCACGTGAGCTTCGAGGTAGCCGCCGTCGGTGACCAGCAGCTGCTCCGGCACGATAAGATCCAGTTCGAGGCCGCGTACCCGCAGCAGTTCGTGCATGAAGGCGATGGAGAGGTTCTCCCCCCGGCTCAGGATGCGGGCCTGGACGTTGTCCGGGCAGAGCCCCAGCAGACGAACCCCCTGCATCAGGCGCTCGACCTGATCCAGCTCGGCGGTGAGGCGGCTTTGCAGCGCCTTGTCATCGAGGGCCGGGTAGGCGGCCTTCAGGCCCGCCAGCAGGCGGGAGAAGATGCCGTTGATCTCGAACAGGGTGCTGCTGGCATCCATGCCGCGGCTGGTCTGTTCCACCAGGGCCACCAGGTGGTTGGTCACCTTGGCCGGTGCCGACAGCACCAGCGCCACCTGGGACTGCCCGTGGGTGTTCACCGCGATATCGGCGACCCGCAAGAAACGCTCTGCATCGGCCAGTGACGACCCGCCAAACTTCAACACTCTCATCGCTTTCTCTCCCTGTAATCCGTTGAAAATCAGTCTGAAATTGCCCCAACAAAAAAGGCCCGTACTGGGTGGGTACGGGCCTTTTTCTGATTTCTGTGCTTGTTCGTCAGCGCATCAACCGGCCCCAGTGCCACCTGTGGTGGTACCGGTAATAATGGTGGTGGTGATGACGTTGGTGAATAGCTGCATGACGAACACTCTTGAACGAAGCTGGCTTTTAGCAATACCGCGCCGGACGTCGGGCTGTCAACCTAAACCTCCTTGCCAAACTTGCGGGCGAGGTCTTTGCAGAGCAGATGGAGCATATTCAGATCCCGTTGCGGCAGCATGGGCACTCGGTCCATCACCCATTGATGTAGTTTTTCATCCTGCGAAACACCGAGATCATTAAGCAATTCTGCTGTTTTTAATTTCAGCACGCGAACCTGCCCGGTGCTCTCAAAATTTTCTGCTACCGACCGGGACTCGTCGACCGGCTGGTCATCCAGCAGGGGGCTCAGCTCATAGGCGTACAGCATGATCGCCTGCCCCAGGTTCAGGGACGGGTAGCTCACCTTGAGGGGCAGGTAGCTGATGAGATCGACCTGGGCGAGCTGCTCGTTGGAGAGGCCCGACTCCTCGCAGCCAAACACGATGGCCACCTTCTCAAGGGAGGGCTTGGCGCGGATCTGCTCGCGAATTTCCCCCGGGGTGAGGTAGTGCTGGTAACGGCCGCGCTGGCGGGCCGTGGTGGCGATCACCAGATCCATGTCGGCCAGCGCCTCTTCCAGGGTGTCGAAGGCCGACGCCTCTGCCAGGATCTCCTGCGCCCCGTGGGCCACCCAGCTCGCCTCTTCCTCTTCGTGTACCCGGCTCCCTACCAGCCGCATGGCATCGAAGCCCATGGTTTTCATGGCGCGGGCGGCAGCCCCCACATTGGCGGCGCGGGCGGGTGACACCAGCACAAAATAGAGTTTCATCGAGTTCTCTCCTGGATGGGGCCGGCGCCGCGAACGGCTGCGAAACGCCGGCAAAACAGGGGCGCAATCTACCGTTTATCCCCGAAGATTGCCACTTGAACAGATGTTTGGATGTTGCCATAGTGGCCCCGGGAGTGACCCGTTTTGCTCCTGGCAGAGACACCATCGGCCCGCCAGATCACAAGGAAGAGAGAGATGCAGCAGCCATTGGAGCAGGCCGTCGCCGAGACTATCCTGCAACGCTTCGAGTCGTTTTACAGCCGCTTTCTCGAGATAACCCAGGGCAGCAAGAGCCGCTTCGAGAACAGCGACTGGCTGGGGGTGCAGCTCGCCGGGCGCGAGCGCATCCGCCTCTATGATCACCACGTCGGTGCCACCACGGCCCGGATCAAGCAGATGATGGGGGAGCATCACGCCACCCAGTCCCTGCTCAAGCAGGTGAAGGGGGCCTTCAGCGATCTGCTGCCCCGCTGCGAAAACTTCGAGGTGGCGGAGTCCTTCTTCAACTCCGTCTATCGTCGGATCTTCCGCCATCGCAACATTCGCGACGAGAACCTCTACATCCACCCCTTCGTGAGCCGCGGCGACCATCCCGACCTGAGCGCCCTGCTGCGGGTCTATCGCACCGATCTAGCCCACCTGCCCCAGACCCTGAGCCAGCTGCTCGGGGATTACAGCTTCACCCTCCCCTATGAGGACAAGCAGCGGGACATCATCGACATCCACCGCCACCTGGCCGAGAGCGGCCCCGCCATCCTGCAGGAGGAGCCGTTCGCCATCGAGCTGCTCAAGGAGGTGTTCTATCGCAACAAGGGGGCCTATCTGGTGGGGCTCATCCGGGTGAAGGGGCAGGTGCTGCCCTTCATCCTGCCCCTGCTCAGCACGGGCCAGAGCATCTATGTGGACACCGTCATCTTCGAGCCGGAGCTGGCCTCCATCGTGTTCGGCTTCGCCCGCGCCTACTTCATGGTCTATGCCCCGGTGCCGGCGCTCTTCGTCGCCTTCCTGCGCCAGATCATGCCCCGCAAGCCGGACTACGAGATCTACAACGCCATCGGCTGCCAGAAACACGGCAAGACCGAGCTCTATCGCCACTACCAGCAGCACCTGGCCCAGAGCCGGGAGCAGTTCGTCATCGCCCCTGGCATCAAGGGGATGGTGATGAGCGTGTTCACCCTCCCCTCCTACGACGTGGTGTTCAAGGTGATCAAAGACGAGTTCACCCCGCCCAAGGAGGTGAGCCACGAGCAGGTCAAGGAGAAGTACCGCCTGGTGAAACAGCACGACAGGGTGGGCCGCATGGCCGATACCCAGGAGTTCACCAACTTCGAGTTTCCGCTGGAGCGGATTTCGCCAGCGCTCCTGGCCGAGCTCAAGGCGGTGGCCCCCTCGGCGCTCACCATCACGGCCGACAAGCTGGTGATAAGGCACCTCTATACCGAGCGCAAGATGATCCCGCTGAACCTCTATCTGGATCAGGCGGACGAGCAGCAGACCCGGCTCGCCCTGGAGGAGTACGGCAACGCCATCCGCCAGCTCGCGGCGGCCAACATCTTCCCCGGCGACATGCTGTTCAAGAACTTCGGGGTGACCCGCCACGGCCGGGTGGTCTTCTACGACTACGACGAGATCTGCTACATGACGGAGTGCAACTTCCGCCAGATCCCGCCACCGCGCTACCCGGAAGACGAGTGGAGCGCCGAGCCCTGGTATTCGGTGGCGCCGAACGACATCTTCCCCGAGGAGTTCGCCACCTTCCTGCTGCAAAAACCCCAGGTGCGGGAGATCATGATGCAGCTGCACAAGGAGTTGTTCGATGCCAACTACTGGAAGCGGCTGCAGAGCAACATCAAGGAGGGGGTGTTCGAGGACGTCTATCCCTACCGGCGCAAGAAGCGCTTTCGCTTTCAGCGGGGGGGCTGACCCTCTGCCCCGCGATCAAAAAGGGACGCCACGGCGTCCCTTTTGCACATCCCTGTCACACTGTGGTGCGGGCATCAGTCTGCGACAGACTCTGACGGCACCAGATTATTTGACGGCGTTGAAGGTCAGCAGCGTCGCCTTGCCGGCATCCTGGAGCACCAGCTGATCGCCGGTCACCTGGAAGCCTGCCACCTTCTCCAGCGCTTTCAGGTAGTCCATCTCCTTGCTCATCTGATCCCCGATACACATCATGCGGGTCGCACCGATGGGACCGAGCGTCAGCACGCCGTCGCCTTGCTGGGTAATGCCGCCAAAGTAGCGATTGCAGCCGCCCTTGCCCACAACCTTGTCACCGGCAAGCTGCAGGGTGAAGGTGTCACCGCTCGCCCCTTGCAACTGCCAGGTCGATGCCTGCAGTTCGGCCATTGTGGACCCCGTCGTCATGGCGCAGCCTCCCAGGGCCAGTGCGGCCAGCAGGATCAGTTTCTTGTTCATGAGTTCACCTCGTGATGGAGATTATCGTGAAGACACAGAGTGAGTGGCCTGTGTAACACGACTCCTCCCCCCGTCAAAACTCTTTTATTGTGATCGGGGTTCCCTTTACAGCCCGCTGGCCTGTGCCATGCTTGTAGTCCTGTTCGGGCCCAAGGAGGGGAAACGAATGGCCAGATCTCTCGTCATCGCACTCGCATCCAGCCTCGCCTTCTCGGCCCAGGCCGCCGACTGGAGTTTTCTCCAGACGGATGCAGACAACTCTCTCTACGTGAAGAGCTATTCCGGCATCCTGCTCGGCAATCAGGCCCACCCGGGCGACAACTTTGACATCTGGCTCATCAATACTGGCTACCAGTATCCGGTGGAGGACGACATCAGCCTCTACATGGAGGCGGGGCCCGCCATCGGCACCGACAGTGACCGAGCCGGCTTCAATATCAGCTCAGGGGTGCGCTATCGCGTCTCCCCCTCCCTCAACATCGGCAGCCAGCTCAAGCAGCTGGAGGTGAGCAAGCCCAGCACCCTGGTGGAGCTCAACAGCAGCCTGCTGGTGACGCCGCAACTGGCCATCACCGCCAACTACGGCGTCAGCGCCTTCAGCACCGAGCAATTCCTCACCCTGGGCGTGGGCTTCAACTTCTGAAGCCTCAGAGCAGGCGTGCGCCGCTCACCAGCACACCGTTGAGGTCGGCGTAGACATAGTCACCCGGGGCTATGGTCACGCCGGCAAAAGAGACCACCGCATCCAGCGTCCCCAGCCCCCGTTTCTCGGTCTTGACCGGGCAGGGCGCCAGCGCCTTGACCCCGAGCGCCAGCGTGGCCAGGGTGCCCACATCCCGCACCGCGCCGTTGATCAGGATCCCCTCCCACCCCTGCTCCACCGCCTTGATGGCCAGTTGATCCCCGAGCAGTGCCCGGCGCAGGGAGCCTCCCCCGTCGATGACCATCACCTTGCCCTGGCCGGGCCGGTTCACCAGCTCCCGCACCAGGCTGTTGTCCTCGAAACAGGAGAGGGTCACCGCCTCGCCGTGAAACAGCGCCTTGCCGCCATAGTCGTGAAACAGGGGGTCGGCCACCTGCAAGGTGTCACCGTGTTCATCGCAAAGGTCGGGCAGTAGGTCCAGCATGCTCATCATCCTTCCATGGAGTGAAATCTGTGCGCTCATTCTTTCATCATAGGGAGGGTCTGACAATCCGGGACCTGGGCAGCCCGTCCAGATGGGTGAGCTCTTACTCACCCCTTCGTCACGCAGGAGGGCGGATCCGCCAGCGGAGGGCCAGCCGCCCCAGATGGCAGGGCGCCCCCTGGAGCAGGGCGGGCACCAGCCAGAGCTCACCGGCCTCCACCCAGTAGAGGGCATTCTGCCCGAAGCGGGCGGCCAGCCGGACGGCTTCGGCCTGCGAGAGTGGCAGCAGCAGGGAGGCCTCCTGCCAACGCTCGTCTTCATCGCTCCCCCACACCGGCAGGACGGGGAGCTCGCCCACCTGCCGCATCAGGGCCCGCTGGCGGCGGGCATTGCGACGCGGCCCCACCCAGCGGCTGGCCGGGTTCCAGGCCGTGACGATGGCATAGGCAGCCCAGTCCGGCGGCGCAGAGGGGGCAATGAAGCACACTTTTCTGTAGTTTTCCCACAAAGTCATGTCAACCACATGTTACATCCCATTACATTTATTAAGGGCGAAAAAGCGGGCCAGCCCAAGTATGATGCAGCGAACTCGGGGATTGACTTATATCAAACCCGAGTTAAAAAGTTGCTATCTGACGGCAAAGAGTGTTGTTATGCGCCTGTTAACTGATAAAATGCAGCAACTTTTGTAATGGACTACCTCTCCGGACACCTCTCGATCAGACTTGTTGAGAGCCTATGGATGGCACAGGGACGCTTGCCAACATAGTTACCAAATTCGCGATGATTCGACCTGATTTTCATACCCAGGATGACGTAATAAATTTTCAGGACCGGTCGGATAACGCCAAAGAGTGTTAAAATTTCGATAATTAACTGATAAGAATCTGGGAATACTCATGCAAACACCACATATTCTGATCGTCGAAGACGAGCTGGTCACCCGCAATACACTCAAGAGCATCTTCGAGGCCGAAGGCTACATCGTGCTGGAAGCCAACAATGGCGACGAGATGCACCAGGCCCTGACCAGCCACACCATCAACCTGGTGATCATGGACATCAACCTGCCGGGCAAGAACGGTCTGCTGCTGGCGCGCGAACTGCGTGAGGATGACAATATCGCCCTGATGTTCCTGACCGGCCGTGACAACGAGGTGGACAAGATCCTGGGCCTGGAGATCGGTGCCGATGACTACATCACCAAGCCGTTCAACCCCCGCGAGCTGACCATCCGCGCCCGCAACCTGCTGAGCCGCACCATGAACGTGGCCGCCGGTGGCGAAGAGAAGAAACTGGTGGAGCGTTACCTGTTCAATGGCTGGGCGCTGGACATCAACAGCCGCGCGCTGGTCAGCCCGGCGGGCGACATGTTCAAGCTGCCGCGCTCCGAGTTCCGTGCCATGCTGCACTTCTGCGAAAACCCGGGCCAGATCCAGACCCGTGCCGAGCTGCTCAAGAAGATGACCGGCCGCGAGCTCAAGCCTCACGACCGTACCGTGGATGTCACCATCCGCCGCATTCGCAAGCACTTCGAGAGCGTGGGCGACACCCCCGAGATCATCGCCACCATCCACGGTGAAGGCTACCGTTTCTGCGGCGAGCTGGAGCAGGAATAAGCCAGCTCCCGTGTGTGAAGCGAGAGGCGCCTGTTGGCGCCTCTTCTGTTTGTGGCAACCACTGCAGTAGAGGCGTGAAAAAAGCGCAAAACAAAAAGCCCACTCGACGGAGTGGGCTTTTTGCATGAACGCTGGAGCGGGCAGCGGGAATCGAACCCGCATCATCAGCTTGGAAGGCTGAGGTAATAGCCATTATACGATGCCCGCTAGGCATCTAAACCTGCTGGTCTGATGGGTCATCCCATGACAGAGAGCGATTCGGTGGAGGTGATGACAAGCTTGGCCATCATCTGGAATGTGGAGCGGGTGATGGGAATCGAACCCACGTATGCAGCTTGGGAAGCTGCCGTTCTACCATTGAACTACACCCGCGTCAGTGGCCTCTACTATATGCATTTTGCCGCCGAGCGCAATCACCGACTTCGCATTTTTTGCCATAAATCAAGCTGTTCGGCCAACTATTGAGCATGCAGCTGGTTTTTCAAACAAAGGCGCCCACAGAGCCGGATTTGCAAGGTTGCCAAGCCGTGGGGGCGACGATAGTCTTGCGCCACTCATTTGAGGAGGCGGTGAATGGACAAGAACAGGCAGAAACATCTCTATGGCTGGTTGCGCAAGCAGTCGGGCCATGGCCGACGCTGGATCGGTTTTTCCATCGCCCTCGGGCTGGGTCAGGGCGTCCTGATGGTGATGCAAGCCTGGCTGCTGGCGACCCTGCTCCACGGTTTCATCATCGAGGGTTCGAGCCCTGAGCAATCCGCCCCCCTCTTCATCAGCCTGCTGCTGGTGACCCTGACCAAGGCCGCACTGGCCTATGGGCGCGAGGTGGCCAGCTTCAAGGCAGGCAGCGCAGTGCGTCAGGCCATTCGCGAGCTGGTGCTCACCCGCCTCGCCCGCCTCGGCCCCGCCTATATCCAGCGCCGCCCCGCCGGCAGCTGGGCCAGCCTGCTGCTCGAGCAGATCGAAGAGATGCAGGATTTCTTCTCCCGCTATCTGCCCCAGATAGCCATAGCCGTCTTCATCCCCCTGGTGATCCTGGTCTCCGTCTTCCCGGTCAACTGGGCGGCGGGCCTGATCCTGCTCGGCACCGCCCCCCTGATCCCGCTCTTCATGATCCTGGTGGGGGTGGGGGCTGCCGATGCGAACCGCCGCAATTTCCAGTCGCTGGCACGCCTCTCCGGTCACTTCCTCGATCGCCTCAAGGGGTTGCGTACCCTGCAACTCTTCATGCGCACCCGGGCGGAGGGTGACGCCATCCGCGACGCGTCGGAAGATTTTCGCGAGCGCACCATGGAGGTGCTGCGCCTCGCGTTCCTGAGCACCGCCGTGCTGGAGTTCTTCGCCGCCATCGCAGTGGCCCTGGTGGCCGTCTATTTCGGGTTCTCCTATATAGATCACCTCAACTTTGGCAGTTATGGCGTCAAGGTCACGCTCTTTACCGGCCTGTTCGTGCTCTTCCTCGCCCCCGAGTTCTACGCCCCCCTGCGGGAGCTCGGCGCCCACTACCACGCCAAGGCGCAGGCCATCGGCGCCGCCGAACAGCTGCTGGAGTTTCTGGAAGCCGAGGTCAGCGAGCCGGCCTCGGGAACGACCCCCTTCCACGCCCAGGGGCCCGTCAGGGTGGAGGCTTGCGCCCTGGAGGTGCTGAGCGCCGAGGGCAAGGTGCTGGTCGGCCCCCTCGATTTCACCCTGGAAGCCGGCACGCGCACCGCCCTGGTCGGCATCAGCGGGGCGGGCAAGAGCTCCCTGGTCAACGCCCTGCTCGGCTTTGCCCCCTATCGCGGTTCCCTTCGCGTCAACGGGGTGGAGCTCCACACCCTGGACATCAGCCAGTGGCGCCGGCAACTGGGCTGGCTCTCCCAGAATCCGCAGCTCTTCCATGCCTCCTTGCGTGACAACCTGCTGCTGGCCAAGCCCGCTGCGAGCGATGCGGAGCTCGAGGCGGTGCTGACACGGGCAGAGGCCTGGTCCTTCGTCAAGGAGAAGGGGCTGGACTACCGCGTCGGGGATCAGGCCGGCGGTATCTCCGTCGGTCAGGCCCAGCGCATCGCCCTGGCCCGTACCCTGCTCAAGGAGACCCAGATGATGGTGCTGGATGAACCCACCGCCAGCCTGGATCGCCACTCGGAACGCGCCATCATGGGCACGCTCGAGCAGGCCGCACAAGGCCAGACCCTGCTGATGATCACCCATCGCCTCGACCAGCTCAGCCAGATGGACAACATCCTGGTGCTGGAGCGCGGCCAGCTGGTGGAACAAGGCCAGTTCGCACGGCTCAGCGAAGCCCGCGGGCCCTTCGCCCGCCTCCTGTCCCAGCACCAGTCACAAGGTTTCGGAGACTCTCTCGATGACTGATCTACTGCCGTTCCTGCGTCTCTATCGCCAGCACTGGCTCAGCCTCTCCCTGGGCCTGCTGCTGGCCCTGGTCACCCTGGTGGCTGGCATGGGGCTGCTCTCCCTCTCCGGCTGGTTCCTCTCTGCTGCCGCGGTGGCCGGGCTGGCCGTCGCCACCCGGGACACCTTCAACTACATGACCCCGGCGGGCGGGGTGCGCTTCTTCTCCATCGTGCGCACCGCCAGCCGCTGGGGCGAGCGGGTGGTGAGCCACGATGCCACCTTCCGGGTACTGACCCGGCTGCGGGTCTGGTTCTGGGAGAAGCTCTCCCCCCTCTCCCCCGGCTCCCTGGCGGGCTTTAGGCAAGCGGACTTGCTCAACCGCCTGGTGGCCGACATCGACGCCATGGATCACGTCTACCTGCGCCTCATCACCCCCATAGGGGCGGCGCTGCTGAGCTGTGCCGGGCTGGTGTTCTTCCTCTCCTTCTTCGACAGCCGCCTCGCCCTCACCCTGGGCGCCATCCTGCTGTTTGGCATGCTGGCCCTGCCCCTGGTCTTCTATTTTGCCGGGCGCGCACCGGGCCGCCGGCTCATCGCCGAGAAGTCCAGCCTGCGCACCCGCCTGGTGGACTACCTGGACGGTCATGCCGAACTGCAGATGTTCGCCGCCGCCCCCGGGGCGCTCGCCGAGTTGCAGCAGGCGGAGCGGGCCCTGATCCAGGCCCAGGCCCGCATGGCCAGGGTCAGCGGTCTGGCCGCATTTTCGGTCCAGCTGCTCAGCGGCTGGACCCTGACCCTGATGCTCTGGCTGGCCGGTCACGGCGTCGGGGGCAGTGTCCCCGACCCCATCACGGCGCTGATGGTGTTCGCCACCCTGGCGAGCTTCGAGGCGCTGCTGCCGCTGGCGGGCGCCTTCCAGCATCTATCTACCAGCCTCACCTCGGCCCGTCGCCTCAACGAGATCCTGCAGGAGGCCAGGGCGCCAGCGTGGGGAGAGGATCAGGCCCCCGCCAGCGCGGGCACCTTGCAGATGCGGGATGTCCATTTCACCTATCCGGACCAGGACGGCCCCGTGCTGCAGGGTTGCACCCTGCAACTGCACGCGGGCGAGAAGCTCGCGCTGTTGGGGCAGACCGGCTGCGGCAAGTCCACCCTGATGGGGCTGCTGACCCGGGAGTGGACGGCGCAGTCCGGGGAGATCCTGCTGGACGGCAGACCCCTGACCCAGTACGACGAGAGTGCGCTGCGCGCCTCCTGCTCCGTCGTGAGCCAGCGGGTTCACCTCTTTGCCGATACCCTGCGCGGCAACCTCAAGCTGGCCGCCCCCACCGCCAGCGACGAGCGGCTGACGGAGGTGCTCACCCAAGTGGGTCTTGCCAGCCTGCTTGATAATGAGGAAGAGCAGGCCGAGGCCGGGCTGGACGCCTGGCTCGGGGATGGCGGCCGTCCCCTCTCCGGCGGGGAGCGCCGCCGCATCGGCATCGCCCGCGCCCTGCTGCACGACGCGCCGCTCTGGCTGCTGGACGAGCCGACCGAGGGGCTCGACAGCCAGACCGAGCGGGAGATCATGGATCTGCTGCTGACCCTGGGGGCCGATCGCACCCTGCTGCTCATCTCCCACCGCCTGCTGGGGCTGGAGCGGATGGACAGGGTCGCCCTGATGGAAGAGGGGCGGATCCGCCTGTGCGCCCCGCACCAGACGCTGCTCGCAGACGACTATTACCGCAGCCTGCACCAACGGCTGGCTCCGGCCTGATCGCAGTCACACGAGGGGCGCCGGGGCGCCCCTCTCTCATCCAGAGACCCTGCTCACCGACGACAACTACCGCAGCCTGCACCAGTGGGAGGCTGCGGCCTGACAGCAGTCACACGAGGGGCGCCGGTGCACCCCTCTCTCATCCAGAGACCTGCTCACTGACGACCACTACCGGCACCTGCACCAGCGTGCTGGCTTCGGCCTGATCCCCGTCACACCCTTCCCACCTGGCCAAAAATGGGGCTGGTCGCAGGCAGCGACTGGCCCCTATAATGCCCCTCTCACCGTTCAACAAGACATCGACATGAAACGCCTGATTCTATTGCTGCCCCTCATCGCCTCCGGTTGCGCCGACTTCTCCTTCAACAGCAATCTGGACAAGGAAAACTTCGACGAATACTTCAAGCCGGGCAGCGTCCGCATCTACGAGCCAAGCGAGCTCGCCGATCTCAACTACCTCTACCTCGGCACCGTCGAGGGGGAATCCTGCCAGAGCGATGCCAATCAGGCGGTGCCCAATGCCGGCGAGGCGCGCACCCTGGCCCGCCGCCGCGTGGCGGACATGGGCGGCAACGGTGTCAGCTTCGACAAGTGCGCCGAGTTCAGCGACGTGCCGGGCTGCCTGAAGCAGGTGATCTGCTACGGCCAGGCACTGAAAGTGGCCGAAGAGAAGTAAGGAGCCCGCCATGGCAGTGGCCATAGTGCGTCTCGGCAGCCCCCGCCTCGCGGACGAGGGGCTGCGTATCGGTACCGTGCGCCGCCCGCCCCGCGGCGTGCCCAAGGCGGAATTCGCCAGCCAGGATTGGTACGACGTCTGGTTCCCCAACCTGGCCCCCAGCGCCGAGACCATGAAGCTGGGCCAGAGCGCCGAGACCCCGGCCCAGTGGACCGCCTTCTGCAAGCAGTACAAGGCCGAGATGGCCACCCCGGCCGCGAAGCACGATCTGGCCCTGCTTGCCGCCCTCTCCCACACCACCAACCTGTCGGTCGGCTGTTACTGCGAGCAGGAGTCCCGCTGCCATCGCAGCGTGCTGAGGGCTCTGCTGACCGAGTGCGGCGCGCTCCTGCGCTGACGCCTGAGGCAAAATGAAAGCAGAGAGGGCACCGGGGTGCCCTCTCTTTTTTATTGCCCTGTACCCCCTTATTCAGGCCTCCCCCAGCCGCCGGCGCAGCGCCTCCTCCTCAGCCCGGCTCATGCCCGCCAGCGGCCCCTGCGGGTTGCTCGCGAGCCACTCCACCAGATCGGCCACCGTCTCCTCCAGGGGGCGGAAGTTCAGGCCGTGGACGATGGCGGCCTCGGCGCTGATGGTGCCATAACCCGCATACTCCGCCTGCGTGCTGGGCAACAGGGTCGGGTAGCTCTGCCAGGGCTCGACCCCCGCCTTTATCAGGGCGGCCCAGGGCCGCCACTGGGGCTGCAGTGCCGTCGCCGGCACCAGCCGGGCGGCGAGGCGCTCCACCCAGTCCGCCAGCGCGATGCCGGGCTTGAGCAGATTGAAGCAACCCTCCAGCCGCTGCTCGGCGGCCCGCAACACAAATTCTGCGCAGTCGCGCACATCCAGGTATTGCAGCCTGTCCTGCCCCTCCCCCGGCAGCAGCCAGGGCCCGCCCTGCTGCACCCGCCTCACCCACCAGGCCAGGCGCCCGGTGGGGTCGAAGGGGCCGCAGAGCACACCGGGGCGCAGGATGCAGAGCCGCTCTCCCCAGCGCTCGCGATAGGCCGCCTCGCACCACACCTTGAGCGGGCCGTAGTCGGTCGGGAGCGGATCCCCCATCTCGTGCAGCGGCGCCGACTCATCCATCTCGGGCCGGGCGAAGTCACGATAGACGCTGATGGTGGAGATGAAGATAAGCCGCTCGCAGCGTCCCAGCAGGGCATCTGAGAGCCTTTCTGCCTGCTCGGGGCGATAGCAGCAGGTGTCGATGGCGAGATCCCAGTGCAGCCCGTCCGCCTGCAGGGGCGTCAGGTCGAGATCCCTGTCCCCCTGCAACCGGGTCAGCTCGCGCCAGTCCGGGTGCTGGCGGTGGCCGCGATTGAACAGCGTCACCTCGTGGCCCCAGTCCAGGGCCAGCGAGGTCAGGTGGCGGCCCAGGAAGCCGGTGCCGCCGATAATCAGCAATTTCATCCCTGTCTCTCCTGTGCGGCGTGGCGCCCTGGCCACGTCCGGCATCTCCTTTGCGCACCACCCTACGCAAGTTCACGCCCGGGCACAGCCCCGCGCCCCCGGGTCTGCGACCCGGATCACAGGGTGGCGGCAACGCCCCGGCCGCCAGGGTGCCTGCGTTTTCGGCCCGCCTGTGCTACATTGCCGGGGTTTTCAGCCAGGACCCGCCATGAAGTTCGACATCGATACCCTCGGGATCATCCGCTCTCCCTACAAGGAGAAGTTCGCCATCCCCCGCCAGCCCGGCCTGGTCGCCTCGGCCCGCGCCCGCCTCGAGCTGCTTCCCCCCTACGATCAGCCGGACGTGCTGCGCGGCATCGAGCAGTTCTCCCATCTCTGGATAAGCTTCGTGTTTCACCAGACCATGGCCCAGGGCTGGCATCCGACCGTGCGCCCGCCGCGCCTCGGCGGCAACGAGCGGGTCGGGGTCTTTGCCACCCGCTCCACCTTCCGCCCGAACCCCCTCGGCCTCTCCGTGGTCGAGCTGCACGGCGTCGGCCGGGCACGGGGCAAGCTCTGGCTGGAGCTGGGGGCGGTGGACTTGCTCGATGGCACCCCCGTCGTCGACATCAAGCCCTACATTCCCTATGCCGACAGCCTGCCTCACGCCCGTGGCGGCTTCGCCC
>NZ_CDDD01000083.1 GCF_000820165.1 Aeromonas taiwanensis
TTCGAATCCGAAGTGTACGTACTGTCCAAAGAAGAAGGTGGTCGTCATACCCCGTTCTTCAAGGGCTACCGTCCGCAGTTCTACTTCCGTACTACCGACGTGACCGGTACCATCGAACTGCCGGAAGGCGTAGAGATGGTCATGCCGGGCGACAACATCAAGATGGTTGTTACCCTGATTGCTCCGATCGCGATGGACGACGGCCTGCGTTTCGCCATCCGTGAAGGTGGCCGTACCGTAGGTGCTGGTGTTGTAGCCAAAGTTATCGCGTAATCTTGGCTTACATAAATAAAGCAAAGCCCCTATAATAGGGGCTTTCTTATGCAGGGGCGTAGTTCGAATTGGTAGAACAGCGGTCTCCAAAACCGATGGTTGCGGGTTCGAGTCCTGCCGCCCCTGCCATATACCTCGTCTCGTACGGGGCTTTTGTGTCTTTGGTTACGTCAGATACAGGTGGGTTGTATGAGTGTTAGTTCTGAGGATCAGGGCGGAAGCAAGGATACCCTGCTTTGGGGCCTGGTTTTCATCATCCTGATCGCGGCAGTTGCTGGAAACTGGTGGGTCGGTAAGCATTTTAATGATGTGAACGTCGCCTTGCGTGCATTGGGTGTATTGGTCGCTATCGCAGCGGCAGGCGTACTTGCTCTGCGTACAGTGAAAGGAAAAGCAACACTGGCTTTTGCTCGCGAGTCTCGCCTGGAAGTCCGCAAGGTCGTATGGCCAACCCGTCAGGAAGCCATTCAGACAACCCTGATTGTGCTGGCGGTGACCGCCGTGATGGGGCTGCTGCTGTTCGTTCTGGACGGCGCCTTGGTCTGGTTGGTCAACCTGATTACCGGTGTGTAAGGATAAGCCATGACTGAACAACGTGAACAACGTATGAGATGGTATGTCGTGCAGGCGTTTTCCGGCTATGAAGGTCGGGTTGCCAAGTCCCTGCGTGAACATATCAAGATGCATGGCATGGAAGACATGTTCGGTGAAGTGCTTGTCCCGACCGAAGAAGTGGTCGAGATGCGTGCCGGCCAGAAGCGCAAGAGTGAGCGCAAGTTTTTCCCAGGCTATGTCCTGGTCCAGATGGTGATGGATGAGACCACATGGCACCTGGTACGCAATGTACCGCGCGTCATGGGCTTCATCGGCGGTACCTCCGACCGTCCGGCTCCGATCTCCGATAAAGAAGCGGATGCCATCCTCAACCGTCTGCAAGATGCCCACGACAAACCGCGTCCGAAAACCCTGTTTGAACCGGGTGAGATGGTCCGGGTTGCCGATGGTCCGTTCGCCGACTTCAACGGTACCGTTGAAGAGGTGGACTACGAGAAGAGCCGCGTGAAGGTCTCCGTTCTGATCTTTGGCCGCTCAACACCGGTAGAACTGGATTTTGGTCAGGTCGAAAAAGGCTGATTAATCTCTGTACGTTTAACGGTTGTCAGGGGCAGCGATTATCTCTATAATTCGCTGCCCCTTTATTTGTTGGGGAGCCGTTTGCAGGAGCATGTCTCCGAGGCGCTAGAACCCATTTTTGAGGTATTTTTGTAATGGCTAAGAAAGTCACAGCTTATATCAAGCTGCAAGTTAAGGCTGGCAGTGCTAACCCCAGCCCTCCCGTTGGTCCTGCTCTGGGTCAGCACGGCGTGAACATCATGGAATTCTGTAAGGCGTTCAACGCCCGTACAGAAAAGCTGGAAAAAGGTTCTCCGACTCCGGTCGTGATCACCGTTTACAGCGACCGTTCCTTCACCTTCGAAACCAAGACTCCGCCCGCTTCCTTCCTGCTGAAGAAAGCCGCTGGTATCCAGTCTGGTTCTGCCAAGCCGAACAAAGACAAGGTTGGTAAGGTGACTGTTGCCCAGCTGCAAGAAATCGCCAAGACCAAAGAGCCGGATATGACTGGTGCCGATCTGGATGCAAAAGTACGTTGCATCGCCGGTTCCGCTCGTTCCATGGGCCTGGTAGTGGAGGAGTAAGACAATGGCTAAACTGTCCAAGCGTATGCGCGTTATTCGCGAAAAAGTTGACGGTACCAAAGAGTACTCCATCAACGAAGCCATTGCCCTGCTGAAAGAACTGGCTACCGCCAAGTTCGTTGAGAGCGTTGACGTTGCTGTCAACCTGGGTATCGATGCTCGTAAATCCGACCAGAACGTACGTGGTGCAACTGTACTGCCGCACGGTACTGGCCGTGACATCCGTGTCGCTGTATTCACCCAGGGTGCCAACGCCGAAGCCGCCAAGGCTGCCGGTGCTGAACTGGTTGGTATGGATGACCTGGCTGAGCTGGTCAAGAAAGGCGAGATGAACTTCGACGTCGTGATCGCATCCCCGGATGCCATGCGTGTTGTTGGTCAACTGGGCCAGATCCTGGGCCCGCGCGGCCTGATGCCGAACCCGAAGGTTGGTACCGTAACTCCGAACGTAGCCGAAGCCGTCAAGAACGCCAAGGCTGGTCAGGTTCGTTACCGTAACGACAAGAACGGTATCATTCACACCACCCTGGGCAAAGTTTCCTTCAACGAAGTTCAGTTGAAAGAGAACTTGGAAGCTCTGCTGGTTGCCTTGAAGAAGGCCAAGCCGTCCTCCGCCAAGGGTGTATTCATCAAGAAAGTCAGCATCTCCACCACCATGGGTGCCGGTGTTGCCGTAGACCAAGCTTCTCTGGAAGCTCAGGCCTAATTGATGGGTTTTACAAGGCGCAAAATTTAATCTATAATTTTGCGCCTTGATTGGTTGGGGGTTTCGACCTCCGTCCAAGACCGCAGGAGGCCGCAGGGCCTTAATTTTTCCTGCGTAGACGGTGCCGGAAACCCAGCGAGAAAGATTCTTTCTCTTCTGGAATCCTGCTACCGCATCGTTCCCCTCTGTTGTAAAGGTAGGGGGGATGTGTCAGTACTGGGTCAATTGACCCGGATTCAATCCAGGAGTTAAGCCAATGGCATTGGGACTCGAAGACAAAAAGGCAATTGTTGCTGAAGTCAACGAAGCTGCCAAAGGCGCTCTTTCTGCAGTTGTAGCCGATTCTCGCGGCGTCACTGTAGAGAAGATGACCGTCCTGCGTAAGACCGCTCGTGAAGCTGGTGTGTACATGCGCGTTGTGCGTAACACCCTGCTGCGTCGCGCGGTAGAAGGTACCGAATACGAGTGCCTGAACGACGCATTTACCGGTCCTACCTTGATTGCTTTCTCCAACGAACACCCGGGCGCTGCCGCTCGTCTGTTCAAAGAGTTTGCCAAAGCGAACCAAAAGTTCGAAATCAAGGCTGGCGCTTTTAACGGTGAGTTTATCGCCGCAGCACAAATTGATCGTCTGGCCACGCTGCCGACCTACGAAGAAGCAATTGCGAAGTTGATGGCTACCATGAAGGAAGCCTCTGCTGGCAAGCTGGTTCGTACTATCGCTGCTGTTCGCGACCAGAAACAAGCTGCTGCTTGATTCTCGCCTATCTAGGCTGTTTGAGTTTATTCAACATCAGGAATTTTTGTCATGTCTATCACTAAAGACCAAATCATCGAAGCCGTTGCTTCCATGTCCGTAATGGAAGTTGTTGAGCTGATCGAAGCTATGGAAGAGAAGTTCGGTGTTTCTGCCGCTGCTGCCGTAATGGCCGGCCCGGCTGCTGCTGAAGCAGTAGAAGAGAAGACCGAGTTCGACGTAGTTCTGACTGCTGCTGGCGCCAACAAAGTTGCCGTCATCAAGGCCGTTCGTGGCGCTACCGGTCTGGGCCTGAAAGAAGCCAAGGACCTGGTAGAAGCTGCTCCGACCAATCTGAAAGAAGCCGTGTCCAAGGACGAAGCTGAAGCTCTGAAGAAAGAGCTGGAAGCTGCCGGTGCTTCTGTTGAGATCAAATAATCTGCATTTATGTAGATTAGCCTGATAAAACAGGCTAAGGCTGGTGAATCTTTATTCACCAGCCTTTTTGCGCTGTAGACTGAGAGTATTTCACACCGTTCACGACTCTCGGTGCACCAGCAATCCGGACCGCCTCATCGTCCGGGCCAACACAAAACGGTGTTGAGACAGAGCTGTCCCGTGGGGACAGAGTGGGTCACTTATCAGCGAGCTGAGGAACCCTATGGTTTACTCTTATACCGAAAAAAAACGCATACGTAAGGACTTCGGTAAGCGAGACCAGGTACTGGACACGCCTTATCTGTTGTCCATTCAGCTGGACTCCTTCAAGCAGTTCATCGAGGCTGACCCGGAAGGTGAGTACGGCCTAGAAGCCGCCTTCCGTAGCGTTTTCCCGATCACCAGTTACTCCGGTAGTGCTGAGCTTCAGTATGTCAGCTATCGCCTGGGTGAGCCGGTATTTGACGTAAAAGAATGCCAGATCCGTGGAGTGACCTACTCCGCGCCGCTGCGTGTCAAGCTTCGTATGGTTCTGTACGACCGTGAAGCAGCTGCCGGCACCGTCAAAGATATCAAGGAACAAGAAGTTTACATGGGCGAAATTCCGCTCATGACCGAAAACGGCACCTTTGTCATCAATGGTACCGAGCGGGTCATCGTCTCCCAGCTGCACCGCAGCCCGGGCGTCTTCTTCGACCACGATAAAGGCAAAACACATTCATCCGGTAAGGTACTGTATAACGCTCGCGTTATCCCCTACCGTGGCTCCTGGCTGGACTTCGAGTTCGATGCGAAAGACAACCTGTTTGTCCGTATCGACCGTCGTCGTAAACTGCCAGCCTCCATTATTCTGCGCGCCCTGGACTTCAGTTCCGAAGAAATCCTGGCCACCTTCTTCGAGACCATCGGTTTCGAAGTGAAAGATGGCAAGTTGATGATGGATCTGGTGCCCGAGCGCCTGCGTGGCGAGACCGCGACCTTCGACATCATTGCCAATGGCGCCGTGGTGGTCGAGACAGGTCGTCGCGTCACAGCCCGTCACATCCGCCAGCTGGAAAAAGACGGCATCACCCAGATCGAGGTGCCGGTAGAGTATGTTGTTGGCAAAGTTGCTGCCAAGAACTACGCACATCCGCAGACTGGTGAAATGGTTGTGACTGCCAACCAGGCCCTGAGCCTGGAAGCGGTTGCCAACCTGTCCCAAGCCGGCTTCAAGCACTTCGAGGTTCTGTTCACCAACGAACTGGACCACGGTGCTTACATGTCCGAGACCCTGCGTATCGACTCCAGCTCCAGCCGCTTGGAAGCCCTGGTCGAGATCTATCGCATGATGCGTCCGGGCGAGCCGCCTACTCGCGAAGCCGCAGAGCAGCTGTTCGAGAACCTGTTCTTCTCTTCCGAGCGTTACGACCTGTCTACCGTGGGTCGGATGAAGTTCAACCGCCGTCTGGGTCGTGAAGACGAGACCGGCGTTGGCGTGCTGACCAAGGACGACATCGTCGAGGTCATGAAGCGCCTGATCGACATCCGTAACGGCAATGACGAGGTGGACGATATCGACCACCTGGGTAACCGTCGTATCCGTTCTGTCGGTGAAATGGCCGAGAACCAGTTCCGTGTCGGTCTGGTCCGTGTCGAGCGTGCGGTGAAGGAGCGCCTGTCTCTGGGCGATCTGGACACCCTGATGCCGCAGGATCTGATCAACGCCAAGCCGATCTCCGCCGCGGTCAAAGAGTTCTTCGGTTCCAGCCAGCTGTCCCAGTTCATGGACCAGAACAACCCGCTGTCCGAAGTGACCCACAAGCGTCGTATCTCCGCGCTGGGCCCGGGCGGTCTGACCCGTGAGCGTGCCGGCTTCGAAGTTCGAGACGTACACCCGACCCACTACGGTCGTCTGTGCCCGATCGAAACGCCGGAAGGTCCGAACATCGGTCTGATCAACTCGCTGTCCGTCTACTCCCGCACCAACGAGTACGGTTTCCTCGAGACCCCGTACCGCAAGGTGATCGACGGTGTGATCACCGACGAAGTGGATTACCTGTCTGCGATTGAAGAAGGCAAGTACGTGATCGCACAGGCCAACGCCGCGACCACCGAAGATGGCCGTCTGAAAGATGAATTGATCCCGTGCCGTCACAAGGGTGAATCCACCTTTATGAACGCCGACCAGATCCAGTATATGGACGTGAGCCCGCAACAGATCGTCTCTGTGGCAGCGGCCTTGATCCCGTTCCTGGAACACGATGACGCGAACCGCGCATTGATGGGTTCAAACATGCAACGTCAGGCCGTACCGACCCTGCGCGCTGACAAGCCGCTGGTAGGTACCGGTATGGAACGCGCCGTGGCCGTTGACTCCGGTGTAACCGTAGTGGCCAAGCGTGGCGGCATGATCGACTACGTCGACGCCTCCCGTATCGTTATCAAGGTCAATGAAGATGAGCTGCTGCCAGGCGAAGCCGGCATCGACATCTACAACCTGACCAAGTACACCCGTTCCAACCAGAACACCTGTATCAACCAGCGCCCCTGCGTGATGCTGGGTGAGCCGGTGATGGCCGGTGACGTGCTGGCTGACGGCCCGTCCACCGACCTGGGTGAACTGGCGCTGGGTCAGAACCTGCGCGTCGCGTTCATGCCGTGGAACGGTTACAACTTCGAAGACTCGATCCTGGTGAACGAGCGCGTGGTTCAGGAAGATCGCCTGACCACCATCCATATCCAGGAACTGGCCTGTATCTCCCGCGACACCAAGCTGGGTCCGGAAGAGATCACTGCCGACATCCCGAACGTGGGTGAAGCCGCTCTGTCCAAGCTGGACGAGTCCGGTATCGTCTACGTGGGTGCCGAAGTGAAGGGCGGCGACATCCTGGTCGGCAAGGTGACCCCGAAGGGCGAAACCCAGCTGACCCCGGAAGAGAAGCTGCTGCGCGCCATCTTCGGTGAGAAGGCGTCCGACGTGAAGGACTCTTCCCTGCGCGTACCGAACGGTGTGTACGGTACCGTGGTTGACGTGCAAGTCTTTACCCGCGATGGCGTGGAAAAAGACAAGCGCGCCAAAGAAATCGAAGAGATGCAGCTGAAGGAAGCGAAGAAGGACTTGACCGAAGAGTTCAAGATCCTGGAAGACGGCATCTTCGGCCGCTCCCGCAACCTGCTGCTGGCCGCCGGTTACAGCGAAGATCGTCTGAACAAGCTCGAGCGTTCCAAGTGGTTTGAACTGGCCATCGAAGATGAAGCCAAGCAAATCGAACTGGAGCAGATCGCTGAACAGCACGTTGAGCTGAAGGCCGAGTTTGACAAGAAGTTCGAGAACAAGCGTCGCAAGATCATCCAGGGTGACGATCTGGCGCCGGGCGTGCTGAAAATCGTCAAGGTTTATCTGGCAGTCAAGCGTCGCATCCAGCCGGGTGACAAGATGGCGGGCCGTCACGGTAACAAGGGTGTTATCTCCAAGATCTGCCCGGTCGAGGACATGCCTCATGACGAATACGGCCGTCCGGTCGACATCGTACTGAACCCGCTGGGCGTACCGTCTCGTATGAACATCGGTCAGATCCTCGAAGTGCACCTGGGCCTCGCGGCCAAGGGCATCGGCGAGAAGATCGACCGCATGATCAAAGAGCAGCGCGAGCTGCACGAGATGCGTGAGTTCCTGCAGCAGGTCTATGACCTGGGCGAGAAGGACTCCCAGCAAGTGAACATCGCCGAGCTGTCCGACGACGACGTGCGTACCCTGGTGGGTAACCTGCGTAAGGGTCTGCCGGTCGCTACGCCGGTCTTTGATGGTGCCAAAGAGCGCGAAATCAAGGCCCTGCTGAAGCTGGCCGATCTGCCGGAATCCGGTCAGATCTCCCTGTTCGACGGTCGTACCGGTAACGCCTTCGAGCGTAAGGTCACCGTGGGTTACATGTACATGCTCAAGCTGAACCACCTGGTAGACGACAAGATGCACGCGCGTTCTACCGGTTCCTACAGCCTGGTTACCCAGCAGCCGCTGGGTGGTAAGGCGCAGTTCGGTGGTCAGCGGTTCGGTGAGATGGAAGTGTGGGCCCTGGAGGCTTACGGTGCGGCATATACCCTGCAGGAAATGCTGACCGTCAAGTCTGACGATGTGAACGGCCGTACCAAGATGTACAAGAACATCGTGGATGGCGACCACCGTATGGAGCCGGGCATGCCCGAATCCTTCAACGTACTGCTGAAGGAAATCCGCTCTCTGGGTATCAACATCGAGCTGGACGAAGAGTAAGAGCTCGCTCTTATTGTTCGAGAATTGACGTGGGCGCCCCGCTGTTTCGGCAGCAGGGGCGCCGAGGTTAGACTCCTGACAGGGGAAACACGTGAAAGACTTACTCAAGTTTTTGAAGGCTCAGACCAAGACCGAAGAGTTTGACAGTATCAAGATCGGTCTGGCCTCTCCTGACATGATCCGCTCCTGGTCATTCGGTGAGGTCAAAAAGCCTGAGACCATCAACTACCGGACTTTCAAGCCGGAGCGTGATGGTCTGTTCTGCGCCCGTATCTTCGGACCGGTGAAGGACTACGAGTGTCTGTGCGGCAAGTACAAGCGCCTGAAACACCGTGGTGTGATCTGTGAGAAGTGCGGCGTAGAAGTGACCCAGACCAAGGTCCGTCGTGAGCGTATGGGCCACATCGAGCTGGCCAGCCCGACTGCCCACATCTGGTTCCTGAAGTCCCTGCCGTCCCGTATCGGTCTGCTGCTGGACATGACCCTGCGTGACATCGAGCGCGTGCTGTATTTCGAATCCTATGTAGTGATCGAACCCGGCATGACCAACCTCGAGCGCAGCCAGATGCTGTCCGAAGAGAACTATCTGGACGCACTGGAAGAGTGGGGCGACGAATTCGACGCCAAGATGGGTGCCGAGGCCATTCTGGCCCTGCTGCGCGCCATCGATCTGGAAGGCGAAGTCAAAGCCATGCGTGAGGAGCTGGATCAGACCAACTCCGAGACAAAGCGCAAGAAGACCACCAAGCGTCTGAAGCTGATGGAAGCCTTCCTGCAATCCGGCAACAAGCCGGAGTGGATGATCATGACAGTGCTGCCCGTGCTGCCGCCGGACCTGCGTCCGCTGGTACCGCTGGACGGCGGCCGTTTCGCGACCTCCGATCTGAACGATCTGTACCGTCGCGTGATCAACCGTAACAACCGACTGAAGCGTCTGCTGGACCTGGCGGCTCCGGACATCATCGTGCGCAACGAAAAGCGCATGCTGCAAGAGTCCGTGGATGCCCTGCTGGATAACGGCCGTCGTGGTCGTGCCATTACCGGTTCCAACAAGCGCCCGCTGAAATCCCTGGCCGACATGATCAAGGGTAAGCAAGGTCGTTTCCGTCAGAACTTGCTCGGTAAGCGTGTCGACTACTCCGGTCGTTCCGTTATCACCGTAGGTCCGACCCTGCGTCTGCATCAGTGCGGTCTGCCGAAGAAGATGGCCCTGGAGCTGTTCAAGCCCTTCATCTATGGCAAGCTGGAATCCCGTGGCCTGGCGACTACCATCAAGGCCGCCAAGAAGATGGTGGAGCGCGAAGAAGCCGTCGTCTGGGACATCCTGGACGAAGTGATCCGCGAACACCCGGTCCTGCTGAACCGTGCACCGACCCTGCACCGTCTGGGTATCCAGGCGTTCGAGCCGACCCTGATCGAAGGCAAGGCCATCCAGCTGCACCCGCTCGTCTGTGCCGCCTATAACGCGGACTTCGACGGTGACCAGATGGCGGTCCACGTACCGCTGACCCTGGAAGCCCAGCTGGAAGCGCGCGCCCTGATGATGTCCACCAACAACATCCTGTCGCCCGCCTCCGGTGAGCCGATCATCGTTCCTTCCCAGGACGTGGTCTTGGGTCTGTACTACATGACCCGTGCCCGCATCAATGCGAAGGGCGAAGGCATGGTGCTGTCCGGTCCGAAAGAGGCTGAGAAGGTGTACCGCGCCGGCCTGGCCGACCTGCACGCACGCGTCAAGTGCCGCATCACCGAGTACGTGAAGAACGAAGCCGGTGAACTGGTTGCCAAGACCGAGATGAAGAACACCACCGTTGGTCGTGCGATCCTGAGCTTGATCCTGCCGAAAGGCATGGAGTACGCCCTGATCGACGAGCCGAAGGTACTGACTGCCGCCGAACAGGCCGATCTGGATGCCAACCCGCAGAACTGGATCAAGTGCGTCTCCAACAAGGCGCTGGGCAAGAAGCTGATCTCTCGTCTGCTGAACACCTGCTACCGCAAGCAGGGCCTGAAGGACACCGTCATCTTCGCTGACCAGCTGATGTATACCGGTTTCCACTACGCGGCCCTGTCCGGTGCGTCCGTTGGTATCGATGACATGGTCATCCCGGATGCCAAGAAGGACATCATCGCTGCAGCCGAAGCCGAAGTTGCCGAGATCCAGGACCAGTTCCTGTCCGGTCTGGTGACCGCGGGCGAACGCTACAACAAGGTTATCGATATCTGGGCCAGCGCGAACGATCGCGTCTCCAAGGCCATGATGGATAACCTCTCCAAGGAGCGTAACGTCAACTCCTTGGGCGATGAGGAAGAGCAGGCCTCCTTCAACAGCATCTTCATGATGGCCGACTCCGGTGCGCGGGGTTCCGCCGCCCAGATCCGTCAGCTGGCCGGTATGCGTGGCCTGATGGCGAAGCCGGATGGCTCCATCATCGAAACGCCGATCGTGGCGAACTTCCGTGAAGGTCTGAACGTACTGCAGTACTTCATCTCCACTCACGGTGCTCGTAAAGGTCTGGCGGATACCGCACTGAAGACTGCGAACTCCGGTTACCTGACCCGTCGTCTGGTTGACGTGGCCCAGGACATGGTGATCACCGAGGACGATTGCGGCACTACCGACGGTCTGTGGATGACTCCGCTGATCGAGGGTGGCGACGTGGTCGAGCCGCTGCGTGAGCGCGTGCTGGGTCGTGTGGTGGCTGAAGACGTCATCAAGCCGGGTACCGAGGATGAAGTGCTGGTAGCGCGTAACACCCTGCTCGACGAGCAGCTGTGTGACCTGCTGGAGCGCAACTCCGTCGATCGCGTGAAGGTACGTTCTGCCATCACCTGTGAGACCGACTTCGGTAACTGTGCTCACTGCTACGGCCGTGATCTGGCCCGTGGTCACCTGGTTAACAAGGGTGAGGCTGTCGGTGTTATCGCCGCCCAGTCCATCGGTGAGCCGGGTACCCAGCTGACGATGCGTACCTTCCACATCGGTGGTGCCGCATCCCGAGCGGCTGCCGAGAGCAGCATCCAGGTCAAGAACACCGGTAGCATCAAGCTGCAGAACGCCAAGTTCGTTCTGAACAACTCTGACAAGCTGGTTATCACCTCTCGTTCTACCGAGCTGACCATCATGGACGAGATGGGCCGTACCAAGGAAAGCCACAAGCTGCCTTACGGTTCCGTGTTGGAAGTGAAGGATGGCGAGGCCGTGAACGCCGGTGACACCGTGGCGAACTGGGACCCGCACACCCACCCGATCATTACCGAAGTAGCGGGTCGCCTGCACTTCGAGCACATGATCGATGGCGTGACCATCACTCGTCAGACCGACGAGCTGACCGGTCTCTCTTCCATCGTCGTGCTGGACGTCAACGAGCGTCCGAGCGCCGGTAAAGAGATGCGTCCGACCGTGAAACTGGTCGACCTGAACGGTAAGGATGTGATGATCCCGGGTACCGACGTGCCCGCCCAGTACTTCCTGCCGGGCAAGGCGATCGTGAACCTGGAAGATGGTGCCAACGTGGGCGTGGGTGACGCGGTTGCGCGTATCCCGCAAGAGTCCAGCGGTACCAAGGACATCACCGGTGGTCTGCCGCGCGTTGCGGATCTGTTCGAAGCACGTCAGCCGAAAGAGCCGGCCATCCTGGCCGAGATCTCCGGCACCATCTCCTTCGGGAAAGAGACCAAGGGCAAGCGCCGTCTGGTCATCACCCCGACCGACGGTGGCGAGATCTACGAAGAGATGATTCCGAAGTGGCGTCACCTCAACGTGTTCGAAGGTGAAAAGGTTGAGAAGGGTGAAGTACTGGCGGACGGTCCCGAGTCTGCTCACGACATCCTGCGTCTGCGCGGTATCAGCCCGGTCGCCAACTACATCGCCAACGAAGTGCAGGACGTTTACCGCCTGCAAGGCGTTAAGATCAACGACAAGCACATCGAAGTCATCGTTCGTCAGATGCTGCGCAAGTGCGAGATCCTGAGCGCCGGCGACACCGACCTGATCGAAGGCGAGCAGGTTGAAGTGGCTCGCGTGAAGATTGCCAACCGTAAACTGGTTGCCGAAGGCAAGACCCCGGCTACCTACCGTCATATCCTGATGGGTATTACCAAGGCATCTCTGAGCACCGAGTCCTTCATCTCCGCGGCTTCCTTCCAGGAAACCACCCGCGTGCTGACCGAAGCTGCCGTTGGCGGCAAGCGCGACGAGCTGCGTGGCCTGAAAGAGAACGTGATCGTGGGTCGTCTGATCCCGGCTGGTACCGGCTTTGCCTACCACCACAGCCGGATCAACCAGCGTGCCGCCGCAGCCCGTGCTGTAGGCGTACCGCAGGTGACTGCCGATGAGGCTCAGCAAAACCTGGCAGATCTGCTGAACGCAGCTGACGGTTTTGACGAAGAGTAATCTTCCGCTGCCGTGATTGAAAAGGGCCCCTTCTAGGGGCCCTTTTTTCGTTCTGCGCCCGGCCGCCAGCCTGCACCGGGCTGGGGCAGGGGATGATCCAGTGCAAGGTTATAGAGCAAAAAATCAAAAAAAGTTGACATTGCCCCCCCGCAATTGAAAACTCGGGAAAGTTGAATGGGTATTACAGGGGTAGAACATGGCTGTCGGTATCGAGGAAGTACTGCTTCCCGAAGAGCAACTGAGCGGTCGCGCTTTTACAGACGAAGACAGGGAATTGTTGCGTTCATATGGGGGCCTCATCGAAGGCCTTGCCGATCTGTTCGGCAAGCACTGCGAGGTGGTGCTCCACTCCCTGGAAAATCTGCATGAGTCCGTGATCCAAATCGCGAATGGTTTCAATACGGGTCGTACGCTGGGGGCGCCGATCACCGATCTGGCTCTGCGCATGCTCAAGGACATCGAGAGCACGGGCCAGGATCACACCCAGAGTTATTTTGCCCGCAGCAGGACCGGCGCTCTGATGAAGTCGAGCACCATCGCCATTCGTAATCGCGACAAACAGGTGATTGGCCTTATCTGCATCAACCTGCACATCAATGCGCCTTTCCACGAGTTCGTGGCCGAGTTCTTCCCGACCCCACAGCAGGTCGAGCGCCAGTCGCCAGAGACCTTTGCCAACAGCGTCGAGGAGCTGGTCGCCCAGACGGTGGACAACACCATCGACGAGATCAATCGCGATCCCTCCGTGGCCAACAACGCCAAGAACCGTTTTATCGTGACCCAGTTGTTCGAGAAGGGCATATTTGATATCAAGGACTCGATCAACCTGGTCGCCGACAAGCTGAATATTTCCAAACATACCGTGTATCTCTACATCCGACAGCGCAAGCAGGGTGAAGAAGAGAGCGAGTAAGCGCCATAGATAGGGGATAGATAACAATGGCTAAAGAAGTGATTGCAACCGACAAGGCGCCTGCCGCAATTGGCCCTTATGTTCAGGGAACCAAGCTGGGTGAGCTGGTCTTCACCTCGGGGCAGATCCCGCTCGATCCGGCCACCATGGACATCGTCGCCGGTGGCATCGAAGCTCAGGCCGAACAGGTAATGAAGAACCTGGTTGCCGTCTTGAAGGCCGCAGGGGCGGACACCAGCAAGGTGCTCAAGACCACCTGCTTCCTCAGCGACATGAACAACTTCGTGGCCTTCAACCAGGTGTATGCCCGCTACTTCGGCGAGTCCGCCCCGGCACGCTCCTGTGTGGAGGTCGCGCGTCTGCCCAAGGATGTCCTGGTCGAAGTCGAAGCCATCGCTTACGTCTAAGGCGCCGCCATTGGTACAAGCCCCTCCCAGGAGGGGCTTTTTCGTCTGTGAGATAGAATGAATGCAGATCTGTGCAGGAGTCCGGATATGAGTCTGAGCTTTGCCCTGCTGGTCACTGGGCCCGCCTATGGCACCCAGACGGCCAGCACCGCCTACCGCTTTGCCCTGAGCCTGATCGAGCAGGGTCACCGTTTGTCCCACCTGTTCTTCTATCAGGATGGTGTGCATAACGGCAGTGGCTTGCATGCCCCGGCCAGCGATGAGACCGATCTGGTGGCGCTGTGGCGCGATCTGGCCGTGGCTCAGGGGATTGCTATCGATGTCTGTGTCGCCGCGGCTATGCGGCGCGGGGTGCTCGATGAGACGGAGTCGAAGAGTGCAGGGAAAGCCCAGTTCAACCTGCAGGCACCGTTTCGTCTGAGCGGTCTGGGTCAGCTGGCAGAAGCCAGTCTGACCGCCGATCGCTTCGTCCAGTTCTAGGGGGGTGAGATGAGCAAGATTGCCTTTATATGCCGTCGTGGCCCCCACGGCACGGCGAGTGGTCGGGAAGGGTTGGATGCCTTGCTGGCAACGTCGGCCCTGACGGAATCCCTGGCCCTGTTCCTGTTGGAAGACGGTGTCTTGCAGCTGGTCAGGGAGCAGTCGCCACAGGGGATATTGCAGCGTCACTATGCCCCAACCTTCAAGATGCTGGAACTGTATGACATCGAAGAGGTCTATGTCTGTGCGGCGTCGTTGGCCGAACGCGGACTGACCGAGGCGGATCTGATGATCCCCGTGACAGTATTGTCCCCCGCGCAGATCCGCCGCGCCTGGGGTGACTGCACCACCCACATCGGCTTCTGAGGTGCCCATGATACAGATGGTGTTGAATTCCCCCTTCCTGACCCAGGATCTCGAGCAGGCGCTGCGTTATCGTCGGGAAGAGGACTTGTTGGTGCTGATGCAGGACGCCGTGGTGGCCACGGTCGCCCCAGCGTGGTGTGAGCGTTTGGCGGGCATTCCACTCTACGTGATGCAGGAAGACCTGCAGGCGAGGGGATTGTCATCCGGGATCGGGATGGAGCTCGATATGCCCGGCCTGATCAGGTTGATCGCCGAGCATGGATCGCCGCAGACCTGGGCCAGCTAGTTGGTGTTTTCACGTTACAACTCAGGTGCTTAGCATAATGATGACGGGCTGTCATTTGCCATTTCGGTGCACAAATTGTATAAATCTTGACTCCCCAGACAACAGGGCATAAAATTTCGCGTCCCCGTATCTGCGGGGAGGATTTTTCACACGTTTATGAAGTCATTATCAGGAGCCTTTTGATGGCAACTATTAACCAGTTGGTTCGCAAGCCACGCACCAAGCTCGTTGTGAAAAGCAACGTGCCGGCGTTGGAAGCGTGCCCTCAGAAGCGTGGCGTATGCACCCGTGTATACACCACCACCCCGAAGAAGCCTAACTCTGCACTGCGTAAAGTATGCCGTGTACGTCTGACCAACGGCTTCGAAGTCACCTCCTACATCGGCGGTGAAGGTCACAACCTGCAAGAGCACTCTGTTGTTCTGATCCGTGGCGGTCGTGTAAAAGACTTGCCAGGTGTTCGTTATCACACCGTTCGTGGTGCGTTGGACTGTGCCGGTGTTAAAGACCGTAAGCAGGCTCGCTCCAAGTACGGCGTGAAGCGTCCGAAAGCTTAATGGTTCTCCGTTAAGTAAGGCCAAACGTTAATTCGTTTCTAGTTAGATAACTTTCTAGTTTTGGGTAACCCCTGAAGTTACGGAGAATTTGAAATGCCAAGACGTCGTGTTGTTGGTCAGCGTAAAATCCTGCCGGATCCCAAGTTCGGATCTGAGCTGCTGGCTAAATTTGTCAACGTAGTAATGGTTGACGGTAAGAAATCTGTTGCAGAAGCCATCGTATATGGCGCCCTGGACATCATTGCCACCAAATCTGGCAAAGAGCACCTGGCCCTGTTCGAAGTCGCTCTGGACAACATTCGTCCGGCGGTCGAGGTTAAATCTCGTCGCGTCGGTGGTGCAACCTATCAGGTGCCGGTAGAAGTTCGTCCGGTACGTCGCAATGCCCTGGCAATGCGCTGGTTGGTTGATGCCGCTCGTAAACGTGGTGAAAAATCAATGGCTCAGCGTTTGGCTGGCGAGCTGCTGGATGCCGCTGAGAATAAGGGTTCGTCTGTCAAGAAACGTGAAGACGTTCACCGTATGGCTGAAGCGAACAAGGCCTTCGCTCACTTCCGCTGGTAATCCGCTTGCGCAGGGTCTTTTGGCTCTGCGCACCTTTAATTATCTGGGGACAAGTGCCCTAGTAAGAGGATGACAATGGCTCGTACAACCCCCATTGAGCGTTATCGTAATATCGGTATCTCCGCTCACATCGACGCCGGTAAGACTACTACTACCGAGCGCGTTCTGTTTTACACCGGTGTAAGTCACAAGATCGGTGAAGTTCACGATGGCGCCGCCACCATGGACTGGATGGAACAGGAACAAGAGCGTGGTATCACCATCACCTCCGCCGCGACCACCGCTTTCTGGTCCGGTATGGGTAAACAGTTCCAACCGCACCGTATCAACATCATCGATACCCCGGGCCACGTTGACTTTACTATCGAAGTAGAGCGCTCCATGCGTGTTCTTGATGGCGCCGTGATGGTGTACTGTGCCGTAGGTGGCGTACAGCCCCAGTCTGAGACCGTATGGCGTCAGGCTAACAAGTACAAGGTTCCCCGTATCGCGTTCGTCAACAAGATGGACCGTACCGGTGCCAACTTCCTGCGCTGCGTTGAGCACATCAAGACCCGTCTGAAAGGCAACCCGGTTCCGCTGCAACTGAACATCGGTTCAGAAGAGAACTTCAAGGGTGTTATCGACCTGGTCAAGATGAAAGCCATCAACTGGAGCGAAGCTGACCAGGGCGTTTCCTTCGACTACGAAGACGTGCCGGCCGAGCTGCTGGAACAGGCGCAAGAAATGCGCATGAACCTGGTTGAAGCCGCTGCTGAAGCGTCTGAAGACCTGATGGAAAAATACCTGGGTGGTGAAGAACTGACTGAAGAAGAGATCAAGAAGGCTCTTCGTCAGCGTGTTCTGAACAACGAAATCATCCTGGTTACCTGTGGCTCCGCGTTCAAGAACAAGGGCGTACAGGCCATGCTGGATGCCGTGGTCGAGTACCTGCCGGCTCCGACCGACGTTGCTGCTATCGACGGTCTGAAGCTGGACGGCGAGACCAAGGACGAGCGTCACGCTTCCGATGACGAGCCGTTCTCTGCTCTGGCGTTCAAGATTGCTACCGACCCGTTCGTGGGCAACCTGACCTTCTTCCGCGTTTACTCCGGTGTGGTTAACTCCGGTGACTCCGTGCTGAACTCCGTTAAAGAGAAGCGCGAGCGTTTTGGCCGTATCGTTCAGATGCACGCCAACAAGCGTGAAGAGATCAAAGAAGTTCGCGCAGGCGACATCGCTGCTGCCATCGGCCTGAAGGACGTCACCACCGGTGACACCCTGTGTGACGAAAACGCACCGATCATCCTGGAGCGTATGGAATTCCCGGAGCCGGTAATCTCCATCGCCGTTGAGCCGAAATCCAAGGCTGACCAGGAGAAGATGGGTCTGGCTCTGGGCCGTCTGGCTCAGGAAGATCCGTCCTTCCGCGTATGGACCGACGAAGAATCTGGTCAAACCATCATCGCCGGTATGGGTGAGCTGCACTTGGACATCATCGTTGACCGTATGCGTCGCGAGTTCAAGGTAGAAGCCAACGTAGGTAAGCCGCAGGTTGCCTACCGTGAAACTATCCGCAACACCGTCAAGGACATCGAAGGCAAGCATGCCAAGCAGTCCGGTGGTCGTGGTCAGTACGGTCACGTCGTTATCGACATGTACCCGCTGGAAGAAGGCAAAGCCTACGAATTCGTCAACGACATCAAGGGTGGCGTGATTCCGGGCGAATTCATCCCGGGTGTTGACAAGGGTATCCGCGAGCAGCTGAAGTCCGGCCCGCTGGCAGGCTATCCGGTAATGGATCTGGGTGTGCGTCTGCACTTCGGTTCCTACCACGATGTCGACTCTTCCGAACTGGCGTTCAAGATCGCTGCTTCTCTGGCGTTCAAGGCTGGCTTCATGAAGGCCAACCCGGTACTGCTCGAGCCGATCATGAAGGTCGAAGTCGAGACTCCGGAAGACTACATGGGCGACGTGATCGGTGACCTGAACCGTCGTCGCGGCCTGATCGAAGGCATGGAAGATGGCCCGTCCGGCAAGATCGTACGTGCTCTGGTGCCGCTGGCCGAAATGTTCGGTTACGCTACCTCCCTGCGTTCTGCTACCCAGGGTCGTGCTTCCTACGCCATGGAATTCGCCAAGTATCACGATGCCCCGACCAACGTCGCCCAGGCCGTGATCGAAGAGCGCAAATCCAAGTAATTTAAGATTCCCCGCCTACGACGGTAGGCGGGTTTAACCTAGAAGGACTACGTCGTGTCTAAAGAAAAATTTGAGCGTAATAAACCGCACGTAAACGTCGGCACCATCGGCCACGTTGACCACGGTAAAACCACCCTGACCGCCGCCATCACCAACGTGCTGGCCAAGCACTTCGGTGGTAAAGCTTTCGCCTTCGACCAGATCGACAAGGCACCGGAAGAGCGTGAGCGTGGTATCACCATCAACACCTCCCACGTAGAATACGACACCGCTACCCGTCACTACGCCCACGTAGATTGCCCGGGTCACGCCGACTACGTTAAAAACATGATCACCGGTGCTGCCCAGATGGACGGCGCAATCCTGGTAGTAGCAGCGACTGACGGCCCGATGCCGCAGACTCGTGAGCACATCCTGCTGGGTCGCCAGGTAGGCGTTCCGTACATCATCGTGTTCATGAACAAGTGCGACATGGTAGATGACGAAGAGCTGCTGGAACTGGTCGAGATGGAAGTTCGCGAACTGCTGTCCGAGTACGACTTCCCGGGTGATGACCTGCCGGTAGTACGTGGTTCCGCACTGAAAGCGCTGGAAGGCGA
>NZ_CDDD01000084.1 GCF_000820165.1 Aeromonas taiwanensis
CAGCCCCTCGGTGTTGAACTGAGTGAGGGCCCGTTCGACCGGGATGAGGGCCGTCTCGGCGAGATCCATGCCGAGGTTGCTGCTCTGGCTGGTGAAGCGCCCCACCACCCGGTAGCGGCGCCCGTCGAGGCGCACCCACTGCCCCACCGGATCCCGCTCGCCAAACAGCTCGCGGGAAAGCGTGGCCCCGAGCAGGATGACCGGCGGGCTGCCCGCCGGCAGCCAGCGGCCGGAGGTAAGAGTCAGGCCGTGGGTCTCGCGCAGCCCGTTGCGGGTGCCGAGCACCATGGCGCTGCGCAGCCGCCCGCCGGCGGCCACCTCGGCGGTGCCGAGCACCAGGGGCACCAGGCGAAGTGCCGGCTCGCGCCGGGCGAGAAAATCCACGTCCTCCAGGGTGATGTCCCGCAGGCTATTGCCGGTCAGAGGCGGCAGGCCGCCCCGGGTCTCCTTGCGGCCGGGAAACATCACCAGCAGATCCTTGCCGAGGCTGGCAAACTCCGCCGCCACGTAGCGCCGCGCCCCCTCCCCCAGGGCCGTGAGCAGCAGCACGGAGGCGACGCTCAGGCTCACCGCCGCGATCAGGGTCAGGGCCCGGCCGCGATGGCGCAGCAGGGCGGTGGCGGCGAAGGCGATGGCGTCGCGCCCTAGCATGGGGGCTCCAGCCTGCCGTCGTTCATGCGGATGCGCCGCCCCGCCCGCGCCCCGATCCGCTCGTCGTGGGTCACCACCACCAGGGTCACCCCGCGCTCCCGGTTGAGGTGCTCGAGCAGGGCGATCACCTCCTCCCCTGAGCGGGAATCCAGGTTGCCGGTGGGCTCGTCGGCGAGCAGCAGGCGCGGCTGGGTCACCATGGCTCGGGCGATGGCCACCCGCTGGCGCTGGCCGCCGGAGAGCTCGGCGGGCCTGTGGTCGGCGCGCGCAGAGAGCCCGAGCTCGGCGAGCAGGGCCGCCACCCGGGCCGTGCGCTCGGCGGGGGCCATCCCGGCCAGCATCAGGGGCAGGGCCACGTTCTCGAAGGCTGTGAGGCGCGGCACCAGGTGAAACGACTGGAACACGAAGCCGATGGCCTGGCCGCGCAGGCGGGCGAGCTCGGGCTCCGCCAGGCGGGCGGTGCGCGCCCCCTCGAGCCAGTACTCCCCCTCGTCGGGCCTGTCCAGCAGCCCCAGCACGTTGAGCAGGGTCGACTTGCCCGACCCCGAGGGCCCCATCACCGCCAGGTACTCCCCCGCCTCGATGGCGAGGCTCACGCCGTCCAGGGCCAGCACCTCGCTGCCCCCCAGATGGAAGCGCCGGCCTACCCCCTCGAGGCGGATGAGCTCACTCATGGGCCTCCTCGGGGCGGTAGGGCCCCTCCCCCTTGATGAGAGCGGGCTGGGCGACGAGCCTGTCCCCCTCGGCGAGCCCCGAGGTCACCTCAACCCAGTTCCAGCTCTCGAGCCCCCAGCTCGGGGTGAGGCGCACCAGGCGCTCCCCCTCCAGACGCAGCACGCTGCCATCCTCGGCCCGGGCGCTGGCGGGGATGCGCAGGGCCCTTTCGGCGCGCCCCGTGGTCACCTCGAGATCGGCGCTGTAGCCCACCAGCAGGGGGGCATCGCCGGACTGCTCCTCGAGGGCCGCCTCCACCTCCACGGTGCGGGCCTGCTTCTCGAGCTCCTTCACATAGGGGGCGATGCGGGTGATCCTGGCCACCAGCTCGCGCCCTGGCATGGCGTCGAGCAGCACCCTGGCCGGCTGGCCGAGGCGCAGGCGGGCGGCGTCCACCTCGTCGATGGGGGCGGAGACGTAGAGGCAGGTATCGTCGATGAGATCGATGACGGGGGGCATGGCGACCCCGGGGGGCGAGGGGGTCATGTATTCGCCGAGCTTGCTGTTGACCTCGGCCACCACGCCGTCGAAGGGGGCGAGCAGGGTGCGCTCGGTCAGGCGCGCCTCGACCTGCGCCACCTGGGCGGCGTCCACCCCCAGCTGATCGCTCGCGGCCTCACAGGCGAGGCGGCGGCTGTCTGCCAGGTTCTGGGCCTGCTCGGCCAGGGTGCGCGAGGTGAGGTTCCTGGCCAGCAGAACGGCCAGGCGCGCCGCCTCGCGCCGGTAGAACTCGGCCTCGGTGCAGCTGCGCTCGCGCTCGGTGCGCCCGAGGATGGACTGGGCCCGGGCGCGGGCGAGCTCGGCCTCGAGATCCCCGCTCCACAGGCGCAGCAACTGCTGCCCCTGCTTGACCCGCTCCCCCGCCTGCACCGCGAGCTCGCTCACCACGCCACCGCCCGGCAGGCTCAGGCCGGAGCGGCGGCACGACTTGATGGTGCCGGCCCGGGTGTTGACGACGGTGACGCGCACCTCGCCGCGATCCACGCTCACCAGCGGGACGGGCGTCGCCACCGGGCGCAGCCACCAGGCCAGGGCGAGGGTCGCCAGCACGGCGACCCCGCCTCCCCACCACAGTTTTCTCATGGCTCTCTTCCCCATCCGGGGCGCACCGTCAGCCCCGGCGCGCGAGCAGGGCGTAATAGAGCAAGGGTATCACCACCAGGGTCAACCGGGTCGAGACCGGGATCCCGAAGATGAGGGAAATGGCCAGCCCGTTGAACACGGGATCTTCGGGATGAGGGGGATCAGGCGTTACCGGGCTTGCGAGCCTGCTCCTGCCCCCTTGTTCCAGCCCCGGTCCACCAGCAGTATCCCGGCCACCATGGCCCCGATGAACAGCAGTATCATGGGCTGCCCGCTCGAGATGAGGCTCAGGGCTGGTCCTGGACAGATCCCCACCAGACCCCAGCCGATGCCAAACAGGGCGGCGCCACCGATGAGACGGCGATCCAGCACGGGGGCCGGCACCCTGGCCATTGGCTCCCCCAGCAGGCTCTGGCGGCGGGGTTTCACCAGCAGGAAGTAGCCCGGCATGAAGACGGCCAGGGCCCCCCCCATCACAAAGGCGAGGCTGGGATCCCAGGCCCCCGCCACGTCGAGAAAGCCGGTGACCCGGGCGGGATCTATCATGCCGGAGATGGCCAGACCCAGACCAAACAGCAGACCCGCCAGCAAACTTGTCATCAATGCCATGACGATCAACCCCTTACAACAGATGGTGAGTGACGAGGACGGTGAGCACGCCGGCCGCCATGAAGGTGAGGGTGGCCACGATGGAGCGCACCGAGAGGCGGCCCATGCCGCAGATGCCGTGACCGCTGGTGCAGCCATTGCCAAGGCGGGTGCCTATGCCCACCAGCAGTCCGGCCACCAGCACCAGCGGCCAGCCCGGCAGGGTGCTGAACGCAGGCATGCTGGCCCAGCCGGCATTCAGTGCCAGCCAGGCCCCCAGACCCAGACCTAGCAGGAAGAGTACCTGCCAGGGGGTTCTGTGTTGCAGGGCCCCCGCCAGGATGCCGCTGATCCCGGCCACCTTGCCGTTGAACAGCATCAAGATCAGGGCCGAGAGCCCCGCCAGCATGCCTCCTCCGAGAGAGAGCAGCCATTGGCTTTCCATCATCGTGTTTCCTCATCTGAGTGACAAAAATGGGTTTGCAGCGCCGCCAGCACATCGACGGCCGCCTCGCTCACCAGCGAGTAGAAGATCTGCTGGGAGACCTTGCGCGAACGAATCAGCCCGCAACGCTTCAATACCGACAACTGCTGGGAGAAGGCAGACTGGCCGAGCTGGCTGTTCGCCAGCAGCTCCCCGACTCCCTTCTCCCCCTCCACCAGCTGACAGAGCACCCTCAGGCGCTCCGGGTGAGCCAGCGCCTTGAGCAGATCGGCGGCCGCGGCGACGTGCCGGTTCATCTCGTCGAGGGGGGTCATGATTTAAATTAGCAACTCCTGATATTTACCTCATTGTATAAATAAACACTAAATTAGCAATATCTAATTAAATGGCGAGTGGCACCTCACCACCGCCTCACGAGACGCCCATGGGAGACACGGACCGCGCCCACGCAAACGGGTGAGACATGCCCCTGCATCGGAAAGTAGAGGCCGCCCGAGCGGCCAGCCAACACGGGGGAATGAGGCGTCCTCATCGACTCCTCCATCTCTTTTTTATTATGTTTCAATATGTTGCTATCAGGACCCCAGGGTTTACCCCGGCTGTCTCATCGGCTACCATGTCGCCTCTTTCATCCCTGGCGGAGACCATCAGTGGGCAACTCATCAAGTGACAGATGCACGCCGATCCTTGTCGGCCCCCCGGTCGCGAGCTAGCCGCAGGTCCTTCCCTGCCGCGACTCGCTACCCCAGCGAGATGCGGAACCGTCTCCCTTCTCTTTACACTTGACGTCAGGTGACCAGCCCCGGCCGGACACCTTGCCTGCATAGTTTCTGTTTCCCAAAAGGAGGCTACTATGCGTTTGATTTCAAACAACTATCTTGCTGGCGAATCCCCTTCCCTGCTGAGCAGACTGGGGCACGGCCTGTTGCCGCTCTGGCTGCGCGGCAAGCGGCGCCAGCACCACTACCAGCTACAGATCCGTTGCGAGGATCGGGCCGACATGGCGCAGGTGCTGGATCTGGTGAACCGCACCCTGCATCCGGCCGGGCTGCACCCCGCGCAGTCCATGACGCCGGCTCGCGGCGATGCCCGGATGCTGGTGCTGAGCCTCTGCTGCACCCCGCCCCAGCGCCGCTATCTGGTGCAGTTCGTCCACCAGGTCGGGGCCACTCGCCCCGTGCGCTGGGAGCTGCGCCCGGACAGCGACCCGCCCGGCACTGACTGCCCTCCCGGGCACCTCGGCCACGCTCCGTTCGTTCCGTGCCCGCCTTCCGGGCACGGCCCCTAGTTTGCATTCATCCTGCGCCGGCGCTGCGCCCTCGATGCCTCATCGCCCCATCTCGTCACCCAGATGGGCAGCGTCGAACCGGCACCTTTAGAAGGAGAACCCCATGAGAATGTGGCAACAACTCGATTTTCTCGCCCTGCTCGACACCCTGGCCAGCCTGCTGCTCGCCTTCGTGCTCGGCAGCCTGGTCGGTCTGGAGCGCCAGTATCGCCAGCGCACCGCCGGCCTTCGCACCAACGTCCTGGTCGCCGTGGGGGCGGCCCTGTTCGTCAACCTGGCCCAGCGCATCTATGACCTGCACGGCGGCAGCTACGGCGTGGTCCACGTGGTGGCCTACATCGTCTCCGGCATCGGTTTTCTCGGCGCCGGCGTCATCATGCGCGAATCCGGCAACATCCGCGGCATCAACACCGCCGCCACTCTCTGGGGCGTGGCGGCGGTGGGGGCCGCCAGCGGTGCCGGCTTTGCCCTGGAGGCCGTGCTCGGTGCCCTCTTCGTGCTGGCGGCCAACACTCTGCTGCGCCCCCTGGTGAACCAGATCAACCGCCACCCGGTGGACAATACCGACACCGAGGTGACCTACCGCGTCACGGCCCTCATCCGCCGCACCCACCAGAAGGAGGTGCTGCCCTGGCTGGAGCAGATGCTAGAGCAGGCCAACTACCCCCTGAGCGAGCTCGATATCGAGCCGTTCGGGGAGCAGGATCTGGAGATCTCGGCGGTGCTGCTGGCCACCTCCATCGATGGCGACGAGCTGGACGCCCTGATGAAGCGGCTGGGGGAGCATCCCCGCATCAAGCAGATCTTCTGGCGCGCCAGCACCACGGATTGAGGCACGCCCTCGCCCCACGACAAAAAGCCCCGCACTGGCGGGGCTTTTTTCATCTTCCGGGTCAACGGCGACTGCGCCAGCGCACCCTGGGGGGGATGACCTGGGCGGTCTGGGTGGGGGCATTACCCGCAATAAGCTTTTGCATCAGCTCGAAGGTGGCACGGGCCAGGGCCGGGCAATCCTGGGCCACGGAGTCGATACGCATGGGAATACAGTCGAGCAGGTCGTGATCGTCGAAGGTGCACAGCCGCATCCCCGTCTCCATCAACCCCGCCTCGTTGAGGTAGCGCAGCACCCCCTCGAGCAGGGTGAAGGAGGCGGTGAAGAGCCCCCTGGGGGGCGCCCCGAGCTCGTCCACCAGCTCGGCCATCAGCTGATAGCCGGAGCTTGGCTGGTAGTCGCGATGACGGACCCGGTCTGATGTGGCCTCCAGCCCGGCGCGGTGCAACCCCAGCTCGTAGCCCGCCAGCCGGTGGCGGCTCGGGGAGAGATCCAGCAGGCCGCCGAAGTAGTAGATATCCTCCCCGCAGCCGGCCGCCATGTCCTGCACCAGCTCGGCGGTGGCCTTGCAGGCATCCGAGATCACCATGGGCAGACGCGACTCGCCGATGTGGCGGTCGAGCTGCACCACCGGCAGGCGGTCGTGGATGCGGGCATAGATGTCATCGCTGTGGCCGCTGGAGGCGACGATGAGGCCGTCCACCTGGCGGCTGATGAGGTTGTCCACCACCCGCTGCTCCAGGGTGGGGTCATCCTCGGAGCAGGCGATGAGCAGCTGGATCCCCGCCTCCCGGCAGTGGGCTTCGAGGGCGCGGGCTGTGCTGGCGAAGCCGAAGTTGGTGAGGTCGGGGATCACCAGCCCCCAGGTGTAGCTGCGCGCCGCCCGCAGGGAGCGGGCATGGATGCTCGGCTGGTAGTGACACTCATCCGCCACCGCCTGGATCCGCTTGCGGGTATCGTCGGCGATGCGGTACTCCGCACTCTTGCCGTTGAGCACCAGGCTGGCGGTGGCCTTGGAGACCCCCGCGAGCGTGGCTATCTGGGCAATCGTGATCCGTTTCTTCTTCTCCACCTGACCTCCCGGCAAACTGACACCGGGCTATTGTACAAGGCAGGCCGCCAGCGGCCAGTGATCGAGGCAAATTTTGCTGTCATCACCGTCACAACGTGCGGAAAGTACTGGGTTTTCACCGGGGAAGTAGCGGGTAGACAGGGTCTGGCGACCACCGTCCACGAAGCACTCCAGGCTGGAGCGATCGCACAAGACGGTGATGCTCCCCCCAAGCCAGGGGCAGGATCGCTCTTCCCACTCCCCGCTCTGCCAGTTCTGGCGACGCAGGATGAGGCGCCCCGGCTGCCACACCAGCTCGGCCACGGCGCCAAACCCGAGGCGCCCCTCCCCGCTCAAGGACAGGTCCAGCCAGGCCGCGTCAATGGCCAGGGCTGGCAGCTCGCCCGGCGCCCCCTCGAAGCGGGTTTGCTCTCCTTTCAGGGCGTCCAGCTCTGCCACCGGCCGCTGGCAGAGCCAGTCGTCCTGCCAGAACAGCTCCCGCGGGCAGCTCATCTGGTGGATCCAGCCATGCTCGACAGTGGGTTGGCTCATCTCGTTCTCTTCAGGCAGCCCCAGCCAGGCGAACAGCAGGCGGCGCCCCTGGCTGTCCCGGGTGGTCTGGGGCGCGTAGAACTCGAAGCCCCGGTCCAGCTCGTGGAAGGCCCCGTGCTCGAACTGAGCTCCGTCGAAGTGGCCCGCCAGCCAGCCACACTGGTAGAGGTTGCGATAATCCTCTCCCTGTGGGGCAATCCCCTGCGGGCAGCTGATCAGCACGTGACGGTCCGCCAGAGGGAAGAGGTCCGGGCACTCCCACATATAGCCGAACTCCCCGAGCCCCCCGTGCCCGCTACCGGCGATGGGACCGACCAGCGTCCAGCCATCCAGGGTATCGCCGCGATAGAGCAGCACCTCGCCTCGATCGTCCAGGGTACGAGCCCCCAGCACCATCAGCCACTGCCGGCCGTCGTGCCACACCTTGGGGTCGCGCACGTGGCCGCTGTAGCCTTCGGGCAGCGCCAGCACGGGTCCGAGCTTCTCGAAGCCCCCCTTGCCATCGTCACGGGCCAGACACTGGTAGGCGGTGCGGCTGCCGTCCGGGTATTTGACGTTGCCGGTGTAGACCAGGGTCAGGCGCCCCTGCTCGTCGCTCACCGCCGACCCCGAATAGCAGCCATGGCTCTCGTAGACCTCGGTGGGCAGAAGCGCCACCGGCTCGTGCTGCCAGTGCAGCAGATCGGTGGAGGTGACGTGGCCCCAGCCCTTGTTGCGGTGCTCGCAGCCGAGCGGGTTCCACTGGTAGAAGAGGTGATAGCGCCCGCCGTGCTCGATAAAGCCGTTGGGATCGTTGAGCAGCCCCACCGGGGCTGCCAGGTGCCAGCGGGGCCGATGGGGATCGGCCGCCGCCTTGAGCTGTCCGGCCAGCAGGGACCGGACAACCTGGTTGAGGAGATGGCTCTCTTTCATCACTCCACCTTGTACTTGAGCAGGTAGGAGGCGGCGAAGGCGGCGCCAAAGGCGATCACCAGACCGATGACGTAGTGGATGAGGCTCATGGGCTGGACGATGGCCATGCCCGGAATGCCGGTCAGGCCCACCGCCGTCATGCCGACCTTGGCCGCCACCACGTAGGCGCCGCCGCAGGCCCCGCCGAACAGACCGGCCAGGAAGGGCTTGATGTAGCGCAGGTTGACCCCGAAGATGGCCGCCTCCGTGATGCCGAGCAGGCAGGACATGGCCGCCGGTACCGTGATGGCCTTGATCTTCACGTCACGGGTCTTGAAGTAGACCGCGAGACAAGCCCCGCCCTGCGCCACGTTGGCCATGGCCCAGATGGGGAGCAGGAAGTTGACACCGATGGCCGGGTTGGCCAGCAGGCCCGCCTCGATGGCGTGGAAGCTGTGGTGAATGCCGGTGATGACGATCAGCGAATAAGTCCCGCCAAACACCAGGCCCGCCAGCCAGCCCGCCTGCTCGTAGAGGGCGCTCAGACCGAACGAGATACCATCCCCCAGCACCCGCCCGGCGGGGCCGATAAAGAGCAGCGCCACGAAGCCGGTGAGGATGACGGTCAGGAAGGGGGTGAGGATGAGATCCAAAGCATCGGGGATGCGCTTTCTCAGCTGCTTCTCCAGGTGGGACATGAACCAGACCGCCAGCAGCACCGGGAAGACGGTGCCCTGGTAGCCGATCATGGCCACATCCAGCCCGAAGAAGTCCATGGTCTTGAAGCCCCCCGCCACGCCCCAGGCGTTGGTCAGGGCCGGGTGAGTGAGGATGCCCCCCAGCGTCGCCCCCAGATAGGGGTTGCCGCCAAACTCCCGCGCCGCGGTAAAACCGATGAGGATCGGCAGTATGATGAAGGCCGCCGAGCTGAACATGTCCAGCATGACGAACAGGGCGCTGTCGGCGTTGACCCAGCCATAGGTGCGCACCATGCCGAGCAACCCCATCAGCAGGCCGGACGCGACGATGGCCGGGATGATGGGCACAAAGATGTTGGACAGGGTTCGCGCCAGGCGCTGGGCCACGTTGAGCTTGGCCGTCGCCATGTCGGTCAGCTCCGCCTTGCTGGCGGTGCCGGTGCCGGTCAGGGCCACGAACTCCGCATAGACCTTGTTGACCAGGCCGGTGCCGAAGATCACCTGGATCTGGCCGGCGTTGCTGAAGCACCCCTTGACCCCGTCCAGCTTGTCGATGGCGGCCTTGTTCACCTTGCTGTCGTCCGCCAGCACCAGCCGCAGCCGGGTGGCGCAGTGGGCGGCGCTGACGATGTTCTCCTTGCCCCCGAGCAGGGGCACCAGATCCTTGGCTATCGCACTGATATTCATATTCTTCCTCTTATGGCCCGCCGTCGGCGGGCCCTTGTCACATGAGAGTAGGGTCTGTCGCCCTGCGGCTCTAGCCGCGGATCAACAGCCGCTTGCGCCCGATCGCAAAAATTCATCCAGCCGGGTGCGGGTGGGCAGTGCCGTCATGGCCCCCTTGGCGGTGGTGGCGAGTGCCCCGCAGCCATGGGCCTGGGCCAGGATGGCGGGCAGCTCGCTGAAGGCGGGCACCCCCTCCCCCCTGGCAAGGGCCGCCAGCAGACCGGCGACAAAGGCATCCCCCGCTCCCGTGGTGTCGATGGGTACCACTTTGGGCCCCACCCACTCCAGCAGTTCGCCCCCGAGGCGGGCCACCACGCCGGCCGCCCCCCGGGTCACCAGCACCAGGGCGGGTCCCGTGATGGTGGCGAGCCCGGCCGCCAGATCGTCCAGACCGCTCAGCAGTTGCAACTCCTCCACCGAGAGCTTGACCACGTCCGCGAGGGCGATGGCCTCGCGCACCACGGGCAGCATCTCGGCGGGGTTGCCCCACACCTCGGGCCTCAGGTTGGGGTCGAAGCAGACCCGTCCCCCGACCGCCCGGATGGTCGCCATGGCTTGCAAGCAACTGCTGCGTACCGGCTCGTTGGCGAGCGCGATGGAGCAGGTCAGCAGCCACTGCCCGGCCTGGAAGACCGGCAGATCGGCGGGGCTCAGAAACTGATCCGCGCTGGGCCTCACCATGAAGGTGAAGCTGCGCTCCCCTGACTCATCGAGCTCCACCAGCACTGTGCTGGTGCGATGGGCCGGATCCAGGGTCAGGTGACGGATGTCGACGCCTTCCCTTGCCAGGGTGTCGGCCATGAAGCGGCCGAAGGGATCCGCGCCGACCCGGCCGATGAAGGCCGACTCCCCGCCGAGCCGCGCCACCCCGACCGCCACGTTGGCCGGCGCGCCGCCGGGACACTTGAGGTAGTGCACCTCCCCTTCCGGGATCAAGTCCACCACCGCATCCCCCATTACCCACACACGATTCGTCACCTTGCTACTCCACTGCTGCACAGGATTTGCCAGAGCCGGGCCCTGATCTCTTGGTCCGCATTATCTGCTAAACCGTTTTAGCCAACCAACAGATCCCGACGCCGGCTGCCATTTTTGTGATCGGGATAACGAACTAGAACCAGGTTTCCATCTGCACGCCAAAGTTCCACTCGCCACCGGCGGTGAAATCGTTCTGGCCCATGGCGTCGGTGCTGGCGTAGTTGTCGAGCTCGGAGGACCAGTCCATCCAGGTGGCGAACACGCGAAGCTCGGGCCGCTCGAAGAAGCCGGCGGTCTGCGCCTTGAAGGTGGGGGCGAAGGTGAGTTTGGTGAAGTCGCCACTCACCGCCTGGCGCCCCTTGTAGCCCTTGGGATCGAGATCCATGTACTGCCAGGTCGCCTCGTAGACCAGCTCGACGTTCTGGCTCAGCACCTGGGCCAGCCGGCCATTGAGGGTCACCCAGCTGTACTCGTCTCCCTTCACGTAGCGATCCTGGCTCTGCTCCGCCAGCAGGGCCGGGGCGACACGCCAGCGCGGGCTGAGATCCGTGGCACCAAAGACGGCCACTCGCACCGCATCGGCATCCGGCAGCAGCTCGCTGTCGGAGCCCAGCCCCTTGAGCTCGGCCCCGAGGCCATGGCCATAGAGCACGGCTGCCTTGGAGAAGCCGGGGTTGATGCCAAAGAAGCTGTCGGCGTGGTAGGCCACCAGGGTGTGGGCCCCCTTGTTCGCCGCCTCGCTGCCGGCGCCGCCGTCGTTGATGCGCGTCTCGTTGTCCTTGGCGGAGAGGCCGTTCAGCATCCACTGCCAGTTGCCGACGCGGTTGTTCATGGTGAGGATGTAGCTCTCGATGTCCGAGAGACCGCTCGCACTGATGTCGCCGTAGTCGCGCCCGTAGAGGGAGAAGTTCGCCTTCCAGCTGTCGGCGAGCTGCACGTCATAGACACCGCCGCCGGTGCCGGCGAGGAAGACCACGTCCGAGTCGAGCCAGTGGATGTCGAAGTTGTCCCGGTCAAAGCGCTTGCCCGCCCAAAGCACCGAGTGCTGGAAGGGGCCGCTGAAGCTCGCCAGATCGCCGATCTCGGCAAACACCTGGCGGGTGTTGAGGCTGGAATCGCTGGCGGTCCAGTCGTTGCTGGTCTCCACCCCGTCCGCCAGCATCAGCTTGTAGCGGGCCCAGCTGCCATCGTCGAAAGTCTGGGTCTTCAGCAGGTTGGCCTCCATGTAGGTGTCATCCTCGTTGCCAAGGCGCCCCACGGCCCCGCCCACCGAACCGGCCGGGGTGATGTAGGGGCCGCCGCGGCCACCGTTGCCATTGCCGTTCACCAGCAGGCCCGAGCGGGCATAGCCGTGGAACTCGAAGCCCTGGGCTGCGGCGGTCTGCTTGTCCACCTTCTCGCTCTGGGCCTTGGCCACAGCGGCGGTCTCGTGGGCCTCGCTCGCCTTGCTCTCGGCCTCATCGGCCCGCGCTTCCGCCGCAGTGGCGCGCGCCTCGGCCGCCTGCACCCGCGCCTCCAGCGCCGCCAGGCGGGCCTCGATACCACCATCCGCCGCCCACAGCGGGCTGCTCATCCCCAATCCCAGCGCCACGGCCAGCGCCAACTTGCTCTTGTGCATCGTCATCTTCCTCACCTGTCATGTGTCGCCCGTCCGGGCGCTGTTGTTATCGACGGGCTGAGGATAGCTAAACCGCTTTAGCCAACTCAATATGCCAGCTAAACCGTTTCAGCCAACTGTGAGCGGGATAACATTTGCACAGCAGGAAGAGGTGGAAGTTGTGAGGAAGATCCCTCATCAGGATCCACTCAATAGGGCCGGATCCCGGGCAAAAAAAAAGCCGGCCATAGAGGCCGGCTTGGGTCACGCGAGTCGCGCTTATTTGGTCAGATCGTCGAAGAAGCGTTTCACCCCTTCGAAGAAGCCTTCGGATTTCGGCTTGTGGGTCTTGGCGGCGGCGCCGCTGAAGGAGTCGTCCAGCTGGCGCAGCAGATCTTTCTGGGTCTCGGTCAGTTTGACCGGGGTTTCGATCACCACCTTGCACATCAGATCCCCCACCTGGCCGGAGCGCACGGACTTGACGCCCTTGCCCCGCAGGCGGAACAGCTTGCCGGTCTGGGTCTCCGGGGTGACCTTGAGCTTGACCCGGCCATCCAGGGTCGGCACTTCGATCTCGCCACCCAGGGCCGCCGTGGTGAAGCTGATGGGCACCTCGCAGTAGAGATCGTTGCCGTCACGCACGAAGATCTCGTGCTCGCGCACGTGGACCTGTACGTAGAGATCCCCGGCCGGTGCGCCGGCCTCCCCCGCTTCCCCTTCGCCGGAGAGACGGATGCGATCCCCGGTGTCGACGCCAGCCGGGATCTTGACCGACAGGGTCTTGGTCTTCTGGTAGCGACCCTCGCCGTGGCACTTGCGGCACGGATCCTTGATGATCTTGCCGCGACCGTGGCAGTGCGGGCAGGGCTGCTGCACCGCGAAGAAGCCCTGGCGCATCTGCACCTGGCCGGAGCCGTGGCAGGTGGGGCAGGTCTGGGCCTGGCTTCCAGTATGGGCGCCGGAGCCGTTGCAGACTTCACAGTGAACCTGGGTCGGTATCTTGATCTCCTTGGAGACCCCGCGCACCGCCTCTTCCAGGGTCAGCTCCATGTTGTAGCGAAGGTCGGAGCCACGGGCCGGGCCGCGACGACCGCCCCCGCGACCACCGAAGATGTCGCCAAACACGTCGCCGAAGATGTCGCCGAAGTCGGCACCACCGCCAAAGCCGCCGTGGCCGCCACCCTGGCTCGGATCCACCCCGGCATGACCGTACTGGTCGTAACGGGCACGCAGGTTCTCGTCGGTCAGGACCTCGTAGGCTTCCTTGACCTCTTTGAACTTCTCTTCGGCCGCGGCATCACCCTGGTTGCGATCCGGGTGATACTTCATGGCCAGACGCTTGTACGCCTTCTTGATCTCGCGCTCGTCGGCACCTTTCGATACCCCGAGCACTTCGTAGAAATCGCGCTTCGACATACTCATCCTGTTGCTATATCAGCAGTTATGCAGACGGGCGTTGGTCACCCAACGCCCGTAAATTCATTGACGAATCTGCTCACACTCTTACTACGAAGCCGTGATCAAGGCTCATGTGCTGCTCGGAATCCTCACGTATATCTATACGCTCCGGTTCCTGCGCTGCTCTTTACCTTGCTGACGGCCTCTCGCGACAGACCGTGAACAGATTCTGAGCCGATGGGCGAGGCGAACCTCGCCCATCCGGGTCGGGCTTATTTCTTGTCGTCTTTCACTTCTTCGAACTCGGCGTCGACCACGTCGTCGTCGGCCTTGGCGGAAGAGGAAGACTGGGCATCAGCACCGGCGGCACCTTGTGCCTGAGCCTGCTGCTGGGCAATCTCCATCAGCTTCTGGGACGCTTCCAGCAGCGCCTGCTGCTTGGCTTCGATGGCGGCCTTGTCGTCACCCTTGATGGCGGTTTCCAGCTCGCTCAGGGCAGTCTCGATCTTGGTCTTCTCGTCGGCAGGCAGGGCTTCACCGGCTTCGGTGATCTGCTTGCGCACGGAGTGGACCAGACCGTCAGCCTGGTTGCGAGCCTGCACCAGCTCTTCAAACTTCTTATCCTCGGCCGCGTTGGCTTCGGCTTCGCGTACCATGCGCTCGATCTCGTCATCGGACAGACCGGAGGAGGCCTGGATGGTGATCTTCTGCTCCTTGTTGGTCTCCTTGTCTTTCGCGGAGACGTGCAGGATGCCGTTGGCGTCGATGTCGAAGGTCACTTCGATCTGCGGCAGACCGCGCGGTGCCGGACGGATGCCTTCCAGGTTGAACTGGCCCAGGGACTTGTTGTCGCTGGCGCGCTTGCGCTCACCCTGCAGCACGTGAATGGTCACGGCAGACTGGTTGTCTTCAGCGGTGGAGAACACCTGGGACTTCTTGGTCGGAATGGTGGTGTTCTTCTCGATGAGCGCGGTCATCACGCTGCCCATGGTCTCGATACCCAGGGAGAGCGGAGTGACGTCCAGCAGCAGTACGTCGGTCTTGTCACCGGACAGTACGGCACCCTGGATGGCAGCACCCATGGCCACGGCTTCGTCCGGGTTGACGTCCTTGCGCGGCTCTTTGCCGAAGAAGTCGGCCACGGTCTTCTGCACCAGCGGCATACGGGTCTGACCACCCACCAGGATGACGTCGTCGATCTCGCCAACCGCCAGACCGGAGTCTTTCAGGGCGACGCGAACCGGCTCCAGGGAGTCTTTCACCATGTCTTCCACCAGGGATTCCAGCTTGGCGCGGGTCACCTTGATGTTCATGTGCTTCGGACCGGTGGCATCTGCAGTGATGTACGGCAGGTTGACGTCGGTCTGCTGGGCGGAGGAGAGCTCGATCTTGGCCTTCTCGGCGGCATCTTTCAGACGCTGCAGGGCCAGCTGGTCGTTGCGCAGGTCGATGCCCTGCTCGCGCTTGAACTCGTCAACCAGGTAGTTGATGACGCGGTTGTCGAAGTCTTCACCACCCAGGTGGGTGTTACCGTTGGTCGCCAGTACTTCGAAGGTGGTCTCGCCTTCGACTTCGTCGATCTCGATGATGGAGATATCGAAGGTACCACCGCCCAGGTCATAGACGGCAACCTTGCGCTCGCCCTTGACCTTGTTCACGCCGTAGGCGAAAGCAGCGGCAGTCGGTTCGTTGATGATGCGTTTTACATCCAGACCGGCGATGCGACCGGCATCCTTGGTGGCCTGACGCTGGGCGTCGTTGAAGTAGGCCGGCACTGTGATGACGGCTTCGGTGACCGGCTCACCCAGGTAGTCTTCGGCGGTCTTCTTCATCTTTTTCAGCACTTCGGCAGAGATCTGCGGCGGTGCCATTTTCTTGCCTTTCACCTCGACCCAGGCGTCACCGTTGTCGGCCTTGGCGATGGCATACGGCATGATTTTCAGGTCACGCTGTACTTCGTCATCTTCGAAACGACGGCCGATCAGACGCTTGATGGCGAACAGCGTGTTCTTCGGGTTGGTGATGGCCTGACGCTTGGCCGGCTGACCAACCAGGATTTCGCCGTCATCGGCATAGGCAATGATGGACGGAGTAGTACGGTCGCCTTCTGCGTTCTCGATCACGCGAGCATGGTCGCCATCCAGAATAGCGACGCAGGAGTTGGTAGTACCCAGGTCAATACCGATGATTTTACCCATTTGACGAATCTCCAAATACTTTGAATAAACTGGCGAGGGGCTCGCCTTGATACGTTAACGGCTAGGTGGGGCCTGCCACTGTGGCTTTCAAGCTCCCGGCATCAAATTTTTTGTGCCGCCGTGGCCTTGCAACCTATATGGGGTCTCAAGTCGGCGCTTCAAGTCCGGCCCTGAAAAAACCTGCATACAGGCCACCTGACAGCCAAATGACGCCAGACACGTTTTTTTGGCGCCACATCCAACAAAAAGCCCGCCAAGCGGCGGGCTTGGTGAGAACAGCGCGATCAGTCAGCGGACTTGGACACCATCACCATGGCCGGGCGGATGACGCGGCCATTGAGCTCGTAGCCCTTCTGCATCACGGCGATGACGGTGTTCGGCGCCACGTCGGCACTCGGCACCATGCTCATGGCCTGGTGGGCATTGGGGTCGAACGGCTGGTTGGTCGGGTCCAGGGCCACCAGGCCGAACTTGGCCACGCCGCTCTGCATGGATTTCAGGGTCAGCTCCACCCCTTCAATCATCGGCTTGAGGGTGTCGTTCTCCTTGTCCGCCAGCTCGATGGCGCGCTCCAGGTTGTCCAGCACCGGCAAGAGCTCTGCGGCGAACTTCTCCAGTGCAAACTTGTGGGCTTTCTCCACGTCCTGAGCGGCACGGCGACGCAGATTCTCCATCTCGGCGACGGCACGAATGGCGCGCTCGCGCTCTTCCAGGGAGGCCTGCTGGGCCGCTTCCAGTTGGGCCTCCAGCTCGGCAATGCGGGCCTGCTCGGCTGTCACTTCACTGTCTACATCGGTCGGCTCGACTGGCTGGGCGTCCAATTGCTCCATCGCTTCAACCTTTTGTTCTTCGTGGCTCATGACATCTCCAATATTCAGGGGTTACTTATGAGGGCGGCTGGCGTTCAGGCAAGCGACACGCGCCAACGGACCCTGTGCTGGCGCTATTATGGGGACGCCGCCCCGGCTTTCAAGGGGAAAAGGGCATATCGGACACAATGCCCCCCGCCAGCCGGCCAGATTGCCCCTTTTCGGGGCCGAATGCGCCAACTCGCATGGAGACAGACAAATCCCCGGCAAAGCACGGTATACTCCCCCCAAAGACTCTCCCAGACCCGGTAACCTATGGATTCTCCGTTCAAAACCGTCGCGCTCATCGGCAAACCCCACCACGAGGGGGCCAACCAGACCCTCAGCGGCCTGTATCAATACCTGACCAGCCGAGGCTTTTGTGTGCTGCTGGAGAGCCGGGTCGCCCAGACCCTGGGGGTGCTCGGGGAGAACGTGATGGATCTGGTGCAACTCGGCGAGCAGGCCGATCTTGCTATCGTGGTCGGCGGTGACGGCAACATGCTGGGGGCCGCCCGGGTGCTGTCGCGCTTCGACGTGGCGGTGATCGGGGTGAACCGGGGCAACCTGGGCTTCCTCACCGACCTGTCGCCCCAGGATTACCTGCTGCCCCTGGAGCAGGTGCTCTCCGGCCACTACAAGAGCGAGCACCGCTTCCTGCTGGAGGCCTCGGTCTATCGCCACGGGGAGCGCAAGTCGAGCAACCTGGCGGTGAACGAGGCGGTGCTGCACCCGGGCAAGATAGCCCACATGATCGAGTTCGAGGTCTACATCGACGGCAGCTTCATGTACAGCCAGCGCTCGGACGGCATCATAGTCGCCACCCCGACCGGCTCCACCGCCTACTCCCTGTCGGCGGGCGGCGCCATTCTCACCCCCAAGCTCAACGCCATCACGCTGGTGCCCATGTTCCCGCACACCCTGAGCAGCCGCCCCATCGTGCTGGATGCGGACAGCGAGGTGCGCCTGCTGGTCTCGCCAGACAACCAGGACGACGCCATGCAGGTGAGCTGCGACGGCCAGGTCACCCTGGCGGTCCACCCGGGGGACGAGATCCTCATCAGGAAGAGCAGCCACAAGTTGCACCTGGTCCATCCGCTGGATTACAGCTACTTCCACGTGCTGCGCAACAAGCTCGGCTGGGGCAGCAAGCTGTTCTGACCCCGCCCTGCAGGCCATCTCCCTCACAACACGGCCCTGACGCGGGCCGTTTTGCATTCCGTCCTGCGGCGACATCTTTACTGTATGGAAAACCAGTATATACTGGATACATACACAGTAATGTTGACCCATACAGGATGAGACCATGCTGACCCAGCTGACCGTCAACAACTTCGCCATCGTCAAGTTTCTCGAACTCGATCTGCAACCGGGCATGACCTGCATCACCGGCGAGACCGGGGCGGGCAAGTCCATCGCCATCGACGCCCTGGGCCTGTGCCTGGGAGAACGGGCTGAGGCCAGCATGGTGCGTCCCGGCAGCGACAAGACCGAGGTCAGCGCCCGTTTCCTGCTGGACGGCAACCCCGCCGCCCGCGCCTGGCTCACCACCAACGAGCTGGAAAACGAGGGAGAGTGCATAGTGCGGCGGGTGCTCTCCGCCGAGGGGCGCTCGCGCAGCTACATCAACGGCGTGCCGGTGCCGCTGGCGCAGCTCAAGAACCTGGGCCAGCTGCTGGTCAACGTCCACGGCCAGCACGCCCACCAGCTGCTGCTCAAACCCGACTACCAGCTCGCACTGCTGGACGGCTACGCCGGTCACCACCTGCTGCTGGATGAGGTGCGTCGCCACTACCAGCAGTGGCGCCAGCTGCAGAACGAGCTCAACCGGCTCAAGGCCGAGCAGCAGCAGCGGGAGGCCCGCCGCCAGCTCATCGAGTACCAGGTACAGGAGCTGGACGAGTTCGCCCTGCAACCGGGGGAATTTGAGGAGATCGAGGAGGAGCACCAGCGCCTGGCCAACGGCACCGAGCTGATGCAGGAGTGCGGCGCCTGTCTGGATCTGCTCTATGACAACGAGGAGACCACCATCGCCGGCCTGCTGCAGACCGTCGTCGATCGGGCCGAAGGGCTGGTCGCCATGGACAACCGGCTTGGGGACGTGCTCGGCATGCTGAATGAGGCCCTGATCGGCGTGCAGGAGAGCCACAGCGAGCTGCGCAGCTACCTGGATCGGCTGGAGCTGGATCCCGAACGCTTCAACGAGCTGGAGGCCCGCCTCTCCAAGGCCATCAACCTGGCCCGCAAGCACCACGTCAAGCCGGCGGAGCTGGCCCTGCACCATCAGGAGCTGGCCGCCGATCTCGCCCGCCTCCACTCCGACGAGGAGCGCCTGGAGGGGATGGAGGACGAACTTGCCGCGGCCCGTCAGGCCTTCGTGCAGGCCGCCGAGGCCCTGAGCCAGAGCCGCCAGCGCTACGCCGAAGAGCTCGGCGCCAAGGTGAGTGCCAGCATGCACGAGCTGGCCATGCCCGATGGCCGCTTCGCCATCGAGGTGCGGCCAGATGCCCAGAGCAGCCTGTCCCCCCTCGGCATCGACCGGGTGGAATTCATGGTCACCACCAACCCGGGCCAGCCGATCCAGCCGCTCGGCAAGGTCGCCTCCGGTGGCGAGCTGTCGCGGATCAGCCTCGCCATCGTGGTGATCAGCGCCCGCAAGATCTCCACCCCGACCCTCATCTTCGACGAGGTGGACGTGGGGATCAGCGGCCCGACCGCCGCCGTGGTCGGCCGTCTCCTGCGCCAGCTTGGCGAGTCTACCCAGGTCATGGTGGTCACCCACCTGCCCCAGGTGGCGGGCAAGGGCCACCAGCACATGGTGGTGAGCAAGCACACCGACGGCAAGACTACCGAAACCCAGATGCAGGCGCTCACCCCGGGGGCCCGCCTCAACGAGCTGGCTCGTCTGCTGGGGGGAGATCAGATCACCGACAACACCCTGGCCAACGCCCGCGAGCTGCTGGCCTCCTGAGGCAACCGGCCGCCATTGTCACGAGGGGAATCCTGCATGCGTGTCAGATTCCCCTCGTAACCGCCAGCAATGCAATAGTTTGTCGGCGCCATGCACATCCCCCTGCATCCGTCGAGACGCGTTGCCAACCGTCCCAGACCTGAATGGCCTTGTCGTGTCACTCGCCTCACGACGCATTGACCAGCCCAGCTCTTCGAGGCCGTGGCGGTGTGAGCCTTGCGCCGATGATTGCCCTGACTGACCTTCCACACACAGATTTAGCTCTCTTGGCGCTGGTAAAATCCCCGCCGGGAAGATTGAAATCTGACCTGATCTGCGTCATGGCAACAGGATGTCTCCCGGCTCATGGCAACCTGTACCTGTTGCCATGGGCGGTAGCGGCACCTAGAGTAAAACCCGTTCGGGGACAGTCCCCCACACTTTCTTCCCTTGCCCCTCACACCTGAGCTCGCCCCGGGTGTGTCATCACCCTCAGGAATCGCGCCATGCTCCACGTGTTTGGTCACAAGAATCCCGACAGCGACAGCATCTGTACCGCCCTGGTCGCTGCCGACTGGCTCAATGGCCAGGGACGTCCCGCCCGGGCCTTCTCTCTGGGCGATCCCATTGCCGAGACTCGCTTCATCCTGGAAACCGCCGGGGTAGCGGCGCCTCCCGTTTTGCAGGGCAGCGTGGCCGGCAAGCCTGTCTTTCTGGTGGACTTCAGCGAGCTGGAGCAGGGACCGGAAGGACTGGCAGAGGCCGACGTGCAGGGGCTTATCGATCACCATCGCCTCGGCACCCTCATTACCCGGGGCCCCCTCGATGCCTGGATCCGGGCCGTCGGCTGCAGCGCCACCGTGCTGCTGGAACTGATGGGCCATGAAACGCTCTCTCGCGCCCAGGCCCGTCTGCTGCTGGGGGCCATCGTGAGCGACACCTTCAACTTCACCTCGCCGACCACCACACCCCAGGACAGGGCGGCGGTCGAGCGACTGCTGCCCATCGCCGATCTGACGCTGGCCCCCTTCGCCCAGACCCTGCTGGAGCGTCGCACCCAACTCGGTGATTCCCCCATGAGCGAGCTGCTCGTCGCCGACGAGAAGCGTTACCAGATCGCGGGGCACACCCTGATGGTGAGCCAGATCTGCGTGATGGATCCGGCCCAGTTACTGGACAGGATGGCTGAACTGCACCAGGCCATGCACATCAGGCTGGAACAGGACTCTCTGGATGCCTATGTCCTGATGCTGACGGATCTGGCCAGGGGGGAGAGTCTGCTCCATTGTGCCAGCAAGGGCATACTGCCCACCAACCCCGTCCCGCTGGCGGGCGCACTCAGCCGCAAGAAGGAGGGACTCCCCTGGCTGACGCAGCATCTTTCAAAACACCCAGGCTAAACCTCGTCAACGGGGCCCCTCGGCGGCAAGCGCTACCGTGATGGACGGCAGTATAAAATGTCGCCTCACTCAGGGGCTCCCCTGCTCCCATATCGCCTTCATCCCGTTTGACCATCAAATACCGCCACTTCGACCCCAAGATGCAGCCCCCCTTCATTTTCCATTCAACTGCCTCTGTTATGATGATGTAAACAAAGCAGAAATGGCGGGCATGACGTCAAGGCACGACGCTGGACGCACGCTCGGCAGTGCTGATCCAACACCAGCGGGCACGCGCCAAGGATGGAACACTCTCTGTTCCGGGTGACCCGCGTAATGCCAAGGAGAACTGCATATGAGCTCTACCCATATCGTGTTGTTGCTGGAAGGCAAGGATTACGAGCAGGATACGCTGGCCAAGGCGAGCCGCCTGGCACAAGGTCTGGGCGGCAAGCTGACCCTGCTGCACCTGACCCACAGCAGCCAGGTACGCCGCACCAGCCTGTCCCTCTCGCAGGAGGAGCGCAGCGTCCAGGCCACTCTGGATGCCAAGGCGATCATCAGCGAACTCATCACCCAGCCATCTCACCCGGTGGATTACCAGTGCCTGGTGGTCGATGACGTGGTGCTGGATCTCAGGCGCTGGCTGGCCGCCCACCCCACCGATCTGCTGCTGGTCGGCAGCCGTCACCACTGGATGGAGGGCTCGCTGGCCCGCCTGCTCATCTACAAACTGCCGGTGGATATCCAGGTCTGCCACGAACCCCATGCCGAGCAGCTGAAGGCCGTCGGCTGAGCACCGGGGCCCGCAAACGGGCCCCTCTCCTTGCCCCCGAGCAGGAAGCCCCTTTGTCATGGTGCCGGCCTTAGGCCCCCGGCGTGCAAGCCCTCCCGGCGACATGCTTTCTTACACTTTGTTCGCTTCTTTTTCAGTGCCATTTGCTGCACGATATGGCCCTTGCGCGCTTCGCCCCTTTCGTTCAGGTGATCAATGAAGACTCTTCCCCTCCCTGGCAAGTTCGTCCTGCTTGCCCTCGCGCTGCTGGCCCTCATCGCGTGGCTGACCTGGCCCGGCAAGACGCCCGATCCCGTGCTGACCGCCACCGTGACCCGCCAGGACGTGGAACAGACGGTGCTCGCCAGCGGGGTCCTGCAGGCCATCGAGCAGGTGGATGTGGGGGCCCAGGTCTCGGGTCAGGTCACCAAGCTGGCCGTCGAGGCGGGGCAACAGGTCAAGCAGGGCGAGCTGCTGGCCGAGATCGATCCCCTGATCGCCCAGAACAACCTCAAGACCGCCGAGGCGGAGCTGGCCAGCCGCCGTGCCCAGCTCAAGATCAAGCAGGCCCAGCTCAAGCAAAACGAGCTCGCCTGGCGCCGCCAGCTGCAGATGTTCAAGCAGGAGGCGAGCTCCCGCGCGGATCTGGAGAGCGCCGAGGCCCAGCTCGCCGTCACCCGGGCCGAGCTGCAGAGTGCCCAGGCCGACATCGACAGCGCTCTCATCAAGGTGGAGCGCGCCAAGACGGAGCTCGGTTACAACCGCATTCTGGCCCCCATGGACGGCACCGTCGTCAGCATAGTGACCCGCCAGGGGCAGACCCTGGCCGCCAGCCAGACGGTCCCCACCCTGCTCAAGCTCGCCAACCTGGATACCATGACGGTCAAGGCCCAGATCTCGGAGGCCGACATCACCAAGGTCAGGGCGGGCATGCCGGTCTACTTCACCCTGATTGGGGATCCGGACACCCGTTACCACGCCACCCTGCGCACCGTCGAGCTGGCTCCCACCAACATCAACGAGCAGACCGCCAGCACCACGACCACCAGCAATGCGGCCATCTACTACTACGCCCTGTTCGACGTGCCCAACCCGGATCACCAGCTGAGGGTTGCCATGACGACCCAGGTCACCATAGTGCTCGGTGAACGCAAGCAGGTGCTGGCCATCCCCCAGACGGCGCTCGGCAAGAAGCTCGGTGACAACGAATACGAGGTGGCCCTGCTCGGGGAAGGGGAGCAGCGGGAGACCCGCCGTATCCGGACCGGCATGAAGGACGACATCAAGATAGAGGTGGTCGATGGCCTGAGTGAGCAGGAGAAGGTCATCCTGGATCAGGGCAAGCCCGTCCACGACGAGTCCATGGAGATGGCGCCGTGAGCACACCCCTGATCCGGCTCAAGGGCATAGAGCGCCGCTACCCGAGCGGGGAACACGAGGTGACCGTGCTGCACCCGCTGGATCTCGCCATCGATGCGGGGGAGATGGTGGCCATCGTCGGCGCCTCCGGCTCCGGCAAATCCACCCTGATGAACCTGCTGGGCTGCCTCGATCGCCCGAGCGGCGGCCAGTACCTGTTCCGCGGCCAGGACACCGCCACCCTGGACGCCCTCTCCCTGGCGCGGCTGCGCTGCCACCACTTCGGCTTCATCTTCCAGCGCTACCACCTGCTGCCGCACCTGGATGCGGCCGCCAACGTGGAGATCCCCGCCATCTATGCCGGCACCGCCCGCCTTGATCGCCAGGCCAGGGCCCGTACCCTGCTGAGCCGCCTGGGGCTGCACGATCGCAGCCATCACAGACCGAGCCAGCTCTCCGGCGGCCAGCAGCAGCGGGTCAGCATAGCCCGCGCCCTGGCCAACGGCGGCGAGGTGATCCTGGCGGACGAGCCCACCGGCGCCCTCGACAGCCAGAGCGGCAAGGAGGTGATGGCCATCCTGAAGGAGCTGCACGCCCAGGGCCACACCATCATCCTCGTGACCCACGACATGGCCGTGGCCAACCACGCCGATCGCATCATCACCCTGCGCGACGGGCGGGTGGTGGAAGACAGCGCCCACCCGGCCTCAGAGGCCGGCGTGGCCAGCCAGGGCGCAGCCGCCGCATCGGCACCCTCCCACGGCACGCAAGGGGACGGAACCCAAGATGCCAAGGCCGTGCCGGTACACGCCCATGCCAGCACCGCGAGCCAGGGCTGGGATCGCTACCGGGAGGCGGGGCGCATGGCCCTGCACGCCATGCTGGCCCACCGCATGCGTACCTTCCTCACCATGCTCGGCATCATCATCGGCATCGCCGCCGTGGTCAGCGTGGTGGCGCTGGGTCAGGGGGCCCGCGCCAAGGTGATCGACGACATCAACGCCATGGGCACCAACACCATCGACATCTTCCCCGGCAAGGATTGGGGGGACGAGAAGGCCGCCAGCATCCAGACCCTGAACGAGCGGGATCTCGACGCCCTGCTCGGCCAGCCCTATCTGGAGGGGGCCAGCCCCCAGATAGCGACCTCGGGCCAGCTCCGTTATCGCAACAAGACAAGTAGCGGCAGCGTGATCGGTGTCGGCAACGACTTCTTCCGGGTCAAGGGGATGACGCTCACCCAGGGGCGCCTGCTCGATGAACGGGACATTCGCAGCCGGGCGGCGGTCGCCGTGGTGGATGGCAAGACCATAGAGAGCCTGCTCGGCAAGACGGACCCCGTCGGCCAGGTGATGCTGGTCGGCACCCTGCCGGTGCGCATCGTGGGGGTGGTGACCCAGGAGACCGGCTTTGGCCGCAGCAGCCAGTCAGTCAACGTCTGGCTCCCCTACAGCGCCGTCATGAGCCGCCTCCTCTCCCAGCAGCACTTCAGCCAGATCACCATCCGGGTCAAGGACGGCGTCCAGCCCGCCCTGGCGGAGCAGGCCGCCGTGGCGCTCCTGACCCAGAGACACGGGGTGAAGGACTTCTTCACCTTCAGCAGCGACAGCATCGTCAAGTCGGTGGAGAAGACCACCGCCACCCTGACGCTGCTGGTCTCCGCCATCGCCGTCATCTCCCTCATCGTCGGCGGCGTCGGGGTGATGAACATCATGCTGGTCTCGGTGGTGGAGCGCACCCGGGAGATAGGGATCCGCATCGCGGTGGGCGCCCGCCAGTCCGACATCCTGCAACAATTTTTGATCGAGGCGGTGATGGTCAGCCTGCTGGGGGGCCTGCTCGGTATCGGCCTGGCCCTGCTGATCGGTGCCCTCTTCTCACTGTTCGTGGAGAGCTTCCAGATGCACTTCTCCCTCTTCTCCATCCTGATGGCCTTCGGCTGCTCCTCCCTCATCGGGATCCTGTTTGGTTACCTGCCCGCCCGCAACGCGGCCAGGCTCGATCCGGTGGAGGCACTGGCGCGGGAATGACGATGCACAACCTACCCCGGCTGGGGCTGAGCCTGCTGCTCACCGCCAGCCTCGGCGCCTGCAGCCAGCAGAGCCCCTATCACAGACCCGACCTCGACGTGGCGCCACAATGGCAGCAGGATGCCCGGGATCTCGCCGGGCCGCAGGCCGGTCTCTGGTGGCAGGGATTTCAGGATCCCGCCCTCGATCGCCTGGTAGAGGCGGTGCTGGCGGCCAATCCGGACATGCGGGTGGCGGGGCTCAGGCTCAAAAGCGCCCTGCTTGGCGCCGATCTGGCCGACACCAACCTCACTCCCTCGGTCAGCGCCAACCTCGGCGCCAGTGGCACCAAGAACATGAGAGATGGCAGCGCCAGCAGCAATCTGGGCCCCTCCCTCAACTTGAGCTACGAAGTGGATCTCTGGGGCAGGCTGGCCGCAGCACGGGATCAGGCGCAGTGGGAGGCAGCGGCCAGCGAGCAGGATCTCGCCGCTACCCGGTTGCTGTTGATCGGCAAAACCCTGGAGCAATACTGGCAGCTGGCCTACCTCGGCTCGGCCATCACCCTGGGCAACCAGCAGCTCGCCAACCTGGCGCGGGTCGAACGGCTGACCTGGGCCAAGTACGAGGCAGGGGCCATCACCCGCCTCGACCTGGTGCAGGCCAGCCAGCAGAAGGCGGGCAAGCAGGCGGAGATCGCCACCCTCATCCTGCAGCGGGAGCAGGCAGGCAATGCCCTGCGCCTGTTGCTTGGACAGAGCCATGGCCCCCTGGACGACGCGCCCACCGCCCTCGCCCTGGGGCCCATCCCGACGCTGGCAGCCGGCATCCCGGCCGATGTGCTGGCCCGGCGCCCCGACGTGCGGGCCGCCGAGCTCAGGCTGCGCAAGACCCTCGCCAGGGGGGACGAGATCCGCACCGGCTTCTACCCCACCCTGAGTCTCACCGGCGGCGCCAGCACCACCTCGGATACCCTGACCCAGGTGCTGCAAAACCCCATCGGGACCCTGGGAGCAACCCTGGCCCTCCCCTTCCTCGAATACAACAAGACCCGGCTCTCCATCGCCGGCGCCGACATCGACTATCAGATCGCCGAGACCGAGTTTCGCAAGCAGCTCTATGCCGCCCTGATGGAGGTGGAAGATGGCCTGGCCGCCCGCCAGCAGGGGGAACAGCGACTGCGCTACCTGGGGCAGCAGCTGGACTATGCCAGAGAGGCCGAGCGACTGGCAGGCGCCCGCTTCCTTGCGGGCGCCACCGGGGTGCAACCCTGGCTGGATGAACAGAATCGCCTCTGGGATGCCGAGCTGGCCCTGCTCGCCCAGCAGCAGAGCCAGCTCAACAACATGGCCGGGATCTACCGGGCACTGGGGGGGAGCGATAGGGAGTAAGGGGCATAATCCAACCCAGCACAACCCCAGAAAGGGAGCCAAAACACTCCCTTTTATCTCGCCGGTTGCTACCCACAAAGCAATTGATAATAATTTTCATTTGCTTGAAAATGAGCGCCCTTGCCTGTCAGGAGTACTCATATGTCTCAGCCCGCCCCGGTCAACCGCCCCCGCCTGCTCACCGTCAAGCACGTGCACGATGTGAGCCCGAACCTGCGCCGAGTCTGCCTGACCAGCCCCGAGCTCGCGGACTATCCCTTCAGCTGTGGCGGCGCCCATGTCAAGATCATGCTGCCCCGGCCGGGCCAGAGCGAAATAGTGCTGCCGACCCCGACGCCCCAGGGGCCGCGCTGGCTGGATCCGGCCCAGAAACCCGTCATCCGCACCTTCACCATACGCGCCTTTCGCCGCGAGGCGCTGGAGCTCGACATCGACTTCGCCCTGCACGGCGAAGCCGGCCCCGCCAGCCGCTTCGCCCTGCACGCCAAGCCGGGCGACAAGCTCGCCATCTCTGGCCCCGGTGGCCCGGATCCCATGCTGCAACCGGCCAGCCACTACTACATGGCGGGGGATCTCACCTCCCTGCCCGCCATCAGCGCCATGGCCGAGGTGATGCCGAGCGACGCCCGCGGCCATATCGCCCTCCTGGTCCCCCATCAGGACGATGTGCAGGATCTGTCGCTGCCAGCCGGCGTCGACCTGCGCTGGTTCGTGGGCAACCCGGAGCAGGCCGCGACCCTGGTGGCGCATTTCACCGCCCAGCCCATGGTCGCCGAGGGGAGCTATTTCTGGTTCGGCGGGGAAGAGAGCCTGGTCGTGCCGCTTCGCCGCCACGTCAGGCGAACCCTGGATGTGGATCGCCAGCGGGTCTACGCTGTCCCCTACTGGCGCAGCGGCAAGGATGAAGATGCCTACCACCAGGACAGGCACACCGTGATGGACAGCTGATCACTCCTGTTTCCCTTTGATTTATCAGGCCTTCTCCCGCAGGGAGCGGGCCTGTCTGCCATCGTCTTTATCTCTCCCTGTCTCCACTCCCCCATCTCTGTCCCACTGCCTGGTAGTGCTTGCATTTGAGACAAACACCAAGATAATGATAATCACTCTCAACTAAGGCGTTACGGCCGCGACTCCAACCGGTCCCCAGCGCTGACGCCTTATCGGTCCCATTTGCACAGCAAGGTAATCTTCAGATGGCTGTTTTGAATTCGGTAATGCGCGCCTTCGCGGTAGAGGCGCTCCCCACTCCTGCCGAGCTGTTGGCACAACATCCCTGCCCCGCCGGCATGGCCGGACACATCGACAACCAGCGCCACCAGGTACGTCGGATCCTGTCAGGGGAGGACGATCGCCTCCTGGTGGTGATAGGCCCCTGCTCCATCCATGATCCCGTCGCCGCCCTCGACTATGCCAGGCGACTGGCACGGCTCGCCGTCACCTATGAGGACACCCTGCAGATAGTGATGCGTACCTATTTTGAGAAGCCTCGCACCACGGTCGGCTGGAAGGGGCTGGTGTTCGATCCTCATCTGGATGGCAGCAACGACATCAACCAGGGTCTGCACCTGGCCCGCCAGGTGCTGCTTGACATCAACCGCCTGGGGCTGGCCACCGCCACCGAATTCCTCGATACCACCAGCTTCCTCTATCTCGCGGATCTCGTCAGCTGGGGAGCCATAGGGGCTCGCACCACCGAATCCCAGGTGCATCGACAGCTGGCCTCGGCCCTCCCCTGCCCTGTCGGCTTCAAGAACGGCACGGACGGCAACATCCGGGTGGCCATCGACGCCATCTTGGCCAGCACCGCATCCCATCTTTTCACCGCTCCCGGCAGCCAGGGCGGCATGGTGGTGATCAAGAGCGAGGGCAATCCGGATTGCCATATCATCCTGCGTGGTGGCACCCTGCCCAACTACCACCAGAGCGATGTGATGGAGGCCGCCGAGCGCCTGAAGCGGCAGGGGCTCAGCCCCCGTCTGATGATCGATTGCAGCCACGGCAACAGCCAGAAACAGCACAGGAATCAGCTCAGGGTCGCCGAGTCACTCTGCCGGCAACTGAGCGAGGGGAGCGATGCCATCGCCGCCGTCATGGTGGAAAGTTTTCTGCAGGGGGGCAGCCAGAAGCCAGCCCCGCTGAGCGAGCTGCAATACGGTCTGTCGGTCACTGATGCCTGCCTCTGCTGGGAAGAGAGCGAGACCCTGCTCGCCATGCTGGCCGAGGCGGTGCAGACGCGCCGTCGTGCCGCCAAATCCCGTGCAGTTCACCTCGGTCAAGAAAAGCACCAGCCCGTCATCTGAGTTATTTCTTCCCACCGGCACCCGGCCTATCTCCTTCATGCAATCATGGGAACATATATTTCACAGTCGGGGTGTCAAATAGACCATGAATGACGGAATAAAATAATCGCAAGACCGCCATGAAGACGCGGATTGATGATATGGAAGGGGATGGAGAGAGGGACTCAGTGTCCCCTCGCCTATTTCACCATGCCCAGCCTTATCCTAATTTGATATGCAGTGCTATCGGGCCACTCATCGGGCTGTATGAGTCCTGATTATCCGGCCCCCAGGTTTGACGCTCACAAGTAGGCGATGGCGCACCCTGCTTTATTGACCCAAGATGCTCATGGCTATTCCAGATGAGGCTGTATAATTACTGATTCTTTTCATGAGCAATAGATTGGCAGGATCCCGAAAATAATAATGCCGCCCCTTGGGCGGCATTATTGGTATCCGGATCCGGCAATCAGATCAGGAAGTCGTTCAGATCCTTGCCCAGCGCAACCTGCTCGGCAATGGCCTTGGGCATACGGCCCTGACCGGTCCAGGTCTTCTCCTGGCCATCTTCCTGATACTTGTATTTCGCAGGACGCGGAGCACGCTTGCTCTTGGTCGCGCCTGCCGCTGCCGGTGCAGCCACGCTGCCGATCAGCTCGCGCGGATCGATGCCAGCCTGTTGCAGCATCTCGGTAAATTCAGTCAGTTTGCGCTGGCGCTCTTCCTGCTCGGCGCGCTCCTGTTCTACGGATTCGGCACGCTCGTTATATACCAGATCAAACTTCTCTTTTGCTTCTTGCAGTTGCTCAAACGGCAGTTCACGAATGGCAGCGCGCAAGCTACGAATGTTCAGCAGAACCTTCAGAAACTCGTTCATTACTTCCTCACAGAATTATTTTTGTATGTCACAGGGATAACACATTTTGAGAATAGCATGCCGACTCGATAACAACATAATGTTTTTCTGGCGACGAGGGGATTCCAGAACCTTTATGGGCATTATTCACAATGGTTAATTTCATCCCCTCGCACTTATTGGAAAGAGGCGGCTGCCTTTATTTCTTTTCATCCGGGTCAATCCAGCCGGATTCCCCATCCCATTAGCGGGGGAGCCCGCCACGCGGCACCTTGATCAATCCCTTTCATTTCCTCCATGGGGCCAGCCAGGTTCTGCGCAAATATTGCGCTTATCGTCATGGCCCGGGAGGCAATAAGCCATCACCATAACGGTCGAACCTGGTCTGGTTCAACTCGCCGCATCCACCTGACCTTTTATCCAGGCGATAAAGGCCTGGATCTTGGGACACTGACGATTGGGGAGAGTCGCCAGATAATAACGCTGTTCACAACGCACCTCCTTGCCCGGAAACGGCGCCACCAGCTCACCCCGTGCCAGCCGCTGGCTCACCAGATGCTTGCGACCCATGGCGACCCCGGCGTGGTTCAGGGCGGCGATGATGGCAAGATCGGATCGATCGAACCCCATGCTCATCTGGCGGCCCTCGAGGGACACCCCTGACTGGCGAGCCCAGCTCTGCCATTCGTCGCTGTCGGAGTCATATCCCCAGGCCTGCCTGTCGTGCAGCAGGCGACAGTGTTGCAGCTGGTCCGGGTTATCCAGCAATTGATGGCGCTCGGCATACGCCGGGCTGCACACCGGCACCATGTATTCGTCCATCAGGGGGTGGATGGCGAGCCGGCATGGCGGGCCCCTGGCGGGTGGTAGCCGGCCGCGCATGGTTGGAAACTCAAGGGCTGAATGAGGCCAAGGTGACCCGGGCCACCCACCTGGTGTGTGCCACCAGTGGCGGCATGGTGCCTGCCGAGGAGATAGAACAGTGCCTCGCCGGTGCCCGTCTCTGATCTTTTTTTCACCCGAAAGGCCCGCCATGATGGCGGGTTTTTCTTTAACAAGATCAGCAAGATGGTTCACTTTGCATCTTACCCAGGAACATAGATGGCCAGACTGCTGGATGCCTTATTTTGCCTTGCACGCCCCCAGGCTGGTTAAAATGTGATACGATGGAGACCGTTTTTTGACACCTGCCCCCCGTTGACCCCTCGCATCGACTGGATAGCAATCGGAATCAATGAGGGCCGCGAGCAGCGGCGCAGGCAAACTTGTGACCCGGTCGGGCCGATTCTGGCGGGCTATCCACGCCGGTGGGCAGGCATCCGGGCCACCCAAGATAAGGAGATCGGGCTATGAAACAATACCAAAGCTGGCTGGGACAATATCTGATGAGCCGTCGCGACGGGGATCACGCCATGGCATCCGAACTGGCAAGCTCCATCTGCGAATTCTGGCAGGCAGAGGGGAACGAAGCCGAGCTCAGCAAATGGCAGCAGATCTATGAGCAGCACGTGGAGAAGACCACCTGATGCTCCCGCTCCTCCCATAAAAAAACCGGCGCCCATGGCGCCGGTTTTGCATTTCAACGACCCGGATTACATCTGGTCGATCATGTCCTGGGCGAACTGGGAGCAGGAGCGCAGGGTGGCGCCTTCCATCAGTCGCTCGAAGTCATAGGTGACGGTCTTGTTGGCGATGGCCGCTTCCATCCCCTTGACGATGAGGTCGGCCGCCTCGGTCCAGCCCAGGTGGCGCAACATCATCTCGGCGGAGAGGATCAGCGAGCCCGGGTTCACCTTGTCCTGACCGGCGTATTTCGGCGCGGTGCCGTGGGTCGCCTCGAACAGGGCCACACCGTCACCGATGTTGGCACCCGGTGCGATGCCGATGCCGCCGACCTGGGCCGCCAGGGCGTCAGAGATGTAGTCACCGTTGAGGTTCATACAGGCGATGACGTCATACTCGGCCGGACGCAGCAGGATCTGTTGCAGGAAGGCATCGGCGATGACGTCCTTGACGACGATGGTCTTGCCGGTCTTCGGGTTCTTGAAGGAGCACCAGGGGCCGCCGTCGATGAGCTGGGCGTCGTACTCTTTCTGGGCCAGGGCGTAGCCCCAATCCTTGAAGGCACCCTCGGTGAACTTCATGATGTTGCCCTTGTGTACCAGGGTCACGGAGTCGCGATCGTTGTCGATGGCGTACTCGATGGCGGCACGGACCAGACGCTCGGTACCGGCCTTGGACATGGGCTTGATGCCGATGCCGCAGGACTCGGGGAAGCGGATCTTCTTCACGCCCATCTCGTTTTGCAGGAAGGCGATCACCTTCTTGGCTTCATCGCTGTCGGCTTTCCACTCGATGCCGGCGTAGATGTCTTCGGCGTTCTCGCGGAAGATCACCATGTCGGTCAGCTCGGGGTGCTTGACCGGGCTCGGAGTGCCTTCGTAGTAGCGTACCGGACGCAGGCAGACGTAGAGATCCAGCTCCTGGCGCAGAGCCACGTTGAGAGAGCGAATACCGCCGCCGACCGGAGTGGTCAGGGGGCCCTTGATGGCCACGCAGTATTCACGAATGAAATCCAGGGTTTCGGCCGGCAGCCAGGCACCTTCGCCATAGACGTGAGTCGATTTCTCGCCGGTATAGATCTCCATCCAGGCGATCTTGCGCTCGCCTTTGTAGGCTTTCTCGACCGCGGCATTGACCACATTCAACATGGCCGGGGTCACGTCCACGCCGATACCATCCCCTTCGATAAACGGAATGATGGGATTGTGGGGAACCTGCAGCTTGCCGTTGGCATCGACTGTGATTTTCTGGCCCTGGGTCGGGATAACTACTTTGCTTTCCATCGGCATCTCCTAACTTCCGTTTGTTATCAATCTGATCGTTGCGCGCGGCCATCTTAAGCCCATCCATTTGCATAATCAAATGGCGGGCGTGCATGTCCGACCATAGTCGGGGACTGGATCACAGTACGCCTTGGGGAAGGGGAATCGTCACCGCAATGCCGCCTGGGCACGGGCATCAAGGCGCCCCGGCATCAGGATGCCAGGCTCTCTCCCTGCCCAGGGCTCACAGAGCACCCCACACCAAAAGAGATCCATAAAGACCCGCAACGTGAAAACCCGGCCAACACAGTTCACATCGCTGTAACCACGGCGATGCGCCACTTCCCTTGAGCGAGAACGGTATTGTGTGAACATGAACTTGATCCATACGGGTCAGCGCAGCTAAGCAATAGGCCCAGCCACCAGCCGACGCGTCTGCCGGATGACGCCTTGCAATACCCCAGAAAAAAACCACCGCCCCGATGCAGGGCGGTGGTTTTTATTATTTGCTCAACCGATGGCCATCATGGCCGTCGGGGGCTAGTGTTCTGCCACTTCCGGCTGGGGAACCTCGGTACGTTCCCGCTGCAGTTCATCGACCCTAGCTTGCCATTTGTCCTGGGCCTGCTTTTGCCCTTGGGATTCGAACTCCTGGCGCATGTTGTCGATATTTTGGTCAAGTTTATCCATCAGGATGTCTCCTTACATCTCGGGTTACACACTGGCTGACGGCACTGTTGGCCAACCTGCTCACCCGATTGGACACCAGTTTTTCCTGGATTGTCCACCAAAATAAGCGATTGATTATGCAACATCCAATCTAAAAAACAATTTAAAGACCCTTTTAAGCCCTTTATTTCGGCTCATCAAAACCTCATGAATTGGAGTTATTATCTTTATTTATCAATTATTTGCAATCTTATTGAGTAACTATTGATTTACCTTCGCCGGCAAAAAGATGCTATGCACATATTTTTCTCTCGCACCCCCTCCTGGCCGGAGCAAACACGACCCATTCGGGGATACCTTCCATCCTCTTCACTCCGATAAGATGCCGGGGCAAGCCGCCCGATGACCTCCGCTTCCGGCAGCCTCGACTCATCCCCGACGATGGAGCAGCTTTCCTCATGGATCTGACCGACACACTGCTTACCCTGGCGGGCCTCATCACCGCCGGCCTTATCCTGCGCAACCGAGCCCTCGGTCAACCCGACTGGGAGGCGCTGCCCACCCTGCCGGAATACCTCGCACGCCACCCCGACTGCGTCACGGGGGATGCCGAGAATGCCCGCTGTCACGCCTGCAGCTCCGACAAGGTGGTGTTCCATCCCCTGACCGGCGTCGGCGATTACCGCCTGCGCCACACCTGCCTTGCCTGCGGCAAGATACTGTTTCGCAGCCGCACCATTCTCTAAACAAGGAACCTCGACCCCGTTCATCACGAAGCCACCATATGGACCTCTTCTGGTTATTCGGCCTGCTCGCCCTCGCGGCCAGCCTCTGTGCCATGCGCTTCTGGGACAGGCGCCACGCTCAGCCCAACTGGCAACGCCTGCCCACTCGCGCCGAGTACCTGAGCTCTCATCCCGAGTGCGCCACGGGCGATGAACTGGGTGCCCGCTGCTGCGCCTGCGGCTCCGACAAGGTGCTGGGCCACCCGCAGACCGGCTGGTTTGATCACCGCTTTCGCCATACCTGCCTCTCCTGTGGCAAGGTGCTCTATCGTACCGAAGAGCCGGTCTAGACCACCGACACGGCTATTCAGCCCGGCATAAAACCACTCTTGCACGGACGGCTATTGCTATCTGGCATGCAGCTCTCGTTACCCAGCCCCTAACGATCAAGACGCTCGTCCGCGGATCCAGCGCCGATAGCGGGCGTTGCCTAGCAGGGTCTGCCACTGCTGGCAGGCCAGCGCCAGGGCGGGCGCCACCTCGGGGTTGCTGGCCTTGCCCCGGCCCAGGCGGCGCAACTGGTATTTCACCATCGCCATATAGCCCACCGAGGCCAGTACCTTGTTGCGCCAGGGGATGGGCCTGAGCTGGGCACTACTCTCCTGCTCACGGCGCCATCTGGCGGGTAGATCCGGGTCGATGGCGAGCGCAGTGGCCATGCCGGCAACCGCCACCCCGCTACCGAGCACCTGCTCCACCACAGGATAACGACGGATTCCCCCCGTCACCATCACGGGCATACGGGCAACGGAGACGATCTCCCGAGCGAACTCCAGAAAATAAGCCTCTCTCGCCAGGGTGCGACCATCGCGGGCCTGGCCGTGCATGGCGGGCGCCTCGTAACTGCCGCCGGAGAGCTCCACCAGATCCACCCCGAGGGGGTTAAGCATCTCCACCACCGCCTTCGCATCGTCGGCGCTGAAGCCGCCGCGCTGAAAGTCGGCGGAGTTGAGCTTGACCGACACCGCGAAGCGCTCCCCCACCTGCTGGCGGATCCCCTGCACTATCTCCAGCAGCAGGCGGGCGCGGTTCTCAAGGCTGCCGCCCCAGCGATCGCGGCGAAAATTGGTGAGCGGCGAGAGAAACTGGCTCAGCAAATAACCGTGGGCGGCGTGGATCTGCACCCCGTCAAAACCCAGATCCTGTGACAGCCGCGCCGTATTGATAAAGCGCGCCTTCACCTCTGCAATGTCGGTCTCGCTCATGGCTCTGGGCGGGGAAAACTGCCTGGTGAAACTGCCGAGCGCCATGGGCACGGCGGACGGGGCCAGGGTGGGCTGCCCCAGCGCCGCCGGCATCTGGCGACCCGGGTGGTTGATCTGCATCCAGATCTGGGCGCCACCGCTCTTGGCCGCATCGGCCCAGGCCCTGAAGCGCTCGCCTATCTGTGGGGAAAGGTCTGGGGAATCGAGCACCACGCCCCCCGGCCCCGTCATGGCGCGCCCGTCCACCATCACATTGCCGGTGATGATGAGGCCGGCGCCCCCCTGCGCCCAGGTACGATAGAGCTGGATCAGCGCCTTGGACGGGGCATGGTCGCAGTCGGCCATGTTCTCTTCCATGGCGGCCTTGGCGAGGCGGTTGATAAGCTGATTGCCATTGGGCAAGGTCAAGGGGATAAAGGGGGTCATGGCGCTCTCCTCTGTAGTGAGGAGCCCACCATAAGTTTAAAGCTAACTTGAAGGTCAAGTTCCTTTGTGGCGTCATGGCTGGTGCAGCCGACACCAGGTCGCGGCCAGCAACGCTTGTGACCGCCGTTGACATTCAAGCCGGCTTTAACCCCAGGATGACCTGCCCCCCCGACCATCGGCGCGGGCTGTCCGCTCACCACACCGGAGGCAAGATGAAGATAGGCGACCTGGCAAGACAGACCGGCATGGCGGCGTCCGCCATCCGTTTCTACGAATCCAGAGGCCTGCTCAGCAAGGTGCGGCGGGGCGCCAACGGCTATCGCGACTACCCGCCCGAGACGGTGCAACTGCTGACCATCATCGGCCAGGCCCAGCAGGCGGGCTTCTCCCTCGACGAGATCAAGCAGCTGGTGCCGGCGGACATCAGCACCTGGCAACACGTCCCGCTACTGGCGGCGCTCAAGGCCAAGGTGAGCGACATTGAGGCGCTGGAGGCGCGCCTTGCCCATAACAAGCAGCAGTTGCAGACCCTTATCCAGCTGGTGGCGTCCAAGCCCGACGGCATGCCGTGCGAGGAGAACGCCGCCCGGGTCCTGGCCAGCATGGGCATCATGCCCTCAGATAGATCACGGGAAGGGGCACCACCCTCCCCTGGCCGCTCCGCCTCGCGCCCCAAGGGGTGATCCCGCTAGCAAGCGGCAGCGCCCCTCAACCTGGGGGATTGAGAGCCAAGTGAAGAAGACTATGATGGGCGCCGCACCATCCAGAACGGAAGCCGACGTCATGGCAACAACAGAGTCCAAAGAGAAAGAGCAGGCCGAGCCGCCAAGCGAGATCCATCCCTGCGACCAATGCGGGGAGCGCACCCGCCATATCGTGGTGCTGGTGGCGCGCGATCACAGCCAGGACATCCTGCCCAAGGATCCGTACAAGGCCTTCTGGCAGGCCTTTCGCGCCAGCCTCCTGACCAACGCGGTATTTGGCCAGACCCTGGCCTATCAGGCTACCCATGTGCGCCACCTTATCTGCGAGCGCTGCGGCGAGACATTTCTCGAGTATTGAGGGGCGCCCCTGCGTGTCATCAAGAGAACAGGATGAAATGAAGATGGAGTTCCTCGAGATGGAGACCGGCCAACTGCCGATGGCGCTGCTGCTGGAGGCGGACCCCGCCGAGCGGCGCATCGCCGCCTATCTGCCCGGCGCCTGGGGTTTTGCCGCCCTGGAGGGCGAGCTGGTGGTGGGCGCCTGCGTGGCCGGCCAGGTGGGGGAGCAAACAGCCGAGATCTTCAATATCGCCGTGGCCCCCGACCGACAGCAACAAGGCATAGGATCCGGCCTGCTGGACTTCGTGCTGACCAGCCTGGCCGAGAAGGGCGTGCGCCGCGTCGAGCTTGGCACCGGCAGCTTCGGCCATCAGCTCACCTACTACCAGCGCCACGGCTTTCGCGTCGAGGCCGTCGTGAAAGATCACTTCCTGACCCACTACCCCGAGCCCCTGATGGAGCACGGCATCCGGCACAAGGACATGCTGCGCCTCTCCCTGGAGCTGACCCCGACGCACGCTGACTCCGGCGGCCTGTCCCCTCAGACCGACGTTGCCCCCTCCTGACAGCCATCGGCAACCGATGGATTGCGGCCCGCTGACCGGTTGCCTGCGTCTAGCCGCCTGACCAGGACCTCCTTCGATGGGAACGAACCTTCGGGGCGGTCCCCGGACTTGGCAAGAAAAGATCCTGGCGCCCTCTTCCGGTGACCGTAAAAAGAACCCAAGCCCGAACAAGGGGTTAGCCCCGCGCTCCGTGCGGGGCAAACTCGCCCGATGGCATAGGAGAGGTCGTGGGCAAACTTCCTCTAGACGACCGGTCTAGTAACCTCTACCATGCCCCCATGACCGACAGATACCAAGACACGCGCCAGCATCTGCTCGACACTGGCCGCACCATACTCACCTCCCACGGCTTCAGCGCCATGGGACTGAGTTTTCTGCTGCAAGAGGCCGGCGTGCCCAAGGGCTCCTTCTACCACTACTTCAAGTCGAAGGAGCAGTTTGGCGAAGCCCTGCTCAGCCACTACATCGACACCTACCTGGTGGAGATGGAGGCGCTGCTGGCAGGCCAGGACATGCCGGGGCGGGAACGCCTGCTGCGCTACTTCGCCCACTGGCAAGGGAACTGCTGCGACTGCCTCGTCGTCAAGCTGAGCGCCGAGGTGGCGGATCTCTCCGACACCATGCGCCTCATACTGAAAACCGGCACAGACAGGGTGGTGCGGCGCCTCGCACAGGCCATCGCGGAGGCCATCGCCGATGGCAGCCTGGGCCACAGAGCGACCCAGCCGCTGGCGACCAACCTCTACCAGCTCTGGCTGGGGGCGGCCCTGCTTGGCAAACTGGATCGAGAGGGACAACAGCTGGCGCACGCCTACACCCTGACGTGCCAGCTGCTGGCACCCTGAACAACAGGCCCGATGTCATGTCGGGCTTTTTTGGCCACCACAACTAGACGACCGGTCTAGTTGAATGCCCGGCGAGGTGCCCCCCAGTGAGTGAGGCGCCTCAAATACTCTCGCCACTGCGGGCCCACTGACCGCGCAGTGGCAATGACACCCAGTGACAAGAGGAAATACCATGACCCAGAGCCGGACCGAAAACCGCCAGATGACCCTGGCGGCCCGTCCCGTCGGTACCCCGGGTGCCGAACACTTTGCCCTCAAGACCACCCCAGTCCCGAGCATCGCCGAGGGGCAACTGCTGCTCAGAACCGTCTACCTGAGCCTCGACCCCTATATGCGCGGCCGCATGAGCGATGCCGACTCCTACGCCGAGCCCGTGACCATTGGTGGCGTCATGGTGGGGGGCACCATCAACCGGGTCGTCGCCTCCCGCCACCCCGACTACCGGGAAGGGGACTGGGTGCTGAGCTACGGGGTGGGCTGGCAGGATTACGGCGTCTCCGACGGCAGCTTCCTGTTCAAGCTGGATCCCGCGCAGGCCCCCGTCAGCCACGCCCTCGGGGTGCTCGGCATGCCGGGCTTCACCGCCTTCATGGGGCTGATGGATATCGGCCAGCCCAAGGCCGGTGAAACCCTGGTGGTCGCCGCCGCCACCGGCCCGGTCGGCGCCACCGTCGCCCAGATCGGCAAGATCATGGGTTGCCGTGTCGTCGCCATCGCCGGATCCGACGAGAAGTGCCGGGTGGCCCGCGAGGAACTGGGCGCAGACGTCGCCCTGAACCACAAGGCAGGCGACTTCGAACAGCAGCTCGCCGCCGCCTGCCCGGACGGCATCGACATCTATTTCGAAAACGTCGGTGGCCGGGTGCTCAAGGCCGTGCTGCCCCTGCTCAATGCCAAGGCCCGAATCCCTTTATGCGGCACCGTCTCCAACTACAACGCCAGCGCCCTGCCCCAGGGGCCCGATCATCTGGACTGGGCCTGGTCCACCATCCTGACCAAGCGGGCCACCGTGAAAGGCTTCATCATCTTCGACGACTACGGCCATCGTTATGGCGAGTTCGCCGAGCAGATGGGCCAGTGGGTGAGTGAGGGCAAGATCCACTATCTGGAGCAGATCGTGGACGGTCTGGAGAACGCCCCCGAGGCGCTCAAGGGGCTGCTGGAGGGCAAGAACTTCGGCAAGCTGGTCATTCGCGTCGGAGAAGACGAGCTGGCCTGAGCCTGACGGCCCTCTTGTGACGGCAGCGGGAGTCAGCCCCATCGGCCCTCCCGCTGCCGGGGCCATCATCCGGATGGCTTGCCCCCTGGCGTGGCCAACTCCCACACCGGGGGTGTTTGGCACTTTCGAGCCGCCGGATTGGCGGTCTTTCCCAGCCCTTCTCTCGTGCGGCCTTCTTCCGGGCCCCCCTATCCCGCCCCATTCAACCCTGCATCCCGTCGACTGCCCCCCTGTGGTACACTCCGGCATCCCCTGCTTTTGGTATGCACGCGATGAAATCAGCCCGCCCTCGACTCTCCCTCTCTTCTCGTCCCGATGCCGACACCACGGCCAGACGTGCCGCCACGCCGCGCCAGGCCCCGCGCCGGGATGAACCGCGCACAGCCAGAGAGCAGGAGCGCAAACCGGCACCGGCGCCTGCCGATCGCAAGCTGCTGCTCTTGAACAAGCCCTACATGGTGCTCTGTCAGTTCACCGACGAGGCGGGTCGCGAGACCCTCAAGGATTACATCACCGAATCCGGCATCTATGCCGCGGGCCGGCTCGATCGCGACAGCGAGGGACTCCTGCTGCTTACCAACGACGGTAAGCTGCAGGCGCGCCTCACCCAGCCGGGGGAGAAGACCCCCAAGACCTACTGGGTACAGGTGGAAGGCGTGCCGAGCGAGGAGAAACTGGCCGCCCTGCGCGCCGGAGTGGAGCTCAACGACGGCATGACCCTGCCCGCCGGGGCGCGCATCATGGATGAGCCTGCGGTGTGGCCACGCAACCCGCCCATTCGCGAGCGCAGGGAGATCCCCACCTGCTGGCTGGAGATCAAGATTGTCGAGGGTCGCAACCGCCAGGTGCGGCGGATGACCGCCCATATCGGCCACCCCACACTGCGCCTAATCCGCTACGCCATCGGGGAGTGGACCCTCGACGGTCTGGCGCCCGGCGAGAGCCGCGCCCTGCCCGCTCCCGAGCTGGCGCCGGCCCCGCGGCAATCTGCTGCGCACGGCAAGCCGCACGCATCCGCCAGGCCGCAAGGTGCCGGCAACAACAGCCTACCGCGAGCGGCCCGACCGACCCGCAACACCCAACACCAGGAGCAACGCCAAGGGCGGGACAGCCGCGAAGCGAGCCCCCGCCCGGCCAATCGCAGCGGCGGGCGTGGCACTGCGCGCCGACCGGCTCGCACCAAACCCTCGGAATAACGGGCGGCCATGGCCTGGCAATCGTGCAGTAAATAACGCAGCTGAATCGAGCGCCCCACACAGGCCGAGCCCAACGAGACAAGGAGTCCCTATGATCGAACATCCCCCCCTTTCCTCCCGCCTCACCGTGGCCGCCCTGGTGCACTGGCAGGGACGCTTCCTGCTGGTAGAAGAGGAGATAGCGGGCCGGCGCCGCTTCAACCAGCCTGCCGGCCATGTGGAGCCTGGGGAAGATCTCATCCAGGCCGCCTGCCGCGAGCTGAAAGAGGAGACGGGGCTCACCGTGCCTCCCACCGCCTGGCTCGGGGTCTATCTCTACAAGCCGGCGGACAGCGAGGCCACCTTTGTGCGCACCGCCGTCATCTTCGACCTTGAAAAGGCGCCGGGTCAGCACCATCCAGAGGATCCCGACGGCGACGTGCTTGCCTGCCACTGGCTCAGCCTGGAGGAGATCGCCGAGTGCAAGCCGGCCCTGCGCAGCCCCCTGGTGTGGCAGTGCATCCAGGACTATCTGTCCGGTACCCGCTTGCCGCTGTCGGCCCTCAAGGCCTTCATTTAAGCGCCATTAGACGCTCTTTTTGATGCTATGGGGCCGAGACAAGAAAAACGATTTCCCGCTGCCAGGCTCCCGATGGGCAAGGCGGCATGGAGATGTGACCGGGGGCGCAAAACTCTGGTAGAATACGCCCCGTTTAAACGAACTGGTAACTTCGACTAATGACAGACAACAGCCAAATCAAGGTGATCGTCGGCATGTCCGGCGGCGTGGATTCTTCCGTCTCGGCCTACCTGCTCCAGCAGCAGGGCTATCAGGTCGAAGGCTTGTTCATGAAGAACTGGGAAGAAGACGACACGGACGAGTACTGCTCTGCCGCCCAGGATTTGGCTGATGCCAAGGCCGTCTGCGACAAGCTGGGGATCAAACTCCACACCATCAACTTCGCCGCCGAGTACTGGGACAACGTGTTCGAGCACTTCCTGGAAGAGTACAAGGCAGGGCGTACGCCGAACCCCGATATCCTGTGCAACAAGGAGATCAAGTTCAAGGCGTTCCTGGAGTTTGCCGCCGAAGAGCTGGGGGCCACCTACATCGCCACCGGCCACTACGTGCGCCGTGACGACAGCACCGGCCGCCCGCGCCTGCTGCGCGGTCTGGATACCAACAAGGATCAGAGCTACTTCCTCTACACCCTGAGCGAAACCCAGGTGGGTCAGAGCCTGTTCCCGGTCGGGGATTTGGAAAAGCCGGAGGTGCGCCGCATCGCCGAGCAGCTCGATCTCATCACCGCCAAGAAGAAAGACTCCACCGGCATCTGCTTCATCGGCGAGCGCAAGTTCAAGGACTTCTTGGCCAAGTTCCTGCCCGCCCAGCCCGGCCCCATCGAAACCGTGGATGGCAAGGTGATAGGTGAGCACCAGGGTCTGATGTACCACACCCTGGGCCAGCGCAAGGGCCTGGGGATCGGCGGCATGAAGGATGCGACCGAGGAGGCCTGGTACGTGGTGGACAAAGAGGTGGAGCGCAACACCCTGGTGGTGGCGCAAGGGGAGCATCCCCGCCTCTACTCCGACGGCCTCATCGCGAGCCAGCTGCATTGGGTGGATCGCACCCCCATTCACGAGCCGCGCCGTTGCACCGTCAAGACCCGTTACCGCCAGCAGGACATCCCCTGCCTCATCCAGCCCATCGACGATGAGACCATCCGGGTCATCTTCGACGAGAAACAGGCTGCGGTGACCCCGGGCCAGTCCGCCGTTTTCTACGACGGGGAAGTATGTCTGGGTGGCGGCATCATAGAGCAGCGTTTCAGCCATCCGGTGTGATGAGCAGCGAGGGCCGCAACGTGCGGCCCTTGGCAGACACCTTCGGCCAACGGGCTCGCGCCTGTTTGAAGCGTGAACAAAAGGCCACAAGCGTGAGCCACCCATTCCAAGGCCGGATCCTGGCCGACTGCGCCATCAGTCGGCGGATGAACAGAACAGGGCTGTGAAGATATGAGCGACAAATTCCAAGACAGAACCATGGCCTTCGCCGGCATCTGCCAGGCGGCCTATCTGGTGCAGAAGGTGGCCCGCGACGGCACCTGTGACGAGGCCTCCCTGCGCGAGAGCCTCTCCAGCATCCTGGTCACCGACCCCAAGCAGCCGCTGGACGTGTTCGGCAACCACCTCGCCATTCGCGACGGCTACCGCGCACTGGTCGAGCAGCTGGGCGCCGACGGCAGCCAGAAGAATGCCGAGCTGACCCGCTACGTGGTGAGCCTGATTGCGCTCGAGCGCAAGCTGGCCAAGCGCAAGGACATCCTCAACATGCTGGGGGAGCGGATCAGCCAGATCGGCCGCCAGCAACAGCATTTCGACCTGCTCGACGAGCAGATCCTGGCCAACATGGCGAGCATCTACAGCGATCTTATCAGCCCCATCGGGCCGCGCATCCAGGTGGCGGGCACCCCGCTGTTCCTGCAGCAGCCCCTGGTGCAGCACAAGGTGCGCGCCCTGCTGCTGGCCGGCATCCGCGCCGTGGTGCTGTGGCGCCAGCTGGGCGGCAGCCGTACCCAGATCATCTTCGCGCGCAAGAAGATGGTGGAGCTGGCCAAACGTTACTAAATATCCGCTCGTGCCCGGGCACGGGGTCGACACCAGGGTGAACAGCCGCACATCCCCCTGGATGACGACCCGGCCAAGACACGAGAGGCGACGAATCCCCCACACCAATCATCAGGAGTTCACCCCATGGAGCTGTCCGCGCTGACTGCCGTTTCCCCGATTGACGGTCGTTATGGCGACAAGGCCGATGCCCTGCGCCCTATCTTCTCTGAATTCGGTCTGCTGCGTTTTCGCGTCGAAGTCGAGGTTCGCTGGTTGCAAAAACTGGCCAGCCACGCCGGGATCCCGGAAGTCCCTGCCCTGAGTGCGGCCGCCAGCGCCCTGCTCGACGGCATTGTCAGCGACTTCAACGAGAGCGACGCCGCCCGCATCAAACAGATCGAGCGCACCACCAACCATGATGTGAAAGCGGTGGAGTACTTCCTGAAAGAGAAGGTGGAAGTGAACCCCGAGCTCGCCGCCGTTAGCGAGTTCATCCACTTCGCCTGCACCTCCGAAGACATCAACAACAACTCCCACGGCCTGATGCTGAAGACCGCTCGCGAAGAGGTCATCAAGCCCTACTGCGAGAAGCTGATCAGCGAAATCAAGCGCCTGGCCGTCGAGTACCGCGACATGCCGCTGCTGTCGCGCACCCACGGCCAGCCGGCGACCCCGAGCACCATGGGCAAGGAGATGGCCAACGTCGCCTACCGTCTGGAGCGCCAGCTCAAGCAGATCATGGCAGTCGAAATCCTCGGCAAGATCAACGGGGCCGTGGGCAACTACAACGCCCACCTCAGCGCCTATCCGGAAGTGGACTGGCACCAGTTCTCCGAGGAGTTCGTCACCTCCTTGGGCCTGACTTGGAACCCCTACACCACCCAGATCGAGCCGCACGACTACATCGCCGAGCTGTTTGACGCCATGGCGCGCTTCAACACCATCCTGATCGACTTCGATCGCGACGTGTGGGGCTACATCTCCCTGGGCCACTTCAAGCAGCGCACCATCGCCGGTGAAATCGGCTCCTCCACCATGCCCCACAAGGTCAACCCCATCGACTTCGAGAACTCCGAAGGCAATCTGGGTCTGGCAAATGCCGTGTTCCAGCACCTGGCGAGCAAACTGCCCATCTCCCGCTGGCAGCGTGATCTGACCGACTCGACCGTGCTGCGCAACCTGGGGGTGGCGGTGGGTTACTCCCTGATTGCCTATCAGGCGACCCTGAAGGGCATCTCCAAGCTGGAAGCCAACAGCGATGCCATGGCCGCCGATCTGGACGCCAACTGGGAAGTGCTGGCCGAACCGATCCAGACCGTGATGCGCCGCTACGGCATCGAGAAGCCCTACGAGAAGCTCAAAGAGCTGACTCGTGGCCGCCGCGTGGACGCCGAAGGGATGCGTACCTTTATCGACACCCTCGCACTGCCCGAAGAAGTGAAGGTGGAGCTGAAGAAGCTGACCCCGGCCAACTACATCGGCGACGCCCAGCGTCTGGTCGATCTGCTGAAATAAGCGGATAGCCGAAGACGTCAGGGGCCCTGTGCATGCACTGCCACAGGGCCCCTGCTATTTTCGACCGGCAACACTATGTTCAAGTCAGGACCCTGTTGAACCGAGTGGCCTTGCCCAAGCCCGCCTTGGGCAAGCCCTCTCTCACAAGATACGAGAAGCACCATGTACCAACTCAATCTGGATATCGCTCACTTCCTCGAGCACTACTGGCAGAAGCGCCCGCTCCTCATCAAGGGCGGTTTCACCGACTTTCAGGATCCCATCAGCCCGGACGAGCTGGCGGGGCTGGCCATGGAGGACGTGATCGAGTCGCGCCTGGTGACCCGCTTCAACAACAAATGGGAGGCATCCCACGGCCCCTTCGAATCCTATGATCACCTGGGCGAGGAGAACTGGACCGTGCTGGTGCAGGCCTGCAACCACTGGGTTCCCGAGGTACACGAGCTGGCGGTGCCGTTCCAGTTCATCCCGGGCTGGCGCTTTGACGATGTGATGGTGAGCTTCTCCACCCCTCATGGCGGCGTCGGCCCCCACATCGACAACTACGACGTCTTCATCACCCAGGGCCAGGGCAAACGCCACTGGCGCGTGGGCGATGCCAAGCCGCTCAGCGAGTTCGCCGCCCACGCCGCCCTGCTGCACTGCGAGCCGTTCGAGGCGATCATCGACGTCATCATGGAGCCGGGCGACATCCTCTACATTCCGCCCGGATTCCCTCACGAGGGCTACGCCATCGAGCCCTCCCTGAACTTCTCCGTGGGCTTCCGCGCGCCTGACGCAAAAGCGCTTATCTCCTCCTTTGCCGATCACCTGATTGACAACGAGATGCGCACCGAGCGTTACGGCGACCCCGACCTCCAGCCTCGTTCCCGCCACGGCGAGATCCAGCCCTTTGAGCTGCACCGCCTGCGGGAGCTGATGCAGCAGGCCCTCGATGACGAGACCCTGTTCAAGGAGTGGTTTGGCACCATGATCTCCGAGGCCAAGCACGATCTGGACGTGAGCCCCATGGAGCCCGACTACAGCGCCGACGAAGTGGCCGACCTGCTGAGCCAGGGCGAGCCCGCCATCAAGGTGCCGGGGCTGCGCTCTGTCTGGTTCAGCGGCGAGAGCCGGACCTGTTACATCGATGGCGAGGCCTGGACCCTGCCGAGCGAGGATCCGGCCGCCATTTCGCTCCTGTGCGACAAGGACATCATTACCCAGGATGAGCTGGTGGAGCTCGCGGATCAGGCCGGCTTCCTGCAGCTGCTGACCCGGCTGGTCAACCGCGGCTACTGGTTCTTCGGCTAAACCGCCCAGACAACGACAAGGCGCCGCTGGTGACAGCGGCGCCTTGTTACTTTGCAGATCCCCTTTGTCGTCGCCTGTGCTGGCAACCGACGGCCCCCCCACTACACTTGGTGACGGTCGACCATGAAGCCCCCTGTCGCTCATGTCACCATGTTGGTTATTTAACAACATCCGAACGACACCCAAGTGGACACAGGGTGGGTACCAAATGAACCGGTACATGGAGGAACCAATTATTTTAGCCCGTAAAATCAACAGTGAGCGAAAACGTTATCTTTCAAAATGAGGCAGTTTTCACTCAAAACGTTGTTTCTGGATCATAAAAAGTATCCAAAAACTGGTGTATATTGCACGGCGGAAATTCCTTAACCATGAAGACTGACATGAAAAAGACCAAAATCGTCTGCACCATCGGTCCCAAGACCGAATCCAAAGAAATGCTGGGCAAGATGCTGGATGCCGGCATGAACGTCATGCGCCTGAACTTCTCCCACGGCGATTACGCCGAGCACGGTGGTCGCATCAGCAACCTGCGCGCTGTCATGGCCGAAACCGGCAAGCAAGCAGCCATCCTGCTGGACACCAAGGGTCCGGAAATCCGCACCATCAAGCTGGAAGGCGGCAACGACGTCTCCCTGGTCGCCGGCCAGACCTTCACCTTCACCACCGACCAGACCGTGGTTGGCAACAAAGACAAAGTGGCCGTCACCTATGCCGGCTTCGCCAGCGACCTGCGCGTCGGCAACCGCATCCTGGTTGACGACGGCCTGATCGGTCTGGACGTCATCGAGATCACCGAGCGCGAAGTGATCTGTAAAGTGCTGAACAACGGCGATCTGGGCGAGAACAAGGGCATCAACCTGCCTGGCGTCTCCATCAAGCTGCCGGCCCTGGCCGAGAAAGACAAGCGCGATCTCATCTTCGGTTGCGAGCAGGGCGTCGACTTCGTTGCTGCTTCCTTCATCCGCAAGAAAGAAGACGTGCTGGAAATCCGTGAGCACCTGAAGGCCCACGGCGGCGAGAACATCCAGATCATCTCCAAGATCGAAAACCAGGAAGGCCTGGACAACTTCGACGAGATCCTGGCTGTCTCCGACGGCATCATGGTCGCCCGTGGCGACATGGGTGTGGAAATCCCGGTTGAAGAAGTTATCTTCGCCCAGAAGATGATCATCGAGAAGTGCAACAAGGCGCGTAAAGTGGTTATCACCGCGACCCAGATGCTGGACTCCATGATCAAGAACCCGCGTCCGACCCGCGCCGAAGCCGGCGACGTGGCCAACGCCATCCTGGACGGTACCGATGCGGTCATGCTGTCCGGCGAATCCGCCAAGGGCAAGTACCCGCTGGAAGCCGTGACCATCATGGCCACCATCTGCGAGCGTACTGACTCCGTGATGCCGTCCAACCTGTCTGCTGCCAACGACAGCAACAAGCTGCGCATCACCGAAGCGGTATGTAAAGGTGCGGTCGAGACCTCCGAGAAGCTGGATGCCCCGCTGATCGTGGTCGCCACCGAAGGCGGCAAGTCTGCCAAGGCCATCCGCAAGTACTTCCCGAAAGCCTGGATCCTGGCCATCACCACCAACAAGAAGACCGCTGCCCAGCTGGTACTGACCAAGGGTGTGGTGACTCACGTGGTTGACTCCATCGCCTCCACCGACGATTTCTATCGCATCGGCAAAGAAGCCGCGCTGGAAATCGGCATGGGCGTGAAGGGTGACGTGGTTGTCATGGTCTCCGGTGCCCTGGTACCGAGCGGTACCACCAACACCGCCTCCGTTCACGTGCTGTAAGTACGCCTGAACCGATGAAACGGCGCCACGAGGCGCCGTTTTTTTTTCTCTTTCCCCCTGCAGCCCTTCTTGTACCGGTGCTAGAATCCACGCGGATTTTCCCCTGGTGGAAAATCACCCGAACCTCGCATATACACCCGGACGTTTTATGTTCTCTACACGATTCAAAAGAGCCTCGGCCGCCCTGTTGCCGCTGCTCTGTTTACTCATCACACTCGGCTCCCCGACGGCGATGGCGCAAGAGCTGCCTCAGCGCGCCACCGTACAGCGGGCCATCGATGCCCTCGGCAAGGCGGAGACCGTCAGCCAGCAGGCAGACCAGAAGTTCCTGACGGACACCCTCTCCCTGCTCGACAGCATCGACAAGGAGAAGATCAAGGCCAAAAGCCTGAGCGAGCGCATCCGCTCCCTGCCGTCCGAGCTCAAGGATATCAGCACCAAACTCGATGCCCTGACCCAGGGCAAGAGCCTGGAACAGCTGAAGAGCGAATACGCCAGCATGAGCCTGAACGAGCTGGAGAGCCGTCAGCCCGATGTGCTGGCCAACATGCAGGCTGCCCAGGAAGCCATCGGCGCCATCGCAAGCCGCCTCACCAGCCTGCAGACCCTGCCGGAACGGGCCCAGGCCAGCATGAGCCGGGCCTACCAGCGCAGCCAGGAGATCCGCACCCGCCTCAGCGCCGGTGACGGGGTAAGCAGCGCCGAGAAGATGAAGCTCAATACCGAGCTGGCCCTGCTGGATCTGCAGCTGGCCAACCTGCAGAAGGAGCTGGACAACCGCACCAGCATGCAGGATCTGGCAATCAAGCAGCGCGACTACCAGGGGGCGCGCCTCGCGAGCGAAGAGCAGAAACTCCAGGTGCTGCAGGAGCAGAGCAGCGCCAAGCGCCTGGGTGACACCGAGAAGACCGCAGAGCAGACCGGTGAGCTGGTCGCCACCGAGGACAACCCTCTGGTGCAGAAAGAGCAGGAGATCAACCACCAGCTCAGCCAGCAGCTCATCAGCGCCACCACCAACCTCAACTCCCTCGCCCAGAAGAATCTGCAGGCCAAGAGCTGGCTGGAGCGCGGCACCCAGACCGAGCGCAACCTCAACGAACAGGTACAGATGCTCAAGGGCAACCTGCTGCTGTCGCGCATCCTCTACCAGCTCTACCAGCAGCTGGAAGCCGTCCCCTCCACCCTGGTGAAAAACCTGGAGGAGCAGATCGCCGACCTGCATCTGGCCCAGTTCGAACTGAGTCAGCAGCGTGACCAGCTGTTCCAGAAGAACCTGTATCTGGACAACCTGATCGCCAGCAGCGGCGAGACGGTGAGCGAGGAGGACAGGGCAAACCTGGCCAAGCTGATCGACACGCGCGTCAGCCTGCTGGACCAGCTCAACCGCCAGATGGATGCCCAGCTGACCAACGCCATCAGCCTGCAACTGACCCAGCAGCAGCTGACCCGGGTCTATGCCTCCATCGAATTCACCCTGCAACAGCACATCTTCTGGGTGAGCAGCAACAAGCCCATCGACGGCAAGTGGTTCTTCAGCTGGCCTGCGCTGGCCTACAAACAGGCTTCCGACTGGGTACTCAAACCTGACTGGAGCGGTTGGGGCGACATGCTGCTGCCCATCTCCCTGCTCGCCCTGCCGCTGCTGTTGATCGGGGGGCTGCTGATGTGGAAACGGTCGGCCCTGCTCGAGCGCCAGAAGCGGATCGCCAAGGATCTGGGGCGCTTCCGCCAGGACAGCCAGTGGCACACCCCTCGCGCCCTGCTCTATACCGTGTTGCAGCGCCTGCCGGGCAGCCTCTTCATCCTGGCCGCCGGTCTGCTGCTCACCTACTGCGGATTGCTGAGCCCGCGTCTCATCTTCCAGATCACCCTGAACCTGGCACTCGGCTACCTGGTGTTCAGCGTCTACCTGTCGGTGATGCGCCCGAGTGGTATCGGCGAGACCCACTTCCGCATCCCCCGTGACGAGTTGCAGGCCAAACGCAACAGCATGCGCTACCTCTGGCTGCCCCTGCTGCCCCTCATCATGCTCTCGACCAAGGCGGTGGTGGAACCCTCCACCCTTGGCAACGACGTGATCGGCCAGGTGCTGACCCTGGTCCTGCTGGGCCTGACTGCCTACCTGATCTTCCCCATCTCCCGCGCCCGCATCAAGGGCGAGGCGAGCATGCAGAAGTCCCTCGTCGCCATGGCCCTGGCCCTGGCACCGGTGGCGCTCATCGTGCTGGTAGGCCTGGGTTACTACTACACCGCATTGAAGCTGACCGGCCGCCTGATCGAGTCCTTCTACCTCCTCATCATCTGGGGCCTGGTCTATCGCACCGCCTTGCGTGGTCTTGAGCTCGCGGCCCGTCGCCTCGCCTACCGCCGTGCGGTGGCCAAGCGCGAGCACAAGAGTCAGGAAGATGCAGAAGGCGGTGAAACCATCGAAGAGCAGCCCATGGATCTGGAAGAGGTCAGCCAGCAGTCCCTGCGTCTGACCCGCATCATGTTGCTGCTGGTGTTCGGCGTCGCCTTCTACTGGCTCTGGTCCGATCTGGTGGCGATCTTCTCCTACCTCGACAGCATGGTGCTGTGGCACAAGAGCGAAGGGACCGGTGCCAACGCCGTCCTCTTCCCCATCAGCCTGAGCGACGTGCTGATCGGTCTCCTCCTGCTGGGGGGCGCCCTGTCCCTGGCCCGCAACCTGCCGGGTCTCCTGGAGGTGCTGGTACTGTCCAGGCTGAACCTGGCCCAGGGCACCGCTTACGCCATCACCACCATGCTCAACTATGTGCTGATCGGTGTCGGCTCCCTGGTGGCACTCTCCATGATGGGTGTCCAGTGGGACAAGCTGCAGTGGGTTGCGGGGGGTCTGTCCGTCGGTATCGGTTTTGGCATGAAGGAGATCCTCTCCAACTTCGTCTCGGGCATCATCATCCTGTTCGAGCGTCCGGTACGGATCGGTGACACCGTCACCATCGGCACCTTCTCGGGCACCGTCTCCAAGATCCGCATCCGCGCCACCACCCTGACCGACTTCGACCGCAAGGAAGTGATCATCCCGAACCAGCAATTGATGACGGAACGGCTGATCAACTGGTCCCTGAGTGACACCATTACCCGTGTCATCGTGAAGGTCGGGGTAGCCTATGGCTCGGATCTGGAGCTGACCCGCAAGCTGCTCAATCAGGCCGCCATGGAGAACAGCCGGGTCCTGAAGGATCCCGAACCCATCGTCTACTTCCTCACCTTCGGGCCCAGCACCCTGGATCACGAGCTGCGCTTCTTCGTGAGCGAACTGGGGGATCGCAACCCGGCCATCGACGAGCTGAACCGCCGCATCGACGTGCTGTTCCGCGAGCACGGCATCGAGATCGCGTTCAACCAGATGGACGTCTACATCAAGAACATGCAGGGAGAAGAGCAGAAGGTGGAGTCCCGTCCGGCCCTGCCGCCGGCGGAGAATCCCTCCGCCTGATCCCGCTCTCTTGCACAGGCCCCGTCATGGGGCCTGTTTTTTTTCGTCCCCGCCCACGCCTTGAAAGCACAGAGAGTCCCCCAATATAGGGAAGACAACGGACTGTCATCCCGAGGAACCTTATGGACTCTCTCTATGCCGTGGTGCTCTTTGCCATCTCGGCATCGGTCACCCCGGGGCCGAACAACATCATGGTGATGAGCGCCGGTGCCAGCTTCGGGGTCAGGAAGAGCCTGCCGCTGCTCATGGGGATCTGCGTCGGCTTCACCCTGATGCTGTTGCTGGTGGGCCTCGGCTTCGGCCAGCTCTTTACCCTCTTCCCCGACCTGCACCTCTTCATCAAGTGCGCGGGCACCCTCTACCTGCTCTATCTGGCCTGGCTCATCGCCCGCTCGGCGGGCGAGGTGACGGGGAGCACTCAGGCCCGCCCCCTCGGCTTCTTCAAGGGCGCCCTGTTCCAGTGGGTCAATGCCAAGGCCTGGGTGGTCGCCACCGGCGCCATCGCCGCCTTCACCAGCGCGGGAGCCGGGTTCCACCAGCAGAACCTGACCATCGCCCTGACCTTCTTCATCGTCTCGTTCCCGAGCGTCGGGCTCTGGCTCCTGTGCGGGGCCCTGCTCAAGCGCTGGCTGGCGAGCCCCCTTGCCCGCCGCCGCTTCAACCTGGTCATGGCCACCCTGCTGGCGCTCTCCGTGGTGCCCGTCATCCAGGAGATCCTGACCCACATCTGATATCCTGCGGCGGGAAAGCCCCCGCCTTCTCCTACTTCATCCCGACGGATGGCCGTCGCCAAGGAGCATGTAATGCAACAAGTGGTTTATGTGGCCAACCCGGTGAGCGGGTTGATCCATGTGTTTCAGCTGGCGGAGGGAGAGCTGCTGCCGCTGCAGGAGGTGCAGACCGGCGGCGAGGTGCAGCCCCTGGTCATAAGCCCCGACAGGCGCTGGATCCACGCCGGAGTACGCCCCGACTTTCGGGTGTTGAGCTACCCCATCGCAGCGGACGGCCGGCTGGGGACGCCGACCTCGGCACCGCTGCTCGGCAGCGCCTCCCACACCTGCACCGATGGGAGCGGCCGCCTCTTCTTCGCCGCCTCCTACGCCTTCAACCATGCCAGCGTGTCGCGCATGGACGAGCAAGGTCGGATGCAGCCCCCTCACCAGTGCCTCGACGGCCTGATGGCGGCCCACTCGGTGACGTGGCTGGCGGGGCATGACGGTGAACCGGAGCTGCTGGTCGCCTGCCTGAAGGAAGACGCCATCCGCCGCTTCACTCTAACGGAAGACAGGCTGACCCCCCACCCCCTCGGGGATCTGCACACCGCCCAAGGCGCAGGCCCCCGCCATCTGGCGCTGCACCCGACCAACGGCGATCTCTACTGCCTCAATGAGCTCGACGGCACCCTCAATCGCTACCACAGGGAGGCGGACGGCCGCATCGAGGCCCGCCAGAGCCTGGACATGCTTCCCCCCGGCTATGAGGGCGAGCGCTGGGGAGCGGACCTGCACCTGACCCCGGACGGTCGCTTCCTCTACACCAGCGAGCGGGCCAGCAGCCTGCTCACCCTGTTCGGGATCGATGCCCGGGACGGTGCCCTCACATCCCTCGCCCACTTCCCGACCGAGGCCTGCCCCCGCGGCTTTGCCATCGACCATGGCGGCCGCTGGCTCATCGCCACCGGACAGCAGTCCGATCAGGTGGCCGTGCACCGCATCGACCCCGAGAGTGGGCAGCTGACCCTGGCCTCCCGCCAGCCCGTGGGCAAGGGGGCCATGTGGGTGAGGGTTCTGGATCTCGCCGGGCGCCCCGCCTGAACGGCCTTAAAAAAACAGGCGGCGCTCATGGAGCGCCGCCTGGGAGGTGGACCGGGCCATCCGGCCCTCACTTGCCGTTGAGATTATCATCAGGCCAGTACTTGTAACCCTGCAGGGTGGCCTGCGCCGCCAGCCCCTGCTCGGTCAGCTGGTACACCTTCACCCGCTGGAAGTCGGCGTTGGCCGCCTCGCTGACCACCACCTTGCCATCGTCAGCTGCCTTGGCCGCCAGGTCGGCCTGGGCGCCGGCATCGAAGCCCGAGGTGATGAAGCGATCCAGCGCGGCGGTCTCGTTGAAGATGATCAACGCCTTGAACTGCTTGATCCCGAGGCCCACCCCGAAACCGGCGGTGGCCATCTTCATGTAGGTGTCGCGACCGGTTCTGTTGTCCCGCAGAACCCCGTACCCGCTCCCCGCACTGAGGAGAAAGAGGTTGTTGTTCAAGTTGCTAAAGACCGCATAGCCCTTGGCACGGCTCACCTCCTGCCTGATGGCAGGCTTCTGGCCATACAGGGCCGAGAGCGTCTCCTGACGCATCTGCAAGATGCTGTTGCGCTGCTCGCTCGGGGTGTCCCCTTTCGCTGAGCATCCCGCCAGCACCAACACGATCAACAGTTGGCTCCAGAACTGCAATTGACGCATATCTTCACTCCTTGTTGTATTGATTCGCGGGACACCGAGCCCGGGCGGGTAGCGTCACATCTGACCAGTATATCCTATCCGGGTCCCCTCACCCCTTGGTCACCTCCCCGAGGAAGTCGATGAAGCGGCGCCAGGATTTCGCATCCGCGTCGGCACGGTAGTTGTCCGAGCCAAAGACGCTGAAGGCGTGGGGGGCGCCGCTGTAGCTTGTCGCCTCGTGCTTCACCCCGGCGCTCTCCAGCTCGCCGACAAGCGCCGCAAACTGCCCGAGGGACACCGCCTCGTCAGCGCTGCCGTGCTGGATCAACAGCGTCCCCTTCGCCTGCCGGTAATCTTGTCCGGCCGGAGTCTCGAGCCCGCCGTGCACGCTCACCACTCCCTTGAGATCCGCCCCGCTGCGCGCCAGCTCCAGCACGGCGGCGCCGCCAAAGCAGTAACCGAGCGCCACCGCATTGTCGAGCCGCCCCCCCTGCTTACCGGCTTCGGCCAGCCCCCCCTGCAACAGCTTGCGCATTTTGGCTCTGTCCTGATAGAGGGCACCGGTCAGCTTCTTCTTCTCCTCCATGGCGGTCGGCCTCACCCCTGCACCGAACAAGTCCACCGCGAAGACACTGTAACCAAGCGCCACCAGCATCTCGGCCCGCTTGATCTCGTAGCCGTTCAGCCCGTCCCAGTCGTGCACCAGCAGCACCAGGGGCGCCTGCTTGTCGGCGGCCGCCAAGTAATACCCCTCGAACGGCTGGCCTTCGACCTCGTAGCGCACAGCGCCCGCCTCGGCCGCGCCGCTGCCCATCAGCCCCAACAGGGCCAGCATCCATGCCTTCTTCATCGCCTGTTCCTCTACCTGTGAACGATGCTCCTGATTGTAGCCGCTTGAGATGGATAGCCCGGGGTCAGTGGTGACGCCAGCAAAAAAGAGAGAGGCCACCCGAAGGTGGCCTCTTGTCGAATAAAGGAGTGACGACGCTTAATCCTTGGCGCTCTCCATCGCGCCCTCTTCCGAGTGCTGGGGCAGGATGAGATTCAGCAGGATGGCCGCCACCGAGGCCAGGCCCACGCCCGCCAGGGCGAAGTCACCGATCTTCATCTCCAGGGCACCGACGCCCACGGTCAGGGTCACGGCCACGATGGCGATGTTGCGGGACAGACCCAGATCCACCTTGGACTCCACCAGGGTCTTGAGGCCGATGGCGGCGATGGATCCGAACAGCAGCAGCATGATGCCGCCCATCACCGGCATGGGGATGGAGGTCAGCAGGGCGTTGAACTTGCCGAAGAAGGCCAGAATGATGGCGAACACCGCGGCCCAGGTCATGGTGACCGGGTTGAAGTTGCGGGTGATCATCACGGCGCCGGTCACTTCGGCGTAGGTGGTGACGGGGGGACCACCGATGAGGCCGGCGAAGCAGACGCCGATGCCATCACCGGCCAGAGTGCGGTGCAGACCCGGGTTCTTGGTGTAGTCCTTGCCGGTCACGCCGCCGATGGCCAGCACGCCGCCGATGTGCTCGATGCAGGGGGCAATGGCCACCGGCAGCATGAACAGGGCCGCAGCCCAGTTGATCTCCGGGGTCTCGAAGTGGGGCAGCGCCAGCCAGGGGGCGTTGACCATGCCGTCGAAGCTCACCTGACCCATCAGCACGGCAGAGACATAGCCCGCAATCACGCCGCACAGGATGGGGATGAGCTTGATCCAGCCCTTGCAGAAGACGGCCGCGATCAGGGTAACCGCCAGCGAAATCCCCGCCAGGGTCAGTGCCGTGGTGGCAGGCACCACCTGCTCACCGCCGGCACGGCCCATGGCCATGTTGCAGGCCACCTGGGCCACCGACAGGCCGATCACCATGATCACCGGGCCGATCACCACGGGGGGCAGCAGCTTGTGCACGAAGCCCATGCCCCGGGCGCGGATGACGGCCGCCAGGATGAAGTACATGAAGCCCGCGGCGAACAGACCGAACATGGTGGAGGGCAGGCCCCAGGTCTGGGTGGCATAGATGATGGGGGCGATGAAGGCGAAGCTGGAGCCGAGGAAGATCGGCACCTGACGGCGGGTGCAGAGCTGGAACAGCAGGGTGCCGACACCGGCACCAAGCAGGGCCATGGAGGGGTTTAATCCGGTGAGCAGGGGCACCAGCACCATGGCACCGAAGGCGACAAACAGAATTTGCAGCCCGGCGACGCTTTGCTTGACCAAGGAAAACATGGGTATCCTTAATTTTTTGATAACTGACAGGGATATTTGACACTTTTCAGTCATCACAAGACATTTTCAAGGCAGAAAATGGGCCGAAGGGCGTCACTTGTTACCTTTCACTGCTTGGGGAGGGCATGAAACTGGCTTTTTAGGCGGGATTCGTTGCTACAAGCATCGAGGATGCGATTTTACGCACTTTTATGGCCGACGCCAATCGTTTTTCAGGGTAGATAGCATGACAAGGGTTTCAACTGGTCGACGCAGATGTCGCCCCCATTCCCTCCCTATACTCGAAGGAGTGCCCAAATACCGACAAGGAGTTCCCCATGTCACTGCCCTCCTTCACACCCAGCCAGCGCCGACTGCTGGTGGGTTCCGCCATCGCTCTGGCCCTGTTTGCAACCCCGTACACCTATGATTTCAGCCACCACCAGTGGCAGCCGAATCAGGCCTATGCCAAGTCCTGCTTCATTGCCGGTACCCGTATCGTCATGGCCGATGGCAGCGAGCGCCCCATCGAGACGCTGCTGGCCGGTGAAGAGGTACTGGACCAGCATGGCCACCGCAACCGGATCCTGGCGATCGAGCGGGTACTGCTGGGCGCGCGCAGGCTCTACGGGATCAACCGGCTGGCCCCCTTCTTTACCGCCGAGCACCCCTTCCTGACCACCCGTGGCTGGGCAGCCATCGCGCCGGCCATGACCCGCACCGAAAACCCGACCCTGGCCGTGCTGCCGCTCTTTACCGGCATGCACCTGCTGGGCCGGCCGGTCGCCACCAGCGCGGGAGCTCTGGCGCTGGCCCCGCACCCCGTCCTGCTGCTGGTGGAGTCCCTCTGCTGGCTTGACGCTGCGCCCACCACGGCGTTGTTCAACCTGATCCTCGATGGCAGCCACAGCTATATCGCCAATGGGTTGATCGTTCACAACAAGGGTGGCGACGACAGTGGCAGTGACGGCGGCGGTGGTGGTGATAGCGGCGGCGGCAATCAGGGTAGTGGCAGCAGCGGTGGCAGTGACGATAGTGGCGGCAGCCAGGGTAGCGACAGCAGCGGTGGCGGTGACGATAGCGGCGGCAGTCACGGTAGCGACAGCAGCGGTGGCGGTGACCAGCATGCAGGAGGCGATCGCCATGCCGGGGGCGAACAACATGGCGGCGGAGAGCGCCACGCCGGGGGGGATCGTCATGGGGGTGGGCGCGGCCTGGGCAACGGCCTCGATGACAACGGCGTGGAC
>NZ_CDDD01000085.1 GCF_000820165.1 Aeromonas taiwanensis
GGTCGTCGGCGGCGTCAGATGGGTAAAAGAGACAGGTATTCGCAGTTGCCCGCATTGAGGATCAGCAGGTCAAGGGGGGGCAGGCTGGCGGCGATCCCCGTCATGGCCACGCTGTCGCGGGCATCGAACCCCAGGGGCGTGACCCCCTCGTCGGCCAGTGCCTGCAGGCGCGCCTCGTCCCGGCCGCAGCCCCACACCTGCCAGCCAGCGCGCCGGTAATCCAGCGCCAGCTGGCGGCCGATACCGGAAGTGGCACCGGTGATCAGCACCCGGCCGCTCATGATCCCAGCCTCCCCTTGAGGGTGCGCACCACGGGGCCCAGCAGCGGCAACTGTTCATAGAGCATGGCGCCGAGATCGAAATAGTCCCGGTGCAGGCACACCTTGCCCTCCTCGTCGAACTCGAGGCGGGNNGGGGTGGCCCCCTCCACCGTCACCGGGGCGCCGCCGCGCAGCCTGGGGTGGGAGAAGGTCATGGTCCAGCCGAGCCAGGCCTGCCGCCCCTGCTGCAGCTGGCTGGTGATGACGAAACGGCAGTAGGCGAGGCGCCGATAGAGGGCGGAAAAATAGTCGGTGAGCGCCGCCAGCCCCTCGATGCGGTGGGCGGGATCGGTAAAGAGCACCTCGCTTGCATAGACCTCGGGCAAGCGGTGCAGCTCGTCTCTGTCCAGCTGCTGATAGAGGGCGACAAAGCGGGCCAGCGGCTCATCCATGCTAGTTTCTCTCCAGTTCGCGAAACATCTCGATGGCCCTCACCCGTGCAACGACATGATCCACCATGGGGGCCGGATAATCCTGCCGCCCCTTGAGCCGCAGCCAGTCGTGGGGCTGGTGCACATAAGCCGGGGGGATTTCGGCAAGTTCAGTTACCCAGGTACGGATAAACTCCCCTTGTGGATCAAATCGTTGCCCCTGGGTGGTGGGGTTGAAGACCCTGAAATAGGGCGCCGCATCGGCCCCGGTCCCCGCCGCCCACTGCCAGCCGCCGTTGTTGGCCGCCAGATCCCCGTCGATGAGCCGGCTCATGAAATAGTCCTCCCCGAGTCGCCAGTGGATATGCAGATCCTTGGTGAGGAAGCTCGCCACTATCATCCGCAGCCGGTTGTGCATCCAGCCGGTGGCGTTGAGGCAGCGCATGGCCGCATCGACGATGGGGTAGCCGGTACGCCCCTCGCACCAGGCGGCGAAGGCATCCGGATCCCAGCTCCAGGGCAGGGCCGATGTCTCCGGTTTGAAGGGGCGATTCATGGAGAGGCTCGGGATCCGCACCAGCAGGTGGCGGTAGAACTCGCGCCAGATGAGCTCGTTGAGCCAGACAAAGCCGGGCTGGGCCTTCGACTGGGGCCGGTAACCGAGGCGCTGCTGCAGCGCCCCCACGCATTGGCGCGCACTGATGATGCCGGCCGCCAGATAGGGGGAGAGTACGGACGTGCCCGCCATGGCGGGGAAATCCCGGGTCTCGCCATAATCGAGCACCGCCTGATCCAGAAAAGCGTGCAACCGGCGGATCGCCTCTGACTCTCCCACCGGCCAGCGGGGGTCTGCCGTCAGCTCGCCAAGGGCAGCATCAACGAAGCCCCGCTCGGCCAGCGGCTGCCACACCAGCGGCTCGCCGCGGGGTGCGGGGGCACGGTGAATGACGAAGCCATCCTCCTCGAGGGCCTTGAGCCAGGCGCGGCTAAAGGGGGTAAAGACCTTGAACATCTCCCCCGACCCGGTCAGCACCCGCCCAGGCGGCAGCACGCAGCAGCCGTTGAACCAGTGGCTGGTCATGCCCTGCTCCGCCAGCGCGGCGGTGACGGCCTGGTCGCGGCGCAGCTCGTCAATCTCGATGGCCTGGTTGGCATAAAGCTCGCTCACTTCGAGTTCGCGACAAAGATCTGCCAGCGCCGCCGGCACCTCGGCAAAGGTCTCGACCCGCAGCAGATGCAGCGGGATGCCGAGGGCCGCCAGCTCGCGGCCCAGCACATCCACCTGCGCCAGCAGGAAGCGCTGGCGGACCGGGGCCAGCTTGTGCTGCCGCCACTGGGTGGGGGAGAGGATAAAGAGCGCGGCGACCGGCTCATCACTGGCGCAGGCATGCCGCAGCGCCGGGTTGTCGGCCAGACGCAAGTCGTTGCGAAACCAGACCAGCCTCATGATGGTTTTCTCCCGCCCTTGCTCTTCGTCTTGGCCGTGCGATGGGTCGCACTGGCCTCGGCCAGGGTGGCGTGCCAGTGCCGGGCACGCAGCCACTCCTCGTCGTAGAGGCGTCCCAGCTCGCCAAAGAAGCGGGTGCCGGCAGGCCACCCGGCGGCCAGATCCTGCTTGCCGAGCCCGGCTCCCAGCAGTATCAGCCAGGGGGGAGTGGCGCGTCCTTCCAGCAGAGCGACATGGCGCGGCTCTACCGCCCCCAGCAGTTGCACCTCATAACCCTGGCTGATGAGCTCATAAGCGGCCCAGACCAGATCGAGCGGCCCCACCTGCCCCCAGCTCGCCAGGGTAACCGGTACGCCCTTCTCCTGCTCGATGAGGTGGCGGGCGAAGCGGGTATGAAGCCAGCCCAGCCACACCTGCTGCAGCAGCTCGCCATCGGGCCGCTCGCGCCACAGCCCCAGCAGCCGCTCCACCAGAGGTTGCAGCACCCGGCTGCGCACCAGCTCGAAGGGGTAGCTCGCCAGCAGGTCGTTCAGTGCGGCCTCCGCCTTGCGCTGGTTGAAGGCGAGCAGCACCTGACTGAACTGCTCCAGGGTCTGCTGCCAGTGATCGCTCACCGGCGCACTCTGGGGTTCGCTCAGGAGCCCCTTCACCTGGCCGATGCTCACCCCCCGCTCCAGCCAGCTCAGGATCTCGCCGATCTGGCGAATGTCCTGCTCGCTGTAGAGGCGGTGGCCCTTCTCGGTGCGGGCCGGTTGCACCAGCCCGTAGCGGCGCTGCCAGGCACGCAGGGTGACGGCATTGACGCCGGTTAGGCGGGAGACCTCGCGAATGGGGTAGATCCCCTCCTCCGGCGAAGGAGAAGCGGCGTGTGGTAAATCAGACATAACGGCATCCAGCAAAGGTTGAGGGAGAGGCCCCGGCCATTCGCCGGGGCCTGCACAGGATATTCAGAGCCCGTAGCGCAGCTTCAGCGTGTCGGGATGAAGGTCGAGGTAGGCCTGATCGGCCAAATCCAGCCACACCTTCACAGTCCGTAACGCAATTTCAGCGTGTCGGGATGAGGATTGAGGTACACCTGCTCCGAGAGGTAGGGATTCGGGTATTCCCGCAGGTAGTGGCGGATCAGGGTGAGGGGCACCAGCAGCGGGAAGAGCCCGGTGCGGTATTTGTCGATCGCCTCGCACAGCTCCTGCTTCTGGGCCGGGGTCAGCACCCGCTTGAAGTAGCCTTGCAGGTGCATCAGCACATTGGTGTGGCTACGACGGTTGGCGCGAAGGGTCAGCGCCGCCATCAGTCCCTTGATGTAGCTGTCGGCTACCTCCTGCAGGTCTGCCTTGGCCAGGTTGCCGAGCAGCTTGCCGAGTGCCCGGTAGTGGGTGGTGGCGTGGGAGAGCACCAGGTACTTGTAGCGGGAGTGGAAGCGGATCAGGGCTGAGGCGGTGATCCCCCTGGCACAGAGCTGCTGCCAGTCGTGATAGGCGAAGACCCGCAGCACGAAGTTCTCCCGCAGTATGGGGTCACACAGGCGACCGTCCTCCTCCACCGGCAGCAAGGGGTTGGCTTCCATCAGCGCCTTGGCAAAGAGGCCGACCCCCTCCTTGGCGCTCCCCTCGTTGTTGGCGCCATAGATGCGCACCCGCTCCATGCCGCAGCTGGGAGATTTGGCGCAGAGGATGTAACCGGAGAGAAAGTCGAGCTGGCGCGCCTTCTGCTCGCTGAAGGCGATGAGCCGGTCGGTGACGTCAAAGCTGCCGTTGCTCGCCTCGGCACGGATCTCGCCCTGGCGCTTCACCAGCCGGATGGCGGCGCGGGGCGCGCCGAGGCCGATGGCCATCTCGGGGCAGACGGGGTGATAGTCGAAATGTGAGCCGAGATCCCGCTCACAGAAGCTGGAACGTTTGTGACCCCCATCGAAGCGCACCTCCTGACCGAGCAGACAGGCGCTGATACCGACCTTAATCTTGTACATGATGACACCCCTTGTATAATCCTTGCTTTCGTTATAGCAGTTATACAAAAAAATGAAAGTTGTATAACTATTGCGGACAGATACGGCGTATGCGTGAAGGGTGGATCACCGGCAAACAAAAATGCCCATGACCGGGGTCATGGGCAAATAGGAAGACACTACAGGATGGAAGATCAGAAGCTGTATTTCACACCCAGGCTGGAGATGGAGCCTTTTTGCAGATCCCAGTTGCGGTAGGTGTAATCGGCGGTGAGGGCCAGGTTCTGGGTCAGCTTGTAGGCCGCACCCGCCTTGAAGTCGTGCATGTCGTCGGTCATGTTGGCGTAGCGGTAGCCGGTGGAGAGCTCCACCGCGCCGATGTCGTAGCGCAGACCCACTTCGCCGTACAGGCTGCCGCTTTGCTTGCGGGTCAGGGTATCCCAGCCGGAGTGGTTCACGTCGGAGGCCAGCTCGCGCTCCATGCTGTAACCCATCAGACCGGTTTCACCGTAGAGGTTCAGGCCGGTACTGAGGGGAGTGAAGACCCCGACCCCCAGGTTGGAGATGGCCATGCTGTCGTTGCCGCTGCTGCGGGAGGTGTATTCGGTGCCGACCCGGCCATAGACGTTGGAGCCGAAGCTCTTGGAGAGATCCACGCTCAGGCCGCCGAAGTCGCGGTTGTCGCCATCCTTGCCGCCGATGTAGTCAGACTTGGTGTGCGCCCAGGTGGCTGAGCCCTTGGCGTAGCTGAAGGCATCCTGTGCCATGACGGTGGTGGAAGAGAGACCGGCCAGAACCAGAACAGACAGTGCGATCTTTTGCATTTCGTTGACTCCATGTGTTGAGTTAGGCGGACCTAACTGGAATGGGGTCATTGTGACGGGCAAACGGGGAGGCGCCGAGCGGCAAGCTGTTGCCAAACCATGGCAGATGTAAGCGGATGTTGCAGGCCGTTAACGGCGCAACAATCGGCGGGGGAGCGCAGCCTCCCCCGCCACCCTGTCAGCGGAATTCCACCTCGTCGATCTGCACCCGCACCAGCGGCTTGCCGGTGAGGCCGGCAGGGCGGGCCAGCTCGATGGCACGGGACGGGCGTGCCTCCCCCTTGCGCAGATAGGACTCGGGCAACCGGTTCTCCCCGACCCAGAAACGCGCCGGCTGGGTCGAGAGTTGCACCCCCTCGGCGCTGAACAGGGTCAGGGTGCCGTTCACCCGCACCACGTTGCGGCTGCCGCTGTTGCTCACCAGGAACTGCAGGCTCAGCGGATCGTCCCCCGCCACCTGGTCGAGCTTCACCGTGATACCGTCCCGGGTCGCCTGGGAGAGCAGGTCGGGATGGGCCAGGGCCTGGTCCGTCAGCACGGGAGCCGCCACGCTCGCCGTCACCACCTTGCCGGTGCTCGCCGCAGCGGGCTTGACCAGCAGGTATTCCCAGGTGAAGTCGTCATTGAGCTGCACCTGGCGGCCGTCGGGCAGGGTGATCTGGTGCAGGGGGGCGGCCTCGGCCAGCAGGGGACAGAGGCAGAGGGCGACCAGCAATCTGGAGAGGGGTTTCATGGGCAGAGACTCGGTAAGGGATGCGAAAGGAGGAGTATAAAGAGTCGGGCCCCCCTTGCCTATGACCCAACTCACGTTGTGCCTCCTGCGCGGGCTCAGAGGATCAGGGATTGGGGATCCTCGCTCGCGGCGAGATCCAGGGTCACCAGGTCGAAATGGACGCTCTTGAGCGCCTTCTGGATCGTCGGCTGAAGGTCGAACACCAGGGCGCGCAGGCGCTGGGGCACCCTTATCCTCGCCAGGGTGGTAACCCTGTCCGCCAGGGTGTGGAAGAAGACCTGTGTCCCCTCCAGCCCCATGTCGAACAGCATCTGCTCGGCCATGTCGACCATGTGCAGGTGGCGTCTGTCCAGGCTCGATACGTCGGAGAAGCGCCAGCTCAGGCAGGCCTCCCCTCCCGTGCCCCAGAGCGCCAGCTGCCGCTTGTGGAAACCGTAGCGAAAATCCCGGTTTGTCATGCCCTGCTCGGCAAAGATCCAGAGCGTGTTCGCTGGCAGACTGCGAAAGCGCCGCAGATACTCCCGCATCTCTTCGACGGAGGCCGACAACAGGATCGGCGGGCCACCGTCCTGCCCGAGACGTCGGCACAGATAGCGCACCGGATCCGTCACCTCGGCGAGGTGGCCTAGGTGCACGCTGAAGATCATCTCGTCTGTCTTGATCACCTGATGAGGGATGCCGTAGTGCTGGCAGTAACGCCTGGCCCTTGCCACCGACTTGCGGCTGAGGGTGGGGTTGTCCAGGGTCACGGCACGAACGCGGACCCCGCTGGCTCGACACAGATCCATGCCATAGCAGGATTCCAGGCGGCCGGAGAAGCAGACAAGTAGTTCGCCATATCCTGCCAGGGTATCGATGAGCCTCTGTTCCCTGGCCTGAAAGTGCTGATCGTATCCCCGATTCAGCGCGACTACGTTGGCATCCATCACAACCACTCCGGATGATAAACAGGATGTCATTTTGCGCGCACCAAGCTGAATATACCCTTAAATGGCATGGTTATATTGTATGTTATTTGCTCTAAAGACGAATTTTGCTCATTTTATTCGCCGCAACGGCAGCGCATCCCTCACGCCGGCAGCAGCCCCTGCCCGACCAGGTGGTCACGGCACCGGGCCGGGTCGGTGAAGACCAGTCCCCGCAGGCCGAGGGCCTCGGCCGCCGCCACGTTGGCCGGGCTGTCGTCGATAAAGAGGCAATCGGACGGAACAAGGTCGAACGACACCAGCAGGTAGCGATAGATGTCGGGTTCCGGCTTCATCATGCGCACCCGGGCCGACACCACCTTGCCGCTGAAGAAGCGCCAGAAGTCCTGGTGCTGCTCCAGCCAGTCGATGCTGGCGTGGCCCATGTTGGAGAGGGCGTAGAGGACATGGCCGGCACTGTGCAGCTCCTCGATGAGCCGCACCATGGCGGGATCCGGCAGCAGGGAGGCCGGCACCGCCTGCAGGATGGCGAGGTTGTCCGCCGCGCTCAGGCCGGTGCGCTCCTCGGCCCGGCGCGCCATGGTGTGCAGGGAGAGGGTGCCGCGGTCCACCTCCAGCCAGTCAGGGTGGTTGAACAACCGCTCCGCCAGCGCCGCCGCCCCCTCGGGGCCCCTCACCGCACTCACTATGCCGACCGGATCCCAGCTCACCACCACCCGACCCAGATCGAAGATAATCGCCATCGTCTCGCCTCCCTCGTCTTGCCCGACAAAATGGGGTCTCAATGGCACTCATCACCCCTCGAACCCCGACCATCTACCCTGCACGGTTCAACGCGCCCGGGCAAGTTTTACTTGCATCACATCGTCAAATCCCTTAATGGTTATGGCGTTACATTCAGGACACTCTCATGCACACACCATTCTTCTTTGTTTTCTCGTTTACCCGGCCCTCATGAGGGAAGGCCCGTCGTCACGTGAACCATTCGCGTAAACAGAAACCAAAGACGAATCGAGCCTCCCCAGCGGAGGCTTTTTTTTGCACAACACACAACAGAAGAATTGGATAGGGAACCACCATGGCAACGCTCGACGAGATCAGACACGACATCACCCAGTTGGATCAGGAGCTGCTCGCCCTGCTGGCCAAGCGCAAGACCCTCAGCATCGAGGTCGCCCGGGCCAAGCAGGCCAACCCCCGCCCCATCCGCGACACCCAGCGCGAGCAGGATCTGCTGGTCGCCCTGATCCAGAAGGGGCGCGCCCTCGGACTGGATGCCCAGTACATCACCCGCATCTACCACACCATCATCGAGGACTCCGTGCTCTCCCAGCAGGCCTACCTGCAGAGCCTGCTGAACCCCCAGCAGCAGGAGCCCATGACCAGCGTCGCCTACCTGGGCCCACGCGGTTCCTACTCCAGCCTGGCGGCCCGCAAGTACCTGGCCCGCTACAAGGATCAGGTAATCGAGGTGAACTGCCAGAACTTCCGCGAGGTGCTGGACACGGTGGAGTCTGGCCGCGCCGCCTTCGGGGTGCTGCCCATCGAGAACACCAGCTCGGGCTCCATCAACGAGGTGTATGACGTGATGCAGCACACCACTCTCTCCATCGTGGGTGAACTCACCTACCCCATCGAGCACTGCATCCTCACCGCCGTGCCCACCGAGCTGTCCCGCATCAAGACCTTCTACGCCCACCCCCAGGTGTTCCAGCAGTGCTCCCACTACCTGAGCAAGCTGGAAGGGGCGCGCCACGAGATCTGCGACTCCTCCTCCAGCGCCATGATGAAGGTGAAGGAGCTGGCAAGCCCGGAGGCTGCGGCCATCGGCAGCGCCGCCGGCGGCGAGCTCTATGGCCTCGACGTGCTGGCCGAGCAGCTCGCGAACCAGAAGGAGAACTACAGCCGCTTCATCGTGGTGGCGCGCAAGCCCATCGACGTGGCGCCCCAGATCCCGGCCAAGACCACCCTCATCATGTCCACCTCCCAGAAGCCGGGCTCCCTGGTGGAAGCGCTCCTGGTGCTGCGCAGCCACGAGATCAACATGACCAAGCTGGAATCCCGTCCGGTGCAGGGCAATCCCTGGGAAGAGATGTTCTACCTGGACGTCTCCGCCAACCTGCAAAATCCGGAGATGCAGGCCGCCCTGCTGGAGCTGACCAAGATCACCCGCTACATCAAGGTGCTGGGCTGCTACCCGAGCGAAGACGTCAAGCCGACCGCCGTACCGCCGGTGCTGATGGGCAGCTGACCCACCAAGGTTGGGCCGGCCTGGGTATCTGCCGGCCGATACCGCCAATGAAAAAGGCGACCCTCCGGGGTCGCCTTTTTGTCGTCCATTCGCCTCAACGCTTCGACGTCAGAACTGGCCCGCCATCAGCTGGTTCAGGTGATAGAGGTTGCGGGTATCGAGCTCCAGCTCGGTGGCATAGGTGTTGCCGCGGGGGTAGGTCGCCACCACGCGGGCGCCGCGCACCATGCCGGCCACCGACACGTCAAGGGAGTTGGAGGTCTGGGCCAAGTCCCGGTAGCTGCTCTGGCCGCGCACCTGCTGGCCGTTGAGCTGCTCGGCCAACTCCCGGTAGGCATCCATCTTGGAGGCACGAATGGCCTGCAGCATCTTCTCGGACTGGGAGGGACCGGGCTGGATGTCGATCACCGCATAGCCCACCGCCTTGAGCACGGGGAAGTCATCGGGCTTCTCGGCCACGTCGTAGTTCACGACCCGGTTGCCGCTGCACGCCGTCAGCAACATGGCCATCAGGCAACCCAACAAGATTTTCATCGCTGTTTACTCCTCAGGGGGTCAGGTTGACCAGATGGCCGGACGGGCTCTGCCCCCCCCGCATCAGGTAACCGCGGTTGATGGAAGCCCGGCCAAAGGAGTTGCTGGCGCCGGACAGATACTGTTTCGGGATCAGGCTCTGGGCCGTGGTCTCCACCATTCGGGTGCGCAGATCGATGATGCGGGCGTTGACCAGGATCCCCTGCTGGTTGCGGCTGAAGGTGCCGGTCAGGATGCGGGAGATGGGCAGACGGGACGAAAGATCCTTGTAGTTTCGGCTCATCACGAAGTCACCCTGGGGCGTCACCTGGATGTTGCCCGTGGTCTTGAAGTCCACCACCACCTCGCCGCGCCGGTTCAGCTCGTAGATGAAGCTCTCCTCGATCTGCTGACCCATCCAGTTGGTGTCCTTCAGGGTGTCGAGGTCGACGAAAGACGCGACCGCAATGGGCTCGGTCAGGGTAGTGAGGGACTTGCGCTCCATCAGCTGATCCGTCATGCGGGCCACCAGCCAGTTCAGCTCCATCCCCTTCGCCGCCTGGCGAGGATCCCCCTGATCCCGCTTGATGGGGTCGGTCGACCCGCAACCGGCCAATGCCAGCGCTATCGCCAGCACAGTGATAACTCTCTTCATGGATACCTTTCCTGCATCTGCACCTGACCTGTTATCGGTCGCAAACGCCAACACTTGAGACGGGAATGCACACAGGATCGCGCGAGGATCCGCCCAGTCCCCCTCCTGCCGCCCCAGGCCGGTGGGACGAAGAGGATCCCCGCATCCCAGGAACAAGGCATGGATCTTGCTTTTATTTGTCTGCCCGGTGCGCGTCGGGCTGTGTCCAGGATCCCCTGCCCGCCTCGTCGCGGCCCCGGGGCCATCTATTCAAGGTGTCCGTCATGAAAGTATCGCTGCTGTTAACCCTGCTGCTGGCCAGCCTGTCGGCCCGGGCCGAGCTTATCGAAGCCCAGGGCAGTGCCGCCATCCTGGGGGGTGACGAGGTCTATGCCCGCGAGCAGGCGACCCGGGATGCGCTGCGCCAGGCTCTGCTGGCCAGCGGGGCATCCGTCTCCAGCATCCAGCGCCTGGAAAATGGCAGCCTGCGCTCGGAGCAGATCCAGATCCGCTCCGGCGGCGACATCCGCCAATACCGCCTCAAGCGTGAAGAGGTGCGCAATGGCCGCATGTACATCACGCTGGTGGCCGACATCCAGGCCGAGCGCCAGATCTGCCAGACCCAGCACTACGCCAAGGATTTGACGCTGGTCCGCCTGCGTATGCGCTACCCGGATCAGGCGAGCACCGGCGCCCTGGACGACATGCCCGCCGATCTCTCCCGCCGCCTGTTCGAGACCCTGGCCGCCACGCCCCAGGTGGTCGCCCGACAGTGGCTCGACGAAAACCTGCGCATCGACCCCCTCCACCTGCAGCAGGGGGATCGCAGCGCCCTCGAGGAGATCAAGGCCCTGAGCCTGCGCACCGACAGCCAGTACCTGGTGCTTGGCAGCATCGACGATCTCTCCCTCGAGCCCCAGGGCAGCGCCCTGACCAGCTGGTACGAGGATCCCGTGCGCAATTTTCGCATGCAGCTCTACCTGTTTGACGGCATCAACGGCACCCTGCTCGGCCGCAAGGAGTACCAGGGGCGCGCCAACTGGACCTTCTCCAAGCGGGAGCAGGTCGGCAGCAGCGGCGGCCTGTTCTGGCAGTCGAGCTACGGCCAGGAGGTGAGCTACCAGCTGAAGGAGGCGGCCCAGGATATCGTCGCCGAACTCGCCTGCGCCCCCGTGACCGCCCGGATCGTAGCCCAGCATGAACGCGGCCCCCACATCAATCTGGGCCGTCGCAACGGCGTCAAGCTCGGCGACCAGTTCCGCGTCCAGCACAGCGCCGACTTCGTCGACCCCTACGGCAAGTCCCGGGTGATGCGCAATCCCGCCGACGGTCTGTTCGAGGTGGTCCAGGTGTTCGAGGATGGCGCCGTCATCAGCAGCCAGAACAAATATTCGCCGTTCAACGTCCAAATCGGTGATTTGGCCGTATTGGAATAGGAATCAAGGGTTTAAAAGCACAAGGCTTCTTGTATAATGCCCGCCACAAGGTTCCCGTAGCTCAGCAGGATAGAGCGGTCCCCTCCTAAGGGACAGGCCACTGGTTCGACTCCAGTCGGGAACGCCATACAAAACAAGGGGTTGGCATAGTCACTATGCCAACCCCTTGATCATTCTCGTCTCTTATCATCCGCCAGCCAGTCCCCTGTGGGTTTCAGATCCGCCCTCGCCTACTAATGGCATTCGAGGCAAGGCTTCCCCCCTTTCACGTTGAATCCCATGGCCCCCTGAACAACGCCCAACCTCTCCATTCCCGCGTCGCCTTTACTCCCGGCGAGCCGCCGCCGTCTACCCTTGAAGGGCGCCGTCCGGGATGACGGCCACTCTCTATCCGTTTGAGACACAAGAAGGACATCATGGGCAGCAAAAAAAAATCCAGGGCTGAACAGCCGGTTGTGACCGAGGCGCAGAAGCCCCTTGGCAACAAGGTATACGAGAAGGAGCTGCGCCGCCTGCACGAGGAGCTGGTGAAGCTGCAGCTGTGGGTGGTGCACAAGGGGCTCAAGGTCTGCATCGTGTTCGAGGGGCGCGACGGGGCCGGCAAGGGGGGCACCATCAAGGCGATCACCGAGCGGGTCAGCCCGCGGGTATTTCGGGTCGTCGCGCTGCCGGCCCCCACCGAGCGGGAGAAGAGCCAGCTCTACTTCCAGCGCTACATCCCCCATCTGCCGGCGGCGGGCGAGATCGTCATCTTCGATCGCAGCTGGTACAACCGGGCCGGCGTGGAGCGCGTCATGGGCTTTTGCAGCGAGGAGGCGAGCGACAAGTTTCTGGCAGGTGCCCCCATGGTGGAGAAGGCCCTGGTCGACTCGGGCATCATAGTGCTGAAGTACTGGCTGGAGGTGACCCCACAGGAGCAGGAGCGGCGACTGCGGGATCGCATCGACGACGGCCGCAAGATCTGGAAGCTCTCCCCCATGGACATCAAGTCCTTCGATCGCTGGGATGACTACACCCGGGCGCGGGATGCCATGTTCAACGCCACCGACACCGCCTGGGCCCCCTGGTTCGTGGCCCGCTCGGAGGACAAGAAGCGGGTACGCCTCAACATCATTTCCCACCTGCTGGCCCACATTCCCTACGAGACACTGCCGGTCGAGCCGGTCAAGCTGCCCAAGCGCAAGATTGGCAAGGTCAAGCCATCGGAACATCCGCTGCGCATCATTCCGGAGCGCTTCTAGGCAAGGGGGGCGGGCCCCGGCGCGCCCCTCATCTGTTGATACTGGCGGATGGCGGCCCTGGCATTGAACAGCATGCGGCTGTCCCCCATCCGGGCAGCCAGGCCGCTGCGGCGCACGTTTTCGAGCACCCCGGGATTGAGCCCGGCCAGCCAGAGGGTAACCCCCTTGGCGCTGGCCTGCCGCTCCCCTTCCTTCAGCACCATCAGGGCCGAATACTCCACGTCCAGCACCCGGCTCATGTCGAGCACCACCACTTCGGGCTGATGGGTCGCGATCAGTTCGCGCATCCTCGCCGCCACATGCTGCACATTGATGAAGAAGAGGCGCCCCTCCGGCCGCAGGATCAGCAGGCCCGGGACCGTCTCGTCCTCCGGGTGGCGCGCCGAGAGCGGGCGCAGCACATCCTCCCCGGGCTTGCGGCCAATCACATGGACAGGCGGATGCGCGGTCTGGCTCGCCAACCCCAGCAGGGAGGCCAGGATCGCCACCACTATGCCCTGCAGGGTACCGAACAGCAGCACCCCCAGGCAGGCGGTGACGGCCCAGCGAAATTCCATCATGCGGATCTGCCCTATCTTGCGAAATTCCAGCGGCTGGATGAGCCCCACCGAGTAGACGATGACCACCACCGCCAGGGTGGCGCTCGGCAGCCAGGAGAGCAGCGGGGCGAGGAAGATCATGGTCGCCAGCGCCATCCCGGCAGTGACGGCACTGGCCCACTGGCTGACGCCCCCGACTGAGCGCACCACGGCTGTCTGGGAAGTGCCGCCCCCCGCCGGCATGCTGCCGCAGAAGGCGCCCCCGAGATTCGCCAGCCCGGTGGCCACCAGCTCCCGATTCGGATTGATCTCGGGCTCCTCCTTGCCCACGAAGGCCCGCCCGGCGGCGATGGTCTCGGTGAAGCTCATCAGCGCGATCCCCGCCGCCCCCGGCAGCAACTGCATGACCAGGGCCGGCTCAGGCATCGTCAGGCCGGGTAGGCCGGTGGGGATGGCCCCGACGATGGCGACCCCCGCCTCGTTCAGGCCAAGGCCCCACACTAGGGCGATGCCGATCCCCACCCCCAGCAGGGGGGCGGGGGAGTGGGGAAAGCGCCACTCCATGAACACCAGCACCGCCAGGGTGGCGAGGGCCACCCCCAGGGTCAGCCAGGAGGTCTGGGGCAACGCCTGGCCAAGGTGATAGAGATCCAGGAAGAAGTTCTCCTTCTGGATGTGCACCCCGAACAGCTTGGGCAGCTGATCCAGGATGATCACCAGCCCGATGCCGCTCTTGAACCCCACCAGCACCGGCAGGGAGATGAAGTTCGCGATGAAGCCGAGCCGCAACGCGGCCGCCAGCATCAGCATGGCCCCCACCAGCAGGGTCAGGGTGGCCGTCACCGTCAGCAGCTGGTCGGGATCGCCGTCCGGCACCACCAGTGCGAGCTGGGTGGCGGTCAGGATAGCCAGGGTACTGGTGGAGCTGACGCTGAGCACCCGGGAGGAACCCAGCAGGGCGTAGATCACCATGGGTACGAACGCGGTGTAGAGGCCGATCGCTACCGGCAGCCCCGCCACGGTGGCATAGGCCATGGCTTTGGGCAGCACCACGGCCGCTGCGGTGACACCGGCCAGCAGATCGGACAGAAGACGCCCCGGCGCCGACGCAAGTGATGACATTTGAGCCCTCCATGAACCCGGGACCGTCCTGACGCGGCGAACCGGCCGGCCAGATCCCCGCGTTCGTCTTGATGACCTCCTGAAGTGTATGCAGGGCGTGATGCAATCGCTTGTTGCGCCTGACGTTTTGTCACTCCCTTCCCCTATACTTCAGCGACATTCAGGTCTGGCCGAGCGAGGAGGCCCCCATGTTGCGACTGCTTGTCCTGCTGCTGTTCTGCCTGGTGCTCCCGGTGCGGGCGCTGACCCTGACCACGGTGGCAGGGGATCTGCGCCACCCCTGGGGGCTCGCGCTTCTCCCCGATGGCGGTTACCTCATTAGCGAGCGCCCGGGCCGCCTGCTGCGCATCGACGCAGGCGGCAAGCGCCACATTGTCTCCGGCCTGCCGCCCCTCGCCGCCACGGGTCAGGGGGGGCTGCTCGATCTCGCCCTGGACGACGATGGCTGGGTGTATCTCAGCTACAGCGAACCGGGGGACGGGGGGGCAGGCACCGCAGTGGCCCGGGCCCGGCTGCAAAAGGACGCCCTCGTCGACTGGCAACTGCTGTTTCGCCAGCAGCCCAAGGTCGCCGGCGGCGCCCACTTCGGCTCCCGCCTGGTGCTGACGGAGGATGGCTATCTCTTTATCACCCTCGGCGATCGTTACACCGAGCGGGAGCGGGCCCAGACCCTCGACAACCACCTCGGCAAGACGGTACGCCTGCACAAGGATGGCCGGGTGCCCGCCGACAACCCCTTCGTCACGACACCGGGGGCCCTGCCGGAGATCTGGAGCCTGGGCCACCGCAACATGCAGGGGGCCACCCTGCGCCCGGGCAGCCAGCAGCTCTGGGCCCACGAGCACGGCCCCCAGGGCGGGGATGAAGTGAACCTCATCCTGCCCGGCCACAACTACGGCTGGCCCAAGGTGACCTTCGGCGAGGAGTATGGGGGCGGCAAGATTGGCGTGGGCCAGAGCGCACCCGGCCTGACGGCGCCGCGCTGGATCTGGGTGCCCTCCATCGCCCCCTCGGGCATGACCTTTTATCAGGGAACCCTGTTCAAGGGGTGGCAGGGGGACTTGCTGGTCGGCGCCCTGCGCGGCCAGGCCCTGTTGCGCCTGCGCCTGGACGGGGACACCATAGTGTCACAGGAGCGACTGTTGACCGATCTGGGGGAGCGGATCCGTACCGTCAAGGAGGGGCCTGACGGTGCCCTCTATCTGCTGACGGACTCAGGCAACGGGCGCCTGCTCAAACTGACCCCATAGCATGGGAGGAAGAGAAATGAACGCGCATCGAATGCTGCTGGTGCTCTGCGCCAGCCTCTGGCTGCTGGGCTGCAACACCATTCACGGGATGGGACGGGACATCGAGAAGGCGGGTGAGGTGATCCAGGGCTCCGCCAACCTGACGGACGAGCAAGACACCGGCCGGCACTGATCCCGCCCCTGGCGATCAGGGGTCGCCACGGCGACCCTGCCACTCACTCGCCGCTTGCCACCAGGCTGGCCAGCGGCGCCATGGTCACCCTGACCCCGTGCTGGGCCAGCACCTCGCGGGCACTCTGGGGCAGCTGCTCGTCGGTGATCACCTGATCGATCGCATCCCAGCCCACCACGTTGAAAGTCCCCACCTTGCCATATTTGGACGAATCGCAGATGAGGATGCGGCTCGCCGCCGACTCCACCACGGCCCGCTTCACCGGCACCTTCTGCTCGCTCGGGGTGGAGATCCCCTGCCCGTCCCAGGAGGAGGCGGACAGGAAGGCGATGTCCAGATGGAGGTTGCGCAGGAAGTGGGCGGTGGCCTCCCCGGCACAGGACTGGTTCTCGCGAATGACCTGGCCCCCGGTGTGATAGAGGCGGCAGCGGCCGTGCTCGATGAGGTAGGCGCACACCATGAAGTCGTTGGTCACTATCATCAGGTCTTCCCGCAGCGCCAGCTCCCGGGCCAGCTCCAGGGAGGTGGTGCCGGCATCCAGATAGACGGTGCTCCCCTCGCTCACCTGGGCAGCGGCGAGCCGGGCAATGGCCAGCTTGGCCCCCTGCATCAGGCTGCGCTTGGCGGCGTGGGAGGGCTCGCTCTTGATCCGCTGGGAGAGGCTGACGCCCCCCGAGACGGACAGAACCCGCCCCTGCTCCTCCAGCTTCTGGATGTCACGCCGGATGGTCATGTGGGAGACCTGCAGCCAGTCGGTCAGCTCCACTATGCTGACCACGCCGCGCTCGGCGAGCAGTTGCAGGATACGTTGCTGTCGCTCTACGGGAATCATCTTGCCTCGCAACTCGGGGAAGGGAGGCCCCATTCTACCCCAGTGAGATGGTAAAAAATGATAAATAACCTCGAATGGGCTCACAAATCACATTTATTCACATAAAAGGCATCATTTTTCGATTCAAAAGAATCTCAACTCGCAAAAATAACAAAAATTAACACAGATTAAGTTATTTTTTGTGACATACGCCTGATATTTCACCGCCACAAGCCTCTACTATCGGCTCATCAGTCGTTATCGAGGAATCACGAGATGAGCACTCCCTATCATGTTGCCGTCATCGGCCTGGGCGCCATGGGCATGGGCGCCGCCCGCTCCTGCCTGCGGGCCGGGCTCACCACCTACGGCATCGATCTCAATGCAGAGGCGCGCAACCAGCTGCAACAGGCCGGTGCCGCCGCCGTCATGGCCGATGCCCGCCCCCTGGCGGAGACGCTCGATGCGGTGTTGCTGCTGGTGGTCAACGCCGTTCAGGTGCGCCGCATCCTGCTCGGCGACGAGGGGCTGGCCCGTCACCTGAAGCCGGGCACCGCCATCATGGTCTCTTCCACCATAGCCGCCGAAGAGGCGAGCACCCTGGCCGCCGAGCTGGCGCAGATGGGGTTGCCGATGCTGGATGCGCCGGTCTCCGGCGGCGCCATCAAGGCCGATGCCGGCGAGATGACGGTGATGGCCGCAGGCTCAGACGCCGCCTTCGACAAGCTGGCCCCGGTGCTGGATGCGGTGGCCGGCAAGCTCTACCGGGTCGGCAGCGAGCCGGGCCAGGGCAGCACGGTCAAGATCATCCACCAGCTGCTGGCCGGGGTGCACATCGCGGTCGCGGCCGAAGCCATGGCCCTGGCCAGCCGGGCCGGCGTATCGCTGGATCTCATGTATGACGTGGTCACCCATGCCGCCGGCAACTCCTGGATGTTTGAAAACCGCATGCCCCGCGTGCTCGCCGGTGACTACCAGGCCCGCTCCGCGGTGGACATCTTCGTCAAGGATCTCACCCTGGTGGCCGACACCGCCAAGGCGCTGCGCTTCCCGCTGCCGCTCGCGAGCACGGCGCTGAACATGTTCCTCGGTGCCAGCAACGCGGGCCACGGTCTGGAAGATGACAGCGCCGTCATCAAGATCTTCTCAGGCATCACCCTGCCGGGTCAGGAGGAGCAAGCATGAAACTCGGAGTCATCGCAGACGACTTCACCGGCGCCACCGACATCGCCGGTTTCCTGGTGGAGAACGGCCTCTCCACCATCCAGTTTGCCGGCATCCCTGCTGAGGCGGATCTGACCGGGGTCGACGCCGTGGTGATCAGCCTCAAGAGCCGCTCCTGCCCGGCCGACGAGGCAGTGCGCGACTCCCTGGCGGCCCTCGACTGGCTCAAGGCCCGCGGCTGCCCCCGCATCTACCAGAAGTACTGCTCCACCTTCGACAGCACGGCGGCGGGCAACATCGGCCCCGTCACCGATGCCCTGCTGGCGGCGCTGGAGAGCAAGTTCACCCTGATCTGCCCGGCTCTGCCGGTCAACGGTCGCACCGTCTATCAGGGCAACCTCTTCGTCGGCACCCAGCCGCTGGCCGAGTCCGGCATGCGCCACCACCCCATCACCCCCATGACCGACAGCAACCTGCTGCGGCTGATGGAGGGGCAGGCCGAAGGTCGCGCCGGTCTGGTGCCGTTCGCCACCATAGCGCAGGGTGCCACTGCCATTGCCGACGCCTTCGAGCAACTGGCAAAGGCGGGCGTGCGCTACGCCGTGGTCGACACCCTGATCGAACAGCACCTGCTGGACATCGCCACCGCCGCCCTCGACATGCCTCTGGTGACCGGCGGCTCCGGCCTCGCCATCGGGCTCGCCCGCCGGCTTGGCAGCGGGGATCTGCAGGGTGCCCGTGAGGCGGGCTGGCCCAGAGGCACCCGCGCCGTGGTGCTGTCGGGCTCCTGCTCCGAGATGACCAACCGCCAGGTGGCCCGCTATCGCCAGCATGCTCCCGCCCTGGTACTGCAGGTGGAAGCCTGCCTCACCAACCCGGATTACCCGGCCGAGCTGGCCCGCTGGGTACAGGCCCAGCCGCGCACCCCGGCGCCGCTCGTCTACGCCACCACCAGCCCGGCGGAGCTGGCTCGCATTCAGGAGACCCACGGCCAGCAGGCGGCCAGCGACGCGGTGGAACACTGCTTTGCCCGTCTCGCCTGCCTGCTGCAGGAAGCCGGGGTGGATCGCTTCATCATCGCCGGTGGCGAGACCTCGAGCCGGGTCACCCAGGCCCTCGGCGTGAAGGCGTTCCACATAGGCCCGCAGATCGCCCCCGGTGTACCCTGGGTGCGGGCCATCGACGCCCCTCTGTCGCTGGCCCTCAAATCCGGCAATTTCGGGAGCGACGACTTCTTCGACAAGGCTCAGGAGTACTTCCATGACTGAACAGGCATTGCGCGACACCATGGTGATGCTGGGGGCCTCCCTCTTCCAGCGCGGTTATGCCACCGGGGGCGCCGGCAACCTCTCCGCCCTGCTGCCGGACGGCACCCTGATCGCCACCCCGACCGGCTCCTGCCTGGGACGTCTGAGCGCCGACAGGCTCTCCCACGTCAACCTGCAGGGGGAACACCTGGGGGGGGATCGCCCCTCCAAGGAGGTGGCCTTCCACCTCGCCATCTACCACAACAATCCGGACTGCCGGGCCGTGGTGCACCTGCACTGCACCCATCTGACCGCCCTCTCCTGTCTGGAAGGGCTGGATCCGGCCAACGTCATCCGCCCCTTCACTCCCTACTACGTGATGCGGGTCGGCCAGTTGCCGCTTATCCCCTACTACAAACCGGGGGATGCCCGCATCGCCGAGGAGCTGGGGCGCCGCGCCCCCGAAGGCAACGCCTTCCTGCTGGCCAACCACGGCCCCGTGGTGACGGGCAAGGATCTGGTGGATGCGGTCAACAACATGGAGGAGCTGGAGGAGACGGCGCGCCTGGCACTGATGCTCCATGGCCAGTCCATCCGCTACCTGAGCGAACCCGAAATTGATGAATTGAGGAGGATGAAACCATGAGCAAGTTTGCCGCCAATCTCACCATGCTGTTTACCGAGGTGCCTTTTCTGGAGCGCTTCGCCGCCGCCCGCGACGCAGGCTTCGAGGCGGTGGAGTTCCTCTTCCCCTACGAGTGGCCGGCCGCCGAGCTGGGTCGCCGCTTGCGCGAGCAGGGGCTCTCCCAGGCCCTATTCAACATGCCGCCGGGCAACTGGGGCGCGGGGGAGCGCGGCATGGCCGCCATCCCGGGGCGGGAAGCGGAGTTTCGCAGCCACCTGCCAACCGTCCGTGACTACGCCCTGGCGCTCGGCTGCACCAAGGTGCACGCCATGAGCGGCATCGTGGACCCGGCACATAGCCTCTCGGCCCACCGCCAGACCCTGATCGACAACATCCGCTTCGCCGCCGACTTCCTGGCCGAAGACGGCATCAAGGTACTGCTCGAGCCGCTCAACGATCGGGACGTGCCCGGCTACTTCCTGGCCCACCAGCTCGACGCCCTGGCCCTGGTGCAGGAGATAGACAGACCCAACGTGGGGGTGCAGCTCGACCTCTACCACGCCCAGATCATGGACGGGGATCTCACCCGTCTCATCGGCAAGCTGGGCCCGGCCATCGGCCATGTCCAGATCGCCTCCGTACCTGATCGCCACGAGCCGGACGAAGGGGAGATCGCCTACCCCCACCTGTTCAAGGTGCTGGCGCAGGCGGGCTACCACGACTGGATAGGCTGCGAATACAACCCCAGAGCCGGCACCCGGGAAGGGCTGGGCTGGCTGACACAACAATAACGACCCTGAACATGAACGAGTCTGAGGATAACAAGATGCAGATCATCATCACCGGCGGCGGTGGCTTCCTGGGCCAGAAACTGGCCCGGGCCCTGCTGCAAGGCCCCCACCCCTTCACCGAGCTGCTGCTGGTGGACATCCAGCAGCCGCAATCCCCCCTGCCGGACCCCAGGGTTCGCTGCCTGCGGGCCGACCTCACCGAACCCGGTGTCGCCGAGTCCCTCATCAGCGAGCGGACCGCCGTGGTTTACCACCTGGCCGCCATCGTCAGCAGCCACGCGGAGCAGGACTTCGATCTGGGCTGGAAGGTGAACCTGGACACCACCCGCACCCTGCTGGAGGCGTGCCGCCATGCCCGGCCCGGCATCCGCTTCGTCTTCACCAGCTCCCTCGCCGTCTATGGCGGCCCACTGCCGGAGCTGGTGAACGACGGCACCGCGCTGACCCCCACCTCCTCCTACGGTGCCCAGAAGGCCATGGGGGAACTGCTGGTCAACGACTACAGCCGCAAGGGCTTCGTCGACGGTCTGGTATTGCGCCTGCCCACCATCTGCGTGCGCCCGGGCAAGCCGAACCGCGCAGCCTCGTCGTTCGTCAGCAGCATCATCCGCGAGCCGCTGCAAGGGGAGAGCGCCCTCTGCCCGGTGAGCCCGGATCTGCGCCTGTGGCTCTCCAGCCCCGCCACCGTGGTCGCGAACTTCCTGCTGGCGGCCAGGCTCCCCGCCACCGGTGACGCCCGCAGCATCAACCTGCCCGGCATCAGCGTGACCGTCGGCGAAATGCTGGAGGCCCTCGCCAGAGTCGGGGGGCAGGAGGCTCTGGAACGGGTGCAGTTTGCCGCCGATCCGGCCATCGAGCGCATCGTGGCCAGCTGGCCGGGACGCATCGACAACCAGCGGGCCTGCGCCCTCGGCTTCGCGGCAGACAGGACGTTTGCCGACATCATCGACAGTTTCATCACCCATGACATGCAGGAGGCATCATGAGCGACATCCCTACCCCCATCATCGGTCTCATCATCGCGGTCTTCGTGCTGGTGTTTCTGGTCATCCGTACCCGGGTGCACGCCCTGATCGCCATGCTGGCGGCGGCCTGCATCGCCGGGATCACCGGCGGCATGACCATCGACAAGACCCTCACCGTGATCACCCAGGGCTTTGGCTCCACCCTTGGCAGCATCGGCATCGTCATCGGCCTCGGGGTCATGATGGGTCGCCTGCTTGAGGTCTCCGGCGCCGCCGAACAGATCGCCTACAGCTTCATCAAGTGGCTCGGCAAGCGCCGCGAGGAGTGGGCCCTGGCCATCACGGGCTATATCGTCAGCATCCCCATCTTCGTGGACTCCGCCTTCGTCATCCTCTATCCGGTTGCCAAGGCGCTGGCAAAAAGCGGCAAGCGCTCCCTGCTCACCCTGGGAGTGGCGCTCGCGGGCGGCCTGGTGGTGACCCACCACACGGTACCGCCGACCCCGGGCCCGCTCGGTGTCGCCGGCCTGTTTGGCGTGGACATCGGTGCCATGCTGCTGACCGGCATGGCCCTGGCCATCCCCTGCGTGCTCGGCATCGTCTTCTACGCCCAGTGGCTCGACAAGAAGTACCCCGAGTTCGGTGCCCAGACGGCCCAGACCCCGGACGAACTGCAGGCCACCTACGAGCAGTACATCAAGGAGAAGGAGGGCAAGACCCTGCCGAGCCTGACCCTGTCGCTGCTGCCGATCCTGGTGCCCATCGTGCTCATCTTCGTGAAGGCCATCTTCACCACCCTGGCCACCCTGGAGGGCATGGATGGCCTGATGGCGAACCCGCTGGTGCAGGGCGTCAACTTCATCGGCACCCCCATCATCGCGCTGGCCATCAGCGTGCTGCTGGCGGTCTATACCCTGGTGCCGCACATGGACAGGCACGCCACCGCCGCCCGCCTGGAAGAGGGGCTGCAATCCGCCGGCATCATACTGCTGGTGACCGGTGCCGGCGGGGCGCTGGGGGCCGTGCTGCGCGACAGCGGTGCGGGCCAACAGCTGGCTGAACAGATCGCCCAGCTGCCCATCTCCCCCATCCTGATCCCCTTCATCGTGGCGACCCTGGTACGCCTCATCCAGGGGTCCGGCACCGTGGCCATGGTGACGGCGGCTTCCATCTCCGCCCCCATACTGGCGCAGATCCCCGGGGTCAACATGCTGCTGGCCGCCCAGGCCGCCACCATGGGGTCGCTCTTCTTCGGTTACTTCAACGACAGCCTGTTCTGGGTGGTCAACCGCATGATGGGCATCTCGGACGTGAAGCAGCAGATGATCGTCTGGTCCATCCCGACCACCATCGCCTGGGCCATCGGCGGCACCGGCGTGGCCCTGCTGAACCTGATGTTCGGCTCCGGCGGTACCTGGTTCGACCCCGTGCTGCCGCTGCTGGTGCTGGCGCTCATCGTCTGGTACGTCAAGGGCCAGTCCCTGGCTCCGGTGGCCGACGCCATCCCGAGCCGGGAGTCATAATCCCGGGCGCCACGGCAACGCTGTGTGACGAGGGCCAGTCTGCTAGACTGGCCCTCTTTTTCGTTCATTCATCTTGCAAAGGAGTGTTGGATGTCTGCGTCTTCCTGGTGGGACAAGTCCACCGGCTTCGCCCTGCTCACCATCTTGCTGTGGGCCTCCCTCGCCGCGCTCACCTCCCGGATCACCAGCGTCTCGCCCCTGGTGCTGGTGGGGCTGGTGCTGCTGTTCTGCGGGGCGGGCACCCTGCCATTCTGGCGTCAGTGGCGCGCCAGCCCCCTCACCTGGCTGGTGACCATCACGGCCCTGCTGCTCTATCACCTGCTGCTGTTCACAAGCTTTCGCCACGCCCCCGTGCTGGAGGCGAACCTCATCAACTACCTCTGGCCGCTTTGCATCATCCTGTTCACCCCACTGCTGCTGCCGGGCCATCCCCTGAACCTGCGCCACCTGCTGGCCGGGGCCCTGGGTCTCGCGGGGTCGGTGCTGGTGATGGTCGATGGCAGCTTGCAGCTGCAGCAGGCGCACCTGCCGGGCTACCTGCTGGCCCTCGGCGCCGCCATCGTCTGGGGCGCCTACTCCGTGCTCTCCCGCCGCCTGCCCCCCGCGCCGGCGGTGGTGACGGCCGCCGCCTGCCTGCCCGCCGGGCTCCTGGCCCTGCTGCTGGCCTGGATGCTGGAAGGGCCCCTGCCCTTCGACCAGATCCCGACCGCGGACTGGCTGCTCATTGCCGGGCTCGCCCTCGGTCCCATGGGAGCGGCGTTCGTCACCTGGTATCTGGCGCTGCGGGACGGGGATCCTCGCCGCATCGGGGCGCTCGCCTACCTCACCCCCTTGCTGAGCACCCTGCTGCTGGTCTGGCTCAACGGCGAAGCGCTCACCCCGCGCCACCTGCTGGCGGGGGCCCTCATCATGGGCGGTGCCCTGCTCGGTCTGCTGGTGAAAAACCCCAAGACTCAGCCAGTTGCAGAGCCTCTGTCATAAAAACGCCATCAGGCCTGCTTAAGCTCGCGCCCATTGCGTGGTTCAAGCAGGAATCTGATGTGAAAATTGCCCACTATGCCTCCCTCTCCTCTCTCGTCTTGCTGCTGGTGGCCGGGGTGCAGGCCGCCGCCCTCTATCAGGGGTGGCAGCAGTTCAATCGGGCCGAACAGGCCCAGCGCCAGCAGGAGCAGCTGCAACGGCAGCTGAGCGGCCCGCTGCAGGGGGCGCTTCGCGACTACCTCGGCAGCGGGGATCCCCTGCTGCTGGCCCAGGCCCAGGGGGTGCGCCAGCAGGCGCTGGCGCTGCTGTCCAGCCTGGCGGATCCCCAGACCCAGCCGCTAAACGCCCGGCTTGAGCAGATGGGAGCACGCATCGACGGCGACTACCTGGCGGCGGGCAAGCTGTCGGGCAACAGCCAGTGGCTCCTGCAAAATGCCGAGAACGAGCTCGCCGCCCACGCCCGTACCCTGCTGCGCTATGGCCAGCAGGGGGCTGCCACCCCGGGAGCCGATCCCGCGCTCGCCGAACAGTATCGCCAGGGGGCCGCCGACATCCTGGCCGCCCTGCCCGCCCTCGCCCACCAGCGCCAGAACTACATGGAGCAGGCGAGCGCCAAGCGCCTCGAAGGGCTGCGTTTCGAGATCGCCGCCCTGCAAAAGCAAGCGGACGCTCTGGCGGCCCTGCCGAGCCTGAACCTCTTCAAGGAGGCCCCCGCCGACGAGTTCACCCTGGGGGAGCCGCAGCGCCAGGAGCTCGGGGATCTGCCCAAGGCCGAGCTGGTCTCCCTGCTCAAACGCTACCCCATGGAGCTCGAGAACAGCCGCAAGGCGCTGCAACAGCAGCAGGCCGCCCGTCAGATGGTGCAGCAGGACATCACCCACCTGCTGCAGGCGGGGGAGCAGCTCGGTGAGCGGCTCGCCGCCGCCCGCCAGACGGTGAACCGGGAGCTCGCCACCGTGCTCGGCGTGCTGGCACTCTGCCTGGTGGTGGTCGCCCTGCTGTTTGCCCTGGTGCAGCGCCGCTGGCTGGTCAGGCCGCTGCTGCAACTGCGGGCCGCCTTCCTGCAGCTCGATGCCACGGGTCAGGCGCAGCTGCTGGCCCAGGGGCGCGAGCGCAACGAACTGGCCGACATAGTCGCGAGCTACAACCGCCTGATCCAGCGGCTGCAGCAGGATCAACAGCAGAAGGCGGGGCAGCTCTCCAGCGTCTCCTCCAGCCTGCAGGAGATGGTGGCCCAGGTGCAGGAGATCCATCACAGCACCCGCACCACGGAGCAGGCGGTGGACGAGAGCGACACCATGATGCAGGAGCTCAACCAGCTCGCCAGCGAGGTGCATCAGGTCGCCGCCGAAATCGCCCAGCACGCCCAGCACAACGAACACTCCATGAGCCAGAGCGAGCGGCTGGTGGGAGGCATGCTGACGGCCACCGCCCAGACCGGGCTCGCCATCGACGAGAGCAGCGGCGCCCTGGCCCAGCTGACCCGCTCGGTGGAGGATGTGACCGCCATCGTCGACGTCATCGGCCACATCTCCCAGCAGACCAACCTGCTGGCCCTCAACGCCGCCATCGAGGCGGCCAGGGCCGGGGAGCAGGGACGCGGCTTCGCGGTCGTGGCCGACGAGGTGCGCCACCTCTCCGCCGATACCCAGCGATCCCTCGGCCAGATCACCGAGATCCTGGCGAGTCTCACCCAGGCGGGGGATCAGCTCGCCACCGTTCTGTCCCGCATCACCGCCGAGGCGGCCGGGCAGCGCCAGCAGGCCGAACAGCTGCGCCAGACCACCCAGACGGTGCGGGAGATGGCGCGCAGCACCGCCGTCATCGCCCTGCAGGGGGCCGACTACGCCAAGAGCCAGGAGCGCAGGCTGGCGAGCTTTGCCGACCTCATCGGCCGCATCAGCCAGCACGCCCGTCAGGGCAGCCGGCTCTCCGTCCAGGTGTCGGAGCACATCCACCACCAGGCCCAGCAGATCCCCCGGATCCTGAGCCAGGCCTGACTCCGGGCCCGGCACCACGCCGGGCCGCGGTTCCCCGCACGTCCCCTTCAGTCTCCAGCAAGAGCCAGCCGTCCCCCGGCGGGCTTGCCAGGCCGCCTCCCGAGCGGCTGCGTCCTCCCCTGGCACCCGCACAGGGGGCAGGCCTGATCCCCATGCCAGCATGATTGCGCCCGCCCCGGGGTCGGCCACATCTTTTTTTGTGACACAAAATTATATGTTGCCATCAAGTTAACAAAGAAAGTTCAGCCTTCTCGTCAAGATCCGCTCAGGATAACGGTGAACACACCTTGAAAGCGTTCTCATTGCCGACACACATGGGCTGGGAGTGCCCACATCAAGCATCATGATTATTTGCACTCGGTCATATTTTTGAAACTTGGCGGGAACTTCATGTTGATATTTCGCACCGCGAACGTACTCTTGGTGATGTCAGATCGCCAAGGATCCAGACTCAAAAAATAACGACTGAAACGATGCAGATTGTCCCGTGACGATGCGCCAAGGCATACGGACACAGGGACACGACACAGAGAATTTTTTTGCCCTTCGGGGTGTTGATTGCAATGCCAATACCGAGCGGCGGGCCCGTACCCGACTGCCGGATAAAAAAGCTAAGTCCATAAAATCAGGAGCAATAACAAATGGAAAAAGTGATCTTCAAGCGCGCCGCCTTGAGTGCCGCCGTGGTCGCGGCGCTGGTCGCCCCGGGAATGGCACTGGCTGCCCAGGACATGATGAGCCCGGAATACGGCAAGTCCTACCAGGCGTTCACCGACGATGCCAAAGTCACCGGCGGTCTGTTCTACTTCCAGCGTGAACGTGACCGCAAGCAGGCCGGCCCCGGCCAAGATGGCAAATACCACTCCAACCTGAGCCATGCCACCACCCAGGCAGCCCTGAACTTCAACTCCGGCTATGCCTGGGACGTCGTGGGTATCGATCTGGGCGGCTTCGGCGCCTATGACCTGGCCGTTGACGAGAGCAATGGCGTCAACGAAGAGAACGAATTCTCCTTCTGGGGCGACCAGTGGGGTTCAGGTGGTGACGGGGTTCCCGAGAACGGCTTCAGCCTCTCCAACGCCGCCCTGAAATTCAAGTTCGGTGAGCATGTCACCGCCAAGGGTGGTTATACCCAGCTCTACGTCCCGGGTATCCTGGGGGTCAACTGGTCCTATCAACCCGGTACCTACCGCGGCGGCCAGATCGAAGGCACCTTCGGCGGCCTCTACCTGACCTACGCCATCGCCGACGAGTACAAGGCTCCCTGGTTCAAGAACACCGCCGGCTTCTCCAAGAGCAGCCCCTACGCCAGCGATCCCTTCACCGATGCGAACAAAATCGACTACATCCACGGTCTGGCCGCGCGCTACACCTTCGAGAACGGCACCGCCATCACAGGTGGTTTCGGTCAGTCCGAAGGCTACATGGACAGCTACCACTTCAAGCTGGCTCACAAGTTCGACGTACTGGGTGGCCTGAACACCAGCTACCAGTTCTACGGCTCCGAGACCGACAACAACGATTACGATGGTCTGGCATGGCAACAGGCTCTGACCGCCAGCTGGAATTACGCCCAGTACGGCTTCCGTCTGGAAGGTCTGTGGACCAAGGCCGAGGGTGATCAGGGCAACTACCTGCCCCGTCTGACCCGCGGCTACGGCAACTCCCAGGGTGCGAACGAGATCTGGTGGGATTCCCGCTCTGACTGGAACCACAACGACGAGAAGGCCGTGTTCTTCGGCGTGACCCGTTCCCTGGATGATCTGGTGGGCGCACCGGGTTGGGGTGTCGGTGTCTCCGGTGCCTACGGCTGGGATGCCAACAACGGCGACAGCTCCCTGGAAGGCGGCAAAGAGTGGGCGGCGAACTTCGACGTCATGTACACGGTGCAGGATGGCAAGCTGAAGGGCACCCTGTTCAAGCTGCACTACACCGACTACAACAACGAACAGGACGACAAGGGCAGCTGGTACTACCCGAACATGTTCAGCTCCGAGCATGACGTCAAGTTCCACATCATCATGCCGTTCACCATCCTGTGATAACGCATCTGACGTGACCGAAAACCGGGCCCCTTGGCCCGGTTTTGTTTTTGGTGCGGCCACGCTACCATGCCGGTTCGGGCCACCCGCAGGCCGCCAATCAGGATGATCCTCATGCCCCACCCCTTCGTGCTTGTCACCGGCTGCTCCAGCGGCATCGGCCTCGCCGCCGCCAAGGCGCTCGGCGCCCACGGCTTCACCGTCATCGCCTCCGCCCGCAAGGCCGGGGACGTCGCCCTGTTGCAGCAGCAGGGTCTCTTGGCGGTGCAGCTGGATCTCGCCGACACCGCCAGCATAGAGCGCGGGGCGGCAGAGGCCCTGGCCCTGGCCGGGGGCCGCCTCTACGGTCTGTTCAACAACGGTGCCTACGGTCAGCCCGGCGCGCTGGAGGATCTCCCCACCGAGGCGCTCCGGGAGCAGTTCAACACCAACCTGTTCGGCTGGCATCACCTCATTCGTCAGGTGCTGCCCCCCATGCTGGCCGCAGGCGAGGGGCGCATCGTGCAGAACAGCTCCGTGCTCGGTCTGGTGGCCATGAAGTATCGCGGCGCCTACAACGCCAGCAAGTTCGCGCTGGAGGGCTACAGCGACACCCTGCGCCTGGAGCTCGCGGGCAGCGGCGTACACATCAGCCTGATAGAGCCCGGCCCCATCGACACCCGCTTTCGCGCCAATGCCCGGGACGCCTTCCTGCGCCACATCGACCCGAGTGCGAGCCGCCATCAGGCCGCTTATGCCCAGACGCTGGCCAGGCTGGAGCGCGAAGGGGGGGCCCGTGGCTTCACCCTGCCAAGCGAGGCCTGCATCCCGCCGCTGATCCACGCGCTCAGCAGCCGGCGCCCGAAGCACCGCTACCCCGTCACCTTCCCGACCCGGCTGTTCGCCGTGTTGCGCCGCCTGTTGCCAAGCCGCCTGCTGGACCGGCTGCTGATCAAATCCGCCTGACGCCAGACAAACGCCGCCCCGCAGCCAGAGGCCAGGGGGCGGCATCTTTCAGTAGTGCTGGCCGTTGCTGTAGTAGTGGGATTTCACGATGGGCAACACCTGCACCACCACATAGGTCTGCTCTCCCAGCACCGCCTTGAGATGACGGGTGATAAGCGCCGCGGCGGCGTCCTGCACCTCCTGCGGGCGCTCGAACCAGACCAGCTCCACGAAGGGGGAACCGGCCTCGATCACCCCGTCCCGCACCTGGGTCGTGGGGACGCACTCCAGGGTGACGAACTCCGGCTTGCCGCCGGTCAGGGCACAGAGCTCCTCCGTCAGGGGCACGCTTATCCGCTGAAGGGTGTCGACAGAAACTGCCCGAAAACGAAGGTGGGGCATGGGAAACCTCTTGGCTGTGACAAATGAGGACTTATCATAGAGCACTCATCCCGCTCACATAAGGTGCCTCATGAGATTCCATCCCACGCTGCTCTCCCTCCTGCTCTGCCTGCTGCTGCCGCTGCACGCCTTCGCGGATCCGGCCTTCTACCGCATCACCAAGGGCAAGGAGCAGCACTGGCTGCTGGGGTCCATCCATGCGGGCAAGCCCTCCCTCTACCCCCTGCCGGATCTCGTGGAGCGGGCCTGGCAACAGAGCCGGGCCCTGGTCATGGAGGTCGACATGACCCGCATCAGCCAGACCCAGTGGCAGGAGATGGGCGCCATCACGCGGCTGGTGGACGGCAAGACCCTCAAGGATCACCTGCCGGAGGATCTCTACCGGCGCACCCTGATCGCCGCCGGCCAGAACGGCCTGAACGAGAGCATGCTGGCCCCGCTGCGTCCCTGGTTTGCGGCCATCACCCTGACCCAGGCGGCCCTGGAGCGCACCGGTTTTCGCGGCGATCTCGGGGTGGATCAGCACTTCGCGAAACGGGCGAGCGACGGCGGCAAGCCCATCGTCGGGCTGGAGACCCTGCTGGAACAGCTCGGCTACCTCGCGAGCGTCGGCGACAACCAGACCCTGATGCTGGAGAGCACCCTGGATGAACTGCCCGAACTCGAGAAGGGGTTCGCCGCCGTGATGACGGCCTGGCAGCGTGGGGACGAGGCCACCCTCATCAGCCTGCTGAAGGAGGAGATGGCACCGCCCAAGCTGCAAGCCTGGCTGGAGCAGACCCTGCTGGCGAAGCGCAACCGCAACTGGATCAAGAAGTGGCCCGGCCTGCCGAACGAGAGTTTCATCGTGGTAGGGGCCCTGCATCTTTACGGCGAGCACGGGCTGCTCGCCCTGCTGGAGCAGCAGGGCTGGCGCATCACGCCGCTCACCGAGCCGGCCCCCGAGGGGGCGAAATAACGCCGTCTCCTGCGGGACGGCGGCTGGTGATGGGAGGCCGCTCACAGAATGGGTTGCCGATTAAACAACCAGAAGGGGACTTGATCGAGATCATCCCCACCCTCCCAAAGAGGTATCTATCATGCCTGTCATCGCCCAGTGACAGGAGTGAACGAAATGGAATTCTGGATGAACCTGATGTTCGGCAACAGCGTGGGGCTGATGTCCATGCTGGTGATCTTCGGCACCTTCCTGCTCATCAGCGCCTACGCGGTCTATTTCATCTACAAGGTGATGCACGCAGAGCCGCCGAAGGAAGGGCAATAACCCCAGGGGCCAGCCATAAAGGGAGGTGCACGCAGCGTCCCACCGTGCAAGACGCCCAGCCCGTGCGGGTGCCCCCTCGCCCACCCCGCCATTCTAAGCACAGGCCAGCCCCGCTATAATGGCTCCCTCATTCTCATGCGGGGAGCCTGCCGTGTCTCATAACGACGAACTCTCACTGTTCCTGCAGGAAGTGGCCGACGTGCGGCCGCTGCGCAGCGACCACATCGCCCCCACCGCGGGCAACAGCCAGCCGACCGAGGCGCAACTCGCGCGCCGCCAGGCCGCCACCGCCGAACAACTCACTCTGGATCACCTCGGCATGGAGGGGATCGAGATGCTGGATCCCCACGCCATCGTCGGCTTCAAGCGCGACGGCGTGCAGGAGGGGGTCTACAAGAAGCTGCGCCTCGGCAAGTACGAGCTGCAGGGCTCCCTCGATCTGCACCAGAAGACGCTCAACGAGGCGCGCACCGCCCTGGTGCAGTTCGTCCAGGAGTGCGAGGCGCGGGACATCCGCTGCCTGCTGATCCTGCACGGCAAGGGGGAGCGCAGCACGCCGCGCGCGCTGCTCAAGAGTCACGTCAGCGCCTGGTTGCCGCAACTGCCGGCGGTGATGGCCATGCACAGCGCCGAGCGGCGCCACGGCGGCAGCGGCGCGCTCTATGTGCTGCTGCGCAAGAGCGAGCGCAAGAAGGCGGAAAACCGCGAACGTCACCAGAAGCGCCTCGGCTGACTGCCTGAGGGTGGCACCACGGTGGATGGCAGTGCTAGCATCGGTCGGCCCCGATCATGCCAGGTACGGGGTGCATACCATCAGGGACGATAACAAGGACAATCCCATGTCATACCAGAAACTCGAACAACATCAGCAACAACTGCACCGCCTCTCCCACCTCTCCGCCATCTGCGGCTGGGATCAGGCCGCCATGATGCCGGAGGGGGGTAACGAGGCCCGCGCCGAGGCGATGGCGGAGCTCGGCGTGCTGATCCACGGCAAACGCACCGCCCCGGAACTCGGCGACTGGATTGCGGCGGCCGAGGGGGAAACCCTGGACGCGACCCAGCGCGCGAACCTGCACGAGATCAAACGCCAGTGGCAGGATGCGAGCCTGCTGCCGGGGGACCTCGTGGAGGCGCTGTCCCTCGCCGGCAGCAAGTGCGAGCACGCCTGGCGTCGCCAGCGCAAGGAGAACGACTGGGCAGGCTTTGCCCCGAACCTCGAGGAGGTGGTACGCCTGTCGCGGGAGGTGGCAACCTTGCGCGCCGAGGCGCTCGGGGTGCGCCCCTATGACGCCATGCTGGCGCTGTACGAACCCGGCATGACGAGCGCGAGGCTGGATCAGATCTTCGGCGATCTGACAAGCTGGCTGCCGGATCTTATCCAGCGCGTGAGTGAACGGCAGAAGAGCGACGTCATCCTGACGCCGAAGGGCCCCTTCCCGATCCCGACGCAGCAGGCGCTCGGTCAGGAGGTGATGGGGCTGCTCGGCTTTGATTTCGCGCACGGCCGGCTCGACGTGAGCAGCCACCCGTTCTGCGGCGGCGTGCCGACGGACGTGCGCATCACCACGCGCTACAACGAGCAGGAGTTCGTCTCCAGCCTGATGGGCATCGTCCACGAGACGGGCCACGCGCGTTACGAACAGGGCTTGCCGCGCGCACTGCTCGGCCAGCCGGTCGCCGAGGCGCGCTCCATGGGCATTCACGAGAGCCAGAGCCTGTTCTGCGAGATGCAGCTCGGCCATCACCCCGCGTTCCTCGCGCTGATTGCGCCGCGCATTCGCGCGCACTTCGGGGCACAGGATGCGCTCGCACCCGCGAACCTCGAGAAGCTGTACAACAGGGTCGAGCCCGGCTTTATCCGCGTCGATGCGGACGAGGTGACGTACCCGGCGCACGTCATCCTGCGCTACGAGCTGGAGCGCGACTTGATGGAAGGGCGCATCGAGGTCGCGGACATCCCCGAGCTGTGGGACGCGAAGATGCAGCAGTGGCTCGGCCTGTCCACAAAGGGCAACTACCAGAACGGCTGCATGCAGGACATCCACTGGACAGACGGCTCGTTTGGCTACTTCCCGAGCTACACGCTCGGCGCCATGTACGCGGCGCAGCTGCGCTTCGCGCTCGAACGTGAACTCGGTGACATGGGCACGCTCGTGGCGTCTGGCCGCCTACCGGATATCTTCGGCTGGCTCGGCCGCCACATCTGGTCCCAGGGCAGCCTGCACGGCACGGACGAGCTGATTCGCCGCGCGACCGGCGAGGCGCTCAATCCCCAGTGGCTGCGCAAGCACCTCGAACAGCGCTACCTGAAATAACCGCTCCCGGGCGCGACTCATCTCGCGCCCGCTTTCCCCCTGCCCGACTATTTTTGCTATTGCTGTCCGTTTCTGGCTAGTCACCCCCCTCGCACCCGCTTAGTCTCAGGCACATGCCCACAGCAATCCGAGTCATGCCATGACCACTGTCAGCCCACCCCCATCCCCCAGGGACGAGATCATCCCGGGCCTCACCCGGGAGCAGTGCCACGCCGCGCGGCTCGCACGCGATGCGCGCTTCGATGGCCGTTTCTTCACCGGCGTGCTGTCCACCGGCATCTATTGCCGCCCCGTGTGCCCGGCGCGGGCACCGCACGAGCACAACGTGCAGTATTTTCGCTTCGCGGCGGCGGCGGAGCAGCACGGACTTCGCCCCTGCCTGCGCTGTCGCCCCGAACTCGCACCGGCGCAGAGCGGGGATCTGCCGCCGCTTGTCGCCCAGGTGCTGGCGCGCATCGAGCGCGGCGAGCTCGCGGAGCACAGCCTGGGCACGCTCGCGGCGCAGGCCGGGATCACGGAGCGCACGCTGAGGCGCCAGTTCGAGCAACACCTCGGCGCGTCGCCGAAACAGGTGGAGCAGACGCGTCGCCTGCTGCTCGCGAAACGGCTGCTGACGGAGACGCGCCTGCCGATCACGGACGTGGCGTTTGCCGCAGGCTTTGCGAGCATTCGTCGCTTCAACGACGCCTGGCTTCAGGCGTATGGCATGGCGCCGGGCGCCCTGCGCAAGCAGGAAGGGGGGATTGGCGAGGCGGCGCCGCAATCGAACCTGCAACTGCACCTGCTGTATCGCCCGCAGTTCGATGCGCAGGCCATGCTCGCGTTCTACCGGCTGCGCGCGATTCCGGGGCTGGAGCGGGTGGATGAGCACGGTTACGAGCGCCGTCACCGGGTCGGCGAGCAGGAGGGGCTCATCCGCATCGAGCCCGTCGAGGGGGAGAGACTCAGACTGACGGTGCGGGATCTGCCGCCGGGCGCTCTGCCGGACATCCTGTACCGCGTGCGCCGCATGTGGGATCTCGACGCCGACATGGGCCGCATCGGCGAACACCTGGGGCAGGATCCGCTGCTCGCCGGCATCCAGGAGCGCTGGCCCGGGGTGCGGCTGCCGGGGGGCTGGGATGAATACGAGGTGATGCTGCGCGCCATCGTCGGCCAGCAGGTGTCGGTCAAGGGCGCCATCACCATCATGGGGCGCCTGGTGGCACGCACCCTGGCGCAGTTCGGCACGGCGCAGCTGCCCACGCCGGCCCAGCTGTGCGAGCTCAATCTGGACGGCATCGGCATGCCGGGCAGCCGCATCCGCACGTTGCAAGGGCTGGCCTCGGCGCTCGCGAGCGGCGCGCTCACCCTGGGCACGGCAAGCGATGAGCAGTTGCTCGCACTACCGGGCATAGGGCCCTGGACAGTGGCCTACTGGCGGCTGCGCTGCGGGCTGGACACGGACGCCTTCCCCGCCTCGGATCTCGTGCTGCAAAAGGCGCTCGGGGGCGGGAACAAGCTGCCGGTGAAGGAGGCAGAGGCGCGAAGCGCCCCCTGGCAGCCGTGGCGCGCCTATGCCGCAAGCTGGCTGTGGCACGCCATGAGCGAGCAACCGGCGCTGCTCACCCAACCCGGACACGAACAAGACGAGGAGAAAACATCATGATCCGTTACGACTTTCTGGAGACCCCGTGCGGCCGGCTGCTGATCGCCATCGACGGGCGCGGCCTGGTGCACGTGGACTTCGTGGCCGGGCTGCGGCCGTTGCCCGACATGCGGGACTGGCTGCAGGACGGCGAGGCGCTCGCCCCCTTCCTCGCCGAGTTTGAGGCCTACTTCGCAGGGCGCTTGCAGCGCTTCACCCTGCCGCTCGCGGCGCGGGGCACGGCGTTTCAACAGGCGGTGTGGCGGGCGCTGTGCGACATCCCCTACGGGGAGACCCGCAGCTATGGCGACATCGCCCGCGCCATCGGCAAACCGAGCGCGGTGCGGGCGGTGGGGGCCGCAAACGGGCGCAATCCGCTCTCCATCATAGTCCCCTGCCACCGGGTGATCGGCCAGAACGGCAGCCTCACCGGCTATGCGGGGGGCCTGCCCATCAAGCAGGCGCTGCTGGCGCTGGAGGGAAGTGACGCCTGAGAAAGCGGCCTGCTCGCCCCAGCCTCGCCTCAGGCGCGCGGCGGTTTGCGTCTCTGGATGACGCCACGGGCAGCGGCCCCCAGCAGGCGGCGAAAGGTGGGACAGCTCATGTGGCTCGGCGCCGGGCAGATGGCGGCATGGCGCAGACCGTCGCGCATGGCGGTCAGCTGCACTATGGTGCGATCCAGCTCTTCGGCCTTGTGCAGCAGCTGCTCCCTGTCTATCTCGGGACGCCCGTCGTCCCCGAACATACGTGCGATCTCGTCCAGCGAGAAACCCGCCGCCCGCCCCAGGGCGATGAGCGCCAGGCGCTCCAGCACGCTGGCCGCAAACTGGCGCCTGATGCCCTGACGGCCAAGAGCCTGGATCAGCCCCTTCTCCTCGTAGAAACGCAAGGTCGAGGCAGGCACCCCGGACCGCTTCACCACCTCGGATATATCCACACGCCCCCCTTGACCTCAAGTCGACTTGAAGTCGTACGCTAGCGTCCGTGTCATTACAAGGGAAGAGAAAATCATGAACACTGTGTTTTCCGTGCTGTTGATCGGGGTCGGTGCAACGGCCTTGATGGATCTGTGGGGCGTAGTGCGCAAGCCGCTGCTGGGCATGCCGCTGCCGAGCTACACCATGATGGGGCGCTGGATCGGTCACATGGGCCAGGGCCGATTCCGTCATGAGGCCATTGGCGCGGCCAGCCCCATCCCGGGGGAAAGCCTCATCGGCTGGAGCGCCCACTACCTCATCGGTATCGCCTTCGCCGCCCTGCTGATCGCCACCCAGGGCCAAGACTGGCTGCTGGCGCCCACGCCGGGCCCGGCCCTCGCCCTGGGCCTGGTCACAGTGGCGGCCCCGTTTCTTGTCATGCAGCCCTGCATGGGGGCTGGCATCGCCGCCTCCCGCACACCCCACCCCGCCTCGGCCCGGGTTCACAGCCTGATCAACCATGCCGTGTTCGGCCTGGGGCTGTATCTCTCTGGCTGGGCGCTGCACACCCTGTTAGGGGGCTAACGCCGCTGCGCCAGCCAGCCGTGAAAGCCCAGCGCCTGAAAGAAGCGGTGCGCCGCCGTGAAACCGGCCCCTTGCAGCAGGTGCCGGGTCTGCCCCTCGTCCAGCGTGACGAAATCCTCCCCGAGGCGGCGCACCATCTGCTCACAGGCAGGAGGCGGCAGACCGGCGAGGGCGGCCTGCAACCCCATGGCTTTGCGCTCAAGCGGGTCAGTGGGCGCCATCAGGTCCGCCAGCAGCAGGGGGGCACCGGGCACGAGTTGGCGGGCGATTTCTCCAAGCAGCGCAGCTTTCTGCGACAGGGGCAGAAAATGCAGCACCAGCAGGCAGAGGGCTCCATCACATGGCTTATCCACCACAGGCAACGGGCCCAGGTGCCAGCACACCCTCTCTCCCATGCCCGCCTGCTCGGCCCGCATCCTGGCCTGGGCCAGCATGTCCGCCGAGATATCCTGGGCCAAAAAGGTCCAGTGGGGGCAGAGACGGCCAAGCAGCACCAACTCGCTGCCCGTGCCCACCCCCACCAGCAGTACCCGGGCCTGCTGGCCCAGCGCGGCCATCAGCCGTGAGGCACAAAGCTGGTGCAGCAGCTCGTAGCCTGGCACCAGCAGGGGGATGCGGCTGTCATAGGCCTTAGCCCCTTCTCCGTCGAATCGCTCCGTCATCTTTTGCTCCTTGGTGTGAGCCCCCTTGATAGGGGCTGCCGCCGGGAGAAGGTCAAGAGCCACAGGGGCGAGCCAGTTGCCAGCCCAGCCCTTCCCATGAAGAGAGGGCCCTAGCGCCCCTTGCCCAGCGCCGCTTTCAGATCCGGATTGAAGACGCGCTGGAGGGAGGCGGGGTTGTTCACCAGCTTGGCCGCCGGGCGGCGGGGGCGCCTGACCAGCTCGCCGCCACAGTTCGGGCAGGTCAGGTGCAGATACTGATCGTTGCACTCGGCGCAGAAGGTGCACTCGAAGGAGCAGATGTAGGCCGCCGCCGTGTCGGCGGGCAGATCCCGGTCACAGCGTTCGCAGTTGGGTCTGAGTTCCAGCATGGCAAGCTCCGGGGGAAACGGGAAAACGGCTCAGTCGACGATAAAGAGGCGAGCGCCCAGTTCGGTGTAGGAGCGATGGGGTTCGGCGTTGTCCGCCACCTGGTAGCTCATGCCCGGCGTCAGGGTGAAGACGCGGCCATCCTGCAACTCGGTGTGCAGCTCCCCTTCGAGGCAGAGCAGCACATGGCCCTTGTTGCACCAGTGATCCGCCAGATACCCGGGGGAGTACTCCACCATTCGCACCCGCAGATCCCCGAACTGTCGGGTGTGCCAGCGGGCGACGCCGCGCTCTCCCTGGTGTTCGGTCGGCGGGACCTCGGCCCAGTTCGTGGTGCAAAACGGCAGTGCATCGATGTTCATGACAGCTCCTTTGTCAGTTGAGGGGTTGGGGCTGCTTAGAGAGACAAGCCCCTGGGCAGCGCCACCCCATACTGCCATCTAATCCGCACCCGCCCCATCCCCACACGGGCAGCCGTCAGCGCTTGAGGCTGCCCATCACCTGCATCTCGCAGCGGTGGCAGTCAAAGCGCAGGCGGAAACTCTCCTTGCCCATCTTGAGCTCCAGGGGTTCGGCCTTGAGGCCGGGCACCTCCTTGGGGCAGAGGTGCTGGCTGTAGCGGATGCAGTGTTTGGTGATCATCAGCATCACCTCCCGCTCCTCCTTGTTCGCCTCAAAGGCGGGGGCGATGCGCTCTACCCCATGTTCGCGGAAGAACTGCTCCGCCGCGCTGTTCAGCACGTTGCCGAGGTAGGATAGGCGGTGCTGGGGGTAGACGGCATCGCGCAAGGGGATGCGCCGCTCGGGTCGCCGGTAGGCGGCCAGTCGCGCCGTCTCCAGGGCAGCGATGCCATCCCGGCGCAGACCGTTAAGCTGTGAAGCAGCAATAAAGAGGGGAGTGGTGAATGCCAGCTCAATCTGGCGCGCCACAAACAGGGTGTTGCCGAGTTTACCGAGCTGGTCGCGCGCCTGTTGCAGCGCCCGCGCCGGGTTGTCAGCCGTCTGCTTGTCGCAGGGGAGCGTGACGGTGGCGCCAATGCCCTGCTCGTCGGTCAGGGTGAGACTCAATCCCTCGTCGCACTCACCGAGCCGCATGTCGACCCGGATGCGGCGATCCGCGCTCGGCTTTTCGAGCAGCTTGCTAAAGGCCTGATCGTGATTGCGGAAGATCTCGGTGCCCACCTTGAGGCCAGGCATGGGTTCCGACAGCAGTAACCGCTTGCTCTGTGCCTTCTCCTCCACTTTATTGAGGCGCATGCCCACCAGCTCGCCCCCTGGCTTGAAGAAGCCGAGGCCGTCACCGTTGTTGAGGGTCACGGGCTGGCCGTCGATCTCTATCCCGTCCTTGTTCACCCTGGTGACGCGCCCGAGCGGCTCCCCCACGTATTTCGGGCTGCGGGGGGAGTCGATCCCCGGCTGTCGGCCATGGAGGAAGTAGTCGGTGCTGCCGCGGTTGAAGCTCTTTTTGGGATCCGGTGTGAAGCCGTAGGTGCAACGGCCGGCCGAGGAGGCCACCAGATCGGAGCGGCTCTCCAGGATGGCGTCCAGCTTCTGGCGATACCAGGCGGTGACGTTCTTGACGTAATCCAGCCCCTTGAGGCGCCCCTCTATCTTGAAGGAGCGGATCCCTGCGGCGACCAGCGCCTCCAGGTTCGCGCTCTGATCCATGTCTTTCAAGGAGAGCAGGTGGCTGTTCTCCACCAGCACCTCGCCACCCGGGGTCTGCAGGGAGCAGGGCAGCCGGCAGAGCTGGGCGCACTCGCCGCGATTCGCGCTGCGCCCGGTGCGGGCGTGGCTGATGTTGCACTGACCGCTGTAAGAGACGCACAGGGCGCCGTGGATGAAGAACTCCAGCTGCACGCTGGTGGCGGCGCTGATCTCGCGGATCTGCGCCAAAGACAGTTCCCGTGCCAGCACCACCTGGGAGAAGCCCACGTCCTGCAGAAACTTCACCTTCTCCGGGGTGCGGTTGTCGGTCTGGGTGCTGGCGTGCAGCGCGATGGGGGGGAGGTCGAGCGCCAGCAGCCCCATGTCCTGCACGATGAGGGCGTCGGCTCCGGCCTCATAAATCTGGTGCGTCAGGCGCCGGGCCTGCTCCAGCTCGTGGTCGTGCAGCAGGGTGTTGAAGGCGACGAAGACCTGGGCGCCAAAGCGGTGGGCGTGGCGGGCGAGCGCCTCGATATCCTCGATGCTGTTGCCCGCGGCGCTGCGGGCACCGAAGGCGGGGCCCCCCATGTAGACGGCATCGGCGCCGTGGTTGATGGCCTCGATGCCATAGGCGAGGTTCTTCGCCGGGGCCAGCAGCTCGAGGCGGTTCTGTTCGGGGGGCGCGAGGCGCGGGGTCTGATCGTGCATGGTCTGGTCCCAGAGGAGCGACAAATGGCCGCCACTCTAGCGAGCCCCGGCTCCCCTCGCCTTGATCCCGCTTAAGATCACCGCAGAATGCAGGATTGGATCAGACCCTGCTCTCCCTTGAGAAGCGGATCAAATGACCACCTTGAGCGCCAATCCCAGCAACACCAGGCCGCTTATCTTGTCGATGATAAAGGACTTGGCCTTGAGCCAGGCGAGCACGGGCCCCCGGGAGAGCACCAGGGCTACCAGCGCATACCAGAGCGCGTCTATGCCACCTGCGGTCAGCATCATGATCCCCCCCTCCCGCCAGCCGGTATCGGCGTGTACGAACTGGCTGAACAGGGCGATAAAGAAGATGGCGAGCTGGGGGTTCAAGAAGGCCACCATAAAGCCCTCGAACGCCCCCTGACGGCCCCGTGGCGGATGCCCCTCCTCGCTACCGGTCTCGCCGCCTGCCGGCTTGGCCAGCAGCGCCTTGACCCCGAGCCAGGCGAGGAAAGCGGCGCCACCGTAACGGATGAGATCGAACAGCAGCGGGGTCTGGGTGATCAAGATGGCGAGGCCGAGCGCCGTGATCAGGGCGTAGATCCCCACCCCCAGGCCGTGGCCGAGCGCCGTCACCACCCCATGGCCCTGGCCCCCCTGCACTGTGTTGCGGATAATCAATGCCAGGCTCGGCCCCGGGGCGATGGCCCCCATCACGCAGATGGCGGCCAGCGCCAGCCAACTCGTCAATTCCATACCCTTTCCTTCCTCTGTCGAATGTCGGTTCAGGCGATCAGAGTAGGGGGCGGCCAGCTATGCAAGAAGTGAAAGTTATGAATAGATTTCATAGCCATTGGCTATGGTCTGGCACCCGCTGCCGGTGCTAGCCGGGCTGGCCTCCCCCCGACGCCAGCTGCTTGCGGCTCTCCCCCAGGGTGAACTGCAGATGATCCCGCAGGAAGGGATAGGCCAGCTCGCGAAACCAGCGGTGGGCCGGATCCAGGTGGTGGCGCTGGTGCCACAGCAGATGATACTGCTGGACCCGGGTGGCGAAGGGGAGATCGCAGAAGCTCAGGGCGTGCTCCCGGGAGAGCTGCCAGGCGATGTGGGCCGGGGTGGTCATCAGACAGTCGGTGCGCAGCAGCACCTCCACCGCCGCCTGGAAGAAGGGCACCCGGGCAAACCAGCGGCGGGAGAGCCCGAGGGGAGCCAGCACCTGCTCCACCGGGCTGTCCTTGTCGCCGCCGCCGCTCACCTGCAGGTGGGGCCAGGCGAGGTACTCCTCCAGGGTGGGGGCCGTGCCCGCGAGCGGGTGGTGGCGCCCCATCAGCACCACCAGCCTGTCCTCCCCTTGGTGCAGCCCCCGGATCTGATCCGGCACCAGCTCGGTGATGGTGGAGACCATGTCCAGCTCCGACTGCCAGAGCTGGGGCAGCAGGCGCTTGTCCCACAGGCTGTACTCCAGCGCCGCTTGGGGGGCGGCCTTCGCCAGCGCCGCGCAGATGTCCGGCAGGATGTGCTGGGCCACGTAGTCGGAGGAGGCGAGCCGGAATACCCGCTCGCAGTGCTCCGGGGCAAACTCCGGCGCCTCGTAGAGCCGCTCCAGGGCGCCGAGGGAATCGGCAAGCTGGGCCGCCAGCGCCTCCGCCCTCGGGGTCAGCAGCCAGCGCTGCCCCTCCCGCACCAGCAGCTCATCGCCAAACTCGCTGCGCAGCTGGCCAAGCTGCTTGCTGATGGAGGGCTGACTCAGGTGCAGCAACTCCGCCGCCCGGCTGATGTTGCGGGTCTCCAGCAGCACCTTGAGGGTGGGCAGGAGGTTGAGATTCGCTTTGTGCACTGGGATCACCTCGGGTGGCGGCAGGCTGGGTCGGGCCTTCATCTTAAGACAAGGGAGAGCGGGAATTTAAGCAAAATCACGGTCTTGCCCCTCTCCTCTCCCCTGCACGCTCCCGTCCGCTGGATGACAGTGGCGGCCCCGTGCGTCATAATTGCGCAATTTTCCGCCCCGGGCGGCCATCACGATAAGCGACGACAAGATGAAATACGCCAATATCACCGGTTGGGGAAAGTGCCTGCCCCCCGCAGCGCTGACCAATGATGACCTCAGCACCATCATGGACACCTCGGACGAGTGGATCTACCCGCGCACCGGCATCAAGGCCCGTCGGGTCTCCCACGTCAGCACCACGGCGCTCGCCACCCTGGCCGCCCGCCGCGCCCTGGCCTGCGCCGGCCTGGACGCCGCCGCCATTGATGGCATCATCCTGGCCACCGCCACCCCGGGCACCCTGGTGCCCAATGGCGCCTCCGCCGTGCAGCAGGCCCTCGGTGCCCACAAGGCTGCGGTATTCGACCTCAACGCCGCCTGCACCGGCTTCGTCTATGCGCTCTCGGTCGCCACCTCCCTGGTACAGACCGGCATGATGCAGCGAGTGCTGGTGATCGGCGCCGAGCGCCTGACCCAGCTGCTGGACTGGGCCAAACGCGACACCGCCGTGCTGTTTGGTGACGGTGCCGGCGCCGTGATCATCGAGGCAAGCGAGCAGGAGAGCGGCCTGATCGCGAACAAACTCGGCTGCGACAGCGAGGCGCGGGAGATCCTGCACGTGCCGAACTTCGGTACGGATCGGGTGCGTTTCGCCGACATCGACGGCCTCTTCACGTTCAACTTCGAGGGGCAGGAGATCTTCAAGCGCGCCGTGCGCGGCATGGGCGAGGCCACCGGCACCGTGCTGGCCCAGGCTGGCATCGCCCCGGAGCAGGTCGATCTCATCGTGCCGCACCAGGCGAACGTGCGCATCATCGAGACCCTGGCCAAGCGCATGAACGCCTCCATGGAGAAGGTGATGGTCAACATCGAGCAGTACGGCAACACCTCCGCCGCCACCGTGCCCATCGCCCTGTGCGAGGCGCTGGAGCAGGGCCGGGTCAAGCCGAACAGCTACCTGCTGACCGCCGCCTTCGGGGCCGGTCTCACCTGGGGGGCCGCCCTCATCAAGTGGGGGGATCGTGTCACCCCCCTCGCCCTGTGTGAGGACGAGCTGCCCCCCTGCGATCACAGCGCCCTGGAACTCATCTCCCATGCGGTGCAGGGTTGCCAACAGGCCCGCACTCAGGACGCCTGACCTCCCCGTCGGGGCTACCACCCCGTCACCGATAAAATGAGGAGCCCGCGCGGCTCCTTTTTTATTTCCCGTCTACTCTTTCCCGCCTTCTGACCTCTCCCTGCGAGACATCGGGGCGGTATAAAAGTCATCGAAAAGCGTGAATTTTGAGCGAAACATATCAAAAAATAACCACTTGACACTTTTTTGTCGTCAGAATGAGGCCAAGGGGTTCACAACCTTGCCGGATCTGGTAGTATGCGGCCTCGCACTTGGGGAGGGGTTCCCGAGCGGCCAAAGGGATCAGACTGTAAATCTGACGGCTCTGCCTTCGAAGGTTCGAATCCTTCTCCCTCCACCATTCAAGTGCGAAAAATCAGGAAAATACCCCGTGGAGGGGTTCCCGAGCGGCCAAAGGGATCAGACTGTAAATCTGACGGCTCTGCCTTCGAAGGTTCGAATCCTTCTCCCTCCACCATCTTCCTGACACAATATGCACTGCCCCTGTGGAGGGGTTCCCGAGCGGCCAAAGGGATCAGACTGTAAATCTGACGGCTCTGCCTTCGAAGGTTCGAATCCTTCTCCCTCCACCATCCTTCAGAAAACCCGGCCTGGCGCCGGGTTTTCGCTTTTCCGGTCAGATTCCATTTGGCACTGTCAGATCTGACAATTGCCCTTCCCCCGCGTTTTCGAAACAGTAGTGATTCCAGTTGTTAAAGGAGCACACCTATGTTTGAAATCTGGGATGAGACGGGCCGCGAGCTGGGGCTGACACTGCCCGAGCTGCAGCAGCGCCTGCGTCAGTACCAGGGGGATGTCATGGTGCGCTACTTCAACCGCCTCGGCCTGCCGAGCACCCTCTTCCTCACCGTCCGTCAGGGATGCGCCTACCAGCGCTTCAAGGCCGGCAGCCCCCAGCTCGACTGGGACTGGCTAGCCCAGGCCATCCAGATGGCGCACACCCCAAAGTTCAGCGCGCCCCCGCTTGGCAAAGCGCCCCTCCAGGCGGCAAACTAGGGCCTGCGTTCGCGTCCTCCTGCGCCAGATAGGCCAGCCCCGCCTGCCACCCCATCTGATACCCCTGCTCCAGCCGATCCTTGTCCGTGGTCATGCGCCCGACCCGAAAGCCCGCAGGCGGCACTATGACCCGAACGCGGCAATCCCGGGGCGGCCGGCGGATGAAGTCGATGGCATCGTTGTAGCTTTGGTGGCGCGAGAGGCTCGCCCGGGCCAGGGCCGGGGTCTGGCGCAGCAGATAGCGGTGCAGGGCGGGCAGCCTGGGCGCCCGCTTGCGATAGCCCAGCGGCCGGGAGAGCACCACTGTGATGTCCCGCGCGCCCTGCTCGTAGGCGTGGCGCACCGGGATGGAGTCCGCCACCCCGCCGTCCGTCATGGCCTCCCCTCCGATGCGCACGAAGTGCCGGTAGGCGAGCGGCACCGAGCAGGAGGCCTTGATCTGCTGCTCCAGCTCGGCGGCAGTTGCCCTGAGGTAAGCCGCCTGACCGTCCGCCACCCGGGTGGTCACCACGGTCAGCGGCACCGGATTGGCGGCGAAGTGCGCGAGATCCAGCCTGATCTCCCGGATGGTGATCCCCCACAGCCAGTCGAGATCGAGCCAGTGGCCGCCCCGCAGGAACTTGCCGAAGTTGATGAACTCGGGGCGGCAGGAGTAGTCGGTGATGACCCTGTGGTTGCGTCCCTGCTGCCCCGCCAGATAGGCCGCCAGGTTGACCGCCCCCGCCGAGACCCCGATGCAGTGATCGAACTGTGTCTTCCCCTTCGCCAGGAAAGCGTCCAGCACGCCGGCGGCAAAGATGCCTCGCATGGCGCCCCCCTCGACCACCAGGGCCGTTTGTTGCCGACTCATCCCGCCTCCCGTTCCTGCCGTCCATGACGCTGGTTTCGGCCCAGCCTGGCCGTGTGAATGTGCTTGAAGCCTGCCCCGTCCATGACCAGATTCCGGATGACTCTGTGAATGACCACACACTTTGGTTCATTCAGAGCCCAGTTTCCGGACAGGCTCCCTATAATGGCCGCGCCTCGCCTGACCCTATCGAGGCATAACATCTTGATGCTACGGAATATTACAATGAAAAACATCCCCAAAACCCTGCTTGCGGCTGCCATTTCCCTCGGATTGATGGCAGGCTGCAACAGCCAGAACGACTCCGAGACCCCGACGCCCATGGTTCGCTTCGCCACCTTCAACCTCTCCTTCGATCGCACCGCCGCCGGCATGCTCGCCGGTGAACTGGCCCTGAGCCGCGCCGAGCAGGATGCCCTGCTGGCCCGCCTCGCCGACGGCACCCTGAGCGGCGTCGAGAAGACCAGGGCCCTCGACGTGCAGCAGATCCGCAACATCGCCGAGATTGTGCAGCGCACCCGCCCCGACGTCTTCCTGCTCAACGAATTCGACAATGACGGCAAGGGAGCCGATACCACGGACCTCAAAGCCTTCAACGACAACTACCTGGCCCATGCCCAGCACGACGAGGTAACCGCCATCCGCTACCCGGTGATGCAGAACTTTGCCACCAACACCGGCCTGATGAGCGGCCATGACCTCAACCTGGACGGCAAGCGCAACAACGGGCCCGACGACGCCTGGGGCTTTGGCAACTATCACGGCCAGTACGCCTTCGCCGTGATGTCCCAGTACCCCATCGATACCAAGGGGATCCGCACCTTCCAGCACTTCAAGTGGAAGGACATGCCGGGCGAAGCGAACCCCGTCATCGACGACTGCAACAATGCCAGGGCGCCGATCCCGGTCGGCCGCCAGTGTGGCGATGCCTGGTATGACGACGCCGCCTGGCAGGCCTTCCCGCTCTCGTCCAAGAACCACGCCGACGTGCCGGTGCGCATCAAGCGCGGCAACAAGGAGGAGGTGATCCACTTCCTCATCTCCCACCCGACCC
>NZ_CDDD01000086.1 GCF_000820165.1 Aeromonas taiwanensis
GGTGGTGCTGCGCGGCCACGTCTTCGGCATAGAGGCGCGCCTCCACCGCGTGGCCGCGCAGCACCACCTCCTCCTGGGAGAGGGGCAGCGGCCTGCCCTCGGCCACCGCCAGTTGCCAGGCCACCAGATCCTGGCCGGTGACGGCCTCGGTGACCGGGTGCTCCACCTGCAGCCGGGTGTTCATCTCCATGAAGAAGAACGCCTCCCCGCACAGCAGGAATTCGACGGTGCCGGCACCCCGATATTTGATGGCCCGGGCGGCGGCCACGGCGGCTTCCCCCATGGCGCGGCGAAGGGCTGGCGCTATGTTCGGCGCCGGCGCCTCCTCGATCACCTTCTGGTGGCGGCGCTGCAAGGAGCAGTCCCTGTCCCCCAGGTAGATGGCGTTGCCCTGCGTATCGGCAAACACCTGCACCTCCACGTGGCGGGCGCGGGGGAGGTAGCGCTCCAGCAGCACCTGATCATCGCCGAAGGCCGCCAGGGCCTCCCGTTTGACCGCTGCCAGGGCCTCGTCAAAGTCCTCTATCTGCTCGACCCGGCGCATTCCCTTGCCGCCGCCACCACTGGCCGCCTTGATAAGGAGCGGGAAGCCGGTGAGCCTGGCCTGATCACGCAATACCGCCAGGCATTGATCGGCGCCGTGATAGCCGGGCAGCACGGGCACCCCGGCTGCCTCCATCAGCGCCTTGGCGCCGGACTTGTCCCCCATGGCGAGGATGGCGGCGCCACTCGGGCCGACGAAGCGCAGGCTGCGTTGCTCACAGGCGGTGGCAAAGTCGCTGTTCTCGGATAGGAAGCCGTACCCCGGGTGAACGGCATCGGCCCCGGCCTCCTTGGCGATGCGCAGCACCTTGCCAGTGTCGAGGTAGCTCTCCCGGGCAGGGGCCGGGCCCAGATGCCAGGCTTCGTCGGCTTCACGCACATGCATGGCATGAGCATCGGCGTCCGAATAGAGGGCGATGGTGTGGATGCCGAGACGCCGTGCGGTCTTGATGATGCGCACGGCGATTTCGCCTCTATTGGCGATAAGCAGGCGCTGGATAGGAGCCTGATGTGTCATTGTTGCTCCTCGTTCATAAGGCTGCACAGTGGCCCGATGTCGTGATGCGCACAGCGATCATTCTCGCCGCGGTTGGCGATAAGCAGGCGCTGGATAGGGTGGTATTGAGTCATGTTTCGTCCTTGAAACGGGGGCGCCAGCTCGGGGGGCGCTTGTCAAAGAAGGCCTGGATCCCCTCCTGGGCCTCGAGTCCGACCCGGACCCGGGCGATGGTCTCGACCGTCCTCTCTTCGTGTTGGGGGCCTGGGTGCGCCTCGATGGCAGCCAGCAGCCGCTTGGTCTCCTTCATCGCCTCCGGGCCGTTCTGGCACAGGCGCAGTGCCATGGCGCGCCCTTCTGCCAGCAACTGATCGGGATGGCAGAGCCGGTGCACCACGTTGAGCCGACAGGCGGTGATGGCATCGAAGGGTTCTGCGCTCAGCATGTAGCGGCGGGCCTGGCGCGTGCCCATGGCGCGCACCACATAGGGGCTGATCACCGCAGGCACCAGCCCCAGGCTCACCTCCGAGAGGCAGAAGCGGGCATCGTCGCTGGCCAGCACGATGTCGCAGGCACAGACGAGGCCAAGCGCCCCGCCGTAGGCGGCCCCCTGCACCAGGGCCACGGTGGGGAAGGGCAGGGTGTCGAGGGCCTGCATCAGATGCGACAGTACCCGGGCATCCTCGCGATTCTTGTCAAAGGAGCTGGGGTCGAACTCCCCCTGGGCCATCTTGCGCATCCAGTTGAGGTCGGCGCCGGCACAGAAATGCGGCCCCTCGGCCCGCAGCAGCAGCACGTGGGGACGCTCGGCCAGGGGCTGGCCGTGGCAGTGGGCGAGATCGTCGAGGCAGTCGAGCAGCCCCTGCATCAGATCGGCGTCGAGGGCGTTGTGGCGGGCCGGTCGTGCAAGCACCAGCTCGATGAGCGGGCCGTGGCGCTCCAGCCGGAAATGGGCCAGGGGGTCATTGCAGAGCGGGTCTGACATGTTGCACTCCTTACATCCGGAAGATGCCGTACTGTTCCGGGCCACTTTCGGCCCCCTGGCACGCCGCCAGGGCCAGGGCCAGCACGGTGCGGCTCTGGGCCGGGTCGATGACGCCGTCATCCCAGAGCCTGGCGCTGGCGTAGTAGGGGTGACCCTGACGCTCGTATTGCGCGATCACCGGCGCGCGGATGGCGGCCACCTCCTGCTCGCTCAGCGCCTTGCCTTCCGCGGCCAGTTTGTCCCGGCGCACCTGCACCAGCACGCCGGCGGCCTGCTCGCCCCCCATGACGGAGATGCGGCTGTTGGGCCAGCTGAACAGGAAGTCCGGCTCATAGGCGCGGCCGCACATGCCGTAGTTGCCGGCGCCAAAGCTGCCACCGACGATCAGGGTGATCTTGGGCACCCTGCTGCAGGCCACGGCGGTGACCAGCTTGGCGCCGTGCTTGGCGATCCCGTCCCGCTCGGCCTGACTCCCTACCATAAAGCCGGTGATGTTCTGCAGGAAGAGCAGCGGGATGGCGCGCCGGTTGCAAAGCTGGATGAAGTGGGCCCCCTTCTGGGCGCTGTCGCTGTGCAGCACGCCGTTGTTGGCGAGGATCCCCACCTGCATGCCGCAGATCCGGGCAAACCCTGTGACCAGGGTGGTGCCGAACAGCGCCTTGAATTCGTCAAAGTCCGAGCCGTCTACCAGGCGGGCGATCAGCTCCCGCGCGTCATAGGGGCGCTTGAGGCTGGTGCCCACCAGGCCGTACAGCTCCTCGATGGGATAACAGGGGGGCTCGTAGCCGGGGTTGGTCTCTACCGGCTCATTGCCCAGATGGGTGACCAGGGTGCGGGCGATGGCCAGGGCATGGGCATCGTCCCGGGCCATGTGATCCGCTACCCCGGAGTGGGCGCAGTGAACCTCGGCGCCCCCCAGGGCCTCGGCGCTGATCTCCTCGCCGGTCGCCGCCTTGACCAGGGGCGGGCCCGCCAGAAAGATGGTGGCCTGTTCCTTGACCATGATGGACTCGTCCGCCATGGCGGGCACGTAGGCACCGCCGGCGGTGCACAGCCCCATCACCACCGCCAGCTGGGGGATGTTCTGGGCGGACATGCGCGCCTGGTTGTAGAAGATGCGGCCAAAGTGTTCCCGGTCGGGGAACACCTCGTCCTGCATGGGCAGGAAGGCACCGCCGGAATCCACCAGATAGAGGCAGGGGAGGCGCAGCCGCTCGGCGATGGCCTGGGCACGCAGGTGTTTTTTCACCGTGAGCGGGTAGTAGGTGCCGCCCTTCACGGTGGCGTCGTTCACCACCAGCATGCACAGGCGCCCCGAGACCCGGCCGATGCCGGTGAGGATGCCGGCGGCGGGCACCGGCTCGTCATAGACCTGCCAGCCCGCCAGGGCAGACAGTTCGAGAAAGGGGGAGCCCGGATCCAGTAACTGGTTGATGCGCTCGCGGGGCAGCAGTTTGCCGCGGGCCTGGTGGCGGGCGTTGTTGGCCGCACCGCCGCCCAAGGCTATCTCCTCCAGGCGGGCATTGAGATCGTCGACCAGTGCCTGCATGGCGGCCTGATTGGCCCCGTAGTCGGGGCTGGCCCTGTCGAGGCGGGAGTGGATCCTGCTCATGCATTCTCTCCCATCAGTTCGCGGCCGATGAGCCAGCGGCGGATCTCGGAGGTGCCGGCGCCTATCTCGTAGAGCTTGGCGTCCCGCAGCAGGCGGCCGGTGGGGTATTCGTTGATGTAGCCGTTGCCGCCGAGCAGCTGGATGGCGTCCAGGGCCATCTGGGTGGCGTTTTCGGCGGCAAACAGGATGGCGGCGGCGCAATCCTTGCGGCTGGTGCGCCCCTTGTCGCAGGCAGCCGCCACCGAGTAGACCAGGGCCCGGCTGCTGGCGAGGCGGGTATACATGTCGGCGAGCTTGCCCTGCACCAGCTGGAACTCGCCGATGGGCTGGCCGAACTGCTTGCGATCGCGCACATAGGGCAGCACCACGTCCATACAGGCCTGCATGATGCCGAGCGGCCCGGCCGCCAGCACCACCCGCTCGTAATCCAGACCGCTCATCAGCACCTTGACCCCGCCGTGCAGGGGACCCAGCAGGTTCTCCTGCGGCACGCGGCAATCCTGGAATACCAGCTCGCAGGTGCTGGAGCCGCGCATGCCGAGCTTGTCGAGCTTCTGGGCGGTGGAAAATCCCGGGGTGCCCGCCTCGACGATAAAGGCGGAGATGCCTTTGGCGCCGGCGGCGGGATCCGTCTTGGCATAGATGACGAAAGTATCGGCATCTGGCCCATTGGTGATCCACATCTTGTTGCCATTGAGCACGAAGTGATCCCCCTCGCGCACCGCGGTCAGGCGCATGCTCACCACGTCGGAGCCGGCCCCCGGCTCGCTCATGGCGAGCGCCCCCACGTGCTGGCCGCTCACCAGCAGGGGCAGGTAGCGCGCCTTCTGATCCGGGGTGCCGTGACGGTGGATCTGGTTAATGCAGAGGTTGGAGTGGGCGCCGTAGGAGAGGCCGACCGAGGCGCTGGCGCGGCTCACCTGCTCCATCACCAGCACGTGGGCCAGATAGCCGAGGTCCACCCCGCCATACTCCTCCGCCACCGTGATGCCGTGCAGCCCCAGATCCCCCATGGCGGGCCAGAGATCGCGGGGGAAGGCGTTGCTCTGATCGATCTCGGCGGCGCGCGGCGCGATCACTTGTCGGCAGAAGGCTTCGACCTGTTCGGTCAGGGCCTGGAGGGTCTCATCCATCAGGGCATGCATCCGTGCTCTCCTTGTGCTTGGGTCTCGATTGTTGGGACTCAACCTTGTTCGCCTGGTGCAGGGGGACTGGTCAGTCCATTCGTGATTTAAGTTTACGTTAGCGTAAACGTAAATGAGTTGTTAGTCTAAGGTAAATTCGTTGCCCGCCGACCGCAAGGGGCTCCCTTCGGGTGGGAAACGCAAGGAGCGAACATGATGATCAGCGTGTGCATGAGGGGGGCGGACCTGCGGTGCCCGGCCACTTTCTGCCAACCAGAGGAGAGGGCGGCATGAGCCAACACCATACCCAGTTCGGGGATCTGCCGCTGCATATCGGCGGCGAGCCCTGTCCATCCGCGAGCGAGCAGTGGATTGAAGTCAGCAACCCGGCGGATCAGAGCCTGCTGGCGCGGGTGCCTAAGGCTACCCCTGCCGAGATCGAGCACGCGGTACGTACCGCCCACGATGCCTATCTGTCGTGGCGGGAGGTGCCAGCCTCCGAGCGGGCCCGGGTGATGTTCAACTACCAGCACCTCTTGAAGGTGCACCACGACGAGCTGGCGACCCTGCTGGCCCAGGAGACCGGCAAGAACCTGGCGGACGCCAGGGGGGACGTGTGGCGCGGCATCGAGGTGGTGGAGCAGGCCTGCGCCATCGCGAGCCAGACCCTGGGGGAGACCATGGGCAACGTGGCGCGCCGGGTGGACGGCCACTCCTGGGTGCAGCCCCTCGGGGTGTGCGTCGGCATCACCCCCTTCAACTTCCCGGCCATGATCCCGCTCTGGATGTTCCCGCTGGCGGTGGCCTGCGGTAACGGCTTCGTGCTCAAGCCCTCGGAGCAGGATCCCCTCACTCCCATGCGCCTGGCCGAGCTGTTCATGGAGGCAGGGGCCCCCAGGGGCATTCTCTCGGTGGTGCACGGCGGCGCCGAGCAGGTGGATGCGCTGCTCGCCCATCCTGACGTCAAGGCGGTCAGCTTCGTCGGCTCGGCCCGGGTCGGGGCCCATGTCTATCGCACCGCCACCGCCCAGCTCAAGCGGGCCCAGTGCTTCGTCGGTGCCAAGAACCACATGGTGATCATGCCGGACGCCAACAAGGCGCAGGTGATGAGCAACCTGGTGGGGGCCGGGGTCGGTGCCGCTGGTCAGCGCTGCATGGCCATCAGCGTGGCGGTGTTCGTGGGGGGGGCCCGGGAGTGGATCCCGGAGCTCGCCGCCGAATTTGCCAGGGTGAAGCCCGGTGTCTGGCACGATCCCGACGCCGCCTACGGCCCCCTTATCAGCCCGGAGGCGAAGGTCAGGGTGGAGGGGCTCATCGAGGCGGGGATCGCCGAGGGGGCAGAGTGCCTGCTGGACGGGCGCTTCTGTGACGTGCCCGGCTACCCGGTGGGCAACTGGGTGGGGCCGACCCTGTTTCGCGGTGTGACGCCCCAGATGCGCATCTACAGGGAGGAGATCTTCGGGCCCGTGCTGGTGTGTCTCGAGGTCGGCAGCCTCGACGAGGCGCTCTCCCTCATCAACGACAACCCCTATGGCAACGGCACCTCCATCTTCACCGGCTGCGGCGCCGCTGCCCGCAAGTTCCGCCACGAGGTGGCGGTAGGCCAGGTGGGGATCAACGTGCCCATCCCGGTGCCGCTGCCGTTCTTCTCCTTCACCGGCTGGCGCGGCTCCTTCTACGGGGATCTGCACGCCTACGGCAAGCAGGCGGTGCGTTTCTACACCGAGACCAAGACGGTGACCGAGCGCTGGTTCGACGAAGACATTCCCACCGGCCCCAACATGACCATACAGCTGCGTTGAGTGGCCCGAACGATCGAGACAACAAGGAAGCAGACAAGATGGATTTTAACCTGACCCCGGATCAGCAGGCGTTCGTCGAGGCGGCCAGCGTCTTCGCCGAGGAGGCGCTCAAGCCCCACGCCGCGCGTTGGGACAAGGAGCACGAGTTCCCCATCCCGACCATCAAGGAGGCGGCGGCGCTCGGCTTTTGCGGCCTCTACACCCCGGAGCAGTATGGCGGGCTCGGTCTGCCGCGCCTCGATGCCAGCCTCATCTTCGAGCGCCTCGCCATGGGCTGCACCTCCACCACCGCCTATCTGACCATCCACAACATGGTGAGCTGGATGCTGGGCAGCTGGTTGCCTGCCGAGGTGGCCGAGGAGTGGGTGCCGAGGCTCGCCAGCGGTGAGCTGCTGGGTTCTTATTGCCTCACCGAGCCGGGGGCCGGATCCGATGCGGCGGCCCTCAAGACCCGCGCCTTGCGCGATGGCGATGATTACGTCATCGACGGCAGCAAGGTGTTCATCTCGGGGGCGGGCAGCACCCAGGTGCTGGTGGTGATGGCCCGCACCGGTGGTGAGGGGGCGAAGGGGATCTCCGCCTTCATGGTACCGGCCGAGACGCCGGGGGTGAGCTACGGCAAGGCGGAGGAGAAGATGGGCTGGAACAGCCAGCCCACCCGGGAGGTGAACTTCAGCGCCGTGCGCATCCCTGTCCGCTACCGGCTGGGGCAGGAGGGCGAGGGGTTCAGATTCGCCATGCAGGCGCTCGATGGCGGGCGCATCAACATCGCCACCTGCTCGGTGGGCACCGCCCAGCAGGCTCTCGACGATGCCCTGGCCCATGTGCAGCAACGCCAGCAATTTGGTCACCCGATCAGCGAATTCCAGAGCGTGCAGTTCCGTCTGGCCGACATGGCCACCGAGCTCGCCGCTGCCAGGCTGCTGGTGCGTCAGGCGGCCGCCAGGCTCGATGAAGGCAGCCCGGACAAGAGCGCCTGGTGCGCCATGGCCAAGCGCTTTGCCACTGACGTGGGTCACCGCGTCTGCGACGAGGCTCTGCAACTCTTTGGCGGCTATGGTTATATCCGCGAGTACCCCCTGGAGCGCTACCTGAGAGACACCCGGGTACACCGTATTCTGGAGGGGACGAACGAAGTGATGCGCCTCATCATCGCCCGCCGCCTGCTGGCGGATCCCGGTCTGTCGCTGGGTTAGCCGGGTGAGGCGAGCTTGCCGACCCGGGTGGAGGGATCCACCCTCTACGCCGCCCGTTGTGTGAGCGCGTCGAATGTTGGCTCCATTCAACTCTGTCATCATGGGCAGGTTTCAATGACAAGGACGATGCAATGACAAGGATCAGGCTCGAATACCAAGGTCACGTGGCCTATATCACCCTCGACCACCCGCCTGCCAACACCTGGACCCTCGCCAGCCTGCAGGCCTTCCTGCAGATGATGGTGGAGCTGGACAGCCGCCCCGACGTGGTGGCCCTGGTGATCCGCGGTGCCGGTGACAAGTTCTTCTGCGCTGGCGCCGATCTCAAGATGTTCGCCGACGGCAACGTCGAGCACGCCCGCGACGTGGCCGAGGCCTTCGGCCGCGCCTTCGAGGCGTTGGCCCGCTTCCACGGGGTCAGCATCGCCGCCATCAATGGCTATGCCATGGGGGGCGGACTGGAAGTGGCGCTGGCCTGCGACATCCGCATCGCCGAGCAGCAGGCCAAGCTGGGGCTGCCGGAGGCCTCGGTGGGGCTCCTGCCCTGCGCCGGCGGTACCCAGCGCCTCACCGAGCTGGTGGGGCCGGGCTGGGCCAAGCGGATGATCCTCTGTGGCGAGAAGGTGAGTGCCACCCTGGCCTACGAGATGGGGCTGGTGGAGGAGGTGGTCAAGGAGGGGCACGCCTGGGAGGCGGCGCACCAGATGGCCCGGCTGGTGGAGCGCCAGAGCCCGAGCGCCCTGCGCGCCTGCAAGACCCTCATCAACCAGGGGCGAAGCGGTCATCGGGATGCGGCGCTGCCGCGCGAGCGCAGCCTCTTCCTCGAGCTGTTTGAGGATGCCAACCAGCGCGAGGGGGTGGCTGCCTTCCTCGAGAAGCGTGCCCCGCACTGGCACTATGACAAACCCAGGGGAGAGGCCCATGAGTGAGCCCGTCGTCGTCACGACCCACCCCACCGCAGACGACCGCCAGATTTGTGTCCTGACCCTGGACAGCCCCGCCTCCCTCAATGCCCTGAGCCTGCCGATGATCCAGTCGCTGCAGGCGGCGCTCACCGCCTGGGAGCAGGACCCGTCCATCGTCTGCGTGCTGCTGCAGGGGGCCGGCGAGAAGGCGTTCTGCGCCGGCGGCGACATCCGCTCCTTCTATTACCGCAAGCAGGAGGCGAGCGAGTCGGAACTGTTTGGCTACGCCCGTGACTTCTTCGAGCAGGAGTACCGGCTCGATCACCACATCCACCGCTACACGAAGCCCCTCATCTGCGTGGCAGACGGCATCTGCATGGGGGGGGGCATCGGCCTCTTTGCCGGGGCCGCGTTCCGGGTGGTGACCGAGAAGAGCCTGTTCGCCATGCCGGAGGTGACCATAGGCCTCTACCCGGACGTGGGGGCCAGCTGGTTCCTGAGCCGGATGCCGGGGCGCCTCGGACTCTGGCTCGGTCTCACCGGCGCCCGCTTCAACGGGGCGGATGCCCTGGGGCTGGGGCTCGCGGATCACGCCATGGCAAGCCGTGAGCGGGCCGAGCTGCTGCCCCGCCTTGCGGCCCTCGACTGGTCCGCCGACGCCAGCGAACAGATAGAGGGGCTCCTCGCCGGCTTGCAGCGTGGGCTCGGCCAGGCGCTGCCAGCCCCCGTGATCCTGCCCCATCAGGCCCGCATCGATGCACTCCTGGCTGGCCGCTCCCTGCAAGGGGTGCTGGAGAGGCTGGCGTGCGCCGAGCTCGATGAACCGGTGCTGGCCCAGGCCCGGGCAACCTGCCAGGGGGGCAGTCCCATCAGCCGCGCCATCCTCTGGCGCCAGTTCTGGCAGGCGCGCCGCCAGTCCCTGGCCGAGGTGTTTGCCGACGAGCTGACGCTCTCGGTCAACTGCGTGCTCAAAGGGGACTTCGTGGAAGGGGTACGGGCGCTGCTCATCGACAAGGACAAATCCCCCCGCTGGCAGGCGCCGCAAGGAGGCGAGGCCTGGCTGGATGCCTTCTACCGCTGGCCCGAGGGGAAAAATCCCCTGAGCCCTGCCTGCTGAGGCGCGGGACGCACGAACGGAACATATCAAGGAGCAGATCATGACAAGGATTGGATTTATCGGGCTTGGCAACATGGGGGGGCCCATGGCCGCCAACCTGGTCCGGGCGGGGCACAGGGTACAGGTGTTCGACCTGGTGCCGGAGAGCCTGAGCCGGGCGATCGCCGCCGGCTGCATCGCGACCACCGATGCCCGGGAAGCGGTGAGCGACTGCGATCTGGTCATCAGCATGCTGCCCGCAGGGGAGCATGTGCGCAGCCTCTGGCTGGGCGAAGGTAGCGGTGAGCAGGGCGGCCAGGATCTGCTGGCGGCCCTGCCGGCGGGCACCCTGGTCATCGACTGCTCCACCATAGACGTGGCCTCGGCCCGCCGGGTGGGGGAGGCGGCGAAGTCGCGCGGCATCCGCTTCATCGATGCCCCTGTCTCGGGGGGCGTGGCCGGCGCTGCGGCAGGGACGCTGACCTTCATCGTTGGCGGCGAGGCGGCGGACTTCGAGGCGGCCAGGCCCGTGCTCGCCTCCATGGGGCAGAACCTGTTCCACGCCGGGGCGCTCGGGGCGGGCCAGATCGCCAAGATGTGCAACAACATGCTGCTCGCCATCCACATGGCGGGCACTGCCGAGGCGCTGGCCCTCGGGGTGAAAGAGGGGCTGGATCCCGCCGTCCTCTCCACCATCATGGGCAAGAGCTCGGGCAACAACTGGAGCCTGGAGCGTTACAACCCCTGGCCCGGGGTGATGGAGAACGCCCCGGCGTCGCGCAACTACCAGGGGGGCTTCATGACCCGGCTGATGGTGAAAGACCTGGGGCTCGCGATGGCGCTTGCCGAACATGCCCACAGCGCCGTACCCATGGGAGCCCTGGCCCGCAACCTGTTCAACCTGCATGCGGCCAAGGGACCGGACACGCGGGATTTCTCCAGCATCGTCGAACTCTATCGAGATGCGGAGCTGGATCAGACCAAGGCGGGTTGAGCCGGCGCGGCCATCCCCTTTATCCACCCATTTATGGCCGGGCAACCGGCAAGGAGCATCCATGGATATCACGCAGAAGGTCATCGCCATCACGGGGGCGGGCAGGGGGCTCGGCCGCGCCATCGCCCTGAGCCTCGCTGAGCAGGGCGCGGTGCTCGCGCTCATCGACGTCAACCGCGCGGATCTGGAGGTGACCGAGGCCGAGGTGCGCAGCCGTGACGGCCGCTGCGCCCTCTTCGTCTGCAACGTGGCGAGCGAGCCCGAGGTGGAGGCGACCTTCGCCGCCATCGACGAGCAGTTCGGCGTCCTGCACGGCCTCATCAACTGCGCCGGCATCCTGCGGGACGGCATGCTCATCAAGGTGAAGGAGGGAGAACTGCTGGAGAAGATGAGCCTGGCCCAGTGGCAGGCCGTCATCGACGTCAACCTCACCGGTACCTTCCTGTGCGGCCGCGAGGGGGCGGCGCTGATGGCGCGAGGAGGGCAGGGTGTCATCATCAACATCTCTTCCATCGCCCGGGCCGGCAACATGGGCCAGAGCAACTATGCCGCCAGCAAGGCGGGGGTAGCCTCCCTGGTAGTCACCTGGGGGCGGGAGCTGGCCCGCCACGGCATCCGGGTGATGGGCATCGCCCCCGGGGTGTTTGCCACCGACATGACGGCGGCCATGAAGCCCGAGGCCATGGCCCGCATGCAGCAGGCCATCCCGGTGGGAAGCCTGGGGGAGGCGGCGCAGCTGGCCCACACGGTACAGTTCATCCTCGCCAACGACTACCTGTCGGGTCGGATGATCGAGATAGACGGGGGACTGCGGCTCTAGCCCCGCGCTCGCTCATGGTGACCACTGCGCCCCGGATCCCGGGGCGTTTTCATGAGCCGTGCCAGCAGCCCGCAGGGATGAATAGCCATGCAGCCTTTTTCCTAAAAACCCCGGGTCACATCATGGAAAAACGTGAAAGATCAACGGGTCTCTCTTAATTTGAACCAGCTCACAGGCGAGGTGAGTGAGTGCTGTAGAATTGCGCGCGGTCAAGACGGTGCGTGATTGGCGCTGCGAAGGATTGCGGTCGGAATAGTCATGCAATATAGTTGCCGCCTTTTTCACGGGGTACGGATCTTTCGCCCCTCCCATGTCGCGCGCTGTATGAATACGGATGCTCAGCCGCCGCCTAAGAAAACAGGTTTGAGATGGACAAGAAACTGGGGCTCGGTGCCCTCATTTCGCTGGTGATCGGCTCCATGGTCGGTGCCGGGGTCTTCAGTCTGCCACAAAACATCGCGGCGCATGCCAGTGCCGGGGCCGTCGCCCTGGGATGGACCATCACGGGGATCGGCATGATCTGCCTCGCCCTGGTGTACCAGAACCTCTCCATGCGCCGTCCGGATCTCGATGGCGGCATCTTCAGCTACGCCAAGGCAGGGTTCGGTGACTTCGTCGGCTTCAACGCAGCCTGGGGCTACTGGCTGTGCCAGCTGCTGGCCAACGTCTCCTACGCCATCGTGGTGTTCAGCGCCCTGAGCTACTTCTTCGATACGCCTGACAATGTCATCTTTGGTGACGGCAACACCCCGATCGCCATCACCCTCGCGTCCCTGCTCATCTGGTCGGTGCATGCTCTGGTGCTGCGCGGCATCCAGGTGGCGGCGCTGGTGAATATCGTCACCACCATCGCCAAGATGGTGCCCCTCATCGTCTTCTGCGTCGCCATCCTGCTCGCCTTCAACATGGAGACCTTCACCCTGGATCTCTGGGGGCAGGGGAGTCCCGAGCTCGGCTCCGTGATGGATCAGGTCAAATCCACCATGAAGGTGACCCTCTGGGTCTTCATCGGCATCGAGGGGGCCGTGGTGGTCTCCGCCCGTGCCCGCCACCGCAAGGACGTGGGCCGCGCCACCGTGCTGGCCCTGCTGGGCGCCCTGGCGCTCTATGTCATGGTCACCCTGTTCTCCCTGGGGGTCATGAACCAGCCGCAGCTGGCGGCCCTCAAGAATCCCTCCACCGCCATGATCCTGGAAGCCGTGGTCGGTCCCTGGGGCGCCTGGCTCATCAACATCGGCCTGGTGATCTCGGTCATGGGGGCCCTGCTGAGCTGGACCGTGCTGGCGGCGGAAGTGCCTTACATCGCGGGCAAGACCGGTGTCTTCCCGGCCTGGTTCGCCAAGGAGAACAAGAACGGCTCGCCCCAGGTGTCGCTCTGGTGCTCCACCTGTCTGGTGCAGATCTTCCTCATCATCATCTACTTCCAGAGCAGCACCTACCTGGCGCTGGTCAACATCGCCACCTCGGCGGCCCTGGTGCCCTATGTCTTCTCCGGTGCCTACGGGCTCAAGCTGGCGATCCAGGGCACCACCTACGAGCAGCAACCCCATCAGCGCAAGCGTGACCTGCTGCTGGCCCTGGTGGCCACCGCCTACGGCTGCTGGCTGGTCTATGCGGCGGGGGTGGAGTACCTGCTGCTGGTGGCGCTGCTCTACAGCCCCGGCATCTTCATCTACTGGAAGGCGCGCCAGCACCACGGCCTGCGCAGCCTCAACCGGCTGGAGCAGGGGATGACGGCGGCCCTGCTTGGCTGCGCCGTGCTGGCCTTCTACAAGGTGATGGACGGTACCATTCCCCTTCATTAATCGGCACAATAAAGAGATGGCCTGGCGCCATCTCTTTTTTTATGGGCATTGGCGGTCGAGTTGACCGCCAATTTATTAGCGAAGGAAATTTTATGCTGTTTGTGGGGTATCTGGTGTTGGGGGCCTTCGCGGGCATGCTGGCCGGGCTGTTCGGGATCGGAGGCGGGCTCATCATAGTGCCCGTGCTGGTGCTGAGCTTCCACGCCCAGGGCGTGGCCCCGGAGATCATCACCCACCTGGCACTCGGCACCTCGCTCCCCACCATGATCTTCACCGGTTTCAGCTCCCTGCGGGCCCATCAGGAGGCCGGGGCCGTCGACTGGGTGATGATACGACGCCTCGGGGCGGGCATGCTGCTCGGGGCCTGGCTCGGCGGCATGACGGCAAATCTGCTGAGTGCCAGCACCCTCAACATCATCATCGGCTGTTTCGCCTGGACCATGGCGCTGCAGATGGGGCTCAACCTGAGGCCCAAGGCGGAACGTCGCATGCCGGGACCGGTTGGCACCGGGATCGCGGGCAGCATCATCGGCTGGATGTCGGCCCTCTTTGGCATCGGCGGCGGCTCGCTCACCGTGCCTTATCTGAGCTGGAACTCGGTGCCCATGCGCAACGCCGTGGCGGCCTCCGCCGCCTGCAGTATGCCCATCGCCCTGGCGGGCAGCCTGAGCTACCTCTACGCCGGTTGGGGGAACCCCGATCTGCCCGAGTGGAGTGCCGGCTACATTTATCTGCCGGCCCTCGTCGGCATCGTGCTCACCAGCACTCAGTTCGCCCGGTTCGGCGCTAGGCTGGCACACCGGCTGTCACCCGCACGACTGAAGCAGGCCTTTGCCCTCCTGATGCTGGTGGTGGGGGCCAAATTCATGCTGTTTAGCTGAACCCTTGCCCAGATTGTTGAAAAATAAGGCGAACGGCTCGCGCTGCGGCAGAAAGCCATTGCATTGACCGGCCAGTTTGCCTATTCTCCTCGCCGGTGGTCCTATTGGTCCTCTCGCATTGATAACCCGTCGACCTGGTCAGGACCGGAAGGTAGCAGCCAAGGCGGGGGACTCGAGTGCCGGGATGTGGCTGGTAGGGCCACCACTTTTTTCTGCAATTCAATAAGTTACAGCTAATAGCCCCCTTCAGACCTCTTGGTAATCCACTTTGTGTGGATGAATCAGGAGTCTTCTCTGTGAATCTCTGGCTCAGTCCCCACGGCATCTGGTATTACCGGAAAGTGACCACGCTCCCCTGTGGTCGTCGTAAAGAGATCAAAAAATCCCTGCATACCCGAGACAAGCTGACGGCACGAAGCAAGGTTGCCCAGTTGCTTGCCTGTGTGCGTTCCAGACCCAAGCCCAATCAGTTGCCTGCAGACGCCACAGTCGACCGACAAGAGCAATCAGCAGCCCAGCCGATGACTCCGGCGATCAAACCGCGTGCTCCGCTCCTGTCGGTCCTGAGTGACCGTTATCAGAAAGAGAAGGCCCTCTCCTGGGCACCCAAAGAGCGAAAGAACCAGAAAAACTATCTCGGTTCCTTTATCGAGGCACTCGGCGACAAGCCAGCGGCAGGCTACAGCAAGGCTGATGTGGTCAAGTTCAAGGAGGGGTTGCTGAACTCTGGCAAGAGCCCGGCCACCATCAACAAGTATCTGCAGAAGCCGGGGCGATTCAGATGGTGATTCAGGGGGGTAATTCAGCTCACAAACATCAAAAGTCTCATCATTGATGCAACAAGATCGTCAGCCAGTATCGAAAATGAGGATACCCAGCACAGGAAACGCTGTGGCAGATTTTCGTTAGCCCATTGCACCGCCTGCAAACGATTCCGCACACCTATCTTCTTGAATATTCGATAGAGATGAGACTTGGTGGTGTTTTCACTAATATAAAAACTGGTTGCAATATCATGATTGGAGTGACCCAGGCACAACTGGTTCAATATTTCCAACTCTCTCTTGGTCAAGAGACAGTTGGAACTTGACGCTAAGGCACAATTTTTAATTTGCTTGCGATATAAGTCAGCCAACATATCACGTGGTATCCAGAGCTCCCCCAGCAGAATTTTCTTGATCCCACATGCCAAGCATTGAGGTAAGTCTGAGGAAAAAAAGACCCCAACACAACTGGGCCATTGCAGCATTGACCATATATCGACATGTGGTTCTGCATTTAACAAGGCTACAATGTGTTTCTGGTTTGTGGTTTGACTGTAAGCCTGCCATTCGATTAACTCTTTTCCCTTGATGGTAGCCATGTCAATCAACCATAAAACGGCCTGAGCTAAAGCATCTGGTGGGCATTCTGGAGAGGGGCTGGTATGAATGCATTGGACGGTAATTTTTAACTCTTGGGACAAATAGCTAGACAACATACTGGTCTGCAGTGATGGCTCTGCTACAAGGAGTAAAGTGATGTCCCTGTCCTTCATCTCCTGTATCTGCTGCATCTGCATATGCATATGCATCTCCGGCATCATTTTAACGTAGCCTCATAGCCAAGAATAGGGATAAGCATAGACCATCACTGCATGGAGTGAGCAACAGGAGATATCGCTTAATTTTGTGCGAACACGTGAATAGAAACGGTACTGTTCCCGACTCGTGTTAGAAAGTCTTTTGACTTCAACAAGGAACGTCCAATGGGGTTCATTAGAGTTCATTTCAGCCGCCAAAGAACCACGGTAATCTGAAATTAGGTGCCATTCGGATTGCAAGTCATGACACATCTATCTTCATAGCTACCTTAAATAATATCAAAAAATGGTACTAATATGTTTTTGGAATAGCGTCTTCCTTGCAGCCCTCTTCGGCGTTTAGAGGAATAGCCATTTCGATGGTACCGCTCCTTTGACGGTGTGGGCATGTTTCTCGTCGTCCCTATGTTCGTCCATATCGGAGTTGAGTGCAGTCTCGACGGTGAGTTCGGGCAATGGCTGGCTCAGGGCTCCGGGAACCTGTTCGGACTAGATGTCTTTGGCCTGCCAGCAGTCAGTGCTTTGAGTTTCTCTTGGACTATTTGCTGACTCACGAAGGTATCTTTTTGAAAAAATTAATTATTATTGTGTGGTTACACGATTGGGTTTACAAACTCCAGGCATCCGTATCAGCCATTTGGGGGCTTGTTTTGTTTGATGACTAGTCAGAACGTCCAGGTTGGACTGAGTTTCCTGCCTTGAATGCTACTGTTCGAAACAGTTTTTAAACTCGAGCGAACATTCAAACCCACAAAATGTCATCAATGTTTCAAGTAGATGTTTTTATTGGTGTTTGTAAATTAGGGTGTGGGGGAGGAATATGTAAATTTCAGTTTTTCAGGTTATTGCAAGCCTATCAAGCTAGGTTTCATGCATCATAATGTTAAAACTAAAGTATGCCCTTGGTATTAACTGCGTGGAGATTAAATTCATCACATTTCATGATGGCAGCATTTGAATAGTGCCCCAATAATCAAACGCGTAAGATGTTGACAATATGGATGCGGGAAGCATATGGCTAGTAGCAAGATTGATGTACTGTTATAGCTCTAATATGCAACTGAGTTGTGATATCAGCATCAATTATCGTTTTCATGACTTCAAAATATGTAAAGAGTCACCGGGTTGTTTTTAATGGTGGTGGGCCAAGTTATTTCAAATTTGGCTGGCTGCTGGCTTTGTATTGATTTAGGTAATACCGATGGAAATTATCGGTAGACATACGTTATATCGCAACATTGGCATATAGGATGCTTTGCATTAACTATTTCAACTTGAGTTGAAAATGGTTTCAATTCGATGATGGAAGGTGTTTGTTCTCACCTCCCGTCAAGGAGTGAGTTATGTCACCTATTTCTTGCTTTCACAGCGTCAAGAGAAGGCTGGGGGCTAATTTGCATGCCCCGTAAAGACCAAAAGTCAGCATAAAAATAACATGGGCGCTTATTACAGGAGCACAGCCAAATGATTTGCCCTCCTTATCTTACCAGCTGTTATCAAGTAAGGAGACTCACAAGCTGTGTATGCCAACCGGTAACAGCGCATGGGTAGGATCTTGTTTCCTTTCCTGGCTTTTACCAAATGAGTCAGAGGGTATTATCATGGCTGATTTGAGCAAGTCAGATCTAGAGTTCATCCTCCTGCAGATCCAGATCGCCGAGGCCCACGCGGCGGGCGAAGACCTGCAAAACCTGATTCCGAATACGGAGTTGCCGTGGGGGTTGCGCACGATCACCGGGGAGTTCAACAACCTCCTTGAGGGACAAGAGGACTTCGGCAGCGCCGACAGCACCTTCCCACGGATGCTCCCCGCAGAGTTTCAGAACGAAAGCGATGAAGTCGGGTTTGACGCGGACGGGCCCGGGCCCGCAGGGGCGGTGACGAACACAGACTACGGTGTGACGGGGAGTGTCGTCGATTCCGATCCGCGCATTATCAGCAACCTGATCGCCGATCTGACGCCGAACAATCCGGCGGCCGTCGCCTTGGCTGGCAGTGCCGGAGATGATGGTATCTTCGGTGATGACCCCAGCACGGCCGATGTCGACGAGAGCCTGGATGACGTCCTGAACGATGGCGTTGAAGTCGTGTGGGCCACGCGGGAGGACGGCACGGCGTTCAATACGTTCTTCTTCGCGAACGAGGCTCCCGACCTAGGCCTGAGCGCCGGTTTCAACCAGTGGATGACGTTCTTCGGCCAGTTCTTCGATCACGGACTGGACTTGGTGACCAAGGGCCAGAATGGCAACGTCTACATTCCGCTGGCGGCGGACGACCCGCTGGTACTTGGCGCAGACGGCGTCGCGGGGACGGATGACGATCTGCCGGAAGCGCAGCGCTTCATGGTGGTGAGCCGCGCAACGCTCGAGGGTGGTGTAGTCGGCGAAAACATCAACACGACCTCGCCGTTCGTCGACCAGAACCAGACATACTCTTCTCATCCGTCGCACCAGGTCTTCCTTCGCGAGTACGAACTCGACGCGAACGGTCGGCCGGTGGCGACCGGCAAGCTGATCGTCAACCGTGACCTTGGCGAGGATGGAAAATACGGCACGGCCGACGACATCGTGCTCGGCGGCATGGCTACCTGGGCGGTCGTCAAGGCGCAGGCCCGAGACATCCTCGGTATCAACCTGACAGACGCCAACTACAATAATGTACCGCTGCTCGCGACCGACCAGTACGGTATGTTCCAACGCGGCCCCAACGGCTTGCCGATGGTGGTCATGAGCAATGGCGACCTGGTCGAGGGGAACATTGATGCACCCATCAGCCTGGTCGATGCTGTCCCTACCGGCCATGGGTTCCTCGATGACATCGCGCACAACGCGGTGCCGGTGTTCAGCGCCCCGGGCGTTCTCGCCCCGGACGCCGATAGCCAAGCCGGTAATGCCGTTGCCTTCAACCCCTTGACGGGGCGCAATCTCGAGTACGACAACGAACTGCTCGACGCGCACTACATCGCCGGCGACGGCCGCGTGAACGAGAACATCGGCCTGACGGCCGTGCATCACGTCTTCCACTCCGAACACAATCGACAAGTCGACGAGATCAAGCAGACACTGCTCGACTCCGGCGACATAGACCTGCTGAACGAGTGGTTGGCTACCCCGGTAGTGGTGATCCCGGCGGATCTGTCGACGCTGGTGTGGAACGGCGAGCGCCTGTTCCAGACGGCCAAGGTCGCGACCGAGATGCAGTACCAGCACCTCGTGTTCGAGGAGTTCGCGCGCACGATCCAGCCCAATATCGACGCCTTCCTCGACTTTAATGACACCATCGATCCGGCGATCGTCGCCGAGTTCGCGCACACGGTGTACCGGTTCGGACACTCAATGCTCGACGAGACCGTCGCCCGGCTAGATCCCAACTTTGCATCCAGTGAAATCGGGTTGATCCAGGCTTTCCTGAATCCGCTGGAATTCAATGAGAACGGCACCCTGACCCCGGAAGAAGCAGCAGGTGCGATTATTCGCGGTATGACGCGTCAGGTGGGCAACGAGATCGACGAGTTCGTCACCGAGGCGCTGCGTAACAATCTGCTCGGCTTGCCGCTGGACCTGGCGACGATCAATCTGGCTCGTGGAAGAGACACTGGCATTCCATCGCTGAACGAGGCACGCAGAACCTTCTTCGAAGGGACCGGTGACGCACAGCTGGCTCCCTACACAAGCTGGGTCGATTTCTCGTTGCACATGAAGAATCCGGTCTCGCTGGTCAACTTCATTGCGGCTTATGGCACGCATGAAACTATCACCAGTGCCCTTACGCTGGCGGACAAGCGGGCCGCAGCGACGGCATTGGTGTTGGGAAATGGCATCCTCGACGAAGCCGACCGGATGGCGTTCCTGCACGGCACGGGCGTTTACGCTAGCACCCTTGGCGGCCTGGAAAACGTCGACCTGTGGATCGGCGGCCTTGCCGAGGACAATGCGCCGTTCGGCGGCATGCTAGGTTCAACCTTCAACTTCGTGTTTGAGACCCAGCTCGAGGCCCTGCAGAACGGTGACCGCCTGTACTACCTGCACCGGTTTGCGGGAACGCACTTCCTGACAGAGCTTGAAGCAAACTCCTTCGCCAAGCTGATCGCCCAGAATACAGACGTCGATCACCTGTCCGGCCTCGTATTCCAGACCCCCGGCTTGACGCTCGAGGCGAATGAGGTGCGGCAGTTCAACGAAGGCCTGGGCAACGATGACCCAACCTGGGACAACCCATTCATTCCGCTGGTGGTCCGTGACAATCCGTCGACCCCCTCGGACGAAGACAGCGCCAACAATTACCTGCGGTACAACGGTGACCAGCACGTCGTACTGGGCGGTACCGAAGGCAACGACACACTCATTTCCAGCGAGGGTGACGACACTATCTGGGGCGACGGCGGCAACGATCGGATCGAGGGCGGCTTCGGCAACGACATGATCGAGGCCGGCGCCGGCAACGACATTATTACCGACGTCGGCGGTGACGACGTGATCAAAGGGGGTGACGGCCACGACGTGATCCACGGCGGCCAGGGCCTGAACCTGATCATCGGCGGTAGCGGCAACGACTTCATCATCACTGGTGACGATGTCAGTGAAACCTTTGCTGGCGAGGGCAACGACTTCATCCTCGGCGCCCGGCTCGATGCCTTCCCGAACGGCAATGAAGGCGACGACTGGCTTGAACGCGGCCTCCAGGACGGCGCGGCCGGCGACATGTTCGATCCGCTCGAGCGGGACGAGACGCGCGGCAACGACGTGTTCCTCGGCGATGGCGGCTTCGACGAGACGCTAGGCGAGGGCGGCGACGATATCGTCGTCGGCAGCGAAGGGCCCGACAAGTACACGCTCGGTTCCGGCTATGACTGGGTCACCTATAAAGACGGCCGGTTCGGCGTTTATGCCGACATGTTGAACAATGGTGCCGTCGCCGGTCCGTTGCCACAGTCCCTGGCTGGCACGGCGCAAGTCTTTGCGTTCACTGAGGGGTTGTCGGGGTCGTCGCACGGCGACATCCTGCGCGGCGATCACGAAGACGCCCTTACCCTCCCCGGCAACGGTGCGCAAGGCAGCGTGCTGTCGCAGATGGACCTGATCAGCGGCCTGCGAGCCTTGATCGGCACGGCGGCCATGCCCGGCGAAGACGGTATTGCAGGCAATGCCGACGATGAGTTCGGGTCGGGTAACATCATTCTCGGTGGTGAGGCGAGTGACATCATCGAGGGGCGCAGTGGCGACGACATCATCGACGGCGACCGCTGGCTGAACGTCCGGATCAGCGTGCGCGAGAACGCCGACGACCCCAATTCGGAGATCGCCAGCTTCAATTCGATGCAGGCGCTCGTGCCGTTGATGATGAATGGCACCTATCACCCGGGCCAGCTGGTGATCGTGCGCGAGATCCTGGACGACGACAATGCCTTCGACACGGCAATGTTCTCGGGCAACCAGGATGAATATACGATCACGACCGATGCCGTCTCCGGCGTCACGACCGTGGCGCACACGGGCGGCACGACGCTCGACGGCGTAGATCGCCTGACCAACATTGAACGCCTGCAGTTCAACGACAGTTCGTTGACGCTAAGCGGTACCAACTCAAACCCGGTGGGTGAGGTGACGGTCACGGGCATCGTCGCAGTCGGCCAGACCCTGACGGCCTCGATCGCGGGTGTCACCGATGCCGACAGCCCAGAGGGCATCACCGGCCGCGTCACCTACTTCTGGCAGTACGAACAGGTCCCCGGCAGCGGGCTGTTCGTCGACATTACGCCGGAAGGCGGTGGCCAGCCGAGCGAGTTCGGGCCGACGTTCGTCGTCCGCGCTGACCTCGAAGGCCTCCTGCTGCGCGTCAAGGCGCACTACCAGGACGCTACCGGTGTATACGAGACCGTGTTCTCGGGGCAAACGGATGCCGTGGAGCCCGGCACGCCGCCAGCACCGCCCGCGCCGCTACTGAGTGAGCAGAACGGCGTCGTCAGTGAAGGCGTGCACTTCATCGGCTCCGATCTGCAGTTCATCCTGGATCAGATCAAGATTGCGGAGGCGCATGCCGCAGGTGCGGACCTGGCGTCGCTGCTGCCCAACGCCCGTATGGCGCTCGGCTTGCGCACGGTCGACGGCTCGTTCAACAACCTGCTGGAGATCAATGACCAGGACGCGATATTCGGCGCAGCCGACAACACCTTCCCGCGCATGTTCCCCGCGGAGTTCCGCAATGAAAACGACGAAGGCGCCGGATTTGACTCGAACGGACCCGGGCCAGGCGGGGTGGTGACGAACACCAATTATGGGACGACGGGGAACGTCGTCGATTCCGACCCGCGCATGATCAGCAACCTGATCGTCGAGCAGACGGCGAACAACCCTGCGGCCTATGCGTTGGCGTACGACCCGGGCGCGGATGGCGTGCTCGGCACGGCGCTCGACCGAGGGGATGACGTCCTGAGGGACGGCGTGGGGATCGTCCAGGGCACGCGCGCGGATGGCTCCACGTTCGAAACGTTCGTCTTCCCTAACGTTGCGCCCGACGTCGGCCTCAGTGCCCCCTTCAACGCCTGGATGACCTTCTTTGGCCAGTTCTTCGACCACGGCCTGGATCTGGTTACCAAGGGGGGGAACGGCAATGTCTACATACCCCTGGCGGCGGACGATCCGCTGGTGCTTGGCGCAGACGGCATTGCCGATACAGCAGACGACCTGCCGATCCAACAGCGCTTTATGGTGATGAGCCGCGCGACGCTTGAGGGTGGCGTGGTCGGCGCAAACACGAACACGACCTCGTCGTTCGTCGACCAGAACCAGACTTACTCGTCGCATCCGTCGCACCAGGTCTTCCTTCGCGCGTACGAACTCGACGCCGATGGCCATCCGGTTGCAACCGGCAAACTGCTCGTCAACCGTGACCTCGGCGACGATGGAAAATACGGCACGGAAGACGACGTCGTGCTCGGCGGCATGGCTACCTGGGCGGTCGTCAAGGCGCAGGCCCGCGACATTCTCGGCATCGACCTGACCGACGCCAACTACAACAACGTGCCGCTGCTCGCGACCGACCAGTACGGCATGTTCGAGCGCGGCCCCAACGGCTTGCCGATGGTGGTCATGAGCAATGGCGACCTGGTCGAGGGTAACCTTGATGCACCGATCAGCCTGGTTGGCGCAGTGCCTACCGGTCACGCCTTCCTCGACGACATCGCACACAATGCCGTGCCGGTGTTCAATGCCGCGGGCGATCTCGTTCAGGACACCGACACCCTTGCCGGTAATGGCGTTGCCGTCGATCCCTTGACGGGGCGTAATCTCGAGTACGACAACGAACTGCTCGACGCGCACTACATCGCCGGCGACGGTCGCGTGAACGAGAACATCGGCCTGACAGCCGTACACCATGTGTTCCACTCGGAACACAATCGCCTGGTCGACCACACCAAGGAAGTGATCCTCTCCACCGGCAACGTCGATTTCCTGAACGAATGGCTGGTTACGTCGGTCGATGCGATCCCGGCCGATCCGTCCACGCTTGACTGGAACGGCGAGCGTCTGTTCCAGGCCGCGAAGTTCGGCACCGAGATGCAGTATCAGCATCTGGTGTTCGAGGAGTTCGCACGTACGATCTCGCCGAACATCGATGTATTTATCCCGGGCTTGCAGAACTACCAGACCGAGATTGATCCCTCGATCGTCGCGGAATTCGCGCACGTCGTATACCGCTTCGGGCACTCGATGCTGACCGAGCAGATCGACGTACTTGACCCGCAGTTCCAGCAAGTCTTTGTCAGCGAGGAGGGAGATCCCGCCCCGATCGGTCTGATCCAGGCGTTTTTGAATCCGCTCGCCTTCGCGAGCATCGACCAGGACGCGGACGTGGCGGCGGGGGCTATCATCCGGGGCATCACCCGCCAAGTGGGTAACGAAATCGACGAGTTCGTCACCGAGGCGCTACGCAATAACCTGCTTGGTCTCCCGCTGGACCTTGCTGCGATCAACCTGGCCCGCGGCCGCGACACCGGTATTCCGTCGCTGAACACGGCGCGGACACAGCTCTATGAGGCGACGGGCGACAGCGCCCTGGCCCCATACACGAGCTGGGCCGACTTCGTCCAGCACATCAAGTATCCGGAGTCGCTGATCAACTTCATCGCGGCCTACGGCACCCACTCAACCATCACCAGCGCGTCGACGCTCGATGAAAAGCGGGCCGCAGCAACGCTGCTGGTGTTCGGTGGCACTGACGCACCGACCGACCGGAATGAGTTCCTGAATGGCACGGGGGCGTACGCCGCCGACCTCGGTGGTCTGAACGAGGTAGACCTGTGGATCGGTGGCCTGGCCGAGGAGAAGATGCCGTTCGGCGGCATGCTCGGCTCTACGTTCAACTACATCTTCGAGACGCAACTCGAGGCGTTGCAGAACGCCGATCGCTTCTACTACCTGGAGCGCACGGCGGGCCTCAACTTCATCACCGAGCTCGAAAACAACTCGTTTGCGAAGATGATCATGGCAAACACCGATGTCACACACTTGCCGGGGCTGGTCTTCCAGAACAACCTCGTGCTCGAGGTGGACCCGTCAGCACAGAACGGGGCGGACCCGACTAACGGCAATCCGTTGTCGCCGCTGGTGATTCGCAACAATCCGGCCACCCAGGGTGCCGACACGAATTACCTGCAATACACAGGTGAAGACCACGTGGTGATTGGAGGCACCAATCCAGGTAACAACAGTAATCCGACCGGAAACGACATCATCATCTCCAGCGAGGGTGACGACACCATCTGGGGCGATGGTGGCAACGACCGCATCGAAGGCGGTCACGGTAACGACCAGATTCGCGGGGGGGCCGGTGACGACATCATCACGGACATAGGTGGTGACGATAACCTGCAGGGCGACGACGGCAACGACGTCATCCACGGTGGCTCCGGCGTCAATCTGATACTCGGCGGCTTTGGCCAGGACTTCATTGTGACCGGTGAGGATGCCAGCGAGGCCTTTGGCGGGGCGGGCAACGACTTCATCCTGGGGGCCGACACAAACGAGCAGGACCTTGGCAACGAAGGCGACGACTGGCTGGAAGGTGGACTGACCGACGGCTCGCCGGGCGACAACTTCGACCCGCTCGGTCGTGACCTCATCATCGGCAACGATGTGTTCATCGGCTCCGGCCTGACGGACATCATGAACGGCGAAGGTGGCGACGACATCATGTATGGCGCCTCTGGGCCGGGCGACAAATACCTTGGCGCATCGGGCTTCGACTGGGCGACGTTCGACCTCTCGCCTGACGGCGTCAGCATGAACATGGCCGTCCGGGCGAACCTCGCGGGACCGATCCCGATCGCGGCCGGCATCAACGCCCGCTTCTCGTTTGTCGAGGGCCTGTCAGGGTCTCACCAGGCCGACCTGCTGCGCGGTGACGATGCAGACTCTGTCTCGATTGCGCTCGCCGGAGCGCAAGGCAGCGTGCTGACCAACTTCGATCTGATCGATGGCTTGCGCGACTTCGTCGGCTCGGCTGCGGCCATCGGCCCCAATGGTGCCAGCTTCGGTGCCGGTAACATCCTGCTTGGGGGGGGCGGCAGCGACATCATCGACAGCCGCGGTGGTGACGATCTGATCGATGGCAATCGTTATTTGAACGTTCGCATCGCCGTGAGCAATCCCGGGCCAGGTGTGGCGGCGTCGTACGACAGCATGGTGCCGCTCGTGCCGCTGATGTTGAGTGGCGCGGTGAACCCCGGGCAGTTGAGCATCGTCCGCGAGATCGAGACCAGCAATGCCGGCGTCAACGTCGACTCTGCAATCTTCTCGGGTTCGGTGAACAACTACCTGATCGACCAGATCGAAGGTGCTGACACTGCGACGACGGACGACGACGTCTACCTCGTCACGGACACGAACGTCGGCCTGGGTAGTGATGGGAGCGACAGAGTATCAGGGATCGAACGCCTGATATTCTCGGACTTTGTGACGAACCTCGTCGACACCAGCGCGATCAACGCGGCTCCCGAGGGCAATCTGGCCGTCACCGTCAACCTCGCTGGTGCGACGCCAATGCTGAGGGTCTCCGCGGCGGGGGTGACCGATGCGGACAACGTGTCTGATACCAACCCGACCGGCGCGATCCTCAGTCCCATCACCTTCATCTGGCGTCAGGAGGTGAACCCGGGGTCAGGTGTCTTCCGTGACGTGGTGGTGGCAAACGGCGTTGGTGAGGATCCCCTGACAGGAGCTGAAGTCCCGCTGACGTCATTTGCGCCAGGAGGCGGGGCAATCCAGGTACTGGCGGTCTACGAGGACGCCCACCACGTGCTCGAGCCGCTGTTCTCGACGCCCATCAACGTGATCATCGGCACGGAAGGTAACGACGTCCTGATCGGGACCGCGGCCGATGACCTGATCTTCGGATTGGGCGGCAACGACACGATCAGCGGCCTGGACGGTGACGACTTGATCGACGGAGGGGACGGTAACGACACCCTGGACGGCGATGCCGGTAACGACACCCTGAACGGTGGTGACGGTAACGACACCCTGAACGGCGGTGCCGGCAACGACACGCTGAATGGTGATGCCGGCGCCGATACGCTCGACGGTGGTGCGGGGGCGGATGTGCTGGCGGGGGGGATTGGCAACGACACCTTCCTGGTCGACGACCTGGGCGACACCGTGAACGAGGTCGCCAACGAAGGCACCGACACCGTTCGCACGACACTCAACACCTTCTCGCTGGCCGCATTGCAGGCGGTCGAAAACCTGGCGTTTGATGGCACCGGCGACTTCGTCGGCACCGGTAACAACCTCGACAACGTGATCGACGGCAGCATCGGCAACGACACGCTGAACGGTGAGGGGGGGGACGACACGCTGAACGGCGCGGGCGGCAATGACACGCTTGATGGTGGCACGGGCAACGACACGATGGCTGGCGGTGCCGGCAACGACATCTACGTCGTCGACTCGGTGACCGACGTCGTGACCGAAGCGCCAGACGGCGGTACTGATACGGTTCAGACGAGCTCCCTCGCCGCGTACACGCTGGGGGCCAACGTCGAGAATCTGACGAACACCGGTAACGGTACCTTCACCGGCAACGGCAATGGTCTCGATAACGTCATCAACGGCGGTGGTGGTGTCGATACGCTGAACGGCGGTGCCGGCAACGACACGCTAAACGGCGGTATCGGCGACGACATACTGAATGGCGGTATCGGCAACGACATACTGAACGGCGAGGCCGGCAACGACACCCTGAACGGTGATGCAGGCAACGACACCCTGGACGGTGGCACGGGCAACGACGCGATGGCGGGGGGGATTGGCAACGACACCTACATCGTCGATGCGGCGGGTGATACGGTGACCGAAGCGGCAGGGGCCGGTACGGACACGGTCCAGACCAGCACCCTTCCCACATATACGCTCGGCGCCAACGTCGAGAACCTGACGAACACCGGCAACGGCCCGTTCACCGGCAACGGTAACGTGCTCGACAACATCATCACCGGCGGTGGTGGGACAGATACGTTGAACGGTCTGGATGGCAACGACACCCTGAACGGCGGTGCAGGCAACGATGCGATGGTGGGAGGGAGCGGCAACGACACCTTCCTGGTCGACGACCTGGGCGACACCGTGACCGAGGCCGCCAACGAAGGCACCGA
>NZ_CDDD01000087.1 GCF_000820165.1 Aeromonas taiwanensis
GGGCGGCGGGAGGGGGCGAGCACCAGCTCGGGGGCAAAGTGCTGGCGGTAGAAGCCCACCAGCAGATCCTTGGCCGCCGGGGGCAGGCTGCCGGAGAGGGTCACGGGCCCGAACAGGTAGCGGTACTGGGGATAACGGGCCAGATAGGCACCGATGCCGAACCAGAGGTAATCGAGCCCCCGCTTGCCCCAGTAGGCGGGCTGGATGAAGCTGCGGCCAAGCTCGATGGCCTGTTCCAGGCGGGGCAGCAGCTTCTCTTCGAAGCCGAACAGGGTGTGGCTGTAGAGGCCGTCCAGCCCCTTGCTCGCGAGGCGCTCGGCCACCGGGGCGAAGCGATAGGCTCCCACGATGTCGAGCCGGGCCGGATCCCAGAGAAGGAGGTGGTGGTAGTCATCGTCGAAGGCGTCGAGATCCCGCCGCCGCCCCGAGCCTTCCCCCACGGCGCGAAAGGCGATCTCCCGCAGCCGGCCGAGCTCGCGCAATATGGTCGAGTGGCTCTGCTCGTGGCGGCGATAGAGCAGGATGCGCTGGCCGTCCGGGGTCTGTCCGAGCAGCTCGCACCCGTCGATGGCCAGTTTCAGCTGGCGGCGATCCTCCGGCAGGGCGATGGGGGCCTCGGTCTGCAGTCGCCCCTTCTTCCCCTTACCGAGGCGATAGAGGTGGCTGCGCACCAGGGCGGCAGCGCTCTTGGGGGCGAGATCCCCGAGGCTCTGGGGCGGAATGCGCTCCCCCAGGGTGAGGGAGAGGCGCCGCCCCTGCTGGCGAAACAGCTGCTTGACCAGCAGCAGGCCGGCCCAGTCGTTGTTGAGCCAGGCGGCGAGATAGAAGGAGAGGCCGTTGCGCCCGTTCAGGTGCACCGGCACCAGGGGGGTGCGGGTGCGCCTGGCCAGTTTGATGAAGCCTCCCTGCCAGGGGCCGTCCTTCACCCCCTTGGGGCCGAGCCGCGATACCTCGCCGGCGGGAAAGATGATGAGGGCCCCCTCCCGGGCCAGGTGCTCCCCCATGGCCAGGATGGCGCGCCTGTCCGTCTTGCCCCCCAGGTTGTCCACCGGCAGCAGCAGGGGGCGCAGGGGGGCGAGCTCTGCCAGCAGCCGGTTGGCCACTATCTTGACGTCCGGGCGAATGCGGCCGAGCAGGCGCAGCAGGGCGAGGCCGTCCAGGGAGCCGATGGGGTGGTTCGCGACCAGGATGACCCGGCCACTGGCGGGGACGTTCTCGAGCTGCGCCTCGCTCACCCGATAATCGAAGTCGAGCTCGGTGAGGGCCTGCTCGACGAAGTCGAGACCGCGCAGGTGGGGGTGGCGCTGGGCAAAGCGGGCGAAGGCCTCCTCGTGGAGCAGCCAGCGCAGTCCTTGCCGGAGCAGGGGACGGATGAGGGGTTGGGTGGCGAGCCGGGGCAGGTGTTGCCCCAGCAGGGTATCGACGTCGAACATGGGCAAGGCTCCGCTGAACTTTGCTCAAGCTTCCCTTCCCTGCGTTCCCGCCGTGTGGCAGCGCCGTGACGGTTTGATGACGGGGCGAACCCCGTCCTCAATCCCTTACTCTGCCCGCCAGGCCGAGGTGAGGCGCACCAGCGCCACCAGGGTGGCGACCGCCTTCTCCATGGATTGCAGGGGGATGAACTCGTGCTTGCCGTGGAAGTTATGACCCCCCGTGAAAATATTCGGGCAGGGCAGCCCCATAAAGGAGAGGCGGGCGCCGTCGGTGCCGCCGCGGATGGGTTTGATCTTCGGGGCCACGTCGGCGGCCTCCATGGCGGCCCTGGCCAGTTCGACGATGTGGGGATGGGGCGCTATCTGGCTGCCCATGTTGCGGTAGCTCTCCGCTATCTCCAGGGTGATGCGCGCCTTGGGGGCGTCGAGCTGCAGGGAGGCGACCCGCTCCTTGAGCTGGGCCTGGCGGGCGGCGAAGCCCTCGTCGTCGAAGTCGCGGATGAGGTAGTGCAGGGTGCTCTCCTCCACAGTGCCCTCCATCCGGGCCAGGTGGAAGAAGCCCTCGTAGCCCTCGGTACACTCCGGGGTCTGTTCGGGCGGCATGGCAGCGTGGAAGCGGGCGGCCAGGGTCTGGCTGTTGATCATGCTGCCCTTGGCGGTGCCGGGGTGGACGTTGTTGCCGACGATGCGCACGGTGGCGCTGGCGGCGTTGAAGTTCTCGTACTCGAGCTCCCCGAGCTCGCCGCCGTCCACCGTGTAGGCCCACTTGGCCGGGAAGCGCGCCAGCGGGAAGCGGTCGGCGCCGCGGCCTATTTCCTCGTCCGGGGTGAAGCCTATCCAGAGATCGCCGCGGGGGATCTCCGGGTGGGCCTGCAGGTATTCGACGGCGGTGAGGATCTCGGCGATGCCCGCCTTGTCGTCGGCACCCAGCAGGGTGGTGCCGTCCGTGGTGATGAGATCCTGTCCCAGGTAGTTTTTCAGGAAGCGGTACTGGCGGATGGCCAGCACCTCGTCCCCCTTGCCGAGGCAGATGTCACCCCCCTGGTAGTTCTCGACAATCTGGGGCACCACATGCCGGGCCTCGTAGTCGGCGGTATCCATGTGGGCGATGAGCCCGATGGCGGGCGCCTCCGGCTGGTTGCCCGGCAGGCAGGCGGTGAGGTAGCCGTGCTCGTCCAGAGTGACCTGGGCCAGCCCCATGGCGGTCATCTCGTCGAAGAGGGCGCGGGCGAAGACGAGCTGCCCCTCGCTGCTGGGGCAGGCGGGGTTGGTAGCGTCGGAGCGGGTGTGGAAGGTCAGATAATGGAGAAAACGCTCAAGCAGGGTGGTCATTGGCAGGCCTCGGGTCACGGAAGAGGATCCATTGTGGCCAAGATGCTCACGACGCTTATTGCGTCAGCGCAGCTTTTGATGACTTTATCGGAAGCAGGAGAGGGCGAGGGCGGAACCGGCGGGGGCCTTTGGGTATCTGGATGAATAAAAATTCCAAAATAAAAACTGGTTAAGCATATGCGAAAGCCCTGAATTTGCCCCTGGCCCAGCATTGGCGAGGGGTGGGGGAAAAAGGGCGGATCACCCGTTATTTTCAGGGCTTATCCAGACCGGACTCATACCCCGCCACCCCAGAGCCCGCCTCGCTGGCAGCGAGATCTGCCCCCCCGACGAAAACCCGTTTTTTAACACGATTTTTTATTGTCACTGGCGGCGGTAAGTGTGTACACTCCGCGCCGATCCGAGGGTAACCCTGAGCAGGCAGAGGCCGCCAGACACCCGGAGGGTCACACGCCTATAGGGCGAGGCACGCAGAAACGACAGACACTGCTGGGGAATGGTTTCTTTAATACCGGTTAGGCTCCGGTATCAGGGAGAACAACGGACTCTCATCTTTCGGCTGACCGAGTGAGCCAACGGCTCATCATCTTCCCTTGTCATGGGCGGTCACTGGAAATGGGTTGGCTGTGGTGGTCGTCGTCTATCAACACCTTGCGTGCTGACGTCTTCCCTTCTCTTCCTTGGAACCCTCTCCTGTCCGTCGGGAACGCTGCCGAATGATGAACAAACGGCGTGGCTGATGCCGATTGTCATCAAAGTACCGCGGCGCCCCGTTAAGGTGGCACCGCATACCGTTGAGCTTGATGTAAAGCCACCAGCCCCACATCAAGACTCGTTACTTCCCAAGATCCACCAGGCAGCCTTGGCTTGCCGCGATGTGCAACAGATTAACCGGGGTGACCGGGCCACGGCGAGGCAGACAGGCCGCCGCCGAGTGTGCCGTCACGCACCGGGCAGGCAGGCCACTCTGGCCCGCCCCATGTTGCCATCGATGGTCTGGATGTGATTGAGGGTAACGAAGGCGGCCCACGGCCGCTCATTTGCGAGGCATAGCCCATGACTAACTGGTCCAGCAAGGACTCCTTGAAGGTCTACAACGTTCCCTACTGGGGTGCGGGTTTTTTCAATATCAATGACGCCGGTCATGTGACCGTTTCTCCCGACAAGTCTCGTCCCGAAGCGCAGATCGTGCTGTCCGAAGCCATCGAGCAACTGCGCCAGTCCGGGCTGACCACCCCTGTGTTGCTGCGCTTCCCCGACATCCTCAAGAGCCGGGTCGACGCGCTGTTCAACGCCTTCGGTCAGGCCATCGAGAAGTCCGGCTATGAAGGGGACTACCTGTGTGTTTACCCCATCAAGGTGAACCAGCAGCGTCGCGTCATCGAGACCATCAGTCAGTCCTACAGCGACAAGCCCCGGCTTGGGCTGGAAGCAGGCTCCAAACCGGAGCTGCTGGCCGTGCTGTCCCACCACCATGAGCAAGGGTCCGTGATCGTCTGCAACGGTTACAAGGACCGGGAATACATCCGCCACGCCCTGCTCGGCAACCTGATGGGCCACAAGGTCTACATCGTGGTGGAGAAGCCCTCCGAGCTGGAAATGGTGCTGGACGAGTCAGCTCGCCTTAACATCAAACCCAATATCGGGGTGCGTGCCCGACTCGCCTCCACCGGCTCCGGCATGTGGGAGTCGAGCGGCGGCTCCATGTCCAAGTTCGGCCTATCCGCCTCCCAGATCCTGGCGCTGGTCGAGCGCCTGCGCAGCCTGGGCAAGCTGGACTGCCTGCAACTGCTGCACTTCCACCTGGGCTCCCAGATCGCCAACATCCGCGACATCCAGGGCGGCATCCGCGAGTGCGGCCGCTTCTACGCCGAGCTGTGCCGTCTGGGCGCCAAGGTCGAGGTGGTGGACGTGGGCGGTGGCCTGGGCGTGGACTATGAGGGCACCCGCTCCCAGAGCCACTGCTCCGCCAACTACAGCCTGTCCGAGTACGCCAACAACGTGGTCTGGGGCATCGGTGACGTGTGCCGCGAGTTCGACCTGCCGCACCCGACCATCATCAGCGAGTCCGGCCGTGCCCTGACCGCGCACCACGCCGTCCTGGTCACCAACATCATCGGTGCCGAAGGGGTCGAGGTGAACGACATCAGCGCGCCGGATGAAGACGCGCCCACCATTCTGCAGAACATGTGGAAGGGCTGGCTGGACCTGCGCGGGGAAGATCCCTCCCTGCTGGAGATCTTCCACGACTCCGTGGCGGATCTGGCTGACGTCAACACCCAGTACACCATGGGTCTCTTGAACCTCGAGCAGCGCGCCTGGGCCGAGATGCTGCACCAGAACACCTGTCTGGCACTGAAAGAGCTGCTCAACCCGGTCAACCGCAACCACCGCGCCCTGGCTGACGAGCTCTCCGAGAAGCTGGCGGACAAGTGCTTTGCGAACTTCTCTCTGTTCCAGTCCCTGCCGGATGCCTGGGGCATCGGTCAGGTGTTCCCGGTGATGCCGCTCTCCGGCCTCGAGCGCCCGCTCACCCGCCGCGGCATCCTGATGGACATCACCTGTGACTCCGACGGTCAGGTGGAGCACTACGTCGACGGTCTGGGGGTGGAAAGCACCCTGCCGATGCCGGAGTACGGTGAGAACGAAGAGTGCCACGTCGGCTTCTTCCTGGTGGGCGCCTACCAGGAGATCCTCGGCGATCTGCACAACCTGTTCGGTGACACCCACTGCGCGGAAGTGTGGCTGGACGAGGAAGGCAGGATGGACATCCGCAACGTGGTGCGCGGCGACACCGTCGACCAGCTGCTGCGTTACGTCAACATCGACCCGTCCGTGATCCGCGAAAACTACCAGCGGATCGTCTCCCACCCGGCGCTGGACGATGCGACCCGCAAGGCCCTGCTCGAAGAGCTGGAGCTGGGTCTGCAAGGCTACGCCTACCTGGAAGACGAATAAGCCCTGGCTTGTTCGCCCCGTCGGTGAACACACAAAGACGGGAATAAAAACGGCGCCTCAGGGCGCCGTTTTTGTTGTGCGGCTTTAAGGGGGGGGGCGAAGGGCTTGCGCACGGGATGTGCCCTCGCACCAGGCGTATCTGCCCTTGGAACCCGCCAGCGAAGAGGAGCTAATCGCCATGTTCCGCCAGCTCGCCCGCCGCCAGGGGGCGTCTCTCGTAGCCATCGACACGCTGCCGACGGCCAGGGTTTCTCGGTGTATTCAGTTGCCCCGCTTGTATCCTCGCAGCATCTTGCCCAGCTCCTGCAGGGCGACCATGGCGCCGTAGCCGGCATCGGACTTGCCCACCTCATCGGCGACATAGAGAAAGTCTGACTTGTACTTCTCTACCGCCTCCGTCGGGTTGGCGGCATCGATAAAGTCCTCCTGCACCTCGAACCCTTGCGCGAGCAGCGCCGACTTCTCGGTCAGAAAGCTGGGGGATGCCATGTCGATATAGGTGTATTGCTGCCGGTTGGAGGCCGGCACGCTGAAGAACTGGTATCTGGCCATCTGTTGCTCCTGATGTGAACTGCCTTGTTGCGATAGGGAAAACACGCAGGCAGCCCCGTTTGACGGGACGGCTGGTAGCATTTGAGTCGCCCTATCGCAGCCTACCCAGAGTCGAGGCAAGGTGCAATCGGTGAACACGGGATGGGCGCAGATAGGGGGGAGGTTCAGGCGGGCACGCTGTCTGGGATTGCCGCCTCGGCGCGGCAGTGCGTCAGCAGCTGGTCGCCCGTCATGGGACGCCCGAGCAGATACCCCTGCAGGGTGTCACAACCGAGCAGGGTCAGCAGGGCGCGCTGCTCCTCGGTTTCCACCCCTTCGGCCACGATGCGCATCTCCAGGGCCTGGCCCAGGGCGATGATGGCGCCGATGATGGTGGCATCGTCCCCCTGTGGCGCCAGCGTGGTGACGAAGCCCCTGTCTATCTTGAGCTCGTTGGCGGGGAAGCGCTTGAGGTAGAGCAGGCTGGAGTAGCCGGTGCCGAAGTCGTCGATGGAGATGCCAAGCCCGAGCTCGGCCAGGCGGCTGAGGATGGCCAGGCTCTCCTCGGCGTTCTCCATGGCGGTGGTTTCGGTGATCTCCAGGGTCAGGTGACGGGCCTCCAGCCGATGGCGGGCGAGGGCGGATTCCACCTCTTCCAAAAGGCCAGGGCTGGCCAGCTGTATGGTGGAGAGGTTGACGGCCACGCTCCAGTCCGGGTGCCCTGCATCCCGCCACCGGCTCATCTGGCGGCACGCCTCGTCGATGACCCAGTTGCCGATGGGAATGATGAGTCGGCTCTTCTCCGCCAGGGGCAGGAAGCGGGCCGGCGAGATGGCCCCCTGCTGCGGGTGTTGCCAGCGCAGCAGGGCCTCGGCACCGACCACCTCGCCGCTGCGGGCGGCGTATTTGGGCTGGTAGTGCAGGACGAGCTCCCCCCGCTCCAGGGCGTGTTGCAGCTCCTGTTGCAGCAGGAACTGCTGGTGGGCGTTGGCGTTCATGGCGCTGTCGAAGTAGTAGTAGTCGTTGCGCCCCCGCTCCTTGGCGTAGTACATGGCAGCGTCGGCGTTGAGGGTCAGCTCGTGCAGGCTGGTGCCATCCTGGGGATAGACCGCAATGCCGATGCTGGCGGTGATGTGCAGGCTGTGGTGCTCCCACTGATAGGGCTGTGCCAGGGCGGCCAGCAGGCGCTCGGCGAAGGCCGTGGTCTGGCCGACATCCCCCGGCGCCAGGGCCAGCACGAACTCATCCCCCCCGAAGCGCGAGGCGGTGTCATTGGGGCCAAGCAGCGCGGAGATCCGCTCCGCCACTTCGACCAGCAGCAGATCCCCGGTGTGGTGGCCGTGGGCGTCGTTGATGATCTTGAAGCCATCGAGATCGAGAAACAGCAGGGAGAAGCTGCGCTGGCTGTGCTGACACTCCTGAATGCGCTGCTCCAGGCGGTCGGCGAACAGCAAGCGGTTGGGCAGCCGGGTCAGGCTGTCGTGCAGCGCCAGCTTGAGCAGCTCGTTGTGGGCCTGGTGGAGGGAGGTCGAGAGGCGCGCTGCGTGGGCATCCAGCATGGAGAGGACCAGGGCGATGGCGAACACCGCCAGGGTCACGATGATGACCACGGTCGCCAGCCACTGGGTATCGAGCCCGGTGTAGAGGGCGCCGCACAGGCTCCCTTCCGGAAACTGGGCCGCTGCCATGCCGGTGTAATGCATGCCGATGATGGCGGCCCCCATGACGAGGGAGGCGCAAGCCTTGCTGAAGAAGGCGCGCGGGCTGCTGTTGCGCAGCCTGAACGCAATCCAGAGGGCGGCCCCCGAGGCGAGCACGGCGATGAGGATGGAGAGGACGAAGAGCCCTCTCTGGTAGTGAATGCCGGGCATTATCTTCATGGCCGCCATGCCGATGTAGTGCATGGTGGCGATCCCGGCCCCCATCAGCACGGCCCCGAACAGGATCCGGCCCCAGGGGAGCTGGGGGCGGCTCACCAGCCAGAGGGCGAAGGCAGACGAGCCGATGGCCGCCACCAGGGAGAGACCGGTGAGGGGGAGTTCGTAGCCGAGCGCGATGGGCAGGTTGAAGGCGAGCATGCCGATGAAGTGCATGGACCAGATACCGAACCCCATGGCAAAGGCGCCCCCCGTGAGCCACAGAACGGCGGCCCTTCCCTGGCTCTGGCTCACCCGGCTCGTCATGTTCAGCGCCGTGTAGGAGGCGAGCACCGCCACCAGGATGGAAAAGAACACCAGATCCTGGCTGTAATAACTGTCGAGCATGGGGTGGGTCGCGGTCACATTCATCTACTCTGGGGTGAAAAACGGCCTGCACCATGGCCGGATAGAGGATCGAATCGGGTTGGCGATTGTACACCAGGCCCCCCCGGGAGGAGCCAGTGATACCTGGTGAAATGGCCGCGATATCGCGGCGAAAAGGCCGTTTTTCTGCCGTATTGGCGGCCTTCCCCCTTTGTTCAGAGCGGTTTGGGTTCCAAACATCCCCGCTCTAAAGGCAGGGGTTAGGCGAGGGGGGCTGATGGGCGGTCCCGCGACGCCTTGATTCCCGGCGCAGGACTCCTGACGCCTGGTACCAGAGGACGTGAGATGGGGGTCGATACCCATGGGCCGGGGACGTTGCTGGTCATGGTGCCTGGCAGATCTGTTCTCAGCGCGATGATCCCTCCCTATCGTGCCCTCTTGCTGGACGCCGCCATGACGCGCCAGGGAACCACCAAGGCGGGCCACCGCCTGGCGGCGGATGGTCGTCTGCCCCGTATGAGGCTTTGATGCCCCGGCACATCTGTTATCATGCCCCCTCATTCTTGTTATCTCATTGAGCTTGTTGGAGAAATCATGCCCCGTATCCTCTATCTGCTGCGCCACGGCCAGACCCGCTATAACGCCGAGCTGCGGCTGCAGGGGCGCTGCAACTCCGAGCTGACCCCCAGGGGGGAAGCCCAGGCCCTCGCCATGGGGAACCGGTTGAGTGAATTGGTGGCAGAGCCCGCCGACTGGACCCTCTACGCCAGCCCCCTCGGCCGGGCCCGGCAGACGGCAGAGCGAGTGTGTCAGCAGCTTGGCTTGGACCAGGAGCGCATCGTCTGGGACGAGCGGCTGGTGGAATTAGGGATGGGGGAGTGGGAGAGCCGCCGGGTGCCCGAACTGCTGGCGGCCCACCCCGAACTCGATCTGGAGGAGCCGGACTGGTATCTGCAAGCCCCCGGTGGGGAGAGTTTTGAGAGCATTCAGCGCCGGGCCCGGCAATGGCTTGAGGACGAGCACATTGCCGAACAGGCCATCGTGATCTCCCACGGCCTGTTCGGCGCCATGCTGCGCGGCGCCTATGCGGATCTGGACTACGCCACCACCTGGTTGCAGGAGCTGCCGCAGGACGCCTTCTTCAAACTGAGCGGCGGCCGTATCGAGCGGATCCCCTGCTGACCACATGAAAACGGCCCGCCCTGTGTGGGCCGTTTTGGAGCGCAGGGGAATTTTCGAGACGCTGATAAGGGGCATTATGCTTCCTGCCAGACAATTTAGTCTTTTGGATAGTCAGGCCAGCTTAGCGATGTTGTGGTCCCCCTGATGATGGGGGGCAGCCACTCCACAGTGGTCTCATCCATTCCTTTCAAGCCGCATTCCCAGATCTTGAATACTCTCCAACCAGCCTGGATCAGCATGTATTCCACTTTTTCATCGCGGATCATGTTGGCCGTAAACTTCTGCAGCCAGAACGCGGTGTTGCTCTTTGGAGTGGCTGCATATGAACAATTGAGGTGACGATGCCAGAAGCAACCATGAACGAAGATGCAGAGCTGATAGCGTGGAAGAACGATGTCGGGTGTGCCGGGAAGATCTTTCACGTGCAATCTGAAACGAAAGCCCCGGGCGTGGAGATATTTGCGCAGCAGGATTTCGGGGCGGGTATTCTTGCTCCTGATGCCTGACATCATCACGGAACGGGTTGATGCATCAACAACATCCATGCTTTCTCTTCCTCGAAGGCACGCTTCCTGGTATCTTTACGGCCTGATCAAAAACACAGTAATTCGACATGACCATTTTTTCACCACCCATCCCCGTCGTCGACCTGTTTGCCGGTCCTGGCGGCTTGGGTGAGGGCTTCTCCTCTCTCAATGATGGCAAGGCATTCGAGATCCAGGTTTCCGCAGAGAGGGATCCTGTCGCTCGCCAGACATTGAGACTTCGCGCGTTCTACCGGTTGCTCAAGAATCACAGGCCAGAGTTCATTCAGGACTATTACCAGTTCTGCAATGGTGCTGCCGAGAATCCGGTCACGGAAAAAACCATGGATCTCTGGGAAAAAGCGGAAAGAGAGGCGCTGTGTCTGGAGATCGGCAGCGAAGAAGGCAACAAAAGGCTTGATCAGGCGATAGCCAAGGCTTTTGAAAACAAGAGTGAATTACTGCCTTGGGTGTTGATTGGCGGTCCTCCCTGTCAGGCCTATTCCATTGCCGGACGTTCAAGGAACAAAGGTAAATTGGATTATAAGCCGGAAGAGGATCATCGTCATTTCCTCTATAAAGAGTATCTGCGGATTATCCAGAAGAATCGCCCAGATATTTTTGTCATGGAGAATGTCAAGGGGATATTGTCTTCAAAGATAAATGGAGACTTTATTTTTCATCAAATTCTCCGTGACTTGGCCAGTCCCAATGTGGCCCTAGAGATGCCTGATGACGGTCTCAGATACAAAATAGTCTCCTTGGTCAATGACGAAGTATTCCAGGATGGTGATGACCCCAAATTGCTCGATGCCAAGAAGTTCATCATTCAGGCCGAAGATTATGGTATTCCGCAGGCCCGTCACCGTGTGATACTTCTGGGCATTCGCAGTGATCGTGTTCGCACTGAGCTTTCAGAACTGCCAAAGCTGTCAAAGTCAGACACCGTGACAGTCAAGCAGGTCATCGGGAACATGCCTGCATTGCGAAGCAAGCTCAGCAAGCAGAGTGATTCATACCTGAATTGGGAGTCTTCGGTCAGAGAAGAGCTGATGTCACTTAGCATGTCCGCACAAAGGGGTCCGAGGGATATAATGCCTCTTTCAGCAAGATTGACTATAGCAGCAGAGCATTTGAATGCACAAGAAACAGGTGGATTGCGCTGGACCAAATCTGATGAGCTAGAGGGCTCCACTGGAATTAGTGAGTTAGACAGTTGGTATTCTGATCCCAATCTTGATATCTGGTTGAATCATGAAACGAGGGGACATCGAATCGATGATCTGGGGCGCTATGGATATGCTGCATGTTTTTCAGAAGAGTATTCCCGTTCACCCAAAGGCCATACTGATTTTTGCCTACCAGGACTTGCTCCAGATCACAAAAACTGGGAATCAGGCCAGTTCTCTGACAGATTCAGGGTGCAACTGGCGGATGCTCCGTCTACTACCATAACCAGTCATATTGCGAAAGATGGGCATTACTTTATCCATTACGATCCAAAACAGTGCCGCAGCTTGACAGTAAGAGAAGCCGCACGTTTGCAGACATTCCCTGACAATTACTTCTTCCATGGAGGAAGAACACAGCAGTATCATCAGGTTGGGAATGCGGTCCCCCCTTTGCTCGCAAAAAAAATAGCTGAAATTGTATTTGATATACTTACATAATATAATCCTCATATAGAAAATTGATGTTACTAATTAACGCTATTTAGCATGAGTGTTGTAAAAAACTTTAATGTAAAAAGCGATTTCGTGAAGCGTTTAACGCTTCACGAAATCGACATCATGAATATTTATGGTGTTACATAAATTTTCTAAAGTCATTTGGTAGCATTTTAGCTAAAATATCACACCCTAACTCTTCGATATCATATGTCAGGTCCAGCTGTTCAAGGACTGTAGAAAGACGTCTTGGAGCACCACCATCCTTCCCGCCACTACCTTTCTTCAATTTTCCTTGAGCCTCATCGAAATAGAGTTTGGTGACTAAGGTCATAATTCCAGTACTAAGTACAATCCACTTTCTCGACATCATTTGTTCAAAGACTTCACCAGTTTTGTTTACCGGAATACCAAGAACAGCTTTGAGACATTCGGGGTTGTCACTGTGAGCACGGTAAGCTAACCAAAGCGGGGCCATTTTCTGTCGGTAGACTTTACGCCAGTTTCCTGGCTCATATATCCATAGAGCGTACTCGCCTATCTGACCCTTGCTACCAATGAACTTGCTGGCATAGTTGAGAGTCAACCAGCTCCAGAAACCTTGATCGGCTTCCAAGGATTCCTCATCCAGCTTTGCGGACTTGACTGCCAGATCAATGGCTCTTGCCAGTTGCAACTTTGTTTCGAATGCAGAAGGGCTGAATATATCTGTAGAAACTGGTTTTCCCCTGATTTCGGTAAATGCAGGACTATCCATCAATTCAGGAGGGACTGGCGTTGATGGGTTATGGCGAGCTTGATCAAGCCAAGCACGCATTTGTTCAATGCCGTCTGGGTTAAATGCCCGCATCTGAAATATTTCCATTATCAATACTCCAACGTCAGGAAGTTAATTAATCGATCACGCAGTTTCTTTTCTCTACAAAATCCAGTAGCCGCTTTTTGTGCCCAATCATCAATTTCTTGATGATCACCGTTATTAGGATATGAGACGCCTACCCATTTCTTTCCTAGAGCCAGCCATGTTGTGGTCTCTCCTTCGTCAGTCGTTACTTCATCATCCTTACCTGCGTCCTGCTGGGCATGAGCTTGGTACACTAGGATGGCTCTGACTACACCAGGAAGAAGAGCAGACAGGATAGGACTTGCTTTGAGTTCCTGTTTGGTGCCTAGATTGATGTCGAGCACTAGTGTCGGAGTATCATCCATATTTTCCAATTCCCAGACGCCACCTTGTAGATCACGCATTTTTATGGGAAGCAAAGATCGTTGTGGTGCTTCTCCGTCCCCACTGTTGTGAGCCTCCACGTTTTCTGCTGTTGCCAGCAAGCGGCAGGACTTCGGTTCAACAACAAGCACACGAAAGCGTACATCTTCGGGATCGCCCATAGCGCTAATATCAAACTCGGAGTCTGAACCGTCGATAGTAAATGCTTTTCCAGCATATCCCCAGTCGTTTCGCAGGCGCATAACGCGCCCTCGCTCAGCCTCAACAACTATCAAGGCATCAGGTCTCAGTCCATATCCTGCTAGTCTGAGGTGAACATTGCAAATAATGGCGTTGTCACGAGGTTCAATGGTGACTTTGACATCTTCTCTAAAGATCTTGGCTCGGCCTGTAAAATTAAAACGGCGACTCATTCCGTTATCTCCACAATGTCATCCTCCCCAATGGGAGTCGAACTGATTTTAATTATTAGGTCACGATTGAGGTCCGCTGGTTGTAAAATAATTTCAAAATCAGGTTTACTTACTTGAAAAACCAAACTTCCATAATCACCACTCTCGATCAGTGTGCTACTTGTGACGACTCGGAAACCGCTTTTATCATCTATCCCATTTTCAGCTGCTTGTTTTAGGTCAAAGTCGAATTTCGAGTGAGTTTTAAAAGGATTACGGCCATGAATATCATATGCTGCTTGGAGGACCAGTCGGTAACCTTCTTTATTGGTGAACCCATCTGGGTTGCCAGTGAGATATATTTCTCCTGCGGATTGCTTGAGCCGCCAGCAGCGCGGTGTAGGAAGTGGAATATTCGGGTCGTCTGGCTTGGTTGTTTTATGTGTTTTTTTATCGTCCTCGCTCAGTACTTTGTTACATTTTGGCTGTAGAGGTGAATTATTTGATGGATACGGGAGCAGATCGGCTAGCAGGTTGTGATCTGGTTGGTCATCTTCACTAGATAACTTGTCGATGAGTTTGTGTACACTTTCGCGAACGAAGGGAATTAGTTTATTTGCTGCGTAGTACCGGGGCTCTCTAAATTTATCACGACTGGCTTTCCAGTCTGTGTGTGCGGGGCACTCGGCTCGTCGCAGCGCTTCTGCGATTGCGTTATTTGATGTGTAAATTAAACCAATACAGTCAGGAGCTTTTCTGCGAGTTGGTTGGTTGGGTATGATCAGTCCATCTCGTACATATATAGGGTAATGACGCCCAGACTTCCTCTTGACCAGTACATCAAACTCACACGCTACAGGGTCACCTTTGGCCGCTATGATGATCATGGGCACCTTGAAGTGCACTACACGGTTATTCTCTAGCGCTGATTCGATATCCTGTGGGGGCAAGTCGGTTTGGTAATTTGACCAGTCGTAATCCAGAGTATCTTGGTCGTGCTTATGAATGACTTTAACCTCCAAGGGATTTACTTGTCCGAGTCGCAGTAAATTTCTTGCTAATTGAATCGCCTCTTGGAGCTGGTCATCTTTTGGGGCAACCTGAATGAGCGTAGAGAAGCTGCTTGAGTCAAAGCGCTGATAGTTGTCGTTATTATGATCTCGCAGTTCAATTACTAGGTCTCCAGCCAATATAGGAATGAAGTATTCCTTGGCGATAACCGCTGCTAACCGCTCTAGAGTCAAATATTTTTCATACGCCCATGGAATGATCACACTCAAACCAGGTTCATCTACTCGGCGCAATCGGAAGTCTTGCCTTAATCGCTCTGTAACCATGTCACTGGTAAATGGGATTTGTAGGCCATCTTTATCTTGGCTTAACCAGCCGTCTGGAGTATATCTCACACCATTAATCTCGTGGTGCCTTAGAATAGTTTGTCCTATTAGGTGCATACCAGTCTCGGATGCACGTCGAGTAATAGCAAAGAAAGTACGGATTCGACTAGAACGAGGTATTACGATCTTACCAACCCCCCAACTTCCCCGTTCGCCATCTTTCTTATTCGAGAGCCCTTCAGCTCTGAAAAAGTGGTAGAAGTTTCCACCGACCTGAGGATCGACAGAATCAATTTTCCCTTCAAGCCCTTTGGTTCCAAAGTCTTCAATCGCAAGGTAGATGCACTCTTCCGCCCCCCAGTTCGGTAGGCTCGCCAATCGAATTTCCTTTGCTGAATAATGATCTTGTACCTCTTTGGGAAACCAGAAGTTAGCATTGTCAGCTGAAAGTTTGCCCAGAGAAAGAGTCACTAGGACTGGATCATCACTCAGTCGTGCATCCAGAGAGTTCTGAATTGTTTCACGGACCAAGGCATGCTCGAGCCCTTCGATGGACTGATCTTGGAAAAACTCATCCTGCATCGGGTCTCGCGCTTTGGCTCCTAAAGGCTGTTTCAAAAATTTCCACTGTGGTTGTTCAATCATCCCGTTCCTCTCAAAAAGCAGGTTTATTGGTAAAAATATTTTACAGTTTGAAATCGCCAGATGACGTGCCATCGGCATCGCCTAAGCGAGACGTTACCCGATCCAGTTCCTTATGGTGTGCTTTGAAGATTCCTCACCGGTAAAACAATGCGCATTCCTATTCGAAAGCCTATCAAAAGGATCTCATGCAGAGATCCATTTACGCGTTGCTCGACAAGACGAAAAAATCTTCACTTTTTATCAATCATAGAAACCTTGTAGGTTTTAAATATTTCATGAATTTTTATGAAGTATCTTTATGTGTCAAGACTATATCTCTAAAATTATCATGGGAGTTGTGATAGGTCACGCTTGCTCGCGGTAGTCGCTAACTGGTCTGATATGACTTTGTCAAAGAGTTGCTTAGGTTTGTGCCTGCACTTGGAGGTACATCTGCCGACACTCTTGTATGAGCAGCAGACAATTTCTGGTGGAAAGTACAATCACTAGGAGGAACCATGATCAGCCATATCGACCATCTGGTATTGACGGTGAGCGACATCGAGCGGGCGGTGGCGTTTTACAGCGGTGCCTTCAAGATGGAGCCCATCACCTTCGGCGAGGGGCGCCGGGCCCTGCGCTTTGGCAACCAGAAGATCAATCTGCAGTTGCTGGGGCAGGAGCCGCGCAACCGGGCGCAGGTGGGGTCGGGGGATCTCTGCCTCATCACCCGCTGGCCCCTGGATCAGGTGATGGCCCAGCTCGCGAGTCAGGGGGTCGAGATAGTGGAGGGGCCTGTGATGAAAAGCGGTGCCTGCGGTCCCATCGAGTCGGTCTATTGCCTGGACCCGGATCAGAACCTTATCGAGATCAGCCGCTATCGCTGAGCCCCGCCGCCAGGCGAGTTTCTCTGTGGAAGGGGGCTTAGCCGCAATCGCGACCAGCGGGGCACTGAGCAAGCAGTGCGGGATGGTGGGTCCCCAACACAACGGCAGCCAAGGCTGCCGTTGTGCTTGAAGCCGCTGTTGCAGGCGGCGTGACGGGGAGCCTAGCAGACCCCTTGCGCCAGCATGGCGTCGGCCACCTTGACGAAGCCGGCGATGTTGGCGCCACTCTCGTAGTTCACATGGCCCGCCTCGTCCTCGCCATAGCGCACGCAGGTGGCGTGGATGCTGGTCATGATCCCCTTGAGGCGGGCGTCCACCTCCTCCCGGGTCCAGGAGAGGCGCTGGGCGTTCTGGCTCATCTCGAGGCCTGAGGTAGCGACGCCCCCGGCATTGGCGGCCTTGCCCGGGGCAAACAGCACGCGGGCCTCGTGGAAGACCCGGATGGCGGCGGCACTGCTCGGCATGTTGGCCCCCTCGGCCACGAGCCGCACGCCGTGCTCGACCAGCAGCCTGGCGTCCTCTTCCCCCAGCTCGTTCTGGGTGGCGCAGGGCAGGGCGACGTCTGTCGCCAGATGCCAGGGGGTACGGCCATTGAAAAATTCCAGCCCGAGCTCATGGGCGTAATCCGCCACCCGCTTGCGCTCTTCGTTCTTGAGTGCCATCAAGCGGGCCAGCTTCTGGGGGGTGAAGCCCTCGGGGTCATAGACGGTGCCGCCGGAGTCGGAGGCGGTGATGACCCGGGCGCCGAGGGCCATCGCCTTCTCGATGGCGTACTGGGCCACGTTGCCAGAACCCGATACCGAGACCCGCATGCCGTCGAGGGATTCGCCGCGCTGGGCCAGCATGGCCTCTACGAAGTAGAGCAGGCCGTAGCCGGTGGCTTCCGGACGGATGAGGCTGCCGCCAAAGGAGAGTCCCTTGCCGGTGAAGACGCACTCGGCGCTGTTGGTGAGCTTCTTCATCATGCCCGCCATGTAGCTCACCTCGCGCCCGCCGACGCCAATGTCGCCGGCCGGTACGTCGGTGTTGGCCCCCAGGTGGCGGTGCAGCTCCAGCATCAGCGCCTGGCAGAAGCGCATCACCTCGCCCTCGCTCTTGCCCTTGGGATCGAAGTCGCTCCCCCCCTTGCCGCCCCCCATGGGCAGGGTGGTGAGGGCGTTCTTGAAGGTCTGCTCGAAGGCGAGGAACTTCAGCACCGAGAGATCCACCGAGGGGTGGAAACGCATGCCGCCCTTGAAGGGGCCGATGGCGCTGTTGTGCTGCACCCGGTAGCCGCGGTTCACCTGCACCTGCCCCCGGTCATCCACCCAGCTCACCCGGAACTGCACCAGGCGCTCCGGCTCCACCAGGCGCTCCAGCAGGCCGTGCTGCAGGTAGCGGGGATGACGCGCCACATAGGGCCAGATGGAGGCGATCACCTCGCTCACGGCCTGGATGAACTCGGGCTGGTGGGGGTTGCGACTGGCCACCTGGGCCAGGAAGGCCTCCTGGGAGAGGGGGTGATGCATCTTTGACTCCTGTCGTGAACGATGAAATTGGCGTCCTGCCTGCGAGGGGAGCCTGGCCGTGGCGAGCAGGAAAGAGGGGATCTCGTCCTGCCCGGCGGCTCGTGTCGTCTCCCGTCATCGGCGGGGAAAAGATAATTCGCGATGACTAAAATCTTTTTATGCATTTTTGCTAGATAAATATCAAGGATTGGTTTGTCTCTTTTGGATCTTGTTGGCGGCCTTGTCGCCGGCGGCAGGGGGAGGCGCCGTTGTGGTATAGCGCCCTTCGGTACGCGGTTTGGCACAGCGCCGATACCTCATCACGGGGGCCGCGAGGCCACGGCGAAGTGGCGGACAGGGGGCAGGAGGCACACTCCGGCAATGGCAACCGGGCAAGGAGGAGGGCAATGTGCTACTGTAGCGGCGTTTTTTGCCGAACATGCAGGGCACAGGCCCTTTTTTCCATGGAGTTGTATGCAGACGAACCCGACCACACGCCAGCCAGCCATCCCGACAGCCCTTGCGACCCGGGAGGTGCCCCATGCTGGCCGATGAATCCATGCGCCTGAACAAGTACATCAGCGAGAGCGGTATCTGCTCGCGCCGGGAGGCCGATCGTTTCATCGAGCAGGGCAACGTCTTCATCAACGGCAAGCGGGCCGGGGTGGGGGATCAGGTGTTTGCCGGGGATCTGGTCAAGGTGAACGGCCAGGTGATCGAGCCGCGGGAGGCGGACAGCCTGGTCTTCATCGCCCTCAACAAGCCGGTAGGGATCGTCAGCACCACGGAGGCGGGGGAGAAGGACAACATCGTCGACTTCGTCAACCACAGCACCCGCATCTTTCCCATCGGCCGCCTCGACAAGGATTCCCAGGGGCTCATCTTCCTCACCAACCACGGGGATCTGGTGAACAAGATCCTGCGGGCGGGCAACGATCACGAGAAAGAGTACCTGGTGACCGTCGACAAGCCGGTGACGGACGAGTTCGTCAGGGGGATGGCGGCCGGGGTGCCCATCCTCGGCGCCGTCACCAAGAAGTGCAAGGTGAAGAAGGAAGCCCCGTTTGTGTTCCGCATCACCCTGGTGCAGGGGTTGAATCGCCAGATCCGCCGCATGTGCGAGCACTTCGGCTTCGAGGTGACCAAGCTCGAGCGCGTCCGCATCATGAACGTCAGCCTCAAGGGGCTGCCGGTGGGGGAGTGGCGAGATCTCACCGACGACGAGCTGATCGAGCTGTTCAAGCTCATTGAGGACTCCTCCTCCGAGGTGAAACCGGCCAAGGGGGCGCAACCTGCCAATGCCCAGGGTGGCAAACCCAAGGCGCAGGCGGCCTCAGCCGGCAAGGCTGCACCGGGCAAGAAGCCGCGTCGAAGCGACGATCACGAGATCGGTGGCCGTCCCAATGTGCCGGGCCCGGAAGCATTCGAGAAGAAGAGCCCCGCAGGCAAGGGGGCAGCCGGCAAAGGCGGTGCTGGCAAAGGCGCACCGAGCAAGGGGGGCAAACCCGCCCCGGGCAAGCCGCGTGCCGGCCAGGGTGGGCGGCAGAAGAAGGGACGCTAAGCGCCCCGCCCTTCCCCGCATCAGCATTGAACACACCGGCCTCTGGCCGGTGTGTTGCTTTTGGGCTTTGTCTCCCGCGAGGGCTTGCGGCCTCGCTGGGGGTCAGGCAACCCCCTGGCTGCGGGCCAGTGGCGCGCTGCTCTCTGCCTCGCTCTGGGGCAGGCCCATCGCCCCGGGGTAGCGGCGCGGATCGAGGCGCATCACCAGCAGGCTCATCAGCACCAGGCCCCCCAGCTGCCACTGCCAGGCGGCGGCAAAGTCACCGCTTACGTGGTGCAGGCGCGCCGCGACCCAGGGGCCGGTGGCCGCCACCATGAAGCCCACCCCCTGCATCAGGGCGCAGAGGGCGCCTGCCCGGCGCGGGTCGGGCAGGTGATCCAAGGCCATCACCATGATGAGGGAGAAGCTGCCCCCAAGCCCTGCCCCGCACAGCAGGCACCAGAGGAGGGGGGCGCTGGTCGGTGCTATCCAGAGACCGGCAAAACCGCCCATCTGCATGGCGATGGCGAGCGCCATCCAGGGGCGCCTGTCGAGCCTGCGGGCCGCCAGCAGCGGCAGGCCGAGGCCGCTCGCAGTCTGGGCCAGGGCCAGCCAGGCCACCAGCTCGCCCCCCTGCTGGGCACTCCACCCCGCAGCCATGTAGGCCGGTGCCAGCCAGGCCACGACGATGCCATAGCCGCTGTTGATGATGCCAAAGCAGGTGATGAGCAGCCAGCTGCGGGGCAGGGTGATGAGGCGCTGCTCCCCCCCGCTGGCGGCAGGTCTGGCCGTGGCGGGCAGGCGCACCCGCCAGGCGAGCCAGGCGAGGGCCAGCAGCACCGGCAGGCCCCAGAGTGCCAGGGCCCGGGACCAGTCGAGGTACACGGCGAGCCTCGGGGTGAGCACGGCCCCGAGCGCCCCGCCCCCCATCATGCAGGCGGAGAAGATCCCCATCACCAGCGGCACCCTCTGGGCGAAACACTGCTTGATCAGGCCGGGCAGCACCCCCTGCACCAGGGCCGAGCCCAGGCCGCACAGGGCGGCGCTGGCGATGAGCAGGGCGCCGCTCGTCAGATCGACGCGCAGGGCGCTGCCGAGAGTCAGCAGCAGCAGGGCCGCCGCGAGCAAGGGGTGCGGGCCCGTGCGGCCAAGGAGCGCCGGGGTGAGCAGCACGCCGACCCCGATAAGCCAGAGCGGCAGCAGGGTGACCCAGGCCAGCGCATCCATGCCGAGGGCCAGACGGGCGTCTATCTGGGGCGCCAGGGGGCCGATGGCGGTGAGAAAGGGGCGCAGGTTGAGGGCGATCAGCACCACCAGCACCAGCAGGGCGCCGCTGCCAGGAGCGATGAGGCGCTTATTCATGGGGCTGGGGACCGTAGAGAGCCTCGGCCGGGATGGGGCTCGCCAGCTTGATGAGGGGCAGGGGCGGCGGGGCCAGGGGCAGGCGCAGGGCGGCGTAGGCGGCGCTGCTGTCGAAGCCGAAGGGGGCGGCGTCGGCATTGTCGAAGGCGTAGTAGACCGCCTGGATGCCGTTCATCACCAGAGCGCTCAGGCACATGGGGCAGGGGTGGCCGCTGGCATAGACGATAGCCCCCGCAAGCGGGCCCTGGCGGCTCCCTTCCCGTAGCGCTTCCAGCTCTGCGTGGCGAGTGGGGTCGCCGGCTTCCAGCATGCGGTTGACGGCGCTCGCCACCAGCTGGTTGTCTCGCACCAGCAGGGCGGCGAAGGGGCGGCCCCCTTGCTGGCGGTGGGTCAGGGCCAGGTGCAGTGCCTGCTCCAGCCACTCCTGATGGCTGGGGGCCGAGAGGGCGCTGAGGGAGTTGACGAGGCGGGCTCCGGATTGGGTCGAGAGTGGCATGGGGTCATCCTGGCAAAATGGGGGATGGCCGCAGCCTAGAGGGTCGCCATTCCATTTGGAAATTAAATGATAAAATGACTTTCAGTGATTTTATGAATGGAGTGACCCGTGGAGAGGCCCATGCTGGATCCCCAGCTGCTGCAAAGCTTTGTCGCCATCGTCGAGACCGGCAGCTTCACCCGCGCCGGCGAGCGCGTTCATCTGACCCAGTCCACCCTCAGCCAGCAGATGCGCCGCCTGGAGGAGCAGCTCGGCTGCACCCTGCTCGATCGCTCCGGGCGCCGGGTGGTAACCACGGCCCAGGGGGAGACCCTGCTCGGGCTGGCGCGCCAGATCCTGGGGCTGCTGGTTCGGGCGAGCGAGCGGGTGAGGGAGGCGAGCCTGCCCCTGCGCCTCGGGGTGCCCGAGGACTTTGCCGCCGGCGTCATGACCCCGGTGCTGGCCGCCTTTGCCCGCCAGCATCCCGAGGTCAGGCTGGAGGTGCAAAGCGGTCTGAGCCACGGCCTGTGGCAGGCCTTCGAGGCCGGGGGGCTGGATCTGGCCTTGATCAAGCAGGGGCGTGGCCAGGGGGAGCCCGTCGCCCGCTGGCGCGAGCCGCTCGCCTGGGTCGACAGCCGCGACTGGCCCGCCGCCGGACGCAGGCCGCTGCCCCTGGCCGTGTTTCCGAACGAGGGGCTCTACCGGCGCCAGATCACCGACGCCCTGGATGGGGAGGGGGTCCCCTGGCGCATCGCCTATGTGAGTGCCAGCCTCGCCAGTTTGCAGGGGGCTGTGAGTGCGGGCATCGGCGTCAGCCTGCTGCCCGCCCGCCTGGTGCAACCGGATCAGGTGGTGCTGAAGGACTGGCCGACGGTGACGGCGGTGGAGCTGGCCCTGCATCAGGGGCCGGGGGCGAGCGAGCCGCTCGCCAGGCTGGGGGAGGCCCTGATCGCCCTGTGTGACGAGGTCATGGGAGAGGGGGGCGCCCTCAGGCCCCGTTGATGCCGGGCTGATGCTCGGGCTGGGTCGTCAGGTCAGGATCTGCCTGGGGACGATGGCGAGCCAGATCTCCACCTCGCCGCTGCCCGTGGTGGGGTCGAACCCGGCGCCGTAGCGCTCGAAGTCCGGCTTGTGGGCGGACTCCCAGCTGGACCGGGCCAGCCAGTCGAGGGCGGCCTGCCAGGTCCGGGGCAGGGTGGAGACATGACCCTGATGGAGGAAGACCGCGTAGTGCTGGGGCGTGATGCGCATCCGGCCGAGCCCGGTGGGCAGCACCTCCAGGGCGCTCACCTCCACCGCGCACATGTATTCGCAGGCCGTTGCACTGGCGCCGCAGATGACGCCGTAGGCGTATTCTCCGAGCTGGCCTGGCAGGGGGCCGAAGGCATCGAACTCACGCCACTGGCCGCCGAAGTCGGCGTGCTGGAATGCGTGGTGACGGCGCAGACCGCCAAGCAGCATGGTGCTGCCGGTCTCGAAACGGATGGGGTCTGACATGGCACCTCCTGGCAGGTGAAAGGATCAGAGCTCCCGGCCTTCCCTCAGCTTGCGCTCATAGTCCTGGCGGACGATGGCGAGCGCCGCGAGGGCGAGCTCGGGGGCGATTTTGTTGGTCTCCAGCAGCTCGATCAGATCGACGGCGAGCTGCACCTCGGCGGGGGCGGTTTCCAGTGACATCGTGTTCTCTCATGGGATGGCAAAGACGCCATTATACCCTCGATGACCCGGGACACACGCCCCGCGCCCGTCACAGGTGCTGGCGCATCTCCTTGTCGAGCTCCTCGCGCAGGGCCATCAGCTTTTTGGCGTAGAGCTGCAACTGCCGATCGCTCTCGCTCACCGGCTGCCACTGGGGCACTGGGGTGGGCTTGCCGTGCTCGTCCATGGCCACGAAGATGATGATGCAGTGGGTGGTCTTGCGGCGCTCGGGGTCGGTGGGGTGGCGGCTGTAGACGTCCACCGCCAGGTGCATGCTGGTGGTGCCGGTGTGGATCACCTGGGCGTGCACCTCCACCAGCTGGCCTATCTGGATGGGGCGCAGGAAGCGGATGCCCCCCACGTAGACGGTGACGGCATAGCCGCTGCACCAGCCGGCGGCGCAGGCATAGCCGGCCTGATCGATCCACTTCATCACCATGCCGCCGTGCACCTTGCCGCCGAAATTCACGTCGGCGGGCTCGGCCAGAAACTGCAGGGTCAGCTCGCGGGGTGGGGTCATGTGTTCTCCTCTGTGGGTTGTCCAGGCATCACTGCCGGTAACTCTTGCGGTAGGCCTCGGCCTGCTGGCAGGGGGGCAGGTTCGAAAAGTCGGGGCGCTTGTTGCCCTCCCGCTGGCCAAAGCTGGCGAATTCCTGCTGGCAGCGGGTCGCCTTGCCCCCCTCCTTGATGCAGGCGTCGATGCGCTGCTGCCTGCCCTGCACGATCAGCTGCTGCTGGGCGTTGAGGCAGGCGCGATCCAGTCCGGCCTGGTGGGTTTCCCTGTCCTGTTCGGCGGCGAGCAGGCCGCCCGACAGGCCGCAGGCGAGTAGCAGTATGACAATCTTCATGATGGTTTGTCTCCCGTTGGGGGGCGTCCCGCTATGACCAGGGCTATCCCCCCCAGGATGCCCAGCGATGACAGTGACAGCCGCCAGGACCAGGACTCATCCAGCAAGAGGAGGCCGGCCATGGCGGCGAGCAGTGGCACCAGCAGTTGTACGCTGGCGGCCAGGGTACGCCCCAGCTGGGGCAATACCCGATACCAGAGCGCATAGCCAAGGCCTGAGGCCAGCGCCCCCGAGGCCAGGGCGTAGCCGATGGCGGTCGGGCTGGCCTCGAGCCGGCCCAGCAGCAGGTAGATCAGGGCTGCGGGCAGGCTGGCCCGCAGGAAGTGGCCGGCGTTGGCGGCGAGGGCGTCGGCAAAGCGCGGCGCGCGCAGGGTATAGCAGGCCCAGGCGATGCCGGCGGCGATCATCAGGACGGCCCCCAGGGGATCGGGGGCCGTGATGCCGGGCAGCAGCAGCAGGATCAGCCCGGCGGCGGCGATGAGCAGGCCTGTCCACTGGAGGGGAGGCAGTTGCTCCCCGCGCAGCAGGGGCGGGGCCAGCATGCTGAGCTGGACGGCGGCGAACAGCAGCAGAGCCCCGGTGCCTGCGGTCAGGGTCAGGTAGGCAAAGGAGAAGGCGGCGCCATAGGTGACGAGGGCCAGGGCGCCGCCCCAGTCCCCCTGGCGGGGCGGCTGGGGGCGGCGGGCCGAGCAGAGCAGGATCAGCACCAGGGCACCGCTGGTCAGGCGCAGCAGGGTGAACAGCGCCGGATCCATCTGCTCTTCAAACAGCGCCAGGCGGCAGAGCACCGAGTTGGCGGCGAAGGCCACCAGCGTCAGCAGGGTCAGGAAGAGCAGGCGTGGCAGTGGCATTTATTCACCTTGAGTTCAGTGGCCGCGCACCAGCATGAGGCAACATGCAATGAGGAGGGCCTATGAAACAAATACTTGATCAACTGCTGAGTAGCGGCAAGGGCTGGCTCAACGACGGTGGCGACACGCGCAAGGCCCAGATGAAGGGCATGGCCCAGGGCGGGCTGGCGGCCGGGGCCATGGCGCTGCTGCTTGGCAACAAGAAGATGCGCAAGTATGGCACCAAGGTAGCGGCGGTGGGCGGGGCGGCCGCCCTCGGCGGGCTCGCCTACAAGCTCTATCAGGACTGGCAGGCCCAGCAGTCCACCCCGGCGCAGCCGACCCAGCCCCTCGGCACCCTGGAGGGCAACGCCCTGGATGCCCGCGCCAACCTGCTGGTGCGGGCCATGGTGGCGGCGGCCCGGGCCGACGGTCACATCGATGTCGCCGAGCGCCAGAAAATCCAGCAGTACCTGACCGAACAGGGTCAGGGGGACGCGGCCCGCTGGATTGACGGCGAGCTGTCCCGCCCGCTGGATCCCCAGGCACTGGCGCGGGAAGTGACCGACATGGAGCTGGCGACCGAGGTCTACCTCGCCTCCCTGCTCGCCATCGAGGTGGACCACTTCATGGAGCGCGGCTATCTGGACGAGCTGGCACGGGCCCTCAAGCTCGATGACAACCTCAAAGGCAGCATAGAACGCCAGGTGGCCCAGCTGGAGGGGCCGGGTTGATCCCGGGTTAATCCATGGAGTGTCGACAAGGCCCCGCTATGGGGCCTTGTCGTTTCTTGAGGGAATGGCGTCCAGCTGCTGCCGGATAAGCTCCGCCAGCCGGGTGAGAGCGGCCTCCAGCGGCTCGCTCCAGGGATGGGAGCTGTTGAGGCGCAGACAGTGGTTGTGCAGCCCCTGGCTGGAGAAGAGGGCCCCCGGCGCCAGTGAAAAACCGCTGGCCAGCGCCCGGGCGTGCAGGGCGCGGCTGTCGAGGCCGGGGTCAAACTCGAGCCAGAGAAAATAGCCGCCATCCGGGGCGCTGATCCTTGCCTCGGGGAAGAGGCGCAGCAGGGCCGCCCGCATCTGCTGCTGGCGCTGGGCCAGGGTGTGACGCAGCCGGCGAAAATGGGCGTCCACTCCACCCTGGCGCAGCATGTCGGCGAGCGCGAGCTGGCTTGGCACATTGGTGGAGAGGGTCGACATCAGCTGCAACCGCTGGATGCGCTCGGCATGGGGCCCTGCCACCACCCAGCCGACCCGAAAGCCCGGCGCCAGGCACTTGGAAAAGGAGCTGCACAGCAGGCTGTCCCCCCGCGTATCCCAGTACTTGATGGGCCTGGGCCGCTCGCGCCCGACATAGAGCTCGGCATAGACGTCGTCCTCCACCAGCGCCACCTCGCGTCGGTTGAGCAGCGCCATCAGCCCCTGCTTGTGCTCATCCGGCATGGTATGGCCGAGGGGATGCTGGACATTGCCCATCAGCCAGCACGCCTTGACGGGGCGCTCGGCGAGGGCCTCTTCCAGCAGGGCGAGATCGATGCCGACGCCGGGGATCACCGGGATCTCCACCGCGTTCAGCTTGAGCCGCTCGATGGCCTGCAGGGCACCGTAGAAGGTGGGGGATTCCACCACCACCCAGTCACCGGGCTCGGTCAGCACCTGCAGGCTGAGGGAGAGCGCCTCCATGGCGCCTGTGGTGATGATGATCTCCCCGGGATCCACCGCCAGCCCCTCACCGGCGTAGCGCTGGGCGATGGCGCGGCGCAGCGCTTCGTTGCCGGGGGGCAGATCTGCCACCGTGCTGAAGGGGTCGAGCCGGCGCATGCTGCTGGCCAGCGCCCGGCCGAGCTGGGGGTGAGGGAAGAGGGTGGGATCGGCCATCGCCATGCCGAGCGGCACCAGTTCCCGGGACTTGCTTGCCTGCAATACCTCGAACACCAGGTCGTTGATGTCCACCGAACCGCTGTAACTGGCCTGCAGGGGAGTGCTGATGCGCTGAGGGGAGGCGGCGGCCTTGACGTAGTAGCCGGACTGGGGCCGCGCCAGGATGAGGCCGCGGCTTTCGAGCAGCTGATAGGCCTGCAGCACCGTCATGGGGCTGAGGCCGTGGGTCTTGCAGCTCTGGCGGATGGAGGGGATGCGCTCCCCCGGCTGCCAGAGGCCGCTCTCTATCTGCTGGTGCAGCTGATCTGCCAGCTGGCCGTATAGGGACATGGTGGGCTTAAACTGTTATAGGTGTATTTCACTATAACTGCATCTGTTATAGGTGTCATGGCACGTGATGTACTTAACGGGCGAAAACCTGTCCGTTAAATGCAACATAGAGAGTCATGCATGATAAGCCTGGATGATGTGGTCAGCCTCTCCCGAATGCAGTTCGGGGCGACGGCGATGTTCCACTTTCTGTTTGTGCCCCTCACCCTGGGGCTGTCCTGGATCCTGGTGATCGCCGAGTCGGCCTACGTGATGACCGGCAAGGTGATCTACAAGGACATCACCCGTTTCTGGGGCAAGCTGTTTGGCATCAACTTCGTGATGGGGGTGACCACCGGCATCACCCTGGAGTTCCAGTTCGGGACCAACTGGGCCTATTACTCCCACTACGTCGGCGACATCTTCGGCACGCCGCTGGCGGTGGAGGGGCTGATGGCCTTCTTCCTGGAGTCCACCCTGGTGGGTCTGTTCTTCTTCGGCTGGGACAAGCTCTCCCGGGGTCAGCACCTGCTGGTGACCATGCTGGTGGCGCTCGGCTCCAACCTCTCCGCCCTCTGGATCCTCATCGCCAACGGCTGGATGCAGAACCCGGTCGGCGCCGAGTTCAACCCCATGACGATGCGCATGGAGCTGGTGGACGTGGCCGCGGTCATCTTCAACCCGGTGGCCCAGGTCAAGTTCGTCCACACGGTGGCGGCGGGCTATGTGGCAGCCTCCCTGTTCGTGATGGGGGTGAGCAGCTGGTATCTGCTGCGCGGCATGGAGGTGCGTTTCGCCCTGCGATCCTTTGCCATCGCCTCGGGTTTTGGCCTCGCGGCCATCCTCTCTGTCATCGTGCTCGGGGACGAGTCGGGCTATCGCTCGGGGGAGGTGCAGCAGGTGAAGCTGGCCGCCATCGAGGCGGAGTGGGAGACGGAGCCCGCCCCGGCTTCTTTCACCCTGTTCGGCCTGCCGGATCAGCGTGCCGAAACCACCCACGCGGCCATCAAGATCCCCTATCTGATGGGCATCATCGCCACCCGCTCCCTGGATGAGCAGGTGACGGGCCTCAAAGATCTGAAAGCGCAGCACGAGGCGCGCATTCGCAGCGGCATGCTGGCCCACGAGGCGCTCGAAGCGATGCGGGCCGACGGCAGCAACCAGGCGGCCCGCGCCACCTTCGAGCGCCACCGCGGCGATCTGGGCTACGGCCTCTTGCTCACCCCCTATGCCAAGGAGATCGGCAAGGCGGACGAGGGGGCCATCGCCCGGGCGGTGGAGGACTCCATCCCCCAGGTGGCGCCGCTGTTCTGGAGCTTTCGCCTGATGGTGGGCATCGGCGTGGTGCTGCTGGCGCTCTTTGCCGCCGCTTTCCTGCAGCTGTGCCGGGGCAGGCTGGTGCAATCCCCGCGGCTGCTCAGGGCCCTGCTCTGGTCTATCCCGCTGCCCTGGATTGCCATCGAGGCGGGCTGGTTCGTGGCGGAGTTCGGTCGCCAGCCCTGGACCATCAGCGACGTGCTGCCGGTGTCGGCCTCGGTGTCGTTGCTGCAACCGGGCCAGCTCTGGTTCAGCCTCATCGCCATCTTCCTCATCTACACCAGCCTGCTGGTGGTGGAGCTGTTCTTGTTGCGTCATGTGATCCGCAAAGGGCCTGCCAGCCTGCAGACGGGTCGCTATCAAGGTGAAGTGTTGCAAAACGGGAGTCCTGCCTGATGGATTACGAAACCCTGAAATTGATCTGGTGGGGGCTGGTGCTCTTCATGCTCGTCGGCTTCGTGGTGATGGACGGCTTCGATCTCGGCGTGGCCATGCTGCTGCCGGTGGTGGCCAGGAACGACGAGGAGCGGCGGGTGCTGCTCAACAGCGTGGGGCCGGTGTGGGAGGGCAACCAGGTGTGGCTCATCGCCGGGGCCGGCGCCCTGTTCGCCGCCTGGCCCCTGGTCTATGCCGCCGCCTTCTCGGCGCTCTACGTCCCCTTCATGTTCCTGCTGTTCGGCCTCTTCCTGCGTCCGGTGGGCTTTGACTATCGCAGCAAGCTGCCGGACCCGGTCTGGCGCCGCTGGTGGGATCGCGCCCTGGTGGTGGGCGGTCTGCTGCCGACCCTGGTGTTTGGCGCCACCCTGGGCTTGTTGCTGCAGGGGCTGCCGTTTCGCTTCGATACGGCCCTTCGCATCCACTATGGTGCATTTGACTTCCACTGGCCGCTGCTGTTGACCTGCATAGGGACGGCGCTGGCGCTGCTGCTCCTGCATGGCGCCAGCTTCCTGCAGTGCAAGACTCAAGGGGAGATCGCCCGGCGCAGCGCCCGCCACAGCCTCTGGCTCGGCCCGTTGGCGACGTTGCTCTTTGCCATTGGCGGGCTCTGGCTCGGCCAGATGAATGGCTACCGGATAGCGGCCATCGGCGATCTCAACGGGGCCCTCACGCCGCTGATGAAAGAGGTAGCGGCGGTACCGGCGGGCTGGCTTGGCAACTTCGCCGCCCACCCTGTGCTCTGGGCCGTGCCGGCCTCGGGTCTCTTGCTGCCGCTCTTGAGCGCCCTGGCAAGCGCCTCTGGCAGGCCGCGCCTGGCGATCACCGCGAGCGGCGGTGCCTGCGCCGTCATGATGCTGACCGTGGCCATCGCGCTCTTCCCCTTCGTGCTGCCCTCGTCCCTGGATCCGGCGAGCAGCCTGACCCTGTGGGACGGCACCTCGAGCGAGCGCACCCTCTTCATCATGCTGGGGATCGTCGCCGTGCTGATGCCGGTCAACATCGGCTATACCCTCTGGGTCTACCGGGTGGTGCGCGGCAAGGTGAGCACCGAGCAGGTGCGCCAGCACGGCCATAGCCTCTACTGACACGAACTTGGGAGTCTTCGATATGTGGTATTTCACCTGGATGCTGGGACTGGGCTTCGCCCTGCTGTGCGGCCTGGTCAACCTGCTCTGGCTGGAGGCCCGCTGGGCCGCCGATGAGGATCTCAAGGAGTCTTGAGCCCCGCCGCTGGATATGACAAAGGCCGACACCCAGTGTCGGCCTTTTTGTTGCGTTCTTTCCTAGATCGCAGGGGCTAGGCGGGTGGCCTGGCGTTCGCTCAGATGGGTCAGACCATAAGCCAAGAGCACGATAAGGGCGCCAATCCAGGGGGTGTGCATCAGGCCGAGGTGTTCCACCACCAGGCCGCCGACCACGGAGCCCAGGGCAATGCCGACGTTGAAGGCGGCGATGTTGAGGCCGGAGGCCACGTCGACCGCGTTTGGAGCATGGTGCTCTGCCTGTTTCACCACCAGCACCTGCAGACCGGGCACGTTGCCAAAGGCGAAGGCGCCCCACACCAGCACGGTGAGTACCGCCAGCACCGGATGGGGCGCGGTGAAGGTGAGCACCAGCAGCACCATGGCTAGGCCGGCAAACAGCAGCTTCAGCGCGGGCAATGGGCCCATCTTGTCGGCCAGCTTGCCGCCCCAGATATTGCCGACGGCGACCGACACTCCGTACACCAGCAGAATGAGGCTCACGGCACCGGCACTGAAGCCACTCACCTGTTGCAGGATGGGGGCGAGGAAGGTAAAGGCCGTGAAGGCGCCGCCGTAACCGAGCGCCGTCTTGGCGTAGACCAGCAGCAGCGGCTTCTTGGTGAGCACCGAGAGCTGCTCGCGGAGGGTAGAGGCCGCGCCCTGGGGCAGGTTATTTGGGATCAGCAGCAGGCTGCCCACCATGGCGACGACCCCGAGCAGGCTCACCACCAGGAAGGTATCGCGCCAGCCGAACACCTGACCAATCCAGGTGCCGAGGGGCACGCCGGTCACCAGGGCCACGGTGAGGCCGCTGAACATGATGGCGATGGCGCTGGCCGCCTTCTCTTTGGCCACGAGGCCGGTGGCGATGGTGCTGCCCACCGAGAAGAAGACCCCGTGGGCCAGCCCGGTGAGGATGCGGGCGACGATCAGGCTCTCGTAACCGGGGGCCTGCCAGGCGAGCAGGTTGCCGGCGGTGAAGAGGGCCATCAGCCCCACCAGCAGCCACTTGCGCGGCACCTTGCCGGTGAGTGCCGTGAGCACGGGGGCGCCGATAGCCACCCCCAGGGCATAGAGGCTGACCAGGAGGCCCGCCGAGGGGAGCGAGACATTGAGCTGCTCCGCGATGGTGGGAATAAGTCCCACGATCACGAATTCGGTGGTGCCGATCGCAAAGGCACTTAAGGTGAGGGCAAATAACGCCAGTGGCATAACAACTCCTTGGATGGTGGCTCCCGACGGGAGAATGGCGCCAGTATGACGATGACCTTTGTTGGCAAAAATGGCGGCGATATCAAATGACTTTTGGTGAATTTGCAGCAATCGCGACGGGGGGATAGGACGAATGATGCATGGCGCCAAATAAAAAAGCGGGAGGCACAGTGCCTCCCGCTTGTCGTTGTGTGTGGTGCTGCGTGATCGCCCCGGATCAGTCCCAAGCCGGTGCAAAGTCCGGGTTGGCGCAGCGCTCGCCTCTGTCCAGGGTGGCGATGGCCGCCATCTCCTCGGCAGTGAGTTGCACCTTCAGCGCCGCCAGGTTGGCGGCCAGGTTTTCCCGTTTGGTGGAGCTCGGGATCACCGTCATGCCCTGGGCCAGCAGCCAGGCGAGCGACACCTGGGCCGCAGAGACGCCGTGACGCTTGCCGATCTCCATCAGCAGCGGCTCGGTGAGCACCTTGCCATAGGCGAGCGGCATATAGGCAGTGATGGCGATGTCATGGGCCTGGCAGAACTCCACCACCTTGCGGTTTTGCAGCAGGGGGTGGATCTCCACCTGCTGGTGGGTGATGGCGCCCGGTCCCAGGATCTCGATGGCCTGTTCAAGCTGGGCCACGGTGAAGTTGGAAACCCCGATCTCCCGGGTCAGGCCCCGGGCTTTGGCCTCGGCCAGCTGCTCCAGATAGACCGCCATCGGCACCTCATCCTGGGGGGAGGGCCAGTGGATAAGCGCGAGATCCAGGTAGTCGGTGCCGAGTTTTTCCAGGCTCGCTTCCAGGCTCGGGATCACCTTGCCCGGGCCGAACTCGCTGGTCCACACCTTGGTGGTCAGGTAGATATCCTGGCGGGGCACGCCGCTTTCGCTCATGAGCTGGCCCACTTCAGCCTCGTTGTCATAGATCTGGGCGGTGTCGATATGGCGATAGCCAAGTTCAAGGCCCTGGAGCAGGGAGTCGCGCAGGGGCTGATCTTTCAGGCGGAAGGTTCCAAGACCCAGGTTGGGCATCTTCATCATTCAATTCCTCAGGTTATTGTTTGTACGCTCAATCTTGTGCCGACCCGCCCCTAGGCGGACAGAGGGTGGGCCGCAGGGATATCAGACGCGCCGGTAGCGGCTCACGACCCGGTTGGCAAACCAGGGGGCGGCGAGGCTGGCAAAGGCGATAAAGTGGGGCTGCTGCTGGTGGGCGTCGAGGGCGGCCTCGCTCTCCCACTCCTCGTGCAACATCCAGCCATGGGGGCTCTCCAGGCTTTGGTGCAGCTGGTAGCGAAGGCACCCCGGCTCTTGCAGGGTAGCGGCAATCAAGGGGTTCAAGGCGGCGCGAAACCGGTCGGCAAATTCGGGTTTGGCGTCAAGCCGGGCAATCACTGTGATGGGGGATGGCATCTGGACCTCCTTGCAATGTCGAAGGCCAGTATGCCCGCCCTAGACTGGGGGATACAGGGCAGCAGTTGCAAAACACTATTGGGATAAGCGCAGCAATCAGGGCGGCGACGCCAGCCAATGCAGGAAGGTGGCACGCTAAGTGAAGGTGACTTTAAGCCGGGGGCAGCCGGGCTACCCCTCGTCATCAAATCTGGGCCGGCTCCGACCAGACGGCAAACTCGTTGCCGCTGGGCTCGACAAAGTGGAAACGGCGGCCGCCGGGGAAGTCGAACAGGGGGCGCACTATGGTGCCGCCATGCTGGCTCACCTTCGCCAGGGTCGCCTCGATATCGGCGCTGTAAAACACCAGGAGAGCGCCGCCTTGCGCGCTCTGGTTGCACAGTTCGGCGCGATAGAAGCCGCCATCCAGCCCTTCTCCCTCGAAAGCGCAATAATCGGGGCCGTAGTCGGCGAACTGCCAGCCAAAGGCGGCGGTGAAGAAGGCCTGGGTGGCGGCGAGATCCCTGGCCGCAAACTCCACATAGTTCAGTTTTTCATGGGCTTTCATAAGGTACCGCTCCCTGCTGATAAGTGAGGCCGGGTGTCATCTATCTGGGCTGCCAGCGCTTTTGCGTGCGGATCGTGGAGTGGGGCAAGGCGTCCCAGGGGGTCAGCTTGAGCTGCTTGCGCCGAAACCAGAGCCAGGTCGCCATCAGCAGACCGACCCCTATGCCAAACAGGAGTCCCTGGCGCAGGGCAAACCCCAGGCTCGCCTCATGCTGCCAACCGAAGAACCACATCAACATCCCCCAGATAGCGCCGATGGGCAGACCCAGAGCAAGGATGTTGACCAGAAAGCGCTCGTAGTGGGGCGGCCTGACGGTGAGTCCCGCCTTGCGCAGCAGCCAGATGATCGGCGGGTTGTAGTTGAGTTCCTGCACGCCCTTGTCGGCCAGCTCTCTATGGGCGGCGGCCAGCCTGTATTCGAATGTCATATCATCGTCCCTGTCATGGTGTGGCGCCATACGGTGCCATCAGGCGGCATTGTACAGACATGGGGGAAGATAAAACAGGCGGAGTGTCACGATACGAAGTGACGCCTGCCTTGCCAACTCCCGGCCATTGCGCCTATAAAGGCCCATCACTCTTGCCAGGATGACAGCAATGAAGACCCATTCCGATGAACTGACCCTGTTCGTGGCCGTGGTGGAGGCGGGCAGCTTTCGCCAGGCGGCGGAGAACCTCGGCATGGACAACTCGGTGGTGAGCCGGGGCATCAAGCGCCTCGAAGAGAAGCTCGCCACCGTGCTGCTCAATCGCACCACCCGCCGGGTCAGCCTGACCGAGGAGGGGAGCTGGTTCTATCAGCGGGCGGTGAAGATCCTGACCGAGATGAGCGAGGCGGAGGGGCTGCTGCTGATGCGTCGGGAGCAGCCGGAGGGCGTGCTGCGGGTCGATGCCGCCACCCCCTTCATCCTGCACCGGCTGGTGCCCATCATCGGCGAGTTTCGCCGCCGTTATCCGGGGATCGAGCTGCAACTGCACAGCTCGGAGGGCTTTATCAACCTGATGGAGCGGCGGGTGGACATGGCCATTCGCATCGGCGAGCTGACCGACTCCTCCCTGCGGGCCCTCCCGCTCGGGCGATCCAAGCTGCGGCTGCTGGCATCCCCGGCCTATCTGGAGGCGCGCGGTACCCCGCGCCAGCCGGCGGATCTGCTGGCGGGTCACGAGCTGCTCGGCTTTTTGCACCCCGATCACCTGAACCACTGGCCGCTGCTGAGCACGGAGCAGGGGGACAGGTTCTCCATCACCCCGACCCTGCGGGCCAGCAGCGGCGAGACATTGCGTCAGCTGGCGCTGGCGGGGCAGGGGATCGTCTGCCTGTCGGACTTCATGACGGGGGATGATCGGGCGAGCGGCGCCCTGGTGGAGGTGCTTGCCCGCAGCAACAGCGGTGCCTCGCGCCCCATCAATGCGGTCTTTTATTCCGATGCCCAGCGGGACATCCGGCTGCGGGTCTGGCTGGATTTTCTCAAGGAGCAACTCGGCGCTGAGGCGTTATAGAGGGCATGCCGACAGTTCCAACCCCCTCCCGGCCTCCCCCTCCACGAGGGGGAGGGGTCAATTTCTCCCACCCCTTGGCAAGGGGAGGGAACCGAGGGTGCTTGCGAGCGCCAATAAAAAGAGGCCGACATCGCTGTCGGCCTCTTCTGCTTTCATTTCAAGGATATCGGTTACCCGATCACTCCTCTTCTGCCCAGCGGCGTGAACGCTCGACCGCCTTCTTCCAGCCGTTGTAGCGCTTGGCGCGATCGTCGCGGTCCATCTGGGGGATGAATTCGCGGTCCACGCTGAACTTGTCTTCCAGCTCTTCCGAGCTCTTCCAGAAGCCGACGGCGAGGCCGGCCAGGAAGGCGGCGCCCATGGCGGTGGTCTCGATCCGGGTCGGACGCACCACAGGGGTGTGCATCATGTCGGCCTGGAACTGCATCAGGAAGTCGTTGGCGACCGCGCCGCCATCCACCTTCAGGGCCGCCAGCTTGATGCCGGAGTCCTGCTGCATGGCATCCAGCACGTCGCGGCTCTGGTAAGCGATGGATTCGAGCGCCGCACGGATGATGTGGTTGCGGTTCGCGCCACGGGTCAGGCCGACCATGGTGCCGCGAGCATACGGATCCCAGTAGGGGGCGCCCAGGCCCACGAAGGCCGGCACCAGGTAGACGCCGTTGGTGTCGCCCACCTTGGAGGCGAAGTAGTCGGTATCGCGGGCATCGTGGATGATCTTGAGCTCGTCACGCAGCCACTGGATGGTGGCACCGCCCATAAACACGGCCCCTTCCAGCGCGTAGTTCACTTCCCCTTTCGGGCCGATGGCGACCGTGGTCAGCAGGCCGTTGCTGGAGCGAACCGGCTCGGTGCCGGTGTTCATCAGCATGAAGCAGCCGGTGCCGTAGGTGTTCTTGGCCATGCCTTTCTCGAAGCAGAGCTGGCCGAACAGGGCGGACTGCTGGTCACCGGCGATGCCGGCGATGGGGATGCGGGAGCCGCCGCCACGGGTGGTGTAGCCATAGACCTCGGAGGAGGGTTTGACTTGTGGCAGCATGGACATGGGGATGCCCAGCTCGTCCAGCATGCGCTCGTCCCACTTCAGATCGCGGATGTTGTAGAGCATGGTGCGCGACGCGTTGGTCGGGTCGGTGACGTGCACTTCGCCGTTGGTCATCTTCCACACCAGCCAGGTGTCGATGGTGCCAAACAGCAGCTCGCCGTTCATTGCCTTCTCGCGGGCCCCTTCCACGTTGTCCAGGATCCACTTCACCTTGGTGCCGGAGAAGTAGGCATCCAGCACCAGGCCGGTGTTCTCGCGAACGTACTCTTCCAGGCCGCGGGCCTTGAGCTCCTCGCAGATGGCCGCGGTGCGGCGGCACTGCCAGACGATGGCGTTGTAGATGGGCTTGCCGGTGGCTTTTTCCCACACCACGGTGGTTTCACGCTGGTTGGTGATGCCGATGGCGGCGATCTGCTCGCTGTGCAGGCCGCTTTTGGCCAGCACTTCGGTGAAGACGGAGGACTGGGTCGCCCAGATCTCCATGGGGTCGTGCTCCACCCAACCCGCTTTCGGGTAGTGCTGGGTGAATTCGCGCTGGGAGGTCGCGACTATGTTGGCATCCTGATCGAAGACGATGGCACGGGAGGAGGTGGTGCCTTGATCCAGCGCGACGACATATTTTTTATCAGCAGACATGATGTTCTCCACGTTCTTGTTTTCCACGTTGGGGGGACCGCTTTCAGGCGGCGGCCTCTTCTTTGTTAGACAGCTTGGTGGCTTCTTCGGCGGCGACGCGGTTGCCCGGGACGCAGGGAGCCAGCACTTTCACGTACAGGGCGGTACCGATCTGGGCGCCGACGATGGGGCCGAGGATGGGGACCCAGAAGTAGGGGTTGTCGCGACCACCGGTCAGGGCAACATCACCCCAGCCTGCGACGAAGGCAAACAGTTTGGGACCGAAATCACGGGCCGGGTTCATGGCAAAGCCGGTCAAGGGGCCGAGGGAGGCACCGATCACCGCGATCAGGATACCGATCAGCAGGGCTGCGGCGAAGCCTTTGGGGGCGCCGTTGTTGTTGTCACCCAGGGCCATGATGCCAAGCATCAGCACGGCGGTGATCACCATCTCGACCGCGAAGGCCTGCATGTTGGAGAGCAGGGCATTGGGGTAGGTGGAGAAGATGCCGGCGGTGCCGAGGCTCTCGATGCTGCCGCGTACCACGTTGTGGGTCAGTTCCCACTGGGTGAACAGGTTGCTGTAGAGGGCGTAGACCAGGGCGGCGGAGGCGAAGGCACCGGCGATCTGGGCGATGATGAAGGGCACCACCTTGCGCTTGTCGAAGCCGCAGAAGGTCATCAGGGCCAGGGTCACGGCAGGGTTGAGGTGGGCACCGGAGATGCCGCCGGTCACATAGATGGCGATGGCAACGCCCAGGCCCCAGGTAATGGAGATTTCCCATTGCCCGAAGTTGGCGCCAGCCAGCACCAGGGCGGCCACGCAGCCGACGCCGAAGAAGATCAGCAGGCCGGTGCCGATGAACTCGGCGAGACATTCGCCAAGCAGGGTATTGGGTCTTTGTATGCTCATAGTTGTTATTCCTTATATCCACCCACAGTAGGTTTGATGTTCCGTTTCGTTATCTTGCAGTCCCATTTATTGCGTCCGAAAACGTTTCTTCTTGTTGTTTGAGCCTCCGCAAACGTTATGCTCGTTTGCGCTCGTTCTTGGACGAGAGAGAAAATAAACCTTCTGTGCCAATTCACCAGATCCCCGCCACCGGAAATGTGGGCAAGATCCCATTCATTGCTAAGAAAATGTGACGAAAAGCAACTGACAATGCACCAAATACTACTTAGGGAGTAGTTGAATCCCTTGATCGACGCGGGCTGGCACGCAATGAGCGATCACTCATTTAGTGATTTATTTTGTAATAAAACTGCAATAATTCCGTTCCCATCACAGATTAAATGCTCACATATGAGCACAATTGGCTCGCTTGCGAATGGGGACTCATCTGATCGCAGCGTGACCGGGGCACCCTCTACGCCCATAACAACAACAAGGAAGCAGAACATGCTTAGTCTCTTCAAGCCTGCCCCCCACATAGACAGGCTACCGGCAGACAAGATAGATCCCTTCTACAAGCGCCTGCGCTGGCAGGTGTTCTTCGGGATCTTCTTCGGCTATGCCGGTTACTATCTGGTACGGAAAAACTTCAGTCTGGCGATGCCCTATCTCATCGAGCAGGGCTTCTCCCGTGGCGATCTGGGTCTGGCCCTCTCCGGGGTCTCCATCGCCTACGGTCTTTCCAAGTTCCTGATGGGGAACGTGTCGGACAGATCCAACGCGCGCTACTTCCTCTCCGCCGGCCTGCTGCTCTCGGCCGGCATCATGTTCATGATGGGCACCATGCACTGGGCCACCTCCAGCATCGCCATCATGTTCGTGCTCCTGTTCCTGAACGGCTGGGTACAGGGCATGGGCTGGCCCCCCTGCGGTCGCACCATGGTGCACTGGTGGTCACAGAAGGAGCGGGGCGAAATCGTCTCGGTCTGGAACGTGGCCCACAACGTGGGTGGCGGCATGATAGGCCCGCTGTTCATCCTCGGCATGGGCTGGTTCAACGACTGGCGCAGCGCCTTCTATGTGCCGGCCGCCGCCGCTGCCGCCATCGCGGTGATCGCCTTCTTCGTGATGCGCGACACCCCGCAATCCGTCGGTCTGCCCCCCATCGAGGAGTACAAGAACGACTACCCGAAGGACTATGACGCCAGCCACGAACAGGAGTTCTCCGCCAAGGAGATCTTCATGAAGTACGTGCTGCACAACAAGCTGCTGTGGTACATCGCCATCGCCAACGCCTTCGTCTACCTCATCCGTTACGGCGTGCTGGACTGGGCTCCGACCTATCTGAAAGAGGCCAAGGACTTCAGCGTGGATCACTCCTCCTGGGCCTACTTCCTCTATGAGTGGGCGGGCATCCCGGGCACCCTGCTGTGCGGCTGGATCTCGGACAAGATGTTCAAGGGCCGCCGCGCCCCGGCCGGCATCCTGTTCATGGTGCTGGTGACTCTGGCCGTGCTGGTCTACTGGTTCAACCCGGCCGGCAACCCGACCATCGACATGATGGCCCTGGTCGCCATCGGCTTCCTCATCTATGGTCCCGTCATGCTGATCGGCCTCTATGCCCTGGAGCTGGCGCCGAAGAAGGCGGCCGGTACCGCGGCAGGCTTCACCGGGCTGTTCGGTTACCTGGGGGGCGCCGTTGCCGCCAACGCCATGCTGGGCTACACCGTGGACCACTTCGGCTGGGACGGCGGCTTCATGGTCTTGACCGTCTCCTGCGTGCTCTCCATCGTGCTGCTGGCCATGACCCTCAAGCACGAGAACCTTTCGATCGCGCACAAGGCCGCTGCCGATAAGGCATAAAACGTGATCCTGCCCTTATCGATCGGAAAAGGGATCAGGTAAACTGCCAAGGGCCCCGCACCTGCCGGGGCCTTTTTTCGTCTCATCTGCGGAGTGCAAGCGTGAAGCAAACCCAACGACACCTGGAGATCCTGGACGTGCTGACCCGACAGGGTTTTGTCTCGACCGACGATCTGGTGACCCATTTTGACGTCAGCCCCCAGACCATTCGTCGTGATCTGAACGATCTCGCCGAGCAGAACAAGATCCGGCGTCATCACGGCGGGGCCTCCCTCCATTCGAGTACCGTCAACACCGCCTACAGCGCCCGCAAGGTGATGCAGCTCAAGGAGAAGGAGCGCATCGCCCGGGAAGTGGCCGCCAACATCCCGGATGGCTCGTCCCTTTTCATCGACATCGGCACCACCACGGAGGCCATCGCCCGCGCCCTGCTGGATCACCGCGAGCTGCGCATCGTCACCAACAACCTCAACGTCGCCAGCATCCTGACCGCCAAGGATGATTTCACCGTCATCATCGCCGGCGGCGAGATCCGCAACCGGGATGGCGGCATCGTCGGGGAGGCGACCCGCGACTTCATCGGCCAGTTCCGCATGGACTATGGCGTCATCGGCATCTCTGGCATCGACAGCGATGGCTCCCTGCTCGATTTCGACTACCACGAGGTGAAGATCGCCCAGGCCATCATCGCCCACTCCCGCCAGGTATTCCTGGCCGCCGACCACACCAAGTTCGGCCGCAACGCCATGGTCAACCTCGGCAACCTCAGCCAGATCCACGCCCTGTTCACGGATCAGGAGCCGCCGGAGAAGCTGATGCGGCTGATGTCCCAGCACCAGATCGCCTGCCATATCTGCTGATATTTCCACTGCTCTAGCATCAGGCCGTCCTGTGGCGGCCGCTTTTTCCTCCCCATTGCACGCCTCGCCGCCGTTTCACGGCTGACTGATGGCCGCTCAGCGGCGCTAAACGCCCACTCCCCCCGCGCACCGGCTTGCGCTCCCAGGCCCGACTGACGGACTGCCGCCCACAGCGCTGAACACCCCATTCCTCCACACGCCTACCCGAACGCCATTCATCGAGTTGCGACTGCCGCCTGCAGCGTTGAACGCTCCACTTTCCCCACGACTTCCCCTACGCACCGAGCCGCACGCCAGACCCCGGCTTCCCGTGGACCCGGCCCCAGCACGGAGTTTCGTCACCGACTGGCAGCATTTTTAGCATTGCCAAAACAATCGCGATCACATTTCTCTCATGAAATGTTCGTTTAATGTTTTTTCATGCTCTAATATGAGCGAAATCAAACATTGCTGTCATAGCAAACACAAAATAAGAAAGTAGGTGAACATGAGCGAACATTATGATCTGGTCGTCGTCGGCGGCGGCATCAACGGGGTCGGCATTGCGGCAGATGCGGCGGGGCGGGGGCTGAAGGTGGCGCTGTTCGAGGCGAGCGATCTCGCCTCTGCCACCTCGTCCAACTCCAGCAAGCTGATCCACGGCGGCCTGCGCTATCTCGAACATTACGAATTCCGGCTGGTGAAAGAGGCGCTGGCGGAGCGGGAGGTGCTGCTCGGCATGGCGCCTCACATCGCCCGTCCCATGCGCTTTCGCCTGCCTCATCGCCCGCACCTGCGCCCGGCCTGGATGATCCGCGCCGGCCTCTTCCTCTATGACAACCTGGCCAAGCGCGACAAGCTCAAGGGCAGCTGCGGCGTGCGTTTCCTGCCGCAAGACGGCCTCAAGAACGGCATCAGCAAGGGGTTCGAATACTCGGACGCCTGGGTCGACGACGCCCGCCTGGTGGTTCTCAACGCCATGCTGGCCCGGGACATGGGCGCCGACGTGCAGACCCGCACCCGCTGCGTGAAGGCGGTGCGCGGCTCCAAGCATTGGACCCTGACGCTGGAGCGGGAAGGGGGGGAGCAGTTCACCGTCAGCTGCCGCGGTCTGGTCAATGCGGCCGGCCCCTGGGTCAAGACCTTCTATGACGAGAGCCTGCACGAGAAATCCCCGCGCGGTATTCGCCTCATCAAGGGCAGCCACATGATAGTGCCGCGCATCCACGAGCGCGAAGAGGCCTACATCCTGCAAAACGAGGACAACCGCATCGTCTTCGTCATCCCCTATCAGCAGGACTACTCCCTCATCGGCACCACGGACGTGGAGCACAAGGGGAGCCCGCGGGAGGCCAAGATCAGCGACGCCGAGATCGACTACCTGTGCAAGGTGGTCAACGCCCACTTCACCCGCCAGATCGCCCCCAAGGACGTGATCTGGACCTATGCCGGCGTGCGCCCCCTGTGCGATGACGAGTCCGACTCGCCCCAGGCGGTGACCCGGGACTACACGCTGGAGCTGTCCGGCGAGTCCGACGGCGCGCCGCTCTTGTCGGTCTTTGGCGGCAAGCTCACCACCTACCGCAAGCTGGCCCAGGCCGCCTGCCACAAGCTCAAACCCTGGTTCAGCCAGATGGGCGAGGACTGGACTGCCAGCTGCCGGCTGCCGGGGGGCGAGTTTGACTGCTCCACCACCGAGCTGGCCCGGGCCTACATGCTCGAATTCGAGTGGCTGGATGAGCGCAGCGCCCGCCGCATCGCCGAAGCCTACGGCAGCCATGCCCGGCTCTGGCTGAAGGAGGATCGTGGCCAGCACTTCGGCGCCGGTCTGTACGAATCCGAAGTGCGCTACCTCATCGCGCGGGAGTGGGCCCACTCCCTGGAAGACATCCTGTGGCGCCGCAGCAAGCTGGGGCTGCGCCTCTCCGAGGCCGAGCAACAGCAGCTCGCCGCCTGGCTGGCGGAGCACCACAACGCCCTGCCCAAGGCCAGCTGATGAATGACGGCGGGCGGCCTTTGCCGCCCGCCGTAAAACAGCAATAAACCTCTGCTATAACAATCACCTACACCAAATAAACAATAACAAAGAGAACCCTGAATGAAACAAACTCACCGTACCCTGGTGGCCCTTGGCCTCGGGATCGCCCTCGCATTGCCCGCACTTGCCGCCGATGAAGGCAAGATTGTCATTGCCCACCGCGGCGCCTCCGGTTACCTGCCCGAGCACACCCTGGAGTCCAAGGCCATGGCCTACGCCATGGGGGTGGACTACCTGGAGCAGGATCTGGTGATGACCAAGGATGACCAGCTGGTGGTGATGCACGATCACTTCCTCGACGGCATCACCGACGTGGCCGAGCGCTTCCCCGGCCGGGCCCGCCCGGACGGCCGCTACTATGTGGTGGACTTCACCCTGGACGAGGTGCGCTCCCTGCGCATGACCGAGCCGTTCCAGCTGGTGGACGGCAAGCAGGTGCCCGTCTATCCCGCCCGCTTCCCGCTCTGGAAGTCCAGCTTCAAGATCCACACCTTCCAGGAAGAGATCGAGATGATCCAGGGCATGAACAAGAGCACCGGCAAGAACATCGGCATCTACCCGGAGATCAAGGCCCCCTGGCTGTTCCGTCACGAGGGCAAGGACATCTCCAGGGCGGTGCTCAAGGTATTGAAGGAGTACGGCTACACCGGCAAGGACGACAAGGTCTACCTGCAGTGCTTCGATGCCAACGAGCTCAAGCGCATCAACAGCGAGCTGATGCCTGCCATGGGGATGGATCTCAAGCTGGTGCAGCTGATGGCCGAGACCGACTGGAACGAGACCATGGTCTACGACGCCAGGGGCAAGGCGACCCCCTATGACTACGACTGGATGTTCAAGCCGGGTGCCATGAAGACCATCGCCACCTACGCCGAGGGGATTGGCCCCTGGAAGCCCATGGTGGTGACCGAGCCAGGCACCCCGGGCAAGCCGGTCTTCACCGCCATGGTGAAAGAGGCCCACGCGGCGGGCCTCAAGGTACACCCCTACACCTTCCGTCAGGACGAGGGGCAGATCCCTGCCTATGCGAAAGACTTCACCGACCTGCTCAACATCTTCCTCTACCAGGCGGATGTGGACGGGGTATTCAGCGACTTCCCCGACAAGGCGGTCGAGGTGATCAAGGCGCACGGCAAATAATAAAAGAAGAGCGACACGGGAATGCAAGCGGGGCCAGGTGCCCCGCTTTTTTATGTCCTGCCGCTGTCATGGGGGGCTCATCGGCAGGACGTGCGGCCGTTGGGTGAGGCCTTGCTGTAGGCGATTGGAAATAAATGTTTACGAATTCTGGTTGTGAGAGGACTCCTGGACGCTATTTTCTGGCATTTGTGCGCGCCGCAGTGGTCATTTATCCATCTGTTGGTACATGATGCCGCTGGTTTCACTTGATTGTTTGTTTTTCCTTGGTAAGGTGGGGGCGGTTGCGTAACAAAGTGCTGACTTATGTAAACTAAAGTATACGGTCGGTGCCCTTGGCTTAATACAGTAGAGAGAATGAGAAAATGCAAAGAGATCCCCTGAACAACATCCATATCCAGTCCGAACAAGTGATGATCACGCCTGCCCAGCTCAAGGAGAAACTGCCCATCTCCGATCGTGCGCTGGCATTCGTGCAAGGGGCCCGCAACACCATCGCCGACATCATCCACCGTCGCGATCACCGTCTGCTGGTGATCTGTGGTCCCTGCTCCATCCACGACATGGACGCCGCCAAAGAGTACGCAACCAGACTCAAAGCGCTGCATGATGCCTATCAGGACTCTCTCTACATTGTCATGCGGGTCTACTTTGAGAAGCCGCGCACCACGGTCGGCTGGAAGGGCTTTATCAACGACCCGAACCTGGACGGCACCTTCGATGTGGAGCTGGGGCTGCACCGGGCCCGCGAGCTGCTCTGCTGGCTCGCCGAGCTGGAGCTGCCCCTGGCCACCGAGGCGCTCGACCCCATCAGCCCCCAATACCTGGCGGAGCTCTTCTCCTGGTCGGCCATCGGTGCCCGCACCACCGAATCCCAGACCCACAGGGAGATGGCGTCCGGCCTCTCCATGCCGGTCGGCTTCAAGAACGGCACCGACGGCAACCTGGGTACCGCCATCAATGCGTTGCAGGCGGCCTCCAGCCCCCACGCCTTCATGGGGATCAACCAGCAGGGCCAGGTTGCGCTGCTGCAGACCCAGGGCAACCCGGATGGTCACGTGATCCTGCGCGGCGGCAAGCACCCGAACTACGATTCGGTCAACGTGTCGCTGGCGGAAGAGGCGCTGGAGAAAGCGGGCCTGCTGCCCGGCCTGGTGGTGGATTGCAGCCACGGCAACTCCAGCAAGGATCACCGCCTGCAGCCCAAGGTGGCCGACAACGTCATCCACCAGATCCAGGAGGGCAACCGCTCCATCATAGGGGTGATGCTCGAATCCAACCTGTTCGAAGGCAACCAGTCCAGCGAGCAGCCCAAGTGCGACATGCGCTACGGTGTCTCCATCACCGATGCCTGCATCGACTGGGAGACCACGGACGCGCTGCTGGCCCGCTGCCACAGCCAGCTGGCGGCACCACTTTTGGCCAGAACATCGGCATAAGCCGTGGTATCTTGTGGCAACGTATTGATTCACAGGGCGCCGCCACGGGCGGCGCCGGCAGGGACTGGACATGGCTGAAGAGTTGAATGCCCTCAGGGACAAGATAGATGCGGTGGACAAGCAGCTGATCGATCTGCTGGCCGCCCGTCTCGCCCTGGTGGGAGAAGTGGGGGAAGTGAAGAGCCGGCACGGCCTGCCCATCTACGCGCCGGATCGGGAGGCGAGCATGCTGGCCCGCCGCCGTGCGGAGGCAGAAGTCCTGGGGGTACCCGGCGATCTCATCGAAGACGTGCTGCGCCGTGTGATGCGCGAGTCCTATATCCTGGAGTCCGCCAGCGACAAGGAGCACCACTTCAAGTGCATGAAGCCGGACCTTGGCAAGGTGGTGATCATCGGCGGTCAGGGCCAGCTCGGCCGCCTGTTCGGCAACCTGTTCAGCCTTTCGGGCTACCGGGTCGAGACCCTGGGTCAGGCCGACTGGCCGCGCGCCGACGAGATCCTGCGCGGTGCCGGGCTGGTGATGGTGGCCGTGCCCATCGACGTCACCTGCGAGGTGATCGACCGGCTCGGCAACCTGCCGGCGGACTGCCTGCTGGTGGACGTGACCAGCGTGAAGGCGGCGCCGCTCGAGCACATGCTGGCGGTCCACAAGGGCCCCGTGCTGGGGCTGCACCCCATGTTCGGGCCGGACGTGGCGAGCCTCGCCAAGCAGGTGATCGTCTGTTGTCAGGGGCGCGAGCCCGCGGCCAGTCAGTGGCTGCTGGATCAGATGACCATCTGGGGCGCCCGCCTGCAGCAGGTGGAAGCCAGGGCCCACGACGAGGCGATGACCTTCATCCAGGCGCTGCGCCACTTCGCCACCTTCGCCTACGGCTGGCACCTCTCCCGGGAGCAGGCCAACCTCGACCGCCTGCTGGCCTTGAGTTCCCCCATCTACCGGCTGGAGCTGGCCATGGTGGGACGGCTGTTCGCCCAGGATCCGCACCTCTACGCCGACATCATTCTGTCGTCGCCGCAGAACCTCGCGATGATCCGCCGCTACTACCAGAACTTCGGCGAGGCGCTGGGGCTGCTGGAGCGGGGGGACAGGGAAGGCTTCATCGAGGCGTTCTCCCAGGTCTCCGGCTTCTTCGGGGCGCGGGCGGACGAGTTCCTGCGGGAGAGCCGCACCCTGCTGGCTCAGGCCAACGATCGTCGTCATCACGGCTGAGGCCGTGCCGGATTCATGCAAAAGGGGCCTGTCGGCCCCTTTTTTCATGTGTTTTGCGTCGTACTCGGTAGGGAGACGCTGGTCCTGTCAGAGCGACGGGCTCGGCTCGGCGACGGGCAGGCGCAGATCGGCGTCATCCCAGCCAAGGGGCAGGGTGAGCAGCTGATCGATCAGCTCCCGGCGATCGGATTTCTCCAGATAGGCGAGGTAGAGCGGACGGCTCAGCGCCTGGCCTCCCTCCACCAGGTGAAGCCGTCCCTGCTCCAGGAAGGGGCTCACCATGCGCCGCGGCAGATAGGCGGCGCCACCGTTGGCCAGCACGAACTGCAGCGCCATGCTGGCGGAGCTCGAATGCAGCACCGGGGTCTTCTGCAGGCTCTGCAGCCGGCTCGACGGCGGCTCGAAGCTGGTGCCCCAGTCGAGGTGGATGTGGGGCATCTGCATCAGGCTGTCGGCACTCGCGGCCGGCTCCCGGCTCACCAGCTCGAACACCAGCTCGCCGATGGGGTGCAGGGCGATCTCGTCGATCTTGGTGGGCTCGGAGAGCAGGGCGAGATCGAGGGAGCGCTCCAGCAACTGGCGGCACAGGTGCTCGCGGGAGGCGGTCTCGAGCCGCACCGCAAGGCCGGGGGCCAGGGCATAGACATGATTGAGCCAGTCGTTGAAATCGAGCTCCCAGAAGACGGCGGGGGCACCGATGGCGAGCTGCTGGCTGAAACCGGGGGAGAGGGCCACGTCTTGCTTGGCACGGCCCAGGGTATGCAAGATGGCGTCTGCGTAGGGTAGCAGACGCTCACCGGAGGCGGTCAGGCGGATGTTGTTGCGATGGCGGGCAAACAGGCTGACCCCGAGTTGCTGCTCGAGCTGGCGGATCCGAAAGCTTACCGCCGATTGGGTCAGGTAGAGATTCTCAGCAGCCCGGCCAAAGTGCCGGGTCTTGCTGACCTCGATGAAAGTCCGAAGCAGCTCGGTATCCATTAATCGAGGGACTCGTCGCTGCCGCCACCGCCGCCGCCACCCTCATAGCTGCCACCCGCATCTTCATTGGCGCCGCCAGCGACGGTGCACAGACGGTGTACGCGCTTGGGACCAATCACCTTCAGGTACTTGAACCACACCTTGGCGTGGGGGTTGGTGCCGGCTGCGCCGGATTTGACCTGTTCGATAAAGGCACTTTCTACGTCATCGCGGGGAGCCTGGTTGCCCTGATAGAGCGCCAGCATCACGGTGCCGTATTTTTCCAGACTGTCCGCTTCGGCCACGGTGAATTCGCCACTGCGACGCAGGCCACGGGGAAAATGTTTGAAGTCGTTGAAACGCTTGTCTGATTCGAAGCTCATAGTGCTCTTGTTCTGGTTAGTTTGACCTTTGCGGGCAAGTATCATCAGGCCGTCGCAGAGTGCAAAATCAATTTTCTTACTATGTTAATAAATATCTTTTATCGAACGGGGTTTGTCCCATCCCGTACCGGAAATTTGCGGGGAGCAGCACAAAAAAGCCTGAAAAATAGTGGAGTTATGACACTTTTTGTACAGCAGAAAACGGCCATGACAGGGTCTGCAGGATAAAAATAAGGCGCCAAATGGCGCCTTATTTTGACTTCATGACGGAGCTGAACCTGAGAGTCGTGGACTCATTCAATCATGGCTGGCTGGGCCAGGTTGTCGGCGCGCCACAGGCGATAACGCACTTCATACTCCTGGGGCACATAGATGACGAAGGGCAGCTTGGAGTTGTAGTTCACGAAGAAGCCCTGGCCATAGATCTGGACGAAGCTCTCTTTCTTCTGGCCGTCCGGGCAGGCCATCAGGGTGCTGACGGGGCCGGAGACCTGACCCAGGGTCAGGTAGTTGTAGCCCCAGCCCTTGACGCTGTGCTGTTCCAGGTTACCGGCGAAGCGGGGCAGGTTGCAGTCGACCAGCATCTTCTTGCCCACTTGCAGCTCGACCATCATGTCGGCTTCGTTCTCGACTTCCGGCAGGCGGATCACGACACGTTCCTGGTTCACCTCGGCGGCAGGGAACATGCTGATATCAAATTTTTTCGGTTCGGCGGCGAAGGCATGGCCGCCCAAAAGCAAGGCGCCCAGCAGGCTAAAACGCAACACGGTTTTCATCTGTACCTCTTGGGATTGGTTCAACGCCGCTAGACTAACCGCTCTGCCGGTTTCGCGCCAGCGCTCAGGGGCGCAAAACCGGCCCTAACCGGCATGCAGTGACGCAATTTGATGCTTTTTTGACGGCTCGGGTCACAACGGGCCCGGTGCCGCAATGCTGACGGGGGCCCAAGAGACCCCCGTCTGACTCCTTCATCTCACCAGCAAGACCTGTTTCGCCCAGGCACCGGGGGCGCGCAGGCCGACGGAACCGCTGGTGATGTCGAGGTAGGCTACCGCCTTGCCCGAGGGGAAGGGGGTGGAAGACCAGAGATAGACGTAACCGTCGTTCACCTCCTTGCCGTCTCCGGCCATGGCGCGGGGGAAGATGGTCTCGTTCAATGCGGGCTTGTAGCAGGCGGACTCCAGCAGGCTGGCGAGCTCCTTGATGGTGGGCAGGCGCCAGTCGTTGTGGCCGCCGAAACCATGGAGCGCGTGACTCGGTTCGGTGCGGATCCGCTCGGCCGTCAGCAGGGCCTGTTGCCAGTAAAGCCGGGTCGGCTCACCGCTGCAGCTCTGGTCGCGCCAGGTCTGGCCGAGCTGGCAACGCATCCAGGTGAGGCCTGTGCCCCTGTCGGTGACGGTGCCGTTGCCGTGATCGAGGAAGCGGGAGGTGGGGCTGGTGCGGGGCAGGGTGTCGTCGCAGATGGCGATGGCCAGGGCCAGCGGGCTGCCGAGGCAGAGCAGCAGGGTCAGAAGATACTTGTTCATCGGGTTACCTCGGCCACCAGTCGCAGTTGCAGACCGTTGGCATCGTCGCTGTTTTGTACTGGGGTGGGGTAGTCGGTGCCGGCGTCGTCCCCAAGGAAGATCTGTGCGATGGCGCTCAGAGGGGCGCTCTCCAGCCGACGGGACGGGGTCAGGGTCTGGCTCCAGTAATAGCCATCGAAGCCATTGAGTCCGGTGCCGACATCGGGGAAGTAGTGCACATCCAGGGTGACGAGCTGGCCATCCTGGCGGGCGAGGGAGCCGTAGTGCTGCAGGCTCATCAGCTCACGGGCGTGGGGTAGGCGCCAGCTGGCGATGCCGCACAGCTGTTGGGCGTTGAGCCACTGACGGTACTGCTCCGTGGTGCAGATGGCCTCCCCCTCGGGGCAGGCGTAATCCCGCTCCTCCTGGGTCGGGTGGTAATGATCGAACTCCCAGGCGAAGGTGCGGTGCAGATCCCGCGGACTGTCCGGATCCGCCAGCTTCTTCTCCCAGACGAGGCCGGTATTGAGATCCTCCACGCAATCCCATTGAGCCGCGCTGTCCGGCAGGGGCAGGCCCCGGCCATCGAGCTTGCGATAGCGCAGCGGCGCCTGGCCAAGGCTGGCCTCCTGGCCCGGGTGATCGGCGGGTTCGTGCTCGAGCAGGTAGTCGACACCGTCGCTGTAGGTGGTGACGCCACTGGCGGTGACCAGCGCCCCGGGTTGCTGTTGCTGCAACACGGCGCCGAGTTCGGCCTGAAGGCTCAGCAACTCGGGGCTGGCGGCGAAATGCTGGCCGAGCGCGGGCAGCAGGGTGAGCAACCCCTGCCACACCTGGCGTTGACGTTCGTTGGCCGTGAGCCCGGGCAATGCGGTGTCGTCATCGAGGACGGCGAGGGCGAGCTCGCCGAGGGCCGCGTTGAAGTCCTGCAGTTGCGTCAGGGCGGCCAGATCCGTGCCGGGGTGAAGGGGCGCCAGGGCGAGCAGCAGTTCGGCCAGGGCCTGGGCCGGCGGCAGTCCGTCCGCGATGCGGGTCTGCAGCAGGGTGCTCAGGGGGCTGGGGGTGAGCGTCTGGTTGTCCTGGCGGGCAGCCGGGTGGCTTAAGGTCAGGGCGGCCGGATCCGCCGGGAGGAACAGCAAGGGGCTGGTCAGCAGGGCGGGGCTGCCACCGCTCAGGGAGCGGGGGCCTGCGTTGCCGCTGACGGCGGGCTCCTCGGCCTCGCAGCGGTCGTTCTGATTCAGGTTCACGCACAGGGTGCCCGCGGCGGGCAGGTTGACCGTCAGGCGGTAGTCCGGAGCGGCCAGGGGGGCTTCATCCGAACCGCCACCACAGGCACTGAGCAGGGGGGCCAGCAGGCAGGCGATCGGGGTCATTCTCATGGTCATGGGGTGTCCTTGGAGGGGCCTTGGCCCCTCTCTTCCTTATATATGGGTAGAGCCGTGGCGGCGAAGGCGGCGCCAGAGGGCCAGCGGCAGCAGCCAGAGCAGGCTGAAAGTGCCGCCGCCGCTGCTGTCCGAGGTGTCGAAGTGGATGATGCCGTCGTCGGGCACGGGGACGGGCTCACCGCATTGGGCGCCGATGCGCTGGCTGATGCTCCAGCCGTTGAGGCGGCCCCGGTGGCCCGGCTTGCTGTCCACTATCTCCAGGGTCCAGCGACCGGCCAGGGGTTCCCCTTCAAAGGCGCTGAAGGGTTGCAGGGGCAGCAGCTCGGTGGGGAAGACCCCCTTGAGCCGCGGCAGCGGGCTGTAGCCCTTGTCCCAGATCTGGACGCGGGTCCCGGCGGGGGAGTTGAGCCAGATCTCCAGCTCGTCCAGCGCCTCGTGTTGCAGATCCAGGGTCAGTTGCAGCCTGTCGTTCACACGGGCGTCACGGCTCTCCAGCAGCAGGCTGGCTTCGCTCAGCCCCCGCACTTCGTCACTTGTGGCGTCGCTCAAGGTCAGCGGCTGACCGTTGGCCCGGTGGATGACGGGGGTGCCGATGGGCAGGGTCAGGGACTGTTGCCACTGGCGCTCGGTCGGGCTGGTGCCGCTCATGGCGAGGCTCACCGGCAGTGCCACCTCGTCGCCACAGGCGAGCGGGCTCTCGGCCAGCAGACGCAAAGTGGTGGTCATGGTGGCGCCGGCGGCCAGGGTTGCCGGTTGCCAAGCATAGGGATCGGCCTGCAGCCCGGTTGGCAGCTGGAGGGCCAGGGCGTTCAGGGTCACCGGGGCCTTGCCCGGGTTGCTGAGGCTCAGTTGCACCGACTGGCGCTGGCCGAGCTCGATGGCGCTGCCCTCTGCCAGGGCGACCTGGATGGGGGCCTGGAGCAGGCCGTGCTGGCGGAAAGCCTGCTCCAGCAGCCGGGCATAGTGGCGGGTCGGGTAGAGGCGGGCCGCGGTATCCACGGTGACGCGGGCCAGCTGCGGCATGCGGATGGCCGGGCCCAGGCCGAAGTGGGACTCGATGACGAGGCGGTCAAACTCGTCTCTGGCCTCGTCGCCGTGCGCGGCCACCGCCGCCAGCAGGGCCTGGAACAGCGGGGTGCCCCAGAGCTGATCCCCGTTGCTGCCGTTGATGGTGCGGTGGGCCGGGTAGCTGTAGTCCGGGTGGTAGCGGGCGCGCAGATCGTCGAGCTGGCGCGGGGTGCGGTCGGTGAAGCGGGCATCCCAGTTGAACACCATGGCTGGCTCGAACTGGCGGCCTGTCTCGCTGCGCTGGCGGTGGCTGGCGGCCAGGTAGTCGCTGAAGCCCTCGCCGATGGCGCCCCAGTCCCCCTCTTCCCCGAGATCCGGCAGTATGTGGTGCTGCACCCCGTGGCCGAACTCGTGCCAGATGACCATGGGATCCTCGGCATCGGGCACGCCGCTGCGGCCGAGCTCCAGCCTGCGCTCGAACGGGTCGTAGAGGGAGTTGTCCTGATAGCCGGCATCGGTGTCGATGTCGAGGGCACCGGGAATGAGCTCGCCAAAGCCCAGCCCCTTGAGGTGGCGCTGGGCGAGATCCAGGTGGTAGTAGGCGTTGATGTCGGCAAAGCCGCGATCGTCCCGGATCAGGCGAAACGCCTGGGCATTGTCGGCACTGTAGGGGGCAGACTCGGGGGCCATGGCGTCCACCACCCGGGCATTGGGGCCGCTCAGCACATAGTGCCCCTCTATCAGACTGACCGGCAGGGGAACTTGGTTTTGATAGGCGGCATCCGCCAACTGCAGGGATTCGTGCCAGACCAGGCTGGCGTCCTGCAACTGGGTGCGGGGGTCGGGGTCGAACACCCGGGCCTGGACGAGGTGATCCCCCGTATCAGGAGCCCGCAGGGCCTGGGTGGTCGCCTGATCCCCGAGGCGGCCGAGCTCGCGCTCGCCGTCGCAACTGGCAAACAGCTGCACCTGGCTGGCCTTGGCGTTGCCCGCCTGGTGTTCGCGCACCCGCTGGCGCAGGGCGGGCACCAGGGTGTCGCCGTCACGCCAGTACCAGGTCTCGACCGGACCCAGGGTGTCGATCTCGCTGCCGCCGTCGCGCAGCTGGCCCAGCAGGGGATCCAGATTGCCGGAGGCGTCGCAGCCGGGTTCACTGCTCTGCAAAGGGCGCAGGTTGTGATAGAGGCGCCAGGGGCTGTCGGCCGTGTTGACGCTGACGGCGGCCTGGGTGGCGGCCACCGGCAGGCCGTTGACCCGCTGGCGGAAGCTGTAGTGGTGGCCGAGCAGACTGGCCCTGTCGTAATCGGGGGCCAGTGTCACGCCGAGGCGTGCCTCGAGCCAGGCCCGGGGCGTGGTGGAGAGGGGCGGTTCATCGACAAACTGCAGCTCGGCCGCCAGCAGCGGCTGGGAGAGCAGGGTAGCCGCCAGCCAGAGGGCCGGGGAGGACGATTTCATGAGTGACTCCAAGACAGAAGAAAATAGGGCTGGCATCAGTGGTCGACGCCGGCCAGGGTGAGCAGGAAGGCATACTCCTGCGCCGCGCGCTGCTGGGCCGTTCGGGACGTGGCGAGGTGGCCGCCGTCAAGCTCGGTGCGCAGCAGATAGGGGCCGGCCGCCGTGCTGCGTTCCCGCAGACGGGCCACCCACTTGAGGGGCTCCCAATAGGGCACCTGACTGTCGTGCAGCCCGGCCGTCACAAGGACGGGGGGATAGGGCGCCGCGTGCAGGTTGTCATAGGGGCTCAGGCGGCGCATGGCTTGATAGTCGGCGGCCACGGCCGGGTTGCCCCACTCGGCATACTCCTGGCGGGTGAGGGGGAGCTCGGGATCGCTCATGGTGCCGAGCAGATCGACGAAGGGCACCTGCAACACGGCCCCGGCGAAGCGGGTCGGTGCCTGGTTGAGGGCGGCCGCCACCAGCAGGCCGCCGGCACTGCCCCCCATGGCGAACAGCCGGGCGGGATCGATGGCGGGATCCCGGGCCAGGGCATCGGCCACCGCCAGGAAGTCGTCCACGCTCTGCTGCTTGTGCCGGCCGCGCCCCGCCCGATACCACTCGTCCCCGAGCAGACCGCCACCGCGCACGTGGGCGATGGCGTAGACGAATCCGCGATCCAGCAGGCTCAGCACCTGAGGCTGGTAGTAGGGGCGCATGGGGGTGCCGTAGGCGCCATAGCCATAGAGCAGCAGCGCCCTGGGCGTGTGGATCTCCTTGCGCCACACCAAGGAGACGGGCACCTTGACGCCGTCCTTGCCCGTCACCCAGCGCCGCTCGCTCTGATAGAGAGCGTCTTCGGCGGGCCGATCATCGGCCTGCCACTGGCCGCTCGCCAGATCCAGCCAGCGCTGGTGCGGTGCTTCGGCCATGCCCTGACGGCGGATGAGTACCCGCGCACCAGCCGGATCCTGGCTGCCCTGGATCCAGGCCGTGCCGGCCCCCTCGGTCAGGGGAAGGCGGTGGGTGAGCTGGCCACCCCCATCCAGCACATCGAGCCAGTCGTCCCCATTGTGGCGATACTGCAGGACCGTGTAGTCGGCAAAGAGGCGCCACTTCTCGAGATCCTTGCCCTCGCCTGACCAGAGCGGACGCCAGGGCCCGCTGGCCACCTCTCCCAGGCTGGCGGCCTGGTAGAGACCCATGGCGCCATCCCGGTTGCTCTTGAGCAGCACCCGCTCCCCCTGCGTATCCAGGTAGTACTCGAGCCCGCGCTGGCGCCCCTTGACGAGGGTCGCCTTGCCATCCTCCAGCAGGTACTGCTCCGCGCTGTCGTGGTTGTTGCTCTGCAGGATCAGGTGGCGCCGATCCGTGGTGCGATAGAGGCTGAGCAGCCAGGCGGCGTCCGCCTCCTGATGCACCAGCACCTCTTTACCCTCTTGCCAGGCCCACAGCTGCCAGGGGCGCAGGGTGCGGGGTTCGTTGGCAATGGTGTAGAGGGTCTTGCCGTCCCGGCTCCAGAGCAGATCGGCGGCGCGGTGCTCCAGGGTTGCGACCGTCTCGCCGCTCGCCAGATCCAGCAGGGTGATGCGGTAGTCCCGATCTCCCCTGCGATCCTCGGCCAGGGCAAGCAGGTGCCCGTCCGGGCGCAGGGCCCAGGCGGCGAGCTCGTAGTAGCCCTCGGCAGGCTGGCGCGGGGCCAGCAGCTGGCGGGGAGCGGTCTGTTCGCTGCTGCGCTGCCACAGGCTGCCGTCGGCGTCCATCCGCCACTGGCTGCCGGCCTCGCTCAGCCACTCTTGTGGCATGGGCTCGCCGCGGGGGCGGGTCTGCCACTCCGCCTGCAGGGCCTGCGCCAGGGGGGCCTGGCTGGCGAGCTGTTGCTCGGTCCAGCGGTTCTGCTCCCCCAGCAGCGCCAGCAGGGCGGGATCCTGGCGACTGTCGTCGCGCCAGCCGCCGTAGGGATCGAGGCGGGCTATCTCCCCCTTCATCATCAGAGGGCGTTCGGGGATCCGGGGGGCCGGCGCGGCCGTCGGCGCCGGGGCGGCCAGCAGGCTGGCCAGGATCAAGAGTGCCTGCATCATAACCCCACGAAGGTGTAGCGCAGGCTGGCACTCAGGGTGCGGCCGCTCTGGGTGAAGAGGGAGGCATCGGTGCCGGCTTCCAGCCCGGCCACATCCTGGTAGCGGGTGTAGCGGGTGTCGAACAGGTTGTCGAGCTTGAGGTTGACCTTGAGGGCGTCGGTGACGAGCCAGTCTCCCGTCAGACCCAGGCTGAACCAGCCGGCGCTCTTGAGGCAGTCCCCCTGGCGACCGCTCAGGCTGTTGCCGCAGCTGGGCACCCGGCTCATGGCGGCGGCGTAGTCTGCCTGTACCCCGACGCTCCAGTCGCTGGCCTGGTAGCTCAGGCGGGTGTTGCCCTCCAGCGGGGTGAGGGTGCGCAGCGCCTCGCCCTGGCTGTCTTCCCCGTCGACCCAGCCGAGCTTGATGGCCAGCTCCCAGGCCGGGGTGAGCCAGTAGCTGGCGGCCACCTCGGCCCCCCAGGTCTCGGCCCTGGCCACGTTGCGGTATTGGCGAAGGATGACGCCATCGCTCAGGCGCAGCCCCACCTCGCGCCAGTCGATGAAGTTGTAGTAGCGGTTGTAGAAGAGGGCAGGCTTGATGCTCCACTCATCCCCTTCACCGCTCACCCCCCACTCGAAACTGTGGCTGGTCTCCTCCTTGAGGCCGGTGTTGGCGATGATCTCGAACGGCGGCAGGGCAAAGTAGTGGGGGATGTTGCCGTACACCTTGTCATAGGAGGGGGCGCGAAAGCCGTTGGCGTAGCTCAGCCAGCTGCGCCACTGCTCGTTGAAGCGGTAGCTGGTGGCCAGGCTTGGGGAGAGGTGCCAGCTGTGGTTCTCGCCGTTGCTGCCATCGAGCGGCTGCAGCCACTGGTGATCCATGCGCAGGGTCGGGGTGAACTGCCATGGCCCCTGGGTCGCCACGTCGCCGAGCCAGACCCCGGCACGGTCGGTGCGGGCGCGGCTGAAGGGGGCGGACTGGGTGGGCTGGGGGATGCCGGCCTCCAGACTCAACTTCTCCACCGGCCGTTCGTGGGTGGTGCGCTCCAGCTCGACGCCGTAGCTCAACTTGTGGATCAGGTTGCCGGTGGCGAGATCCCGGCGCACGTCCAGCTCGGTGCCGATCCGCTCCTCGGTGAAGGTGGCGAGCTCACGCTCGCTGCGATAGCGGGGGTAGCCGCTCAGCAGGTCGTTTTGCAGCAGGCTGCGCTTGTTGGCGGTGTTCTTCGAGTGGTTGCCATAGAGGCTCCAGGTGAATTGATCCGCGAGGGTGCTGTCCAGGCGGCTCGCCTCCCAGGCGAGCTTGCCCCCCTGGGTGCGCTGGCTGCCCTGTTCCTGGTACTGGCGCACCTGCCACTTGCCGTCGGGCTGGGGCACCTCGCGCGGGCCCTGATCCCGCTCGGCGTTGTCCTCGAAGTAGTCGAATTCCAGGCGCAGCTGGTGATGATCGCTTAGCGGGAAGCGGGAGCTGGTGGAGGCGCTGAGGCCGTCCAGATCCGCCGGGATGCGGCTCTCGTCGTAGTTGGCGGTCTCGTGCCCCTGCCAGCCGGAGAGGCGCAGCAGGTGTTCGCTCTCCCATAGCCTGGCGGCACCGGTGGCGCTCAGCTTCTGCTTGTCGCTGCCGCCATCCTGCAGCACCTTGCTGCTGAGGTAGGCATCCTGGCCCTGCAGGTAGTCTTCCGGTTGCTTGGTGCTGATGACGATGGTGCCGCCGATGGCATCCGAACCATGGAGGGAGGAGCCGGCGCCCTTGGCCACCTCGATCTGCTTGACGTCGTCGAGGTCGAAACTGAAGCGGCCCACCTTGTCGTTGAGGTCGTCGGCGCCGAAGCCGTCGCTGACCCGGACCCCGTCCTTGATGATCAGCACCCGGTTGCCGCCCATGCCGCGCACTATGATGTTCTGCGGCCGTCCGGCTGAGCCGGTCACCGAGACGCCGGGCTCGTTCTTGAACACGTCGGTGAGTTCGGTGGCGACCTGGCGTTCCAGATCCTCCTCCGTGATGACGGTGATGGAGCCGGCGACATCGGACAGCTTCTGTTCGATGCGCTGCCCCTTGACCACTATGGTCTCGTGTTCCCGGAGAGCGGGCGGATGGCCGGCGAGATCTGTGCTGGCGGGATCGCTGGCGGCCAGTGCCGTACCGGACAGCAGCATGGGCCAGTAGTGAAGCAAATTTTTCATGTTGAGAATAATTATTATTTGAGCCTGAAGGGCGCGGATTATTGCAGAGAGACCCAAACAGATCAGCGATTGATAATCATTATCATTTTGTTTTTATGGCATTGATCAAATTGAAATTTTTTGATGGGTATCTCAGTAGTGAGGCGTGGTGCGTTTTCGAATGGCACCTGAATAGGGGCGAGAGCGCGTGCCAGGGCGGGGAAGGGAGCAAGAAAAAGCCCGCCAAAGGGCGGGCTCTCGGGTCAGGCTGACGGCGCTCAGGGGGCGCGATAGAAACGGTTCAGCTCGTTCATCACCTGGATCAGGGTCCCCATGTCCGGGGTGCCGTGCTTGATGGGGCGATAGGTCTCGCTGTCCAGCAGCTCGAAGTCACCCTGCTTGTTGAACTGGGTGATGGTGTTGTCCTGATAGATGGCGAAGTCGTTCTGATCCCCGGCCAGCAGCCAGGTACGCGGACTGGCGTCGAACAGGCTGCGTCCCGTGCTGTAGTCGCGGGACGGGTTGCGCACCCCCAGCATGCCCTTCATCAGGGTCGGCACCAGATCCAGATGGCTGCTCGCCTGGGCCGGGGGCGGTGTTTCGGCGCCCGGCCAGGCCAGCACCATGGGCACCTGCACCTGATAGGTCGAGTAGTTGCTGCCATAGCCCCAGCTGTTGCTCTGGGTCTCGTTGAACTCCTGACCGTGGTTGGAGGTGATGACGACTATGGTCTGATCGTCGAGCCCCTGCTGCTGCAACCGGGTCACCATCTGCTCCAGCAGCTGGTCGGTGTAGAAGACCGCATTCTTGTAGCGATTCTCCAGCTTCGCCAGGTTCTCGGGGCGATAGGCGGTGGCCGGGTTGAACCGGGTCAGCTCGGGCTGGAAGGGCCCCTTGATGCTGGCTGGCACCTGATAGTCCCCCGGGCTCGAGAGATAGACCAGGGAGAACCAGGGTCTGTCCGTCGTGCGGGTGTCGAGCCACTGCTGCCAGTCGTCGATCAGCAGGCTGTCGTCGGTCTGGCGGGAGACGAAGACCTGCTTGCGCAGGCCGGCGAGCAGGCTCTGCTTGTACTGCTTGGCATCTTCGAGGGCGCCGAACAGGCCGAACTGGTAATCCTGGCGCAGCATCTCGTCGAACAGCACCGGCGGGCGCTTGTCGGCACGAATGTCACCGTAATAGTGGCCGGGCAGCCCGTAGAAGAGGCTGAACATCCCCATGGCTTCATCGTTGCCGCCACTCATGTGGTTGCGGAAGTTGAAGTGTTGATCCGCATAGCGCTGCAGATTGGGCATGTTGATGTTGTTGAGCATGTCGGCCCGCAGGGAGTCGACCACCACCACCAGCAGGTTCTTGTGCTCGCTCGGGGCGCTCACGCTGAGGGGGCGCAGCGGATAGAGGAGGCGGTGCTCCGCGCTGCCCTGATCCTCGGCCTTCTTCTCATACTGTTCGAGATCAAGCCAGCCATGCTTGGCCAGGAAGCTTCTGGCTGTCATGGGGTAGGAGAGGGGGAAGTTGGCGCGCTGCATGGTGATGGGCTGATACAGGGTGGCATCCGCCCAGCTGTTGACCAGGTGGGTCAGGATGAAGCAGACCAGCAGGGCCAGCCCCACCTGGTTGCCGTACTGGCGCCGCTTGCGCTTGTTGATCTTGCGCCACACATAGGCCGACAGCAGCAGCTGCAGCAGGAAGATGGCGGGCACGGCGACGAAGATGATGCTCCAGATAGAGCCCTCCTCGGTCTGCGCCTGATCCAGCAAGAGTTGCCATACCTGACCATTGAGGTGGAACTTGAACAGCTGGAACACCTGGGTGTCGATGAGCAGCAGCACCAGCGCCAGGGTGGCGATGATGGACGACACGAAGCGCAGGGGTTTCTCCCTCGGCAGGATGAAGCTCAGGGGGAAGATGGTCAGCAGATAGGTGACGAAGCTCAGAAACGAGAAATGACCTATCCAGCTGATGATGAGATAGGTCACGCCGAGCGTGGTCGACGGCCAGCTGATGGAGCCCAGGTAGCGGGTCGCGATCAGCATGGCCAGGATGATGTTGAAGAAGGAGAACCAATGCCCCCAGGTGATCAGGCGAGAGACATTATCACGATAGGGGTTGCCGGTTTCGACCATAGTGATCCATCTGCTTGAAAAACATCAAAGAATGCGAAGAAACTCAGTGAGCATCGTGGCGATGATCTACCGAGGCGGTGAGCGCCTGGACGAACTTCTCGGTGATCGCCTGGCGTTGGGCCGGAGCCATGCCGTTGATGATGTTGGTGGTCAGGTTGCCGAGCACCATCAGACTGAGATCCACCGGGGCCTTGTGTTTCTCCAGGGCGGTGATCAGGTCGTTCATCAGGGCGTCAAACTGCTCGTTATTGTACTTTGATACGATGGGCATAATCTTGGGTTCATCTCGGTTCAAAGCGCCTTATAATACTTCACCCTTTCGGCTAACACTATGGCTTTGTGACATGAGTCTCGATATCGACAAGATCATTCTTCACTCCCTGCGCCCCGGCCCCGATGGCCAGCCCCACGCCGATACCCGCAGTCAGACCCTGCCTGCCGACGAGGCGGTACAGGGGCTGATGGCCGAGCTGCATCGCATCTACAACGGCAAGGGGGGCAAGGGCTTCGGCTTCTTCGCCGACCCCGAGGCCGCCGTCGCCGAGCTGGCGGAGGGGGAAGATGCCCCCAAGCAGCCTTCCCCCGCTTTTCGCATCGCCCTGGAGCAGCTGCTGGCCGAGCAGAGCGAGTTCGTACCCTTCTCTGTCAACCTGACCCAGATGCTGGTTAAACAGCTGGTGGAGCATGCCCTCGACGAGCAGGGGGTGCTGCTCATCGCCAAGTACAACTACGTCGGGGTCGACTACCTGATGATTGCCCTGCTGGAGGGCAAGGAGAGCGTCACCGTCAGCGAGGCGCTGGAGCTGCGTCACATCCAGTATCTGGATATCGGCAAGCTCAATCTGGTGGCCCGTATAGATCTCACCGAGTGGAAGACCCAGGGCGATTCGCGTCGCTACATCACCTTCAGCAAGGGCCGGGTCGGCCGCAAGCTGGGGGACTTCTTCATGGATCTGCTGGGGGCCCGCGAGGGGATGGATGCCAAGATCCAGAACAAGGGCCTGCTGCAGGCGGTGGACGATTATTGCGACAGCCGCCAGCTCGAGCCCGCCGAGCGCAATGATTACAAGAAGCAGGTCTTCAAATATTGCACCGAGCAGGCGAGCGCCGGCGAAGAGATCGAAATCAGGGAGCTCTCTGCCGAACTCGCGTCGAAAGAGGCGGGGGAAGGGGATCTCGATTTCTACAGCTTCATCGGTCAGGAATACGAGCTGGAGGAGCGCTTCCCGGCCGACCGCTCCACCCTGCGCGGTCTGACCAAGTTTGTGGGCTCGGGGGGCGGCCTGACCCTGAGTTTCGAGCAGAAGCTGCTCAACAGCCGGATTTTCTACGATCCCCAGACCGACACCCTGACCATCAAGGGCGTGCCGCCCAATCTCAAGGATCAATTGCTGCGCCAGTCGTAATGTGATCCAGGCATCAAATTTTGCAAAAAGGCACCGGAGCGCCCTCCGGTGCCTTTTTATTTAAGGGGTGATGAAGTTGGAAACCGGTGCGGTACTTTTGCTAACACATAAATCAAAATAATGCGGATGAAAGGGTTTTCAATGTGATGAAATCCCTTTCATTGGTGTAAATATATTTCTTTTCGGTAATTTAATTTCTGAATCTTGGCAAAAATATGGGGGTGACTCTCGCTAAGTCGCTGAAATAAGAAAATGTTTTCATAACTTTCTGGAAGAAAATACGTAATTGCATTTCAAAAATGCGAGGCGTGTCATGTGAGGCGTTGACCGCTTGGGATAATATTCACCTTGCACACAATGCTCTTACAGCGCGGAACTAATACAAGGAAAGGCTCATGAAAAAGAAATTGCTGTCATCCCTGATCGGTCTGGCTACCCTGGGCGTGGCTTGCTCTGCCACTGCTGCGATTGACGAAGGTCAGCTGACCATCTGGATCAACGGTGACAAGGGCTACAACGGCCTGGCCGAAGTCGGCAAGAAATTCGAAGCCGAGACCGGCATCAAGGTGACCGTCGCTCACCCGGATCAGGTTGAAGTGAAATTCCAGCAAGCCGCCGCTACCGGCAACGGCCCGGACATCTTCTTCTGGGCTCACGACCGTTACGGTGAGTGGGTCAAGTCCGGTCTGCTGGTACCCGTGACCCCGAACGCCGCCACCAAGGCCAAGTTCGAGCAGTTCGCCTGGGATGCCATGACCGTCGATGGCAAGACCTACGGTTACCCGGTCGCGGTTGAAGCCGTCAGCCTGATTTACAACAAGGATCTGTTGCCCAACCCGCCGAAGACCTTCGAAGAGATCGCCAAGATCGACGAAGAGCTGAAGAAGAATGGCAAGCGCGCCATCATGTGGGCCTATGACACCCCCTACTTCAGCTACCCCCTGGTGGCTGCCAACGGTGGTTATGCCTTCAAGAAGACCGCCACCGGCTATGACGTGAAAGACACCGGCGTGGCCAACGCTGGTGCCAAGGCTGGCGTAGGCTACATCTCCGAGATGATCAAGTCCGGTCACCTGGAGAAGGGCATCGACTACGGTGTGATGGATGCCAAGTTCAACAAGGGCGAAGTGGCCATGATGATCAATGGTCCCTGGGCCTGGAGCAACCTGGACAAGAGCGGCATCAAGTACGGCGTCGCGCCGCTGCCGACCCTGAAGGGTCAGCCGGCCAAGGCCTTCGTCGGCGTGCTCGGTGCCACCATCAACGCCGCCAGCCCGAACAAGGATCTGGCCATCGAGTTCCTCGAGAACTACCTGCTGACCGACGCCGGTCTGGCGCCGGTTAACGCCGACAAGCCGCTGGGCGCCGTGGCCCTGAAGTCCTTCCAGAAGACCCTGGAAGCGGACCCCAACATCAAGGCCACCATGCAGAACGCCCAGAATGGCGAACCGATGCCGTCCGTGCCCGAGATGAGCCGTTTCTGGTCCTCCTTCGAAACTGCCCTCAAAAACGTCACCTCTGGCCGTCAGAGCGTTGACGAAGCGCTGGATACCGCTGCCAAGCGTATCGTTCAGTAAGCACGCACTATCCGGGAGGCCGCAACGGCCTCCCACTCTCTCAAATCTCTCTTGGCGCAATAAAGGTTAATTGGCATGGAAGTAGTACCTGCTCTCGAATCCTATGCCGGTCCGAAGAAAGACAAGTACGTCTGGCTAAAGTGGACCATGGCGGCACTGATCGCAGTGCTTAATGGTTATGCGGCCGTGATGATGTATGCCAGCGGTGAGTGGGTGTTTGCCCTGCTCGATCTGGTGGTCGTCTCCGTCGGTCTCTATGTCTTCATGAACAAGAAGACCTATGCCCACCGCTATATTTTCCCCGGTGTGGCAGGCATGGTTGTTTTTATCATCTTCCCTCTTGCCTACACCATCGGCATCGCCTTCACCAACTATTCGGGGTCCAACCTGCTCTCCATCGAGCAGGCACGGGATTACCATCTTAAAAAAACCTACAAGGTGGCGGGCGGTGAATTCGATTTCACCCTCCTGGGTGGTGAGAACAATCAGTTTCAGCTTCTGCTGCAACAGGACGAGCAATCCTTTATCAGTCAACCTCTTACTCTGCTGAACAACAAGGCCCGTGAACTGGCAGTCCGTGAAGGGCGAGTCCATGACGAGCCCCAGGTGGTTCAGCTGCAACCCCTGGCCGGGGAGGCGACCGACAAGGCGGCCCCCATCCGTGCCATCGTCGATCACCGCACTCACCTGAGCGCGCTGGATGTGGTGCTGCCCGAGGGCAACATCCACCTGACCCTGAGCAGCCTGCGCAAGTTCGCCGCCCAGAAGCCGCTCTATACCCAGCTGGTCGACGGCGTCGTGCTCAAGTCGGGCGTGATGATCAAGGAAAGCAACCTGCTGCGTGACAACCAGAGCGGCGAGCTGATGCTGCCCAACGGTGACACCGGCTTCTACCAGTACATCGATGCAGAAGGCCACTTCGTCGGCAAGGGCGTTGCCCCCGGTTTCGTGGTGAGCGTGGGTTGGAAAAACTTCATGCGCATCATGACCGACCCGGGCATCCAGGGTCCCTTCATGCAGATCTTCGTCTGGACCGTGATCTTCTCCGCCTGCTCGGTGGCGTTCACCCTGGCGATCGGCATGGTGCTGGCCTGTCTGGTGCAGTGGGAACAGCTCAAGGGGCGCGGTTTCTACCGGGTCATGCTGATCCTGCCCTATGCCATTCCGGCGTTCATCTCCATCCTGGTGTTCAAGGGCCTGTTCAACCAGAACTTCGGCGAGATCAACCTGTTCCTGGAAGCGGCGTTCGGCATCAAGCCTGACTGGTACACCAACCCCTTCCTGGCCAAGGTGATGATCCTCATCGTCAACACCTGGCTCGGCTACCCCTACATGATGATCCTCTGCATGGGCCTGCTCAAGGCCATCCCGGAAGATCTCTACGAGGCGTCCGCCATGGACGGGGCCGGTCCGGTACAGAACTTCTTCAAGATCACCGTACCGCTCCTGATGAAGCCGCTGACACCCCTGCTGATCGCATCCTTTGCTTTCAACTTCAACAACTTCGTACTTATCCAGCTGTTGACGAACGGGGCACCGGACATTATAGGGGCCACCACGCCAGCCGGGACCACCGACCTGCTGGTGAGCTACACCTACCGGATCGCGTTCCAGGGCTCGGGTGGTCAGGACTACGGTCTGGCCAGTGCCATCGCCACCGCCATCTTCCTCATCGTGGGTGCGCTGGCCTTGCTCAACCTGAAATTGTCCAAAGCCGACAAGCAACTGTAAGGAGGCTTCAACATGGCAATCGTACAACCCAAGTCTGTCAAATACCGGGTGTGGGCAACCCACCTGGTGATGTGGGGCTTCCTGGCACTGATCATCTTCCCGCTGATCATGGTCATCGCCATCTCGTTCCGTAACGGCAACTTCTCGGTGGGGGAAATCATCCCCACCAATCCGACCCTGGATCACTGGAAGCTGGCACTCGGCATGTCCATCACCAATGCCGACGGCAGCGTCACGCCGCCGCCGTTCCCGGTGCTGACCTGGCTGTGGAACTCCATCAAGGTCGCGGGCATCACCGCCCTGATGATCGTGGTGCTCTCCACCACCTGTGCCTACGCCTTCGCCCGTCTGCGGTTCCGTGGCAAGTCCACCATCCTGCAGGGCATGCTGATCTTCCAGATGTTCCCGGCGGTGCTGGCCCTGGTGGCCATCTATGCCCTGTTCAACAAGATCGGTGACTACATCCCCTGGCTGGGTCTCAACACCCACGGCGGTCTGATCCTGGCCTACATGGGGGGCATCGCCCTGCACGTCTGGACCATCAAGGGCTACTTCGAGACCATCGACTCATCGCTCGAAGAGGCGGCGGCCATCGACGGTGCCACCCCGTGGCAGGCGTTCCGCCTGATCCTGCTGCCCCTGTCGGTGCCCATCCTGGCGGTGGTGTTCATCCTGGCCTTCATCGGTTCCATCACCGAGGTGCCAATGGCCTCCATCCTGCTGCAGGATGTGAACAACCTGACTCTGGCGGTCGGTGCCCAGCAGTACCTCTATCCGCAGAACTACCTGTGGGGTGACTTCGCCGCAGCAGCCGTGCTGTCCGGCTTCCCCATCACGGTCGTCTTCCTGCTCGCCCAGCGCTGGCTGGTGGGCGGTCTCACCGCCGGTGGTGTGAAAGGTTAAGGTTCATGGCCGGGGGAGCCGACTCCCCCCGCCGTCACGATTTGCAAAGATTCAAGAGCGGAGCTCGACATGGCTGAAGTAGTACTCAACAACGTTCGCAAAAATTACGACCCGGCTGTCCACAAGGACACCCTGCGCAATATCAACCTGGCCATCAAGGAAGGGGAATTCATCGTCTTCGTCGGCCCGTCCGGTTGCGGCAAGTCCACTTTGCTGCGGATGATCGCTGGTCTGGAAGACATCACCAGCGGCGAGCTGACCATCGGCGGGCGCTACATGAACGACGTGCCGCCGGTGGAGCGCAACGTGGGTATGGTGTTCCAGTCCTACGCCCTCTATCCGCACATGAACATCTACGAGAACATGGCCTTCGGCCTCAAGCTCAAGAAGATGGACAAGGAGAGCATCCACAAGCGGGTGATGCGCGCAGCTGAGATTCTGGGCCTGGAGCCCCTGCTGGACCGCAAGCCCAAGGCGCTTTCCGGCGGTCAACGCCAGCGGGTCGCCATCGGCCGCTCCATTGTGCAGCAGCCCCAGGTGTTCCTGTTTGACGAACCGCTGTCGAACCTCGACGCCGCCCTGCGGGTCAAGATGCGCATCGAGATCGCCAAGCTGCACAAGGAGCTCAACTCCACCATCATCTACGTGACCCACGACCAGGTGGAGGCCATGACCCTGGCTAACCGCATCGTGGTGCTGAGCCCCCTCAAGGGCGAGGCGGCCACCAACCTGGAACAGTTCGGCACCCCGCTCGAGCTTTACCACAACCCGGACAACAAGTTCGTGGCGGGCTTCATCGGCTCCCCCAAGATGAACTTCCTGGCGGGCGAGCTGGTGGAGATCGGCGAGCGGGAGTGTCTGGTCAAGCTGACCACCGGCGACAACGTGCGGGTGCGGGTCGATGCGCGCCGCGGCGCGGTCGGTGACAAGGTGGAGCTGGGTATTCGCCCGGAACACCTGGTGCCGCTCGGCCACGCCCATGCCGACAGCCGGGTGAGCGGTGTGGTACAGGTGGCCGAGCACCTGGGGGCGGAATCCTTCGTCTACATGGACGTGGGCGGCCACGACTTCACCGTCAAGGCGAGCTCCGACGTGGACGTGGCCACCGGTCAGGAGTACAGCGTCGGCATCCCGGCCGAGGCGTGCTACCTGTTCGATGCCAAGGAGCAGGCGTTCCCGCGCACGGCCAAATATATCCGCACCTGATCGGGATCAGGATGCCGGGGTTTTCCCTTCTTCACGTTCAATGCCTTTTGCCGGTCGCAAGACCGGCTTTTTATTGCCTGTCATCCAGGATCCCCATCGCGCGGTGCGCCATCATGCCCCCTCCTGTCGGCGGGCCCAGCCTTGCAGAAAGTCGAGCAGGGGCTGGTGGCTGTATGCCAGGTTGCACCTCAGCCAGGGCGTGGGCGGGGCATCGACCCGAAACTGACTGCCCGGGGCCAGCAGCAGCCCCTCGGCCAATGCGGCCTCGCTCAGGGACAGGGCATCCTGATGGGGTGCCGGCAGCCTGACCCAGGAGAAGAGCCCGCCCTGGGGAGGACAGAAACTCTGCCAGCGGATCCGCTCCAGCCCCTGTTGCCAGCGTTCTCCGGCCCGCATCAGCCTATCCCGCAGTCGCTGCTGCTCTTTCGGGGTGTCGGGATCCTTGAGCATCCGCAGCACCAGGCGCTCCGCCAACTCGGAGGAGGCGATGGCGTTCATCACCTTGTAGCGCAGCAGGCGGTCGGTACGCTCTGCACTTGCCAGCAGATAACCCACTCTCAGGCCCGGTGCCAGTGCCTTGGCAAAGCTGCCGATGTAGATGATGTGCTCCAGACCCGCCAGCGCCGCCAGGGTCGGGGTGGCGCTCTGGGTCAGGGCCGCGCTCACGTCGTCCTCGACGATCAGGCAGTGGTGCTGCGCCGTGAGCTGCAAGACCCGGAACGCGGTGGCGGCCGAGTAGCTGGCGCCGGTGGGATTGTGCTGGCGCGGGTTGGTGAAGAAGGCCTTGGGCCGTGCCAGGTGCAGCTGCTCGGCCAGCGCGGTGCAATCGGGGCCCTGGGCAGTCCAGGGGACGCCCATCACCCTCATGCCGGCGTGTTGCAGCAGGGCGATGAGATTGCAGTAGCCCGGATCGTCCACCAGCACGGTGTCGCCAGCGCGAAGTTCCGATTGCACCACCAGCGCCAGGGCCTGGCTGGCCCCCTGGGTCAGCAACACCCCCTGCGGATCCACCGGGATGCCGAGCGCCTCGTGGTGTTGCCAGAGGTGCTGGCGCAGCGGCTGCCAGCCCGCCGAGTGGCCGTAGGCGATGCCGCCGTCGGCCTCTCGCCCCTGCTGGCGCAGGGCGCGTTGCAGGATCTGGGTCGGGTACCACTGGCTGGGCAGCCAGCCACAGCCGGGCTGCACCACCTCGGGGCCCGGGGTGATCCTGTGGTCGGTCAGCCAGCGGGCATCGGGGACGGGGGGCGGTGCCATGGGCGGGGCCAGCGGCGTGCGGGCCACATAGTAGCCATCCCCCCGTCTGGCGAGGATCACCCCCTGCTGTACCAGCCGGTTGTAACTGTCGGCAACGGTGAAGGTGCTGATGCCAAGGGTGGTGGCGAGCTGGCGTACCGAGGGCAGGCGCTGGCCGGGCGCAAGCTGGTGCCCGGCGATGGCCTGCCGGATGGCGTGCATCACCTGCTGGATCAGGGAGCCCTGGGTCGGGTCGAGAGAGAGGGAGGGCATACTGTAGTGGCTCTTTGACCTGTACGGTTGGGGCGGTTGTTAATGGATTGTATATGTAACGTATAGGGCAAATGCAATAGTGTCGAGCCATCTACCCAGAGGAGTGACACCATGAAACGAGCCCTGTTATTACTCACCGGCCTGCTGTTTGCCCAGTCCGTTCTGGCCGCCCCCGTCCTTCGCATCGCGACCGACGGCACCTTCCCGCCCTACAGCACGGTCAATCCGGACGGTTCGCTGGCCGGGTTCGATGTCGATATCGCCAATGCGCTGTGCGCCGAGATGAAGGTGACCTGCGAGCTGAGGCAATACGACTTCGACGGCATGATAGCCGGGCTCAAGGCCAGAAAATTCGACATGATCGTCGCCTCCATGGCGATCACCGAGGAGCGCCTGCGCCAGATAGCCTTCAGCGACAAGTATCAGGGTGGCTACTCCCGTTTCATGGGGTCTCGCGATACGTCCCTGAGTGGTGAGCCCGCCGCCATGGTCGGCAAGCGGATCGGCGTGCAGCTTGGCTCCATCCAGGAGAACTATGCCAAGGATGTCTATGGCAAGGCGGGGGCCGAGGTGCGTACCTACGGCTCGGCAGAGCAGGCCTGGCTGGATCTGATGGCGGGTCGGCTGGATGCCATCGTGGTGGAAGTCGGCGTCGGCATGGAGTTCAAGAAGCGGGAAGGGGCGGCCGGGTTCGACTTCTTCGGCCCCAGGATGAATGACCCCGCCTACTTCGGTACCGGCTCCGGCATCGCGGTGCGCAAGCAGGACACCCGGTTGCTGGGGGAGGTCAACAAGGCGCTCGGCACCCTGCTGGCCAACGGCACCTACAAGCAGATCAACGACAAGTACTTCGATTACGACCAGTACGAATAAGGGGGCGAAATGCACGAACTCAAGCTCCCCCTGCCCGGCGGCACGCCGGGTAGTCAACGGGTATTGCAGGCCTGGGAATTTGGCAGCTGCGGGCCCCTTGCCTATCTGCAGGCGGGTCTGCATGCCGACGAGTTGCCCGGGGTGCTGGTCCTGCATCGCCTGCGCCGGCATCTGATGGCCCTGGAGCAGCAGGGAGCCCTGCTGGGGCGCATCCGTCTGGTGCCCCAGGCCAATCCCATCGGTCTGTCCCAGTGGCACCTGGGGTTGCATCAGGGGCGCTTCCTGGCCGCCACCGGGCAGAACTTCAACCGGGGCTATCCCCTGCTGGTGGCGAAGGGGGAGGCGATCCCGCCCCACCTGACGGCGCGGGAACTGCTGCTGGGCAGGCTGGCCGAACGGCGTCCCCGCGGCGAACTGGCGTGGCTGCAGCACACCCTGTTTGGCTGGGCGCTGGAGGCCGAGCTGGTGCTGGACATCCATTGCGACAGCGACGCCCTGCTGCACCTCTATGGCCACGCTCGCCAGCGCAGCCAGGTAGCGCGCCTCGGGGCCTGTCTCGGTGCCGGGGTAATGCTGCTCAGCGAGCAGGCGGGGGGCATGTCCTTCGATGATGCCCTGCTGCAGAACTGGTATGCCCTGATGGAGGGACCAAAGGTGCCGGTCGCGGTGACGGTGGAGCTGAGGGGACAACAGGATGTGGCCGAACATCTGGCCGAACAGGATGCCCGGCGGCTGCTGGCCTGCCTGCAGGAGCGGGGCTGGATTGACCCTGAATTCAGCGCGCCTGTCGATCACTTCGCGGCGATCGAAGGCGTGGTGACGCCCCTCTCGGCCGTGGAGGTGATCCCGGCTCCGGCGGCGGGGATCCTGAGCTACGAGGTCGCACCCGGTGATCGGGTGCTGGCGGGGCAGCGGGTAGGCTGGCTGACGGATGCACAGACCGGGGAGCGCATTGCGCTCAGCGCACATCACGGTGGCCTCTGTTACGCCAGGGTGCTCAACCGGCTGGCCTGCGCCGGGGATGAGGTGATCTTCCTGGCCGGTGAGGTGCCCCACCGGGAAGGAGACTTGCTGGGTCTGTGAATCGCCGGCAGAGACATTGGGTCAGATTGGCTGGCCAGCCAGAGCGGCGGGCCAGGCCGGTGTTTCTCAGTGAGCGTCCTTGGTGTCGAACTCGGCGGTGACGTCCGGCACGAAGTGCTGGCTGGAGAGCGGCGGGCGCTCGTAGCCCTCGGTCTTGATGGGGGGCAGCTTGATGGGTTCGTAGTGGATCGCCTCGTAAGGCACCTTGCCCAGCAGGTGGGAGATGCAGTTGAGGCGGGCACGGCGCTTGTCGTCGGCTTCCACCACGAACCAGGGGCAGTCCTCGGTGTCCGTGTAGGTGAACATGTCGTCCTTGGCGCGGGAGTACTCTACCCAGCGCGAGCGGGACTGCAGGTCCATGGGGCTGAACTTCCAGCGCTTGATAGGGGTGTTGATGCGCTCCTTGAAGCGCTTCTCCTGCTCCTCGTCGCTGACCGAGAACCAGTACTTGATGAGGGTGATGCCGGAGCGGGTCAGCATCCGCTCGAACTCGGGGCAGGCGCGCAGGAACTCGCGGTACTCGCCGTCGGTGCAAAAGCCCATCACCCGCTCGACCCCGGCCCGGTTGTACCAGGAGCGGTCGAACAGCACCATCTCCCCGGCGGCGGGCAGGTGGGCCACGTAGCGCTGGAAGTACCACTGGGTACGCTCCCTGTCCGACGGTGCGGGCAGGGCGGTGACCCGGCAGACCCGGGGGTTGAGGGGCTCGGTGATCGCCTTGATGACGCCCCCCTTGCCGGCGGCGTCCCGCCCCTCGAACAGCACCACGACTTTGAGCCCCTCCTGCTTGACCCACTCCTGCAACTTGACCAGCTCCTCCTGCAGGTGGCCGAGGTGATGCTCATAGGTCTTCTTGTCCAGACGGGGGCGTTTCTTGCTCTTTTCCTTGGCCATCTGCCTCTCCTTGATGAGTCCTCTTGTGAGTCACTCCAGCTTGCACCAGGCAGGCACCACTGCCAAGGGGGGCGTGGTACACTGCCGCCTCATCAGCGCTGGCAATAGAAAAACATGACGCCATTGATGGCGATGTGCACTGCGCCTCATCGTCAGCCGTTGGCAACAGGAGAAAACATGAAGCAGTTTATGGAGATAGCAGGTCGCCGCATGGCCTATCTGGACGAGGGACAGGGCCCGGCTCTGCTGTTTGGTCACAGCTACCTGTGGGACAGCGCCATGTGGGCGCCCCAGATCGAGGCTCTCAAGGGGCAGTATCGCTGCATCGTGCCCGAGCTCTGGGGGCACGGGGATTCCGACGTGCTGCCCGAGGGGCCCTGCACCCTGGCGACCCTGGCCCGGGATCACCTGGCGCTGCTGGACGGCCTCGGCATCCAGGAGTGCGTGCTGGTGGGGCTCTCCATCGGCGGCATGTGGGGCGTGGAGCTCGCGCGCATGGCGCCTGAGCGCCTCAAGGGCCTGGTGCTGATGGACAGTTTCGTCGGCCTCGAGCCCCAGATCACCTGCGAGCGCTACCTCGGCATGCTGGCCATGATCGAGCAGCTCGGCGCCGTGCCTGCGCCCATCGCCGAACAGGTGGCGCCGCTCTTCTTCGCCAATGCGCCGGACGCGGCCCTGATGGCCGATTTCAAGGCCAGGTTGGCGCAATGGCCTGCCGACAAGGTGGCGAGCCTGGTGGCGGTGGGGCGCAGCTTCGTGACCCGGGAGGATCGCATCGACTGGCTGGAGGAGATGACGCTGCCCGCGCTCGTGATGACGGGATGCGAGGACAAGGCCAGGCCGGTGCTGGAGGGCTATCTGATGGCCGAGGTGCTGGGTTGCCCGTTCAGGGAGATCCCGGCCGCAGGCCACATCTCGACCCTGGAGAATCCCGCCTTCGTCAACACCGCGCTGGGGGCGTTTCTGGCCGGGCTGTGAGGGAGACGTCTTGCCGGATAGCAAAGAAGGGAGCCATGGGCTCCCTTTCTGTTGTTGATGCCTGCTGACGACAGTGCCGGCTTACCAGATATAACCAACCCCGATGCCTGCATAGAGTTCGCCATCGTGCTGGACGATGGGGCTGTTCGCGGTGTCGTTGTCGTACAGCTCGTAGTTGGCGGCAAACATGCCGATCCAGTGGGGGGTGAAGCGGTAGCTGGTGATGATGGCGGCCATGGGGGAGAAGGTGGTGCCGGTGTCCCACTCGGGACGCTGTGCCCTGGCTTCGTTCCCGGAGACGCCGCCGAAGTAGTAGTTCGCCATCTTGTCACTGCGGATCATCACCCCCATGCCGGGCATGATGAGCAGCTTGTCACGAATGATGGGGAAGTCGGCCCACAGCAGCCACTCCTGGCCCTTGCTGGTGCCGGTCACGTCCGTGCTGAGGCGGGTGCTGAGCAGGGCGTAGGGGGTGATGAGGCTGGCACCGACGCCCCCCTCCAGCTCCCATTCGCGCTTCTCCATGCCGGCCAGCTCGGGAGCATCGTCGGGATCCAGGTTGCCGAAGCGCACCCGGCCAAAGCCGTAGGCGGCGAAGCTGTCATCCTTGTGGAAGTAGTAGCGAGCCCTGTCCCCGAGGAACATGAACTGATCGCCGAAGTAGACAGCACCGGGCAGGACCAGGGCGGTGTCATCCTGCCCCTGGTAGCGGGCATCCCCACCGATGACGGCGCCCCCCAGTACCAGTCCCTTGGGCACCGGGCTGGTCGGGCTGTCCTGCACGAAGATGTCGAGGGAACCGAGATCGATCTCGGCCCGGACGGGGGATGAGAGCAGCAGTGCCAGAAGGGCACCAAGAGAGGCATGACGCAGGGCCGGGGCTGGGAGCATGGCAACATCCTTATTGGTCGCTGACCTGAACAGTGATGACTGAATATGGTGGCGTAGCCAGTTAAGCCGATTTTTGTTTTGGATTCAAACCGATAGAGCAAAAAGAGTACATTGCGCCCGGGGTGGTCGTCGTTCGGAGCTGTTTGGGCAGGCGTGGATGGCCTCCCCGCACGGGGATGGGCCACCACCGGCAAGGGGCGAAGTCCGGCCTCGCCCCTTGCCGTGGCGTCGTCAGGGGGCGGGGCGGGGGAGATCTTCCCGCTTGGGCCAGGCGTTGAGCACCGCCTTGACCAGGGTCGCCAGGGGAATGGCGAAGAAGACCCCCCAGAAGCCCCACAGGCCGCCAAACACCAGGACGGCGATGATGATGGCCACCGGGTGCAGGTTGACCGCCTCGGAGAAGAGCAGGGGCACCAGCAGGTTGCCGTCCAGGGCCTGGATGACCAGATAGGCCACCATCAGCCAGGCGAAGTCGGGGGTCAGGCCCCACTGGAACAGGGCCACCATGGCGACGGGCACGGTCACCGCCACTGCACCTATGTAGGGGATGAGCACGGAGAAGCCGACCGCCACCGCCAGCAGCACGGAGTAGCGCAGCCCCATCAGGGCGAAGGGGATGTAGGTGGCCACACCGACGATGAGGATCTCGATCACCTTGCCGCGGATATAGTTGATGATCTGGTCATTCATCTCCACCCAGACCCGGTTGACCAGGGTGCGGTTGCGGGGCAGGAAGCGGCGCAGACCGGCCATCAGCACCTGCTTGTCCTTGAGCATGAAGAAGACCATCAGGGGCACCAGGATGGCGTAGATGAGGATGGCTACCACGTTGATGAGGGAGCTCAAAGAGGCGCTCACCAGCTGTTCGCCACCGGTCAGGATGCGCTGGCGGATGTTGTCGATGATGGTCTCGACCAGGCTGACGTCGATGATCTCGGGGTATTTTTCCGGCAGGGTGCGCACATAGTCCTGGGCATGGGCCAGCATGGCGGGCGCCTCCTTGGCCAGGTTGACCCCCTGGCTCACCAGCGTCGGGATGAGCCCCAGCAGCAGCGTGGCCGTCACCGCGATGAACAGCAGCAGCACCAGGCTGGTGGCCAGGGTGCGGGAGAGACCGGTGCGTTGCAGGCGGCTGACCGGCCACTCCAGCAGATAGGCCATCACCAGCGCCACCAGAAGCGGTGCCAGCAGATCGCCAAACAGCCAGATGACGGCAAAGCAGAACACCAGCAGCAGGAAGAGGGTGACGGCGTCAGGGTCGGAAAAACGGGTCTGATACCAGCGCTTCAATACATCTAACATCGAGGCTTCCTTGAATGACGGGTCAGGACGAGGGCGGCCTCATGGCAACCTCGAGCCGCAGGGAGAGACGGGTGGGGGACTCCTCTAGCGACTGGACGCTGTGGCCCTGGCGGCGCAGATAGGCAGGAATGTCTTGCCTTGAGCCGGGATCCGCCAGAAGAATGAGCAGAGACTGACCGGGCCGAGCCTGGCGCAACCAGAGCTTGAGCCGGATGAGCGGCTCGGGACAACGCCAGGGGGTCAGGTCGAGCTGTTCCATGAGATTTCCATCGCGTGGGTGGTCGTCATTATGGCCGTGATGGCAGGATGAAACAACGCTTGTGGGCCTTGAATGGCAAGGGTATTCTGCCGATGCCCGCTGGGGTCTGATTGGAGATAGAGATAACGTGGCACGTTTTTCCCCCCTGATAGCATCGCTTCCCCTGCTGGTCACCCTGATGGGCGCGACCTTCCATGCCCAGGGGAGCAACCAGTTGCCCGACATCGGTACCGCCGGCGTCGCCGCCCTCCCCATCGAGCAGGAGGTGCGCTATGGCAACGCCTTCATGCGCTTTGCCAGGGCCGGGCTGCCCATCATCGATGATCCCGTGCTGAACGAGTACATCGACGATCTGGGCCAGCGGTTGCTGACCAATGCCGACGGGGTGCGCTTCCCGTTCACCTTCTTCCTCATCAACGATCCCAGCATCAACGCGGCCGCCTTCCTCGGTGGCCGGGTCAAGGTGCACACCGGTCTCTTCCTCTACGCGGAGAGCGAGAGCGAGCTGGCCTCGGTGCTGGCCCACGAAATCACCCACGTGACCCAGCGCCACATCGCCCGCTACATGGAGGCGCAGGCGAGCAGCTCCGCCATGACCCTGGCCGGCCTGGTGGGCTCCATCGCGCTGGCGGTGATCAACCCCACCGCCGGCATCGCCGCCCTGCAGACCACGCTGGGCTTGTCGATGCAGTCGGCCATCAACTACACCCGGGACAACGAATACGAAGCGGATCGCATCGGCATGAAGACGCTGTATGACGCCGGGTTCGATCCCATGGGGATGGCCAACTTCTTCCAGAAGCTGGCGGCGGAGTACCGCTACGCCAGCAAGCCGCCGGAGATGCTGCTGACCCACCCCCTGCCCGAGACCCGGATCAGCGAGGCCCGCGCCCGTGCCGGCAGCTATGGCCGCCGCGCCCTGGCGCCGAGCCTGGACTTCTGGCTGGCCAAGGTGCGCATCCAGGTGCGCTACGGCACCGAGACCCCCCAGGGGCTGCTCACCTACTTCGACAGCCGACTGCAGAAGGGGGATTACCCTCTCAAGGACGCCGCCATCTATGGCAAGGCGCTGGCCCTGCTGCAGCTCAAGCGCACCGACGAGGCCGACGCCCTGATGCAGGAGCTGGCTGGCCGCCACCCGGAGGATCTCTTCGTGGTGGATGCCCTGACCGACATCGATCTCGCCAAGGGGCGCAGCGCCCAGGCCATCGCCAGGCTGGAACGCTTCCGCACCCGGATGCCGGACAACGAGGTGGTGGTGGTCAACCTCGGCAACGCCTATCTGGAGGGGGGCAACTACAAGAAGTCCATCGCCATCCTGGACCCCTATGCCCGGGAGCACGACGAGAACAGCCTGGCCTGGAGCCTGCTGTCGGATGCCTATCGCAAGGCGGGCAGGATGACGGATCTGCACATGGCGCGGGCGGAGACCCTCTCCCTGCGCGGGGACTACCAGGCGGCCATCGACGAGCTGATCGTGGCTCGCGGCACCACCACCGACAAGCTGACCCTGGCCCGCATCGAGGCGCGCATCACCCAGCTGGAGCGGGCCAAGAAGGATCTGGACAGCCTGAAGGGCTAATCGGCCCCGCACAGGAGCTGGCAAGACGGGGCGCACCGGCGAGGGGCGCCCCGTTTCGTTGTGGGTGTCCGCTCACGGCGCCGTGGAGGGGGTCAGGACCCGCGCCTTGAGGGCGGCCAGTTTGGCGTCATCGAGCTCTCCCACCAGGGTCTCCTGCAGACGCCCCTCCCGGTCGAGCAGGTAGCTGGTGGGCAGGGCCCCCGGTTTGGGGAAGGGGAGGCGGGCGTCGTCCTCGGGGATCATCAGGGGCACGGCTATGCGGTGGCGCCGGGCCAGCTCGGTCAGCTCGGCGGGGGAGGCGGGATCATAGTGGATGGCGATCACCCCGATCCGCCCCTCCCGGTGCAGCGCCGCGAGCAGGGGCATCTCCCGCAGGCAGGGGGCGCACCAGGGGGCGAAGTAGTTGACCAGCAGCGGCTTGCCCTCGAACGCCGTCAGGCTGACCCGCTGGCCCGCACTGTCGGTGAAGTGCGGCGCTGGCGAGCAGGCCGTCAGCAGGGTTGCCACAATCAGCCAACAGATCCGTTTCATTTCCATAGCCTTCCCGCTTACCCTGCCCATCCGTTTCCCCTACAATAGCGCCATTTGTTGTCCCATCTTGCAATATCAGGGAGTTACCATGAGCGAGACCCAAATCTACCACAATCCGCGCTGCTCCAAGAGCCGCGAAACCCTGGCCCTGCTGGAACAGCAGGGGGTCGTCCCCGAGGTGGTGCTCTATCTGGAACAGGCGCCGAGCGAGGAGGCCATCCGCACCCTGCTGAGCCAGCTGGGTTTCAGCGACCCGCGCCAGCTGATGCGCACCAAGGAAGATCTCTACAAGGAGCTGGGACTGGCCGAGCAAGAGGGGGATGCCCTGATCACCGCCATGCACCAGCATCCCAAGCTCATCGAGCGCCCCATCGTCATCAAGAACGGTCAGGCCCGCATCGGCCGCCCGCCGGAGCAGGTGCTGGAGATCCTCAAGTGAGCACCCGCTTCGCCCGCCTGCTGACCCTGGTCGGCTTCTTCGGCCTGCTGGGCTGGGTCCTGCTGTGGCATCTGTGGCTCTCGCCCCACCCGGGTCTTGCCCCCTGGCTGTTGCCGGTGATCTGGACGGTGCCGCTGCTCTTCCCCTTGAAGGGGATAGTGCAGGGCAACCCCTACACCCATGCCTGGGGCAACTTCGTGCTGATGCCCTACTTCCTCCACGCCCTGACGCTTATCACCACGGATGAGGGGGAGCGCTGGCTCGCAGCGGTGGAGCTGGTTTTCACCACGCTCGCCTTCGTAGGCACCATCTATTACGCCCGGCTGCGCGGCCGGGAGCTGGGGCTGAGCATTCGCAAGAAGCAGGGCTGAGCCCGGCCCGCCCGCACTCTGGTCGCGGGCGGGACATGTCTGAAACCGTCGCAGCCCCTTCGGGGGGAGCAGTGCGGTGCCGGCCAGGTGCCGCCCGGTTCACTCCCCCTATCTATCTGATTAATGTGTAAATAACCCTCTTTGCCTGGGAGATGTCCGTTTTTCTTGGCGGCGCGGCCCGGCAGATAAATCGGCCTCCATCGAACACCTTTAGTCCTAAAGGGGTATGCTTGGGTTTTCACCAGACTCGAGTGGTTCATATGAAAATGTCGCTTTCCCCCCTGTTCCAGCAGACCCTGTTGGCCCTGACCGTCTCCCTCTCCGTCAGCTCCCTGGCCGATGCCTGTACCCGCGCCGTCTATCAGGGGGAGGGCGCTTTGGTGGTGACCGGCCGGACCATGGACTGGCGCAGCGCCATGCCCACCAACCTCTGGGCTCTGCCCGGCGGCATCGAACGAGAGGGGGCGGCCGGTGCACGCTCCATGACGTGGACGGCTCGCTACGGCTCCGTGGTGGCGGCGGGCTTCGATGCGGGCACCGCCGACGGCATGAACGAGAAGGGGCTGGTGGCCAATCTGCTCTATCTGACCGAATCCCAGTACGTGACCCCGAGTGACAAGGATCCCCGCAAGACCCTCTCCATCTCCCTCTGGGCCCAGTATGCCCTGGATAACTTCGCCACCGTGGCGGAGGCGGTGGCGGCGCTCTCCCGTGACGAGTTCTATGTGGTGACCACCCTGACCCCGGATGGCAAGCCGGGCCAGCTGCACCTCTCCCTCTCGGATGCGAGCGGTGACTCCGCCATCTTCCAGTACGTGGGGGGCAAGCTGCAGATCTACCACGACCGCCGCTACCAGGTGATGACCAACTCGCCGACTTTCGACAAGCAGCTCGCCCTCAACGAGTACTGGGAAGAGATTGGCGGCCTCACCATGCTGCCCGGCACCAATCGCTCGGCGGATCGCTTCGCCCGCGCCTCCTTCTACATCAAGACCCTGCCGAGGACGGAGCAGGCCAACGAGGCGGTGGCCGGGGTGATGAGCGTGATGCGCAACGTCTCCGTGCCCATGGGGATCAGCACCCCGGATCAGCCCAACATCTCCACCACCCTGTGGCGCAGCGTGGCGGATCAGCAGCATCGGCGCTACTTCTTCGAGCTGACCCACCTGCCCAACACCTTCTGGGTGAGCATGGACAAGCTGGATCTCCGCCCGGGGGCACCGGTCAGGAAGCTGCCGCTGACCGAGCAGCAGCTCTATGCCGGCGAGACGGCGGACAAATTCGTCCCGGCCAAGGCGTTTTCGTTCCTGCCGGCCAGCCCGAAGGCCTGAAACGCCCCCTCACGACAACGCCCCACCAGGGGCGTTTTTCATGGCAGATCGCGGCGTGCGGCGATCTGCTCTTCGCAAAAGCGCATCAACTCGGGATAGAAGTGCAGGAAGCCGTGTTCGGCCTCGCGCCAGCGCGGTTCGTCCAGGGTCAGGAGCGCCTCCCCGAGGGGCAGGGGTCGCCGCAGGCGGCGGCCGATGCCGTCGAGGGCCGCCCCCACCCCTTCCCGATATTGGTAGGAGGCGAGCCAGTCCTGCTCGGCCATGCGCCGCAGGGCCATCGGCAGCCCCTGTGGCAGGCGGTGATGATCCGCGAGCAGCTGGGCATAGCTCTGCTGCAGGAAGCGGGGCAGGGGGGCGCCACTGAATTGCTGCCAATGCAGGGAGAGCCAGTGATCGTAGAGCATGTCCACCAGGATGCCGCCAAAGCGGCGCCAGGGGGCCTCGAACCCGGCGACTGCCGCCCGGTGGCTGGGGTGGGCGTCGGTGAAGGCATCTATCTTGCGGTGCAGCCAGATCCCCTCGTCGAAGGGGGCAGGCAGGCCCGTGGGCAGGGGGCCCTTGATGAAGTCCCCCAGCAGGTTGCCGGTGAGGGAGCTCCGGGTATGGGCCGCCAGATGGAGATGGGCCAGAAAATTCATGGATGGGGCTCACGAGCAGGGTGTTGACGGGATGATCCGAGCCTAACGGATGCTGGCGGGATTGACCATGGGCAGGATTTTTCATCAGGCCCCCAGCGCCCCCTTGCGGGGAAAATTTGGGGCGTGTTAAGGTGCATGTCATCTTTGTCACAGGACGCGACAAATCACCATGATGCGCAAAGCCAGAGGCTTTTTTCTGGCCTTCTACTTCAAGCCTTTCTATCTCTCCGAGTGGTTCGACGAATAAGTCGAGGCCCCGGAGCAGTTCATTGACGCCTGCCAATCGAATGATGCCCCTGGCGGCGTAATCCTGCTCATCTGCAATTTGCCGTTTTTTGGCCATCGCTTGCCCGCGCTTGCGATGCCTTGACCGCGCCTGTGCGCTTTCTATGTAATGGAGTACTCATGATGAAGACCACACTGACTCTGTCAGCCCTGTTTGCTGCCTGCCTGCTGACTACCCCCGTCACCGCCAAGGAGTGGAAGACCGTTCGTTTCGGCGTGGAGGGGGCCTACCCTCCCTTCTCCTGGACCGACGCGTCGGGGGAGATAAAAGGCTTCGACATCGATCTGGCCAACGCCCTGTGCCAGCAGATGGCCGTCAAGTGCGAGCTGGTGGCCCAGGACTGGGACGGCATGATCCCGGCCCTGCTGTCGCGCAAATACGACGGGATCATCGCCGCCATGTCGATCACCGACGAGCGGCGCAAGAAGGTCGACTTCACCGAGAAATACGCCCGCATCCCCAACCGCTTCGTGGCGGCCAGGGGCACCGAGCTGACGCTGACGCCGGAGGGCATGGCGGGCAAGCGCATCGGGGTGCAGCGTGCCACCACCCACGACAAGTACCTGACCGACAACTTTGGCTCCAACGTCACCATAGTGCGCTATGGCAGTGCCGATGAGGCCTACCTCGATCTGAAGGCGGGTCGGGTGCTGGCCCTGCTGGCGGATGCTTCGGCCATCGATCAGGGGCTGCTCAGCAAGGAGGGAGGCGACAAGTTCGAGTACGTGGGGCCGGCCCTGACCGATCGCCAGTGGTTTGGCGACGGCATGGGGATCGCGGTGCGCAAGGGGGATCAGGATCTCAGGGCCAAGCTGAACGAGGCGATCAAGGCCCTGCGCGCCAACGGCAAGTATCAGGAGATCAACCAGAAGTACTTCAAGTACGATATCTATGGCGGTTGATGGGTAACAGGCAGAGGGAGCTTGCTCCCTCTTTTTTCATGCAGCAAGGAGATACCCCATGTTGACACTGATCGAGGGGGCCGAGGTATTCAGTCCGGCCCCTCTCGGCCAGCAGGATCTGCTGGTGGCCGATGGTCGCATCGCCTGGATGGGCAAGGGGCTGACGGTGCCAGCTGACTGGCCGCTGGCCCGCGTCGACGGCCGTGGCCGCTACCTGGTGCCGGGGCTGGTGGACCCGCTCGCCCATATCACGGGGGGCGGAGGCGAAGGGGGCTTTGCCTTTCGTACCCCGGAGCTCGCGGCGAGCGAGGCCCTGCAAGCCGGGGTCACGACCCTGGTGGCGGCACTCGGCACCGACAGCCTGACCCGTACGCCGGCCCAGGTGCTCGGCAAGGTGCGGGAGTTTCGCGCCGCCGGGGTGAGCGCCTTCATGTACACCGGCTCCTACCACCTGCCGGTCAAGACCCTCACCGGCTCGGTGGAGTCGGACATCATGCTCATTCCCGAGGTGCTGGGGGTGGGGGAGGTGGCCATCAGCGATCACAGATCCAGCGCACCGACCCATGACGAGCTGGCGCGACTGGCGAGCGAGGCGCGGGTGGCCGGGCTGCTCGCGGGCAAGAGCGGGGTGAGCTTCTTCCATCTGGGGGATGGCCGGGGGGCGCTGGCGCCGCTGCGGGCCCTGCGGGACGGCACCGACATCCCGCTGCGCCAGCTCTACCCCACCCACTGCAACCGCAACCCCTGGCTCTTTGCCGAGGCCATCGAGTGGGGGCGGGCCGGCGGCTGGGTCGATCTCACCGCCTCCAGCTTTCCCGATCTGCTGGACGATGGCGAGCAGCTGGCGGCGGATGCCCTGGTGGCGCTGCTGGCCGCCGGGGTACCCGCAGAGCGCATCAGCTTCAGCTCGGACGCCAATGCCAGCCTGCCACGCTTCGACGGCGAGGGGCGTCTCATCGAGCTGCGTTGCGGTCAGATAGGGAGCCTGTGGCAGCAATTCAGCCGGGCCTGTGCCCTCGGCGTGCCCCTTGCCAGCGCGCTGGCGGTGGTCACGGCCAACCCTGCCAGGGCGCTGGGGCTGACCGGCAAGGGGACCCTGGGAGTGGGGCAGGATGCGGATCTGCTGCTCATCGACCCCGAGACGCTCGCCATAGGGCGGGTGATGAGCGGCGGCCAGTGGCGAGCCTGAGTGGCTGCACCAACCGGGTCTCTCCATTCCCGCTCACATGCAAAAAGCCCGGCACTGCTGCCGGGCTTTCTTTTTTGCTGTGCATGCCCCGGTCAGATGGCCAGGAACCCCAGGATCAGAATGGGACCGAGCAGGCTCAGGATGAAGCCGGATACGATGGCTACCGGCACCACCTGGATGCCGCCGGATTTCTGGATCACCGGCAGGGTGAAGTCCAGCGCCGTGGCCCCGCCGTAGCCGATGGCCGCGCTGGGGTGGCGACGCATCAGCACCGGGATGATGAGGATGGCGATGAGCTCGCGCCCCAGATCGTTGATGAAGGCGGCCGAGCCCAGCACGGGGCCCAGCTTGTCCGCCACCAGGATGCCGGAGAGCGAATACCAGCCGAAGCTGGAGCTCATGGCCAGCCCGTGGGCAAAGGGCATGCCCAGCAGTTGCGCGGCCAGCAGGCTGCCAAGCCAGCTGCTGAGGATGACGGTGGCGGCGATCTTCATGCCCCAGGGGTTGAGCAATATCTGGCGCAGGTGCATGCCGGAGTTGCGCATCTGGATGCCGATGAGCAGCAGGAGCAGCATCAGGGCCCACTCGCTCAACTTGTCGATGGGCAGGGCGCGCAGGTCGACCAGCAGCCCCAGCAGAACGCCCCCCAGCACCACGAAGCAGAGCTGGAGGGATTCCCACAGCAGGTGCAGCTTGCTCGGCATCTTGCCGTCGATGGTCTCGTGGGTGGGGGGGGAGCGCCTGTCCAGCCACCAGAGGGCCAGCAGGTTGCACAGGGTAATGGCGGCCAGCATCACGCCGGCCACCTTGAAGATCACCGCCAGGTTGCTGCCCAGGTTCTCCACGTAGGCGAGCCCCAGCCCCATGAGAAACAGGATGAGATAGACCATCTTGCCCAGAGACTGGTTGACCAGCTTGATCAGCCGGGGGGAGGAGAGGGGAACCAGATAGCCGATCACGAGCGGCAGCAGGATCAGCAACACATTGAGCAACATTGGGGCCTCGGTCACAAAACTGGGAGAAACGGCACATTATCACGACTTGTTGCATCTGTGTCACATATCAGTGAGTTTGCATGCCCCGTGCGGGGCTTTTTTATCACATTGTTATGTTTTCTTGATGAACGAGGAGAGGGGCAGGAGACAGGCAAGGAGGGGACATCGCCAGTAAAATCAATTCCATCCCCATAAAATCACGCGCTAGCCCTGGCCGCTTTGGGTGAATAAAGTCGTTTTGAGTGACATCCTGGGGGAATGGTGGAATATTCTTGCTACTAGTGCGTTGCGGGTATAAAAGGTCGGTATGGCATGGCAGGTGAAAAACGAATTTTATGCAGACAAAGTGCTGAAAAATACCAAGCTGACCAATAAAAATACAGATAAAACACCAAATACCTCGGTTCTGTATTGTTTTTTAACTATCTGAATGATATTTTCGCTGAAGGTTGCCATCGGTTAACGTTTTGTTAAATGAACGATGGCGGTGTCACGCCGAAGCGGCGTCTAGGGACAGACAAGGTTGTAATGGATGAGCGACGTTGCCGCACTGGAAGTTCGTGATCTGCACAAGTACTTTGGCACCCACGAAGTGCTCAAGGGCATCGATATGACGGCCCACAAGGGGGATGTTATCTCCCTGATCGGCTCCTCGGGTTCGGGGAAGTCGACCTTTCTACGCTGTATCAATCTGCTGGAAACCCCTTCATCGGGTAGCGTCTCCCTGCACGGAGAACTGATCCGGATGAAGACCAGTCGTTCCGGTGAGCGGTTGCCGGAGGACATGCGCCAGGTGGAGCGTATCCGCAGCCGGCTGGCCATGGTGTTTCAAAGCTTCAATCTCTGGTCGCACATGACCATCATGCAGAACATCATCGAAGTGCCCATCCAGGTGCTCAAGGTGCCCCGTGCCGAGGCCATCGCCAAGGCGGAACACCTGCTCAACCGGGTTGGCCTGTGGGAGCGGCGCGACTACTACCCCGGCCACCTCTCCGGTGGCCAGCAGCAGCGGGCGGCCATCGCCCGTGCGCTTGCGGTGGATCCCGAGGTGATGCTGTTCGACGAGCCCACCTCGGCCCTCGACCCCGAGCTGGTGGGGGAGGTCCTCGGCCTGATGCGCGAGCTGGCGGAAGAGGGGCGCACCATGATGGTGGTGACCCACGAGATGTCGTTTGCCCGCGACGTGTCGAACAAGGTGATGTTCCTGCACCAGGGGCGGGTGGAGGAGGAGGGCAATCCCAAGGAGATCTTTGCCCATCCCAAGTCGGAGCGATTCAAACAATTCATCTCCTCCATCTATTGATGGACGGGAGTCAATTTCACAATCCGTACTTTCAACGATCGACGTGTTTATCAAGGAGAGATACATGAACAAGCTGATGCTGGCGACCGCCGTGATGACGGCCCTGTGTTCCGGTAGCCTGATGGCCAAGGAGTGGAAAGAGGTGCGTATCGGGGTGGAAGGGGCCTACCCCCCCTTCTCCTGGACCGAGCCGAGCGGCGAGGTGAAGGGTTTTGACATCGACATCGCCAACGCCCTGTGCGAAGAGATGAAGGTGAAGTGCACCCTGATCAAGCAGGACTGGGACGGCATCATCCCGGCGCTGCTGTCGCGCAAGTATGACGCCATCATCGCCACCATGGACATCACCGAAGAGCGCAAGAAGAAGGTGGACTTCACCCAGAAGTACCAGCACATTCCGGCCCGCTTCGCCGCCAAGAAGGGCACCGAAATCCAGCTGGACAAGGCCTTCATGGATGGCAAGACCATCGCCGTGCAGCGCGCCACCTCCATGGACACCTACATCACGGACAACTTCCCCAACGCCACCATCAAGCGTTATGGCACCGCTGACGAGGCCTACCTCGACCTGAAATCCGGCCGTGTCGACTATGTGATGGCCGACTCCGCCGCCATCAGCGACGGCCTGCTGAAGAAGGAAGGGGGCGATGCCTACGAGTTCATCGGCCCGAAACTGACCGATCCCAAGTGGTTTGGCGAGGGTGCCGGCATCGCGGTGCGCAAGGCTGACAAGGATCTGAAAGAGAAATTCAATGCCGCCATCCTGGCCCTGCGTGCCAACGGCAAGTACAAGGAAATCAACGACAAGTACTTCGACTTCGACGTATACGGCGAATAAGCCGGGAAACGTCAGGCGAACAACGACAGGTTGATCCCGTCAGTAGTCATCGGGCCCGTTGCCTTCCGCTGGGAGTGACGGGCCCGATTGCGATGGAGCTGCATTGCATATGTTTGATTTGAAAGGATACGAAACTTCCCTGCTGGAAGGGGCCTGGATCACCCTGGAGGTGGCGCTCGCCTCCCTGCTGCTGGCCCTGGTGCTCGGCATGCTGGGGGCTCTGGCCAAGCTCTCTCCCTACAAGTGGGCGCGCGGCGTGGCGGCGGGCTATACCACCGTCATTCGCGGCATTCCCGACCTGGTGCTGATGATGCTGCTGTTCTTCGGCGGCCAGGTCCTCATCAACGGGGTCTGCACCTGGGTCAACGAGGCCTACAACAACTACCTTCTCGAGAGCAATCCGAACCAGGAGTGGGTCTCGCTGCTGCCGGATTACATCGACATCAGCCCGTTTGCGGCCGGGGTGGCCACCATCGGCTTCATCTTCGGCGCCTACATGACCGAGACCTTCCGCGGCGCCATCCTGGCGGTGGACAAGGGAGAGCTCGAGGCCGCGCGCGCCTTCGGCATGCGGGCGAGCCAGGTGTTTGTGCGGATCCTCTTCCCCCAGATGATGCGCCACGCCCTGCCGGGCTTTGGCAACAACTGGCTGGTGCTGCTCAAGACCACGGCCCTGGTCTCCATCATCGGGCTCGATGACATGGTGCGCAAGGCGTCGCTGGCGGCGGGTTCGACCCAGCAGCCCTTCACCTTCTACATGGCGGTGGCGCTGATCTTCCTGATCTTCACCGCAGTCTCTACCTCGGCGCTCAAGTGGGCCGAGCGTCACTACGCGATCAAGACGAGGTAAGCCATGGACTTCTCGATCATTCTCACGGAGTGGCCCACCTACTGGGAGGGCTTCTACACCACCATCTGGCTGGTGGCGGCCTCCCTCATGCTGGGGCTCATGCTGGCGGTGCCCATGGGCATACTGCGCAACAGCCGCAACTGGCTGATAAAGGGACCTATCTGGGCTTATATCTACTTCTTCCGCGGCACCCCGCTGCTGGTGCAGCTCTTCATCATCTACTACGGCGCTGCCCAGTGGGAGTGGCTGAAGAACAGCGCGGCCTGGTCCCTCTTCTCCGAGGCCTGGTTCTGTGCCCTGCTGGCGTTCACCCTCAACACCGGTGCCTATACCGCCGAGATAGTGCGGGGCGCCGTGATGAACATGCCCAAGGGGCAGATAGAGGCGGCAAGCGCCTTCGGCATGACCCGCTGGCAGACCCTCACCCGCATCATACTGCCCAACTCGTTCCGCCGTGCGCTGCCCGCCTACAGCAACGAGGTGATCTTCATGCTGCAGGGCTCGGCGGTGGCGGGCATCATCACCATCGTCGACCTGACGGGGGCCGCGCGGATCATCAACTCCCGCTACTACAGCCCGTTCGAGGCCTTCCTGACCGCCGGCCTGCTCTACATGCTGCTCACCTTCGCCATCGTCTGGCTGTTCAAGAAGTGGGAGGCACGCTGGCACGCCCACCTGCGCCCCCGCAGCGTATAAAACGAAAAGCGCCCCGCAAGGGGCGTTTTGTTTTAAGACGATATCTTAACAGGGGTCATGGATGATGAGCATGGACTGGGCTGCAGTATTCATGGCAGGCATTGTGTCATCCACTCTGTATCGGCTTCGCGCAATGTAAAAACGCCCCGCAGGGCGTCTCGTCTAAGCGCTGGCTTTCAGCTTGCGGGCCGGCAGGCGCGCCGTCTCCTCCCCGGTTACCCGCCGCGCCACCAGGGCGGCCCCATGACTCAGGTGCCGGTAGAAACTGGCATTGAGCTGGGTCAGGTGCAGCAGCGACTGGCGCAGGCGCTCGAATCGCTCCGGGCAGACCGGTGCCGGATGGTCCCAGAAGCGCGCCAGGCTGCCGCGGCTGGTCAGCCCCTCGATGTCGTAGAGGGCGCGGCCCATGCAGAAGGTGGGCACCTCGTGCAGCAGGGCCGAGAGGCCCACCGTGCTGTTGATGGTGACGACTCCCTTGAGCAGGGGGTAGAGGGCCGGCAGCGGCAACTCGAAGCCATAGAAGACCCGATCCTGCAACCCGAGCACCTTGCACAGGCGATCGATCTGGGCGCGGTAGCTGACATAGCCGCGATCCATGGGGTGGTGCTTGAACAGCAGAATGTCGTTGCTGTGGGCGTGCTGGGCAAAGGAGTTGATCACCTGGGCCACCATCTCCTCGACACCACTCAGGTCCGAGTGCTCGCGGATCTGAAAGTCCTCGGTCACCTGCAAGGGAACGAAGAAGATGCGTCCGCGATACTGGGTCAGGGTCTTCATCAGCCGGTGGTCGGGCAGCTTGTGCTGCCACTTGGTGACGCCCCCCATGACCCAGCCCCTGGCCTCCTGATACAGGCTCCAGGGTCTGTGGTTGCTGTTATGGGGATAGCGCCACCACAGCAGGGCCTTGCTCACATGGTAGCGAGTGGCGTACCAGGCACGGCGGGTGAAGGTCGGGCCGACCACCAGATTGCTCTGGTAAGGTGTTGGCCAAGGGGATTCGACCAGCCGATCGCGCTGCGGGTAGTAGGGGCTGAAGGCGTTGACACCGCCGCACTCCAGGGTGATGAAATCGGGTCGCAGATACCCCTCTTCCATGGCCCAGAAGGGGATGTTCTTCTGACGGCACAGGCGGCTGACCACCTTGTGGTAGAAGCGGCAATCCCCGTAGCAGATGACGGTGTCGATCTTGCGCTGCTTGATCAGGCGACGGACAAACCCGTTCCAGCTCTGTGGGGTGCCGGTGAACGACACATTGTCCCCGGCGCAGGGCCAGGCCGCGTCGCCACCGTTGAAATGGACCTTGCACACCTGGTGGCCGGCCTGTTGCAGCTGATGACTGAGCACCTGAAAGAAGGGGCCAAGCGGTCCTTGCAATAGCAATATATTCATTCGTTATTGTTGTTTGTTCAAAAGAGGAAGGGGAGGGCGAAACAGGGTCTGGGCCAGATAACCCAGCTTGAGACCCCAGCGGCGGTGGCGGGGCAGGGGGCGCACCTCGGTCTGGCCCTGCTGTGATAGCCTTTTTATCTGTTGTTCCGGGGTGATCCACAGCCGGCTGTCCCAGTCGAAATAGCTGGGATAGAGGGCCAGGGTCGCGAGGGTGAGCTGCTCGAGGGTGAGTGCTCGCTTGCGCCGCGTCAGCGGGTTGGCATCCAGGGTCAGCCCCCAGCCACTGTAGAAGGGCTGCCCCCAGACCACGACCCGCACCCCTTGCACCAGTGCCTCGAACCCGCTGAGGGACGTCATGGTGTGCAGCTCGTCCACATGGGGGTAAAGACTGCCCAGCTCCACATCCAGCACCTGCTCGTCGACGCACTCGGCCAGACACGCGGCCGAGATGGCCCCCGCCCGGTTGCCGGCCACCACGTCGGGATGGGGCTTGAACAGGATATAGGCATCGGGGCGTGCGGCGCGCGCCGCCCATAACAGCTGCTCGTTGCTACGAATGACCGGGCTGCCGGTCAGGATGGAAGCATCCCCGTCGACCTGCCCCACCACCAGCACACAAGCTTTCTTTCTTTTGGCGGGTGCCCAGGGGCGGCTGTCGCCCACGTTGTATTTGCTCACCTTGTGGGTGCGCAGCAACGCCAGCAGTGCGCGGCCGCGCTGGAGATCCGCCTCGCTGAAGGTGTGGTGGCCAAGCAGTTGTTCGAGCTGGCTCGGGGCCGTGCTGTCGAAATAGATGCCGACCGGATCGATGGAGAGGGACGAGGGGCGGCACAGGTTCGAGCCCAGCCCGCGCGAGCGGATAAAGCCGTCCTCGACCCGGATGGCGCTGGTGAGCTCGGGGTATTGTCGGCCCCACACCAGCACCTGCTCGTCGCCGGTGAGGCGGCGAGGGGGGCTGCGTACGAAGCGGATCTCGCGGGCCAGGTGCGCGCAAAACGCGCGCATAAAGGCGCGCTTCCACAGGCTGAAACCCACCAGATAGAGGCGTTGCCAGCGCGGCGCCGGTTTGAGCTGGGCGGCTATCAGGGCGATGACTTCTTCCACCTCGCACGGCTGACCGAGCACAGGATCGCAATAACGCGGGTAGGCGATCAGCGTCCCGTGCACCAGCTGCTCCAGCGTCACCTGGGTGCGGCGCTCGCACGCCAGTTCGTCCCGGGTCAGTCCCCAGCCGGCGTAGAAGGGCATGCCAAAGCAGTAGACCGGCTTGCCAAGCAGCAGGGCCTCGAAGCCCATCTGGGAGGAGACGGTGTAGACTCCATCCACGACGCGCAGCAGGGCGTGGGGGTGGCAGGGTTCGCTCACCACCTCGAGATCCGGCAGGTTCAGCCTGGCCAGTGCGCCGCGTTTCTTTCCCAGCCGGGTGTCGGGGTGGGTGCGCAGCAGCAGACGTGCACCGGGGTGGCGCAAGCGGGCCGTCTGCACCATGTCGATAAAACGCTGCTCGTCGGCCAGGGCGCCGGCGATGGAGAGATCCCCCGCCACCTGATCAATCAGGAGGATGCGAGGGCGATTGTCCATGTCGAAGCGGCGCGCCAGGGAGGGGGGCAGCCGCACGGGATCGTCCTGTCCCGGATAGAGGTTGTACTTGGTCACGCCGTGGGTGCGGACAAGCGCGATCAGCGCCTGAGCCCGTGCCTGCGCCTGCTTGCTCAGGGGGGCCGGGATCAGCGACTCGAGCCGGCTGGGGGTACGCGCATCGTAATAGATGCCCTGATCGTCCCACACCAGGCCCAGCGCCACCCCGCCGCGCGCCGGATGGCCGAGGTAGCCGATAAAGCCATCCTCGAGGCGCCAGAAGGGGCGTCCCTCGCGGCTGGCCAGATCCCTCAGCGCGGCGCTGTTTTGCTTGTTGCCCCAACCCACCAGGATGTCGTCTGCCTGCAGGGGGCCTGCGCCGTCATGCAGTGCGACCTCCTGGCCAAGGCAGGCCCGCAGCTGGGCTGAACGGGCGAGCAAGCCTCGTGATAATGTCCGTATAGTCATGGTGTCACACAATAGATGCCTAGTCGGCACGGGATTTGGATTGGAACATGTCCCGAAAGAAAGCGACGGGATTGAGGTAAAGCTTGCGGATTTTTCGCCACAAGGGGCGGCGACGGGTCACCCCCTCTTGCCAGCGCAGCAGGCCCGGGTAGTCGGCTACCGGATAACCGGCGGCCTCCTGCAGGCCAATCATCCACTCGCGAAAATCGGGCAACACCCCGCCGAGCGCCGGATTGGGCACCACGGGCCCGCGCAGCGGTGGCCGCTGATCGTCGGGCAGCGCCAGCATCTGCTCCAGCATGGCGTCGTTGCCGGCACGGCGACGGTGATAAGGATGGGTCAGTGGGCGCGGGTGCCACTGATGGACCAGAAATCGCCCGGCAAACAGATGGGGCAGGGCGTAGTAGCTGAAATAGCGGCGAAAGCCCTGATAATCCCCCGGGTGCTGCGCCTTGATATTGAGGGCATAGTCATCCGGCCTCGGCCCGATGGGGTAGTGGCGGGTGAGCCTGTCGATCAGTTCCAGATCCTCGCCTCCGTGGCCTACAAAGCGCTCGTCAAAGCCGCCGAGCTGCAAGAACCACTCGCGGTTTATCAACAGACAGCTGCTGGCCAGGGCAATCCCCTCAACCCGATGATTCTCACCGCGCAGAAAGGACTCCAGACACCCCTGAAAATCCCCGTCAAAGCGCTCTGTCTCTTCCTTGGTCAGATAGAGGCAGGGGTACATTTCAAAATTTATTTTTACGCGAGTTAGTCCTTTATCCGATGAGATTAAGTGCGTGATTAAAGAAGCAGGAAACAATAAATCCAGATCAACAAAAAAAATTTTTTCAGCTGTAGTATTCTTTGCTGCAATATTTCTTGCTATTCCAGCGGAATAGTAACTAGAACTAATGCCGGCATGCATGAAACTGAAGTTTTCAGACATGCTTTTTAATGACGGGTCTGTTGAAGGTATTAGGAAATCTATAGTTGTATTTTCTATAGAAAATTGTTGGAGACCACGCAGTCTGCTTATATCACTGCAGTATTCTCTCTCATGAAAAGGCGATATAATAGTTATTCTGCACATTTAAAATCAAACAAAGCTTAATCGCTCAACAATAACACACCCAGCCTTACCCCATGACCACGGCTCACAGTTTTTAAGTGCAATAGATGTTATCTTTAATAGATGGTTTCCAATATTTATATCTATAACAATTTGTTGTGTCTCTTTCCATGAGGAAGCATCCTGAGCCCAGACTTGTTCTCCATCAAACTCGACAACAACACCCATCCGACCAGTGAGCTTAGGGTTTGCATATGGTGTTCTAAGATTTATAACTAAACAATTTGCCCTAGTGGACTCAATCGTTGTAACTAGAGAAACAAAGTCACCTTTTAAAGGTGCACTATTAGTTAAATGAAAAATTGCAGAAAAGTCTTTTTTAGTAAAACGGAGCTCAGGCTTTCGATCTCTAATGTTTGAACCGCTAATGAATTCAGATTTTGTTAAAGGAACTGAATTCTTTGGAATATGAACATCTTTATCAAATGATGATGTTGCATGATACTTATCATTAACTCCCCAATTAGAGAGAATGGGCCAGTTATCGTCACACATCGCAAGGTAAAATTTATTTTCCTTTCTTATGTCATATGGTATAGATAGCAGATTTTTTAAAAAAGAACGGTTATTGAACAATACAAAGGTATTAAATGCAGGATCTGACTCCAATAAAATCAAGGAGTGCCAAACTCCCATTCTATACTCCCAATAAAACAGGTCAAAAGGATCATAACCTGATGGTAAATTATCATAGGAAACTTCTTCAAAGAAACTTTTGAATATAGATGCAATATCGCCATCATTAATATTTTGTCCTGAGTAGCATAACATAGCATCATCTAAAGTTAGCTTTTTTTCTTTAAGGTTATAGTGCTCACGATAGAATGCCCGACCAATTTCAAGTAGATTGGAACGAATATGTAAATAATTTTTTTGTTTGAATCTTTTAATGAATTCAAGAGATACACTTGCTTGATGAGTGACATGTGATTGCTTTAAAAAATAAGCCTGAAGATCAATTGCTTGAGATGAGTGTGATGATGGAAGTTCAAATGCTTCATGATTCAGATTTAAGTTAAATGAAATATCTGAAACTACTGACATATCAACATCTAATATATCTTTACTTTTCCCTTTACTTCCATAGTAAGTAAAGTAATCAATTTGTTTTGATAACTCTCGAGTTGCTGATAATGTTACGCGACTGTCTATCCCTGCACTTATTGAACAGAGTAAGTTATATTTACCATGTAGTTTTTTAAGCTGACTAGACAATTGTGATGATAACTCTTTACGTTTTTCAGAAATATCCTTGGCACATTCCAAATCCTTCCTGGGAAAAAACCTAACTAGCTTTTTAGAGTTTCCATCTAGATAATGATTAGGAATTAGCTGAAATATATCATCATATGTAGTTACATTACCTGGTAAATGATAACTCGAGTACTTACTTAAAAATACACCATAACTGTTTTTCTCTGCTTTTATTACACTTGCAAGTAAAGAAGGATGAGATGAGTAAGTATTTTCAATACTTTTAGAGTAAAAGACACTCCTCATCCCACATGCGTCGTTTAATATTTTTACTACTCCATCAAGACCTCTAAATATTATTGTGAAACGACCATTTATTTCATCAAGCTCGTCAAAAAAATCTTTTTCAGAGACTATCAGCTTTGTATATAAATGGTTGCTTATACTTTTCAGGTCTCCTTCATCTTGGAGATGGATTGCCATTCCAACAATAATAAAAAATGAAGGACCATTTATAATGTAATCACATTTACTTTCAGAAGAACAGTGTAAGAAAAATTCATTAACAAAATGTGTTTTCCAGCCTGGTGATAAATCGCAAGAATGATTTTTTGGAGCAAAAAGAAAACCATTTATGTATGGTGGCAATTTATTTTCTTGATTATCTATAGAGCTCAACAACGATGGCCTCTTTAAGTATGCAGTTATTTGATTTTGAATTCAGCTTTCTCAAGCAGTTATCAACTGGAGCTTCTTAATAAACTCCTCATAATATTCATCTATATAGTGAAATGGGGATAGACCCCATTTGTGGTTATTATTAGCAATAGATAACTCTTTGTCGATAGAGATAACGCAAGAATTATTTATATTTTCAGATAGAATAGAAAGGTAATAATCTAGCCGCAAATTAGATTTCTTGTTTTGGGTACATTTAAAATCATCAAATCTAAATATTTTTCCATTAGAGATATAATAGTCACTGTATCTTGCGTTATGCAATACTATTTTTATATCAGGAAATAAAGTATTTATTTTATTACAGAACAAGTTAGCATTCGATTCAAATAATTTTTGTGCAAGATCACTATCTCTTCTTACAATCATCTCCTCAGGGTATTTTTTTATAGAAGGGTTTATTTTTACTTGTTCATCTGAGCGAGTGATAAAACTATTTCCTATTTTTATCAAGTCATAACGTTCTTCGATTAAGTCAATAATTATTATCTCTGGTTTTTTTTGGACTATTTGAGAAAATGTCGATTTATTATAATCATTGAGGACCACCCATTTGAGCCATTGATTTTCAGACTCTAAAATTGTGTGATCTATATTGATGACAGGTGACATCATACTGATTACTGAAACTCTAGGGAAATAAGACCCAGAAACATCAAATAAATCTTTATGTAGTTCAAATGCATCTCTGGTAACGCAGGAACCAATTATTGAAATCTTTTTCAAACATCCTCCTTATATACAAAAAATTTCTTTTGGCAATCCATTAGAGATGAATTTTGCATTCTTTACAAATTCTTTATCCTCTATTTTCCAAGTATGGTTATCCAAGCTTTTGCTACGTATGGTTATATAGTTATATATGTCAGAAGAATATATTTTCAGTTTGTTTGCATTACAGTCTTTCAAGAATTGAGAGTCTTCACCTTTATTTTTATTATGGAAAGTGACCTTTTCAAATACTTCTTTTCTGATTATTAGGCTTGCACCAATTATAAAGTCACTGAATCGACAGTCCTTATCACTTCTGATTAAAAATGTCTTATCCATTGATTCAACATATGCAAGATGAGAATCCTTTCCGACAACATCAGCGCCAGAATACTCCAGAGCAAGTACAGCATCAGTTATATAATGCGAACCATAAATATCATCGTCATCTAGTTTGGCGATAACATCGCCACTGGATAATTCCACAGCTTTATTTAAACACTCCCCAAGTGTAAAACTATCAGCCATTTGGACCAGTTTATGATCTTTTATTTTTGATAGCTTTTCACTGATTGATTTTAAATCAACATCACTTGTGTTTATGATAACAATCAGTTCTTTCCGGTCATACTTTTGTTGTATGAAGTTATTAATCATTAAGTCTATGTTATGTGGTCTGTTCGTGCACATTACTATAGATACAAGAGGTTGTTCATTATAAAGACTAATATTTCCATTTATTTTATTTACAATATACTCAAATCTATTTTTATATGTGTGTTCTTGTAATGTATGACGAGATGCAAGATGACCAACAGCTCGACGTTTATCCTCATCATTTAATAAAATATCGATATTTATTTTTGCTGTGTTTTTATTATCAACTATATAAACATGATCACCCAACATCGCCTTCATACCATCGGAATGCGTCGACACTACAGGCGTACCACAAGCCAGAATTTCGAAGACCCGACGAGAGAACATAGTCGGTGAATCTTGTACCGTGTTGATATTGAGGAACAGCTTGTACTGGCGATAAGCGGTGACCATCTGGTCATAGCTGAGAGATCCAACAATAAATGGCTGATATTTGGCCGGGAAGATACGAGATTCACGATGTTGGGTAGCGTGTAGCATACGGTCGTAGACGTGCAGTTCACGATGCATAGCCCCATCGAGGACGATCTCGGTCTGAATACGGCGGGTATCATGGCCATTGTTGTACCAGCTACCGGCGAAGCAGGCTTCATAGGTAGGCAGATTCTTGCGCTTGTCACGGATCGGGTTGTGAATTGCCGGCTGCGCTGCAAAGGCTAGCGGGTAAACCCTGTCATGGCCGACACGGACCTTGTACTTGTCCACGATCCCGCCATCGGTAGTAAAGATGTAGTCACAATCGGCGGCTACATCGATAAAGACGTCGTAGTTGGTCGGATCTTCCTTGTTCCAGAACACCACGGGAATGTTCTTGGACTGGCAATATTTGATCGCATCACGTAGCGGATCACCCAGGTGCTTCTTGTAGCTGGCCATGGTGTAAGTCCACTCGCCATCATTGCCATTCCAGGCAGATTCGACGAAGAACAGCACGGGGTTGGCGGCATCGATCTCGGCTTTCCAGTTTTTCTTGGTCAGCGGAATAAAGTTGGCTTCGTAGCGGAAACATTCGTAAGTGAACTTGTCGCTGATCGAGACGACATTGATATGCTGGTTGCGCAGGCGGGCGCGAGGTTCGAATGCAGGCCAGGTTATCTCGTCATTGGGACGGGCTTCGTTGAAGATGCCCACGCTCTCGAGCAACTGTTGCTTGATCCCGCTGTTAAGCGGAGCCTGTTCGAACTTGCCTTTGCGTTTGGCTGCGCGGATTTTGATGATCTTCTGCGGCAAGGAGAGTAAACCTGCCAACTTGTTACGCTTGGCTTCGGCCAGTGTCTTGCCCAAGCGGTAATAGAGCGATTTCTCAAGCTGCTGTTTCTCGTACAGCGCCAGCGCGAGCTTGTCTTTGAGATCTTCCAGGTTGCTCTTTTGCACCAACGGAGAATCAGGCAGAGAAAGGATTCGCTTTTCGAATGCCTGAGTCAGTGCTTTGGCCTTCAGTTCAAAGATGCGGGCGATCTCTTCCTGGCTTTCGCAGTTTTCCAGTCGTATAGCGTTTACCGGCAACATCTCTTCGGCGATGATCTTGATGGGCTTGATGCGCAGGGAGCCTTGGCCTTTGAAACGCACGGCGATACTCAGATAGCGCGCTTCCGGTACGGTTTCGAACTCGATCTTGTTGAGGCCGTTGTAGATCTGCTGGTACTTGTGCGCAATGCGCTTTTCTTCGTCGTATTGGATGAAGAACGCGGCACAGTCCGGACGGTTTTCACCGTACATGGCATCAAGCATGATGCGATACTTGTGACCGCCTTGAATGCGCCAAGACTCCTTATCCAGAGGCAAGCCATTGATGTCCATGCTACCTGTCTGCAGGTAGAACGAATCACCATCCACCAGATCCATCTCCAGCAACAGCTCACCACTTTGCTCAAGCGTGATGCGCTTGTTGCGCTCGTTGTCAGCAGGCAGCAGCCAAGCTGAAGCCGACTCGGTATTGGAAATGGTACTGAAAGGCAGATGAGGGTAAGTCTGCTCTACCCATTCGATCTTGTCCGTCTTGCGGGCCAGCTGACGGTAGAGGCGATCGAGGTGCTCATCATATATAGAGAAAGCAGTGTTGAGCTGGGTTTCACTTTGACGTGGAGGGTGGTTCTTCTTTGCGTTTTTCTTTGAGAGTCGGGTCGACATATCCGTGTTCTTTTGTGTAAGCAGTGGCCGGTGTGAGCGACCACTGTTTCAAGGAAGGGTTACTGGGCGGCGTTCACGAAGTCCAGCAGGGTAGCCTTGCTGATATCGCTGCGGTTCAGGCCGATAAACGGCGTGTGCTTGACCAGAATGAGTACCACATCAGCCTGTTGTAGGGCATCGGAGAGGCTAGACAGCAGGACGTTGTTACGGTTTTCCAGTACCGGCGGCAGCGCTTCGATATTGGGTTCAACCGCCAGAATCTGATAGGCAGGGTTGTTGGCCAGGGTCTTGGTAATATCCAGCGCCGGGCTCTCACGCAGGTCGTCGATGTCCGGCTTGAAGGCCAGCCCCAGACAGGCGATTTTCGGGTTGGTCAGGCCAGCAACTGCTTGTTCGACCTTCTCGACCACATAGTGGGGCTTGTAGTCGTTGATAAGCCGCGCCTGGTGGATGATCTTGGCGGTGTCCGGGTTCTGGTTGACGATAAACCAGGGGTCGACCGCGATGCAGTGGCCTCCTACGCCACAACCCGGTTGCAGGATATTGACACGCGGGTGGCGGTTGGCCAGCGAGATCAGCTCCCACACATTGATGCCCTGCTTGTCACAGATCAGCGACAGCTCGTTGGCAAAGGCGATGTTGACGTCACGGAAGGCGTTCTCGGTCAGCTTGCTCATCTCGGCGGTACGCACTTCGGTGGCGATGCACTCGCCCTTTTTCACGAACATCTTGTACACCTGGGTAGCCGCCTGAGTGCTGAGGGCATCCATGCCACCGATGATGCGATCGTTCTCGACCAGTTCACGGATCACCTGACCCGGCAGCACGCGTTCCGGGCAGTGCGCCACAAAGATGTCAGGGGTCTGGCCTTCCTCGACGGTGTGCGGGAAGGTCAGATCGCTGCGTCCTTCCGCCAGCCACTTGGCCATCTGTTCGGTGGCGCCAACTGGCGAGGTGGACTCCAGCACGACCAGGTTGCCTTTCTCGAGGATCGGGGCCAGCGTGCGAGAAACTTTCTCAATGTATTTCAGATCCGGTTCGTGCTGGTCGCCTTTGAATGGGGTGGGCACGGCGATCAGGAACGCATCGGCTTTTTGCGGGGCTGTGTGTGCGCTCAGGTGACCCTCTGCGACTGCTTGCTTGACCAGATCTTCCAGGCCCGGCTCCACGATATGGATCTTGCCCTGGTTGATGGTATCTACCGCATGCTGGTTCACATCGACCCCGATGACGCGAATGCCGTTGCTGGCGATGACGGCGGCGGTCGGCAGGCCGATATAACCCAGACCGATAACGGAGATAGTCTCAAATTTCATGATTTATGTGCTCTCAAGGGAAATAGAGGGGCATCCCGCCCCCATAACTGTGTGTAGTCGGTGCGATCAGGCGACCTGAAGGCTGCTGTCGATCTGCTGGGCCAGGGCGCCACCCAGGCCAAGCACGGCATCCACGATGCGCTGGCTGGTCTTGCCATCCCCATAGGGGTTGTTGGCATGACTCATGACCTGATAGGCCAGTTCGTCATCGAGCAAACGGGTGGTTTCGGCCACGATGGTTGCATCGCAGGTGCCCACCAGTCGCACCGTGCCAGCCTTGACGGCGGCCGGACGCTCGGTGGTGTCGCGCATGCACAGCACAGGTTTGCCCAATGTCGGCGCCTCTTCCTGAATACCGCCAGAATCGGTCAGGATGAGGTAACTGCGCTTCATCAGGTAGACAAACGGCAGGTAGTCTTGCGGTTCGATCAAGTGCACATTGTCAAACCCGCTGAGGTTGCGCTTGACCGGCTCCTGCACGTTGGGGTTGAGGTGCACCGGATAGACGATCTGGACATCATCGCGCTCGGCCAGCGCGGCCAGCGCCTTGCAGATGCGCTCGAAACCTTCGCCGTGGTTCTCGCGGCGGTGACCGGTGACCAGCACCATCTTCTTGGTGGCATCGAGGAAGGGGAAGCGGGCGGCCAGCTCGCCATTGAGGGCGGCGTCGCCGTCGATCTTCGCCGAAACATCCAGCAGGGCATCGATCACCGAGTTACCTGTGATGAAGATGGTCTCGGGGACGATGTTCTCCATGATGAGGTTTTTCAGGGAGCTGACGGTCGGAGTGTAGTGCTGGTCGGCGATGCCGCCGGTGAGACGGCGCATCCCTTCCTCGGGCCAGGGGGAGTAGATATTGCCGGTGCGAAGACCCGCCTCGACGTGGCCGACGGCAACCCTGTGGTAGTAGGCAGACAGGGTGGCGGCAAACGAGGTGGCGGTGTCGCCGTGCACCAGTACCCGGGTTGGTTTGAAGTCGTCAAATACCGGCTTGAGCCCTTGCAGGATGGCGGTAGTGACATCGTTCAGATCCTGGCCCGGTTTCATGATGTTGAGATCGTATTCGGGCTGGATCTCGAACAGGTTGAGCACTTGGTCCAGCATTTCCCGATGCTGTCCAGTGACACAAACCCGGATATCGACATGACGTTGTCGTTTGAAGGCCTTGACTATTGGGGCCATCTTGATCGCCTCGGGACGAGTCCCGAATACGATCAGTACGCGCTGCGATGAGAGCATGTTATTCATTCCCGTGAATAAAGGTGTTGTCATTAAAAAGAGAGGAGGTCTCTTTTCAGTTGCTCCAGGCGGTGACGCCACGTGTGTTCCTCAAGCACAACTCTTCTGACAGCATTCCTGATGTCAGATTGTTGTTTTTTATTGTTGTGAAGCGCTTCGTAGAGCGCGCGTGCCGAAGCACCATCTTTGGCGACCGCGATGCTGTCGCCAAAGATGTTTTCCATGGCCAGCGAGGGCGTGCTGATGATCACGCAACCGGCGCAGGCCAGTTCAATGACTCGCCGTGAGAGCATGGTCGGCGAGTCCTGAATCGTGTTGAAGTTCAGTTGTATTTCGTACTGATGGCACAGGGAGGGTATTTCCCTGTTACTGATAGCGGGTCGGCAAAAAGGACGAATGTGCTCGGGGTAGGAGCTGCTCTTTCCTCGAGCCCAGAAACGGTCATAAATCACCAGTGACTTGTCGGTGAGGGCACTGAGGATCTCATCCTGTTGGCGACTGCGGTCGGCTAATTCATTACCGTAGTACCCCCCCATGAATGCCAGGGGGGAGGCCGCCGGCGTGCTCATTGCGTGGTAATGGGCCGGTTGGGCGGCGAACATCAACAACCCGACGTGGCGAAAACGCTGGTGAGGCAGCCCTTGATAGCGTTCGATGCAGCGCGAGTCCGTGGTATAGACGAGGTCGAACAGGGCCGCCGCATCGGCAAAACGTTGAAAATGAAACGGATCTTCCTTGTTCCAGAAAATGGTTGGAATGCCGCACTTGCGACAAAACTCAACCAGCTGTCTGAGCTCTTCCTTGTCTTGGGTATGAGGATAGGAGGCGACTTTGCCCCGCCAGCTATCCCCGTGACCGCGCCAGGTTGATTCGACCAGCAGATAGTCGGGCTTATACCACCTCAGCTTCCAGCGCCAGTTGGTCGGAGTCAGCCTGATCAGGTTGGCATCGGGGGCCAGGCTGTAAGTCGTGAATTCGTCCGCTACGAGAGCGATGGTCGGTTTGTTCCATGTAGACAACGGCGATACTTCTCAGGCAAGGGCGATCCGTGCGCCCGCTATTACACAGAGCCTGTGCTGGCTCCCTTACGTTTCAGTCAGTCCTGGTGCTCGCGCAGGGTCGCAAGACCCATGACGATGAGGCCATAGAAGAGGCAGAGCAGCACGCCTATGGTGGCCAGGTTGTAGAGGCGGCGCGGGTATTCGGCATCTTCGGCCAGGGTGGGCTGGGTGATGACCAAGAGGTGTTTCAGCTTGCGATAAGCCTCGACCCGGGCCTGCTCCAGACTGATCAGGCCCGTCTTGTAGAGATCCATGGCCAGGGTCGCCTGGGTCTGCACATCCATGTAACCGGCCGTGACTTCGTTCATCGCGTTGTTGTCGAGTCCGGTGAGCTTGGCTTTTTCCTGCTGCAGCTGCTTGGTCAAGGCATCGACGCGGGCCTGTACCGAGATGACGGCTGGGGCCGTGTCCCTCATGTAGCTGCTCAGTTGCTTCAATTCCGCCTGCTGGTTCACCAGCTCGGCCTCAATCTGGCTGACGACTCCCAGGCGAGCACTGCTGGTGGATTCCGGGCTGATCAGTTGATGGCTGTTTTGAAAGGCCAGGACCTTGGCCTTTTCATCCTGTACCCGTTGATAGGCCCTATTGACCTCTTTTTCGACGAATGCCAGTTGATCCAGCGCGACCTGGTGCCCCAGTTTGTTGATGAAGCGTTCGGATTCCCTGAGCATCAGGCTCACCACTTGCCGGCCATATTCGGGTTCGAAGGTCTGCAACTCGATGGTGAGCACACCCGAGAGCTCATCGAGGTGCAGAGTCAGGTGCTCTCGGTAGTATTCGATAAAGTCTTCCCGGCTGACCTCGTCCGGCAGGCGCGAGAAATAGTCGGCCTTGTCGCTCTGGTAATGGGACTTGAGAGCCAGTTCTTTATCCAGTTTGGCGAGCAGATCCCAGGACTTCAGATAATCTTGCACCAGCAATACATCCTGATGATTGCTGCCACCGATGCCCAGCATAGACAGTGCATCGGGCAGCATCTTGATCTGGTCCGCCTGCTTGATGATGACTTCTGCCCGGCTCACATAACGGTCGGAAGCGATGAAGCCCAGGTAGAGCACTGCGATGGAGAAACAGGCCAGCACCCAGAGAAAGCTGCCGAGTTTCAGACTCTGCTGCCAGGAGCGATGCGCAATCTGAAAGCCGCTTGAGTCGATAAAAAATTGCTTTGGCTCATTGCCGAGTTTACGCAGTTTACGAATAAGGCGTGATGGCTTGGCGGGTCTGATAGGTTGAGTCATGTTGGTTTGAACTTGTTATAGATTCTGATAAATACGGATGGCATCGTCGATATCGTCGAAGACTTCCAATGTACTGTTGCGCAGCAATATTCCCATGTCGCACTGCTGACGCAGATTCTTCATGTCGTGGGAGACCATGATAAGGCTCGCGGTTTCACGTTTCTGATTAAAGGTATCTATACACTTCTGTTTGAAGCGTGTATCCCCCACCGACGTGATCTCGTCGGTCAGATAAATATCAAAGTCAAAGGCCATGCTGACGGCAAAGGAAAACTTGGATCTCATACCGCTGGAGTAGGTCTTGATCGGCAGCTCGTAATGCTGGCCGATCTCTGAAAACTCCTTGACCCACTCTTCTACTTCCCGGGTATCGCGCACCCCGTGGATGCGGCAGACGAAACGGGTGTTTTCCCGTCCCGTCATGCTGCCTTGAAACCCGCCGCTCAAGGCCAGCGGCCAGGAGACGCGACATTGGCGAATCACCTTGCCCTTGCTGGGCATATCCATGCCACCCAGCAGGCGCAGCAGGGTGGATTTACCCGCACCGTTGACGCCCAATATGCCGATATTGCGATCCCGTGGCAGCGCGATGCTGACATCACGCAGCACATAGTTGCGGCCAAACCTGGTGGGGTAGTATTTGGAGACACTGTCAAGAATGATCATAGGGTTCCGCGTTAACTGGCGATGAGTCGGCGGTGGCTCAGGCGATAGCCACTCATGGCAAAAGTCAGCAACAGCAAGGTAATACCGGAAAGATAGGCCCAACTGACATTGGGGCTGCTATACCCCGTGATCCAGCCACTGCGTATGAGCTCGAGGGCATGAACCAATGGGTTCCACAAAAACCAGTGCTGATACTGAGCCGGGATGCTCATCAAGGGGTACATCACGCAAGAGATAAACATCAGCGGCATCATCAGCAGATCGAGGAATTTGTTTGCCTCCTGAAATAGCGTACTGATGATGCAGAACACGATTCCGAGGGAAAACGAGAACACCATCAACAGCAAATAGCCGAGAATAACCTGCAAGGGGTCTGCCGGAATGGCATCGAAACCAAACCAGAGCAGTCCCAACACCAATATGATTCCCACAATCATGCCCACCATGGCTTCGAGCATGAAGCGGGAGACAAAGGTGGCAAAAGGGGTCACTTGCCGATAGCAGAACAGCCCCATATTGGCGCTGACCGCCGATTGCAGCTTGGTCACGACATTCTTGAAAAAGATGAAAGGCAGATAGCCGGCGGTGATAAAGAGTGGTGCCGGGGCCCCCCCAAACCCGCTGTGGCCACGCAACCCGAAAATCAGGCTAAATGCTCCAATGATCAGTAAGGGATCGAGCAAGGCCCAGGCGTAACCCAGCCGATAGCTGCCAAAACGGGTCTTCAGTTCACGGATAAGCAGACCAAATGTGACATCTCGCAGCACCTGCAAGGACGTTCTGGACGTTTGGTTGAGGATGGGTTTATGCATGGGGTCCTGTGCCGTATGGCGGGCTTGCCGATTGACGAGCCCGCATGGTTTGGTGAGCGGCTTAGTTGATGGCTACGTTTGCCGCCACGGCGATCTGATAGATGATCTGGGTGATGTCTTTGACAGACTGCATGGTCTTGCTGTCGACCTTGGGCAACACCATGATCTGATCTCCTGGCTGGACATTGCCCTGCCCTTTGAACTCCACCAAACCATTGGCATGTACGATGGCGATGCGCTGATCGTTCGCACGTTCGCTAAACCCACCCGCCCAGGCGACATAGTCATCGAGGTTGGCATTGGGGTTGTAGACCACGGCCTGCGGCATCAGCACTTCACCGCCAACCTGAATGAGATCCGTCTTGTTGGGGATCACTATCTGATCGCCCTGCTCCAGTTGAATGTTGGCGATGATGCCCTTGTCGGCGACCACGACCTTGCCAAGGGGCTGGATCTTGCGCGCCTTGTCTACGAACTGCATGACCAGTTCGGCTTCCTTGGCCCGAATGGTCGCTTCACCATCCGAACTGGCCGGGGCGGTGAATACGCTGCGCTCCAGCCGGTTTAGAGACTCATCGAGCATCTCTTTCTGGCGGATGGCCACACTCTTGCGCATCAGATAGATGGATTGGTAATCAGCCAGATCCGGATTGATCGGAATGTGGTTGAGCAGGTCGTGCAGTTTGGTTTCTTTGCGCACGGTGAAGTAGGAGGGGCCCATATAACTGCCGCTGACCTGCACGTCGTAAACCTGTGCGTGCATATCATCGTTGAACAGGACCTTGTCGCCGTCCTTGAGCTGTACCTGGGCAAAATCCTTGTAGGGCAGATAGATGGAGAAGGGACCGCTTGAGCGATCACCAACCACCCCGACGTGGCTCACCTTGGCGAGGGGGAGGGCATAATTGACCAGCTCAGCCCCCAGCGTATTGTGCTGTTTCAACTCGAAGCGGAACGGATTGCGAACCTTGCCAGCCACATTGACCATGGGCCCTTGAGGCTCGACCAGGATGACGTCCTGATCTTTAAGCGACAGCTTGGGCATGCGACCTTTCTGCATGAACTCATACAGATCGATCTGCTGTATGACCTGATTCTGGCGTAATACCTTGATTTTACGGTAGCTGCCGCGCTCTGAATCGATACCGCCAGCCCGCTTGAGGAAGTAGAGCACGCTGTCGGAAGATTGTCCGGCATATTGACCTGGGCGGATCACCGGGCCGGTGACGAATACACTCACCGGGGTGGTCGTCAGCAAATTGACATAGATATTGACGTTGTTGGTGAACACATCCCCAATCTTGCTGGTGACCAGATTATTGATTTGGCTGGCAGGGACATTCTTGACGTTGATGGGGCCCACGTCGGGAATGAAAATGTTGCCCTGATTGTCGACGGTCACGACGTTGGAGAAGTTGACCGCCCCCCAGATCCAGATATTCAGCTTGTCCCCGGGCGCTATCAGATAATTGTCATTCAAGCCATCGCTGCGTTCTGTTTCATATCCCCCGGCAAACAGATTGGCTCCATAGGGGGGAGGGAGTCCGGCCTCAGCCTGTGGCAGCAACTTCCGCACATCGGCTTCGCCGGGCAGTAACATGCCTTGCCGGTTTTGCTGGGCAAAGCTACCGGTTGTGGCACTCGTGTTGGCTTGGCCGCTCAATGTGGATAAGCCCCCGAGTTGAGGCCGATGGTTATCACTGGCCTGACCGGACAGGTTATAACCAAACGATGTGCCATTTGATTGGGACAGATCCGGTGCGCTGGCCGCCATGGTGGTGCAAGAGGCACTGACGAAAAACAGGAAGGCACTCAGCTGACGAAAGTTCATTTTCTTCAAAACATATCCCTTCATGTTTATTGGTCAGCCAACAGGTTGCCGACAGATGCCTGTTCCAGTTGGGGGACCTGGTACCAAAGCTCTTCACGTTTGCATGCGGCACTTCTTTGAGAGTGGCCTTGATAGCTGTTCACCAGCAGCTCAACACATTCAAGCCCCAAGGCGGACACGTAGCGCTGACCAAGGGTGAATGTGATGCTGTTTGTGTTGATGGCAGTCCCTTGAGGCAGGGTATTGAGCGCCTGCTGCAAGTCTGCGGGCATGGTGTGTTGAGTGCTGGTGGCTGATGGATTGACAAGCGGGCGAGAGGCTTCGACCAGCTTTGGCTCGTAGGCGCAACCAGCAATTTGTAGTGCCAGCAGTGATGCCAGGAAACGGGTTGTGTAGCTCATATGTCAATATTGTCCACGAAGTCGAAATCTGAAACCTAGGGATAAGCTGTGCACCACTATGTTGTACAAGTGCTTTGTCATTATTTTGGAGAGGAGAGTGCCTGTGAGCCGAAAAAGAGCAAAGCTACCGCACGGAGTGCGTCATTACCCCATCAAAGAAGCAGCTATGTTATGAAGGAATGAAAAGGCGCGCAGTCTTTAATGTTGTTTTGTTGACTGGCTAATAGATATATCCCGTGCCACTTCAAATCCAGTAATAGCAAGGGCGCCAAAGGGCGCCCAAGACTCATGCGATCCTAAATGTAAATCCAGGCAGGATCAACCCATACGAGTACCATGATGAGCAATATAAGCCTTTTTTAATGCTTTGACCTCAAAGTGTTAGGTCAAAAAATAACCAGTCCGTGTATTTTTGGACGTTTTTATTCCATTGGTGCCTATGTTGGGAGCGAGGCTATGGCCGGATGAAACGAACAAGGTTGCGATTCGCTCATTGAAATATCTAACTCACGGTATGACAGTCTATTTATTAAATATTATTAGAGGTGTCATGTTTTTCTCATGATGAGACAGTGAATTAATCTGTAAATTTCTCTCTGGACAAATATTGGTAGACCACTCCACTAAAAAAGTGTGATTTTTTAGTTTTAATATCCATTTGACAACCGGCGTCCGGACTGACTATGCCTGAAGTGTGCTTTGGCGCTTAAGCACAGGAGACAGGAGTAGGAGGGGAACATGGACGTAAAGGCTCTCTTGATGGTTGTATGGGTTGGTGTGTGGGCAAACTGCTCGAGTGTTCATGCCGATGACAGCATCCTGGCTTTGCAACTGGGAACGCCGGCTGAAAGCGAGAAACTCGACATATTTACCGTCGATGTGAAATACCATCACATGTTTTGGCAATGGGGTGAGTCAGGCTGCCAGTTTGGCTTGGGGGGGCGTGGCGGCCTGCTGGATGTGGGTCATGAGGCTGGGGCCAGGCTGGGAGCCGGGGCGCGCGCCGAATGTCTATGGGGCAATTGGGTCGTATGGATGCCGTTTGAAGTGCTGTGGCTCAGCAAGTATGAGTTTGGGCATAGAGGAAATGGCTTCAAGGACTATGGAGGTCCTTTCCAGCTATCGACAGGGTTGGGAGTGGGTTACGTCTTTCATCAGAACTGGATGATTGGCTACCAATATGAGCACATGTCCAATGGCAAAATGTATGATTCCAATCCCTCGCTCGATAGTCATACCCTGCATATAGAGTACAGATTTTAGCCTGTCAGGCCTCTAGGCATGGTGCGGTATGGCGGCAGTGATTAGTCGTCATGCCGCCAATATGAAGCCCGTTTTTAGCGCCCCAGATACTCCCGATCGAAGAAGGTATTGACCCAGTGGGGGCGGTAGACGGCGAGCAGGGTCATGGTCATGCCGTTGAGCAGGGCCTCGGGAAAGAGCAGCAGCGGCCAGATGGAGAGGTAGTCGGCACTGATGATATGCCAAGGGTAGGTGCCGCTCATCCCCATCAGCAGGGCGCTGGCGAGGATCTTGACCGAGATGCTGAGGGCCCCTCCGAGGAAGGCGGCCACGAACAGGTAGACAAAGAGGTGGCGGGGCAGCCAGGCCCAGGTCGCCAGAAACAGCAGCCAGCTGGTGGCCACCGGCAGGGCGACGCCGATCAGGGCCTGCCAGCCGATGTCCGCGAGTTCGGTGACATCGAAGGCTGAGAGGATCAGCAGGGTGAGGCAGGGGGCGAGCAGGGCGAGGCGCCAGCCCAGCAGCAGGGTCAGGCTGGTGAGGCCGAGAAAGTGGATCTCCAGCCCCTCGTGCAGCCCGGCCCGCAGGGTCCAGAGCGGTACCAGGACGATGGCGCTTCCCAGGCAGAGGTGCTGGTAGAGCGGGTTGGCGTGGAGGGTGCGCAGCAGGGAGGCACTCAGGCTGAAGGCGAGCAGCACCAGCCAGAGCAGGAGGGCGGCGACTTGTCCTTCACTCATGACCTGTTCCCTCGGGTGTCGCTGTCAGTGATGACGCCGTGGCGGGCGCCTGCGGCGCAATGCAAAGAGGCCGCCCTGTGCCGGGCGGCCTCCTGTCTCAATACTTCACGTTGGGGTGATACTTGCCGAGGATGCCCTGGATCCTGTCCATGGTCTCCTTGCTGGGGGGCTTGATGCCGACCAGATCGTAAGTGTCTCCCAGCACGTCCCACTTGTGTTTGCCGAGCTCGTGGTAGGGCAGCAGTTCCACCTTCTCGACGCACTCCCCCAGCTCGGCGATGAACTGGCCGAGCCCTTCGGCACTCTCGTCATCGTCGGACCAGGTGGGCACCACCACGTAGCGGATCCACATGGTCTGGCCGCGGGACGCCAGATAACGGGCGAATTCCAGGGTGTACTTGTTGCTGACGTGGGTAAGCGGAATGTGCTTCTCGTCGTTGATCTGCTTGATGTCGAGCAGCACCAGATCGGTGTTGTCGAGCACCCGATCGAGCAGCTCGTCGTAGTGACGCACGAAGCCGTTGGTGTCCAGGCAGGTGTGGATCCCTTGTGCCTTGCAGGCGGCGAACAGCTCGGCGATGAAACCTTGCTGCAGCATGGCTTCTCCCCCGGAGGCGGTGACGCCGCCGCCCGAAGCATTCATGAAGTGGCGATAGCTGGTGAGGTCCTTCATCAGCTCGGGCACGGTGACCTCGCGGCCACCCTGGGTGTCCCAGGTGTCCCGGTTGTGGCAGTACTTGCAGCGCATCAGGCAGCCCTGCATGAAGACGATGAAGCGGATGCCGGGGCCGTCGACGGTGCCGCAGGTCTCGACGGAGTGGATCCGGCCAATGACGTCGGTGCTGCTGGTGTCGCTGGCTTCAACGGCGGCGATCTGCCGCGAGCCCTGGTCGGCAGGCCCCTTGGGTTCAACGGCAGGGATCCGGTTAATGACTGACATAGACGACTCCAATGGTTCGGACAAGGTTCGAGCGGTCGTTATTTTATGACAAAAAGCCCTATAAATCCTACATGTTTAGCCTGAGACGGCAGTACTCAGCAGGCTCTCCAGCGCCTTGACGGGGAGTGGCCGGCTTGTGAGGAAGCCTTGATAATGCTGGCACCCCAGAGTTTTGAGCACGGCCAGCTGTTCTTCTTCCTCTACCCCCTCCGCGGTGACGGTGAAGCGAAATACCCGGGCGAGATCCAGGATGGCCTTGACGATGGCCTTGTCCTGCTCGCTGTGCACCAGCGTCTGGATGAAGCTCCTATCCAGTTTGACCTCGTCGGCGGGCAGATCGCGCAGATAGGCGAGGGAAGAATAGCCTGTGCCGAAGTCGTCGATGGAGATGAGCAGGCCGATGGCCTTGAGCTGGCGGATCCTGGCGATGCTCTCCAGCCGGTTTTCCAGCACCACGGACTCGGTGATCTCCAGCAGCAGGCGCGACGGGGGCACGCCGGTGTCCCGCAGTATGTACTCCACCTGTTGCACGAAGCCGGCGGTGTGGAACTGGCGGGCGCTGACGTTGACCGACAGGTGGGGAATGATGAGGCCGTTGTTGAGCCAGTAGCTGTACTGGGCACAGGCGGTCTTTATCACCCAGTAGCCAATTTCCTGGATCAGGGTGGTCTCTTCTGCGATGGGGATGAACTCGCCGGGAGGGACCATGGTGCCGTCGGCCTTCTGCCAGCGCAGCAGGGCCTCCACCCCGGAGAGGCTGCCATTGTCGACCCTGTACTGGGGCTGGTAGTGCAGCACCAGCTCGTTGTTGCGCAGGGCATCGCGCAACTGGTTGTTGAGGGCCAGCTTGCTCTTCTCCCTCTCTGCCATGGCCTCGCTGAAGAAGATGTGGTTACCCTGGCCGGCGCGCTTGGCCATGTGTACCGCCGTATCGGCCTGCTGCATCAGGGCCAGATGATCCTTGTCCTCATCGCTGAACAGGCTGATCCCCACGGAGGCGCTGCAGTGCAGTTTGTGCTCGCCGATGTCGAAGGGGGCACGGAAGAGCCCCATCAGCTCCCGGGCGAAATGCTCCGCCAGGATCTTGGCGGTAACATAGCCCTGGCCGAGCGCCGTGAAAAGAAGGGCAAACTCGTCCCCCGAGGTGCGGGCCAGCACCAGGTTCTCCTGGGGCAGGGACTTGAGGCGCACCACCACGGCCTGGAGCAGCAGGTCGCCGCTGGCATGGCCGAGGGAGTCGTTGATCGACTTGAAGTTGTCCAGATCCAGCAGCAGCAGGGCCCCCCACTGACCGTTCGGGGCCTGCAGGGTGCGCTGCATGATGTCGTTCAGGCTGCGCCTGTTGTAGAGATCGCACAGGTCGTCGTAATAGGCGAGGCGCTCGATGTGACGGGCCGCCTCCTTCTCCTGGGTGATGTCGTGGAAGCTGCAGACGAAGTGGCTGAACTCCTCTGCCTCATCCCTGACACCGCTCACCATGAGCCGTACCGGGAAGAGACGACCCTCCTTGTGCAGGCACTGTTCCTCTCCCAGCCAGTATCCCTGGCGGTTGACGGCGGTGATCACGTCCTCTTTCAGGCTGTCGCCATAGTAGGTGGGTCTCAGGGCCTCGATGTGCTGGCCGATCATCTCCTCGCCCACGAAGCCGGTGATGCGGCTGAAGGAAGCGTTGACCTTGAGGATGATGCCACCGTGATCCATCACCAGCAGGCCATCGTGGGTATTGAAGGCCACCTCGGCCAGGCGCAGGGCGTCATCGTTGACAAGGCGCCCTAGCTCGACGGCGGCCCGTTCACGCTGTTCGTAGAGGGCGTCGAGCAGGGGCATGGGGTCGGCCAGAGGCCCGCCAAGCAACAGGGTAAGCTGGCCCAGGGGGACACCGTTAGGGCCAGGCAGCGGAATGCCGAGGTAGGCTTTGGCATTGAGGGCCAGCAACTGGCCGGCCTGGGGGTAGCGCAGGGCGAGATCTTCCACATAGAGGCTCTGGCCGTGCTGGAAGATCTCCTGGCCCGGGCCAAATTCCATGCGCATGGCCTTGAAAGTGGAGAAGCTGTCTCCATCCAGCACGCAGCGAGGAATGAACCAGAGATCCTGGCCGCGGGGCTGGAACTCACCGATCCAGCCGAGGGGGGCCCCACAGGCTTGCATGGCCCAGCGAAGCAGGGTGCGGCAGTAGTCATTGCCGGTCTTGCCAGCCAGGTCGGCGGGAGGGGCCATGGAGGGGGACTCCGCCTCCACGGGTTCCGGTTGCCAGTGACCCAGCAACTGGGCGCACTGGCGCACCAGCTGCAGGGCCTCGTCGCCGATCAGGGTGCTCTCGGCATATTCGAGGCTGAGCACGCCGATGAGTTTCTCCTGCTCCAGCAGGGCACCGTCCAGGCGGGAGCAGACGTTGGCATCGGACAGGTAATAGTGCTGGCTCAGCATGGGCTGGTGGGCCGCCTCCGAGAAGCTCAGGGCGCCCCGGGTACGCAGGGCCCGGATATAGCGACTGTCGCCACGAATGGCGCCGAGGGACTCGACATTCAGGGTGAAGACGGGGGTCAGCTGTTCGCTGCCAAGAGGCCCGTTGGCCTGGTAGTGCCAGAGGATCAGGCGATCTGCCCCCAGCGCCTCCTTGAGGCTCTCCAGCATGGCGGCGTACTGCTGCTGGCTGGCCATCTGGCTCAGGCGAGGCAGTTGCAGCGACAGGCTGGCCGCGTTCTCCTGAGACTGGGTCTGGAGACAGATGAGCCAGAAGGCGTCCTGCTCGCGGGAGAGGGAGATGTGCCACTGCTGGGAGGCGAAACGCAGCAGGAGCTTGCCCCCCTTGCCGCTGGCGAGCCGTTGCTCGATGGGTTGGCGCAGGGCGTCAGGCAACTGGGCAGGCCAGGCACTGCGGGGCTCATCGAGCCAGTGAAGCGGCGTCTGCATCACATCGGTCAGGGCAACCAGCCGTTGACTACGGGTATCCAGGCGAAAGAACAGCGGGGCCTGGCTGGCGGTCGGAAGATGACTGAGCGCGGTAGACGACATGAACGGACACTATCCTGTTGAGCAATTGCCGGAGGCCAAGAATACTGCAAAACCGTGGCAAACAAAATTTCATTGAAGTCTAAATTAGAAAGATCTAATTTATTGTTCATTTCCAGTTGAGTGGAGTCTTGCAGATGAAACGGATCCTGATCGTGGGCGGCGTGGCCGGGGGAGCATCGGCGGCTGCCAGAGCGCGGCGCTTGAATGAAGAGGCCGAGATAGTGGTGTTCGAGCGGGGGGAGTTCGTCAGCTTTGCCAACTGCGGCTTGCCCTATCACATCGGGGGGGACATTCCGGGCCGTGATGCCCTCTTGCTGCAGACACCGCAGAGCTTCAAGCGACGCTTCAACGTCGATGTGCGGATCTTCCACGAGGTCATCGAGATAGACAAGGCAGGCAAGAATCTGCTGGTACGCAACCTGCAAAACGGGGAGGTGTTGCGCGAACCCTATGATGCCCTGTTGCTGAGCCCCGGTGCGACCCCCATTCGCCCGCCCTTCCCCGGCATCGACAGCCCGGGCGTGCATACCCTGCGCAACATCCCGGACATGGACCGCATCCTGGCGGCCCTTGAGCAGGGCAAGCCTCGCCACGTCACCGTGGTGGGGGGCGGTTTCATCGGCCTGGAGATGATGGAGGCCCTGCACCAGCGCAAGCTGGAAGTGACCCTGCTGGAGCTCTCCGATCAGGTGATGGCGCCTGTCGATAAAGAGATGGCCAACATGCTTCACGCCCGCATTCGCGAGGAGGGGGTGGATCTGCGCCTGCGTACCGGCCTCTCGGCCATCGAGAGCCTGGATGTGCTGGCGGACACCGCCGCCGTGACCGCCGAACGACGGGGTGGGCTTCGTCTGACCCTGAGCGATGGCACCCATCTCGACACCGGTCTGCTGATCCTCGCCATCGGGGTCAAACCCGAGACCCTGCTCGCCGTCCAGGCCGGACTGGAGCTGGGCCCGCGGGGCGGCATCAAGGTGGATGCGGGCATGCGCACCTCGGATCCCTTCATCTATGCGGTGGGGGATGCGGTGGAGGAGACCGACTTCGTGACCGGAGAATCCGTGCTCATTCCCCTGGCGGGCCCGGCCAACCGTCAGGGCCGCATCGCCGCCGACAACATGCTGGGGCGACGCGAAACCTACAAGAAGACCCAGGGGACCGCCATCTGCAAGCTGTTCGATCTGGCGGTGGCGAGCACAGGTCTGAACGAGAAGCGGCTGGTGCAGCTGGGCTTGCCGTTCGAGAAGGCCTATGTCCACCCGGGCAGCCACGCCGGCTACTACCCCGGCGCCCACCCGGTCAGCCTCAAGCTGCTGTTTGCCCCGGATGGCAAGATTTACGGCGCCCAGGCCATCGGCAAGGACGGCGTCGACAAGCGCATCGACGTGCTGGCGGTGGCCCAGCGTGCCGGCCTCACCGTGTTCGATCTGCAGGATCTGGAGCTCACCTATGCACCGCCCTTTGGCTCGGCCAAGGACGTGATCAACATGGCGGGGTTCGTGGCGAGCAACCATCTGAAAGGAGATACCACCCTCTGCCACGCAGCCGAGGTGCAGGCCCGCCATCCTCATCAGGTGGTGCTGGATGTGCGCAACACCCCGGAGCTCGACAAGTTGGGCCGCATCCCGGGGGCGATGCATATCCCCCTCGACGAGCTGCGCGGCCGCCTCGATGAGCTGCCCAGGGACAAGGAGCTGCTCATCAGCTGCCAGGTGGGGCTGCGCGGCCACGTGGCCTGCCGGCTGCTGAGCCAGCACGGTTTCAAGGTGAAGAACCTCTCCGGCGGCTTCAAGACCTGGCAGATGGCGATCGCCGAATAGGGGAGGGCCATCGCTGGCCGCTCTCAATGACAAGGGGGCCACTCGACAGAGCGGCCCCTTGCTTTTCTTCTTCCAGGCGGGGAGGGTCAGTGGCCTCTGTTCTTCAGCTGCTTGCCGATATGTTGCTGCAGCACGGTCAGCATGCAGGCGCCGGAGAGACCTACCATCAGGGCACCGTTGACGGCTTCCAGCGGGCCAAGCAGCTTCCACTTGTCACTCATGACGATGTCCCCATACCCCAGGGTGGCGAAGTTGACACCGGAGTGGTAGATGGCCTCGTGTAGGGTGCTGAACTCCCCAAGCCAGAGGAAAAGCGCTCCCCAGACCCCGATCTGTGTCAGGTTGCCCAGCATCACCAGAGTGATGATGCCAAACAGGGCCAGTATGCCGGCCAGGGCCCCTTCCTGCTCCTTGAAGTGTTTGATATAGAAGCGAACACACCAGACGGAGACCAGGGATTGCAGCAGCATGTTGACCAGGATCACCGGGATGCCGACCATAAAAATGAGGAACATGTCACTCTCCTAATTTGGCTTCTGCCAGGGGGCGGCCGACCGGCCACCACTGCTCCAGCAGCAAGATACACAACCAGCCGTAGCCGGCCACCAACAGATAGAGGCCGCACCGCATGGCGGCCGCCATCCAGACATCCTTGCCGTTGGCGCTGTCCTCGATGGCCGGGCCAAACAGGATGAGTGCCGTGATCCAGGCGTTGCTCCAGAACGAGGGCGGGAAGCGGCTTGCCGCCAGCGGCACCAGACGTCGCGCCACCCAGAGCGTCATCAGCACCAGCATCAGCACCAGCATCAACAGGGACGGCCAGAGGCTGAGCCCCATCCAGAGTGCGAGCGCCAGCAGGGCCCCCATCAGGGTGGAGAGCACCAGCTCCTGACCCGCCAGTCTGGCATTGAGGGAGGTGCTCTGCTGGGCCAGGGCCACCGTCTTCATGACGGCAGGGATGTAGAACGCCGGATTGCCGAGTGCCAGCAGCCAGATCGGCAGCACGATGGCCACGGCGCGCAGGGCGAGCCGCTCGGGATGCTCGGGGGGCTGGTGGGCGGTTTTTTTCTGGGAGGCCGCCACCGGCATGGGGGGAAAGAGTGCATGCGCCATGCGGTTGACCAGGACGCCCACCAGGATCCCCACCCCCATCATCTGGGCGATGGCGATGGCCAGTCGCTGCTCGATGAGACCGGCTATCGGGATCACCGTGATGGCCATGGTGAGCAGCATGGCGGCGGCGCCTTTGCCAGCCATCCCCTGTTGCATCAGCAGATAAAGCATCAGGGTGACGAGCAGAACGCTGGCCAGGGCGTAGTGGGTCAGCAGGGGCACCAGCAGCACCCCGGAGACCATGATCCCCAGCAGCAGGAGTCCGCCCAGGGCCCCCTTCTTGATACCGATCGGCTCGCCGGGCTGGCACAGCACGACCCAGGCGATGATGACGCCGAGGTGGGGCATGGGCAGGCCCATGCCGTAACAGAGGCCTGCCGAGAGCCCGATGCCGGTGCCGATGCGCAGCACTGCCCGGTCGAGGTTATGCATGGGACGGCTCCACGTCATGGACCTCAATAGAGGAAGGAGAAGAGGCTCATCAACCGGATGTAGAGCCCCCCCAGCCAGTGCATCACCCAGTTGCCGCCGGTGTAGACCAGCACGTCGGCCTGCCCGCCGACCCGCAGCGCGCCGACCGGGGGCTGATCGTCGGCCCGAAAGGCGATCTTGACCGGGAAACGCTGGGCCTGGCGCAGCCAGTCGCGGCTGTTGTCCACGGTGGGCAGGGTGCCGGCGGGCTGGCTCTTGCCGGTGCTGACTCCGTAGCCGATGCTGAGCACCTCTCCCTCGAACAGCTGGCCGGGCAGGCTGTCGAGCAAAATGGCGGCCTTGTCACCGGGTCGAATGTTGCCCAGGTTGTTCTCCGTCATGTCCACCGAGACCCAGACGTCGTGGATGGCGATCAGGGTCATGGCCGGGGAGCCGGCACCGATAAACTGGCCGGTATCAGTGCGTAGATCGGTGATGAGGCCGCGCCCCGGCGCCACCACGCGAGTGTTCTGGCGATCCAGCTCGGCCTTGTTGACCGCCGAGCGGGCACTGAGCAGCTGGGAGTTGTCCTCCCCGGTTGCGCCAGCCGCCTCGATGGCGCGCCGGACGTCGGCCTCGGCCGCCGCCACCTGGCTCTTCGCGGTCTCGCGGTTGGCCTGGGCCACCTCGAGGCGGCGCACCGAGATGGCCCCCGGATCTTCGCGATAGAGCCGCTCCTGGCGCTGGGCATCCTTGGCGGCGTTGTCATAGGCGGCGCGCATGGCCATCAGGGAGGCTTCCGCCGCCTTGACCCCTTCGGTGCTCGCCTTGACGCCGCTCAGGACCGTCTGATAGTCGGATCTCGCCTTGGCGAGTGCGATGTCATAGGGCTCGGGATCGATCTCGAACAGAGGGGTGCCGGCATCCACGTCCTGGTTGTCGCGTACATGGACCTTCTGGATCTGGCCGGAGACCTCGGCGGCGATGGGCACCACGAAGGCCTGCACGCGGGCCTGGGAGCTGTAGGGGGTGAGCCTGTCGGCCAGCAGATACCAGCCAAGCAGCAGCAGGATGATCCCCAGCAGCCCTAGGGTGGCCCGACGGCTGGACTGGCCGGGAGAGGTGGTGTTGTCAGTCATGGGCGCTTGCCTTCTGAGTCATGGGGCGGGCGGCGTCGAGCAGGGGAACCCAGTCGGCGCGCTTGCGCAGCTGGGCATCCACTTCGGAGGTGACCAGGGGGCGTTCGCGCCCCTGCTCCCAGCCGCCGCCCAGTGCCTTGTAGAGCGTGATGAGGTCGCGCATCCGGGCGCCCCGGCTGTTGACCAGCCGCTCCTGCTGGCTGAACAGGGCGCGCTGGGAGTCGAGCACGCGCTGGAAGTCCGCCATGCCCTCGCGATACTGGGTGTTGGCGATCTCGAGTGAGCGGCGGGCCGCCTCGCCGGTCTGGGTCAGCAGGGTGATCTCTTCCTGGCCGTTGGCATAGGCCACGGCGGCGTCATCCACCTCGCGGGCCGCCTGCAGCACGCTGTCGCGATAACGTTCGTGAAGCTGCTGGAAGCGGGCATCCTGCACCAGGATCTGGTTGCCAAGACGCCCCTGATCGAACAGGTTCCAGCTCAGCGAGGGGCCAATCCCCCAGGAGTAGGTGCCGCTCTCACCGCCGACGGCGTTGATCCCGAGGGTGCCGAGCAGGGTGATGGAGGGATAGAGATCGCTCTCGGCCACGCCGATCAGGGCCGACTGGGCGGCCAGCTGTCGCTCTGCCGCCCGCACGTCGGGACGACGGCGCAGCAGTTCGGCGGGCATCTCGGCAACCAGCGCCAGCTCGCCCTTGGGAATGACGCCTGTGCCTTCCTGCATCTCGGGCAGGGGCCCGGGGGAGCGTGCGAGCAGAGCGGAGAGGGCATTCTGGCTTTGGCGCAGCGTGGTCGCGAGCTGGGGAATGCTGGAGAGGGTGCCCAGGTACTGAGTCTTGGCCTGCTGCACGTCCAGCTCGGCAGTGTTGCCGCTCTTGAACTGCCGCTCGGTGATCTGCAGGCTACGCTCCTGGATGCGGGCGTTTTCGCGGGCGATGATGAGTCTGGCCTCCAGGGTGCGGATGCTCACGTAGAGCTGGGCCACCTGGGCTGCCATCAGCACCTGGACGTCATCATACTGGGCCAGGGTCGCAAAGTAGCTGGCGTCCGCCGCCTCGACCCCGCGCTGGAACTTGCCCCAGAAGTCGAGCTCCCAGCCGAGATTGAACCCGGCGCCGTAGCTGCTGCCCGCGCTGCTGTGGCCGTTGCGGCTCTGGCCGGCCTGCAGGAACTCTGCCGTGCCCACCGTCGCCTGGGGGCCCAGCAGACTCTCGGCGATGCCGAGCTGGGCCTGGGCCTCGAGGATGCGAAGCCCTGCAATCCGGACATCCGGGTTCTTTTGCAGCGCCTCCTGCACCAGGGCGCTGAGCACGGGATCGTGCAGCTTGTCCCACCACTGGCGGTAGTCGGCGGTGGTCGCCGCCTGCTGGCTTTCGCGGGCGCCCTGCCAGCTGCTTATCTCCTCGACCCGGGGGGTCTGATAGTCGGGACCAAGCAGGGTACAGGCGCTCAGCAACAGGCAAGACCCCCCGACAAGCAGGGGGCGAATGACGGGTCGTTCGGCCATGGGGTTATTTTTCCGGGTTGGCCAGACCGTCGTCGACCCAGGCCATGAAGATGAGATACCCGATGGAGAGCATGGTGGCACCGATGAACATGCCGAGGATGCCATTGGTCGCCATGCCGCCCAGGGCGCCCAGCAGGACCACCGGCATGGGGGCATCGACACCGCGTCCCAGCAGCAGTGGCTTGAGCACGTTGTCGGCCATGCCGGCCACGAGCAGCAGCACGGTGTAGACGATGTTGAGCAGGGTGCCGTGATCCCCCGACATCCACATGTAGGCGATGACCGGCCCCGTGACCAGGAGGACGGGGACCTGGGCGATCCCCAGGATCAAGGCCAGCACGAACAGGACACCGGCCGCCGGGATCCCGGCGATGGACATGATGATGCCGGCCAGCAAGGCCTGGATGAAGGCCACCCCGATGACCCCCATGGAGACGGCCCGGATGGTGCTGGTGCACAGCTTGGTCAGCTCCAGCCCTTTCTTCTCATTGGTGATGCGCATGAAGATGCGATCGGCGCTGTTGGCGCCCGAGGCACCAAAGGCCATGATGATGCCGGCCACGATGAAGGAGAACACGAAGCCGAGCAGGTCGCCCCCCATGCTGGCCAGCAGGCCGAGGGCCCGCTTGGTGAGCTCCCCAATCTGCGGCTTGTAGCTGACGATGAAGCTGGACAGGTCCATCGACGCCTTGGTCCACAGGGCATGCAGCTTGGTGCCGATCAGCGGGATGTTGGCAATCTCGGCGGAGGGGGCCGGGATCACCAGGGTATCGTTGTTCACCTTGTCGACCAGGACGCTGACGCTGTCACCCAGGGAGCTGAACATGGCGACCGTGGGCACCACGAGCAACAGGATGCCCAGCAGCGTCAGCAGGGTGGAGGTCCGGCCCTGCTTTCCGCCCAGACGTGCGGCAAGACGCTGGTGGAGGGGGTAGAGGGTCACAGCCAGGATCAGGGCCCACAGCATCATGTTCATGAAGGGGGAGAAGACGGTGAAGCAGAAGGAGCCCAGCGCCAGGATCAGGCCAAACTTGATGAACATATCCAGGAATCTGGCAACCACTCTCTTTTCAACGACAGACAGATCGTTATTTTCCATTCTGGTATGACTCCAACAAGAACAAGGGATAGGGGCTCGGCCATGGGACGCCGGGTCAGAAAACATGGTTTTTACTGTAATAAATGAAACGCCTGTCTACCTCAAGAAGAGGCATTGACGTCATCTGCACGTTATTTCCGGTACAGATGTTTAATGTTTAAAAAATATTTAACTAATTGATATTGGTTGGATTGTTCAAAGATCCTGCTAGGGCAAATAATATGTAATGCCCTTGCGTAGTACAAGTGAACAATTGTTTCCAGTCTAGCCTGCGTTCAGAAAAGAGGAACAAGTTTGCATATATAAAATGAAATGCCAGAGGCCGAACCGGCCAGAGTGGACATGATGAGTGCAGGATGTGAAAAATTTGTGTTCATCCGGCTTGTATCCATGATCTGTCCGGGCATTTGGTGTTCACGGGATGGGGGTTTATCCTATTGGCTCCTGCGCTGCGCTGGTGGCGACTCAATCTGGGATGGAATCTATGCGCCCCCTCATACCCTGCCCTCACTCTCGTCTTCCTCGTCTCTCCTGGTGGCTGGTCGGGTTGGTCGCCCTGCTGCTGACTGGCTGCGGCCAGGACAAGCCCGCAGACAAGGCATCGACCACGGACACGACTGCGCAGCCGGTCGACGGGGCGCCGAACGCCGTGGTACAGGCCAATGCCCGCCAGTATCGGGATGCGCCGGCGCTGGCGCTGGTCTTCTCCGGCCCCCTGACCCCCAAGGCAAGCTGGCAGAGCTGGCTTGCGGTCAGTGAAGGGGGCAAGCAGGTGCAGGGGGAGTGGATCCTCGCCGACGATGGCCGCACCCTCTATTTCCCGAACGTCCAGCCCGACAAGCGCTATGAGGTGAGCCTCAAGGCGGGGCTGGGCCCATCTCCCCAGAGCTGGACCCTCAAGACCCGTCCGCTGGAGGCGGGGGCCTCGTTTACCGCGAGCGGCATGGTATTGCCGCTGCGCGACGATCTGCGTCTGCCCATCAGCGCGGTCAACGTGGACGAGGTCAATATCGACTTCTTCCGGGTGGATGCGGAATATCTGCCCCGTTTTCTGGCCGAGTATCGCCCCGGCGCCGGCATGGGCAACTGGGATCTCGAGCAGATCACCCAGCGGGCCAAGCGGGTGTTCAGCGGTCGCTATGCCTTGTCGCTGGATCCCAACCGGCGGGAGACCCGCCTCATCAATGTGAAGGAACCGCAGCTGGCCGAGGCCGGCGTCTACTTTGCGGTGATGTCGCCCCTTGGCAACTACGACTGGCGCAAGGAGACCACCTATTTCGCGGTGAGCGACATGGGGCTCAGTGCCCGCCGCTACCGGGATCAGCTGGAGGTGTTTGTGAGCTCCCTGGCGAGCGCCGATCCCCTCAAGGATGTGCAGCTCTCCCTGCTCGACGAGAAGGGCAACCGGCTGCAGGTGCAGCAGACCGACAATCGTGGTCATCGGCGCTTTGACCCAGTGCAAGGGGCCCGCCTGCTGCTGGCCGAGCAGGGAAGCCATCTGGCGGTGCTGCGCCTCGACGGGGCGGCGCTCGATCTCTCCACCTTCGATCTCGGCACCCAGCCCTGGCAGGCCCAGCAGCTCTATCTGTTCAGCGGGCGTGACCTCTATCGCCCCGGCGAGCGTCTCGACAGCGAGATCCTGCTCAAGGGCCAGGATGGCCAGCTTCTGCCGGGCATGGCGGTGGAGCTGGAGGTGAAGCAGCCGGATGGTCAGCTGCTGGAGCAAAAACGGCTGCTGCCGGACAGCCTGGGCGCCGCCCACTACGGCCTGCGTCTGCCGGACGATGCACCGCTCGGGCGCTGGACCATCAACCTCAAGACCGCCACTGGCAGCCGCTTCGAGTGGCCCTTCCTGGTGGAGGAGTTCTTGCCGGAGCGGCTCAAGCTGCAGCTCGGCAAGGGGCCGGATGGGGAAGTGACGAGTCTGGACGCCGCCCTCACCCTGCCGCTGCAAGGGGACTATCTCTACGGCGCGCCGGCGAGCGCCACCAAGGCGAAGGCGGAGGTGAAAATCAGCCGCGCCACCATGCCCTTTACCCAGTGGCAGGAGTTCACCCTGGGGGATGTGCTGCTCGCCGAGCAGGCCAAGGATCTTGAACCCCTCAATCTCACCCTAGATGCGCAGGGGCAGGGGGCTTTTTCGCTTGCTGATGAGCTCGACGGGGTGCGTGCCCTCGGGCCGCTGGAGGTGGCCTATCGGGTGTCGCTCTCCGAGCCCGGTGGCCGCGCCGTCAATCGCAGCCGCACCCAGTATGGCTGGCCCGCGGGCAGCCAGTGGCCGGCGCTCAAGGCCGATTTTGTGGCGGATCGGGTAGAGGGGGGCAAGCCGCTCCCCTTCCAAATCCTCAACCTCGATGACAAGGGGCAGCCGGTGGCGGGGGCGGTGAAGGTGCGCCTCATCAACGAGTACCGCGACTACTACTGGCACTACGCCGATGGAGAGGGGTGGAAGTACGAATTCAACAGCCAGCCCTATCTGGAGCAGGAGCAGACCCTGCAGCTGGACGGCAAGGGCCCGACCCCGCTCACGCTGCAACTGGCGGCGGGCTGGTATCGCCTCGAGGTGGAGAACAGTCAGGGCCATCAATCGAGCCTGCGGGTGGAGATCGGCAGTTACGCCTGGGGCGGCGGTGGCGAGCAGGCACGGCCCGACAAGATTGCCATCACCCTCGACAAGCGCGCCTATCTGGCGGGTGACAAGGCCAAGGTGACTTTGGTTGCCCCGCGCCCCGGCAAGGGGTTGCTGCTGGTGGAGGATGGCGACGGCCTGCGCTGGTGGCAGCGCATCGAGCTTGACGTCGCCGGTGGCGATACCAAGGATGCCCGTGGCGAGTTCGAGATCCCGGTCAGCCCCGAGTGGCAGCGTCATGATCTGCATATCTCGGCCCAGATCGCCGCGCCAGACAGCGCCTCCAAACCGGCTGGCAAGCAGCAGGGGCAGAGCCTGCGTTCGGTCGGCCTGGTGCCGCTCACCCTGGATCGGGAAGCGCGCCGTCTGCCGCTCACCCTGAGCGCGCCGGACAAAGCGGTGCCGCTCACCCGACTGGAAGTGACAGCGACCTCCACCCCCAACAGTCAGGGGCGGGTGGTGCTGGCGGCGGTGGATCGGGGCGTGCTCAACATCAGCGATTACCAGCCCCTCGACCCGTTCGAGATCTTCTTTGGCCGCAAGCGCTTCGCCCAAGATTTGTTCGACAACTATGGCCAGGTGATCCCGCCGCAGGATGGCAAGCTGGCCCGCCTCAACTACGGGGGGGACCGGGCGCCGCTGAAAAAGGGCGGCGCGCTGGAGAGCCGGGTCGAGATCGCCGCGCTCTGGAGTGGCGAGGTGAGTTTTGACGAGCAGGGCAAGGCGGTGATCCCGCTCGAACTGCCCAACTTCAACGGCGAGCTGGCGCTGATGGCGCTGGCCTGGAACGAACAGCAAGTCGGTGAGGCCGAGCGCGCCGTCAAGGTGGTGGCGCCCTTGGTGGCCGAGATCGGCTGGCCGCGCTTTGGCGCCAGAGGGGATGAGACCCGGGCGCTGGTGCAGCTGCGCAACATGAGCGGTGAGGATCAGACCCTCTCCCTTGTCTGGACCCTCAACGGTGGGCTGAAAGCAAACGGCGAGCTGCCCAGTACCCTGTCCCTCAAAAATGGCGAGGAGCAGTGGCTGACCCTGCCGCTCACCGTGACCGGGGCGAGCGGCGTGGCAAGCCTGCAGTTGGCAGCCAGCGGCAAGGATTTTGCCATCAGCCGCGACTGGACTCTGCCGCTGCGCTCCCCCTGGCCGGCCGAGACTCGCCAGCGCCATCAGATGCTGGCCCCCGGCCAGCAGATGCGCTTTGCGCCAGAGGAGCTGGCCGGGCTGGATCGCGCCAACCTGCAGGGGCTGCTCAGCCTCTCCGGCACCCCGCCCTGGGATCCGGCAGCCCAGTGGCAGGCGCTGGCCGACTACCCCTACGCCTGTCTGGAGCAGACCCTGTCCCGCGCCTGGCCTTACTTGCTGACCACGGCGGATGAGCGCACCGCCTGGAGCAAACCCGCACAGGGCAATAAGGCGGCGAACGAGGCGGACGTGCAACGCGCCCTGTTGCAACGGCTGCAGCGGTTGCAACTACCAAGCGGCGGTTTTGGCCTCTGGGATGGCCGCTCCGACGAGGAGCAGTGGCTCACCGCCTATGCCGCCGACTACCTGCTGGCGCGCAAGGAGACGGGTGATGCAGTGCCGGAGGCCATGCTCAGTCAGGCGCTGAACCGGCTGCAGAGTTATCTCACCGACAGTCAGTACGGCGAGCGCTGGAGCAGTGCCCCCGAGCACAGCCGGCTGGCCTATCAGGCTTACAGTGCCTATGTGCTGGCCCGGGTGGGCAAGGCCCCACTCGCTACCTTGCGCCTTGTCTGGGAGCAGCAGGCCGATCACGCTCGCTCCGGTTTGCCGCTCTTGCACCTCTCGCTGGCGCTCTCGGCCATGGGGGATGAGCAGAATGCCGCCAAGGCCCTCAGCCGGGCACTGGCGACCGAGCGAGGAGACGACTATCTGGGGGATTACGGCTCTGCGCTGCGCGATCAGGCACTCGAGCTCGCCTTGCTGCGCCAGCACAAGCTGGCTGCGGAGCGCTGGCCTGATCTCAGTGCCAAGGTGGCCGATACCCTGGCTCACCGTCAGTGGCTCAGTACTCAGGAGCGGCTCGCCCTGCTGCGACTCGCCCGCTTCGATCCGGCCGTCGACTGGCAGGCTAGGGTGACTTCCTCTCTTGGCAGTGGATCCCTGAGCGGTTCGGCCGCCTTGCAGTTGGGCGCCCCCGAGGCGCTGGCGGTGAGCGCCGTCACCAACGAGGGCAAGGGATCCCTCTATGTGCAGCGCACTCTGGTCGGTTACCCCGAACAGGCTCCTGTCCGGTTGAGTCAGGGGATGAGCGTGACCCGCAGCTGGTTCAATAGCGATGGTCAGCCGTTTGATCCCGCCAAGGTGAAGGTGGGCGATCTGGTGGTGGTGCGGCTCAATGTCAGCAGCGGATCGGCGGTGCCCGATGCCCTGCTGGTGGAGATGGTGCCTGCTGGCTTTGAGTTGGAGAACCCGGCCCTTGGCAACAGCATCAAGCTCGAAGAGCTCTCCATCGAGGGGAAAGCTGCGTGGCAGAGCGAGTGGAGCGACTATCTCAAGCATCAGGAGTTTCGCGACGACCGCTACACGGCGGCGCTGGATCTGAGCGCCGGGAGCAACCAGCAACTGGTCTACCTGATGCGGGCGGTGACGCCGGGTCGCTATCTGGTGCCGCCGACCCAGGTGGAGGATATGTACCGACCCGAGATCCGGGCTCTGGGTGAGGATATCCACGAGGTAACGATTTCTGAGTAGCTGGCGCTGGCTTGGTGGCCTGCCACGCTGGCTGCGCTTTTCGGTGCTGGGCGTTGTAGCACTGCTCCTGTCATTGCTGGCGCTGGATCGTATGTTCCCGCCGCCGCCACTCGACCCGGCCTATGCGCGGGTGGTGCTCGACATGAAGGGGCGACCGCTGCGCGCCTTTGCCGATACCAGCGGCGTGTGGCGTTACCCCGTGACCCTGGAGCAGGTCTCCCCCCGCTATATCGAGGCGCTGCTGGGCTACGAGGATCGCTACTTCTGGCGTCATCCCGGGGTCAATCCGGTGGCCATGGTGCGCGGGGTCTGGCAGTGGCTGCGCTACGGGCGGGCCGTGTCGGGCGGCTCGACCCTCACCATGCAGGTGGCCCGCCTTATCGAGCCCTATCACAGGAGCGTGCCCGGCAAGCTGCGCCAGATGGCGCGCGCGCTGCAGCTGGAGTGGCACCATGACAAGCGCACCCTGCTCACCGTCTACCTCAACCGGGCGCCGTTTGGCGGCAACCTGGAGGGGGTGCAGGCGGCAAGTTTTGCCTATCTCGGCAAGAGTGCCGCCAGGCTGACCCATGCCGAGGCTGCGCTCTTGGCGGTGCTGCCGCAGGCCCCCAGCCGCAACCGGCCGGACCGGCATCCCGAGCGGGCCCGCACCGCCCGCGACAAGGTGATGCAGCGGCTGGTGGCGCAGGACGTCTGGCCCGAGCAGGTGTGGTTGGAGGGGCGCATCGAACCGGTGCTGGCCCGTGGTCACTTCACGCCGATGGAGGCGCCGCTGTTTGCCCGCCTCGCCGCCGACAATCAGGCCGGGGCGCTGGTGCATACCACCATAGACGGCGATCTGCAGCGCTGGCTGGAGGGGCGGGTGGCGAGCTATATCCGCCGCTTCCCCGAGCAGACCTCAGCAGCGTTGCTCCTGGTAGACAACAAAACCATGGCGGTGCGCGCCTATGTGGGCAGCGCCGAGTATGGCAATTTGCGCCGCCACGGTTACCTCGACATGGTGCAGGCGATCCGCTCTCCCGGCTCCACCCTCAAGCCCTTCATCTACGGTCTGGCCATGGACGAGGGGTTGGTGCATTCGGCCTCCCTGCTCTCCGATGCGCCGAGGCTCGGGTCTGATTATCGCCCCGCCAACTTTTCCGGCGCCTTTCAGGGGCCGGTGACGCTTGCCCAGGCGCTGCAGCAATCCCTCAATGTGCCGGCGGTGCAGGTGCTGGAGGCGCTCGGGCCCGACAAGCTGGTCAGCCGCCTCGACAATGCCGGAGTGCGGCTGGCGCTCTCCGACAAGCCCAACCCGGCCATCGCGCTGGGTGCGGCGGGGATCCGACTCGAGCAACTGGTGGCGCTCTACAGCGCACTGACCCGGCAGGGACAGGTGGCAATGCCGGTCTGGCTGGCGGGGCAGCAGGCGGTATCGCGCCCCTTGCTGAGCCCTGGGGCGGCCTGGATCATCTGGCAAATATTGAGCGCGCAGGGGCGGGCGGATCAGCCCTTTGCCAGCGAGGCGACCGGCCGGGTCAACCGGCTGGCCTGGAAGACCGGCACCAGCTACGGCTATCGCGACAGCTGGGCCATGGGGGTCTCCGGTCGCTGGACCATCGGCGTCTGGCTGGGGCGCCCCGACGGCACCCCCATGCCCGGTTTTTACGGCCAGAGCGCGGCGGTGCCGCTGCTGCTCTCCGTCTACTCGCGACTGGCTGACAACAGCCCTCTGCCGATGCAGCCCAACACGGTGAGCGAGGCCGAAGTTTGCTGGCCGCTGGGGCGCAGGGTGAGCGCGACCCTGCCTGAGACCTGTTTGCAGCGCCAGAGCGCCTGGTTGCTGGAAGGGCGCGATCCCCCCACCTTGCCGGATCCCATGGATTGGCCCTCGCCGCTGCGCCAGGTTGCGTTGACCGATCAGGGAAAACCCACTCTGAGCCGCTGTCAGGATGCGGCGCAATCCGGTTTTCGGGTGCTCTGGCCATTGTCGCTGGAGCCGTGGCGCTCACCCGGCGAGCGACGGCAGGCGCTGCTGGCAAGCCATTGTGCGGGGGAAGGGCAGAGCGCCGAGCTGCAGGCCCCCATCCGCATCCTGGCGCTGGGGGAGGGGAATCTTGTTCGCAGCCAGCGTTACCGGCTGCAACCCAGGGTGCTGGGAGGCGTCGGCAAACAGGCCTGGTTTCTCAACGGCCAGCGGCTGCGCTGGGACGGGGATCAGGTGCTGAGCGAGGCGGGCCGCTACCAGCTGGTGGTGGTGGACGAGGCGGGCAACAGCGATCGCATCGAATTTCGGCTGGAAAACCCCTCCTGAGGGACGTGGTGGTGAGCGCCAGAATATTGACGGCATCGTGAATGGCTCCGATGCCGTCAGCTGAATGTCGATTCCCCGGCAGGGGGCGGGGAGTCAGGGTTTGACCTGACCCAGCCGGGTGAAGAAGTGCTGACTCTTGCGCTGGTGGAAGTGGCTCTTCTTGATGGGGTGAAACACCAGGTTGCTTCCGGGGTGGCTCGCCTTGAGGCGGTGGATCATTGCCATGGCTGGTAAGCCTGTACTGACGAGCGTGGTGAGCGGCAGGCTGACCGTCTCGGGCCCCAGCAGCGGGTTGAGCCCCTGCTGGGCCTGCTCGAAGCGGGTCAGCACGGCGGGCGCGGCGTAGCCGCTGCCCAGCATGGCGAGCAGGGCGTCGAGGGCCTGATGGAACTCGGCCAGGCGCTGGCGAAAGCCACTGCGGCTGCGCAGGGCAATAAGCTCTGCAAAGGGGATCTCGCTTAAGTTGACGGGCACTCGCAGCGGGATCTCGAGATGGAAGCAATCCTGGCCGCCGCGATTGTGGTAGCGGGACTCGAGCAGATGGAGCAGCCGGTCCAGATAGTCGTGATCTGTAATGAGCGCCCCCTCATTGGCGAGTGCCCACTCGCGGGCGAGCCGCATGGAGAGCAGATTCGCGAAGCGCCGCGCCATCCTGATCCCCCCCTCGTCCCGGCTGGCAAAGCCGTGGGCGAGGCAAAACCCGTGCAACTGCTCAAGGCCGGCCTGGGCGGGGCAGAAGCAGTCGTGGTTGGCTGGCATGCGCCAGCGGGCGATGAGTTCTTTGTTGCCAAACACCTTGTGGCGGACGAAGTCGGGGGTGACCAGGCCGGCAATCTGACTCTCTATCTGGGGGGTGATGGCGGCAAAGAAGGCAGGCTCGGGCGGTTCGGCCAGCAGGTCGGTCTGCCGGCGCAGGGTCTCCAGCAGCGCGGTGAGACCGCTCTTTTCGCTCACGGTGAAGACGAAGGCGAGCCGTTCCAGGTAGAGCAGGGCAAACTTGAGCCAGAGTTCATCCCGCACTTCCATGCCGGGGTAGTAGATATGGGTTTTCATGGGTGTCGTGTTGCCGGGGCGCAGGTTGGGGAATATACGCAAGATGGCCAGGGTGCGGCAAACATTGCGTGGGGGAATGTGAGCAACCGCTCATCCAGTAGGCGCTGGGCACAAAGTTCTGATATAATTCGCGCCCTTAAATCAAGGTCACCCGAGTCAATACCATGAAGTTCATTATCAAGCTGTTCCCGGAAATCACCATCAAGAGCAAGTCGGTTCGCCAGCGTTTCATCAAGATACTGCAGGGCAACATCCGCAACGTCCTGCGACGCTTCGACGACGACGCCCGAGTGCGGATGGACTGGGACAAGCTGATCGTGAGCTCCCGCAATGACCAGTTCCGTGAACAGGCCATCGAAGCCCTGGCCTGTATTCCCGGCATTCAAGCCTTCCTCGAGGTGCAGGCGAGCAAGTTTACCGACCTGCACGACATCTTCGAGCAGGTGAAAGCCGTGTGGGGTGACCAGCTCGAGGGGAAAACCTTCTGCGTGCGCGCCAAGCGCCACGGCAAGCACGAGTTCTCGTCGCTCGAGATCGAACGCTATGTGGGCGGCGGCCTGAACCAGCACTGCGTGAGCAACGGCGTGCGCCTCAAGAACCCGGACGTGAAGATCAACCTCGAGATCGACGGCGAGGAGTTGTTCATCGTCAGCGCCATCCACCAGGGCCTGAGCGGCATGCCCATCGCTACCCAGGAAGATGTGCTGAGCCTGCTCTCCGGCGGGTTTGACTCCGGCGTGGCCTCCTTCCAGTTCATCAAGCGCGGCTGCCGGGTGCACTACTGCTTCTTCAATCTGGGCGGCGCCGCTCACGAGATCGGCGTCAAGCAGGTGGCCTATCACCTGTGGAACCGTTTCGGCTCCTCCCACCGGGTGCGTTTCACCGCAGTAGACTTCGAGCCCGTGGTAGCCGAGATCCTCGAGAAGATCGACAACGGCCAGATGGGGGTGGTGCTCAAGCGGATGATGATGCGCGCCGCCGCCAAGGTGGCTGACGAGTTCCAGATCCCGGCCCTGGTGACCGGTGAGTGTGTGGGCCAGGTCTCCAGCCAGACCCTGACCAACCTGAACGTCATCGACCGGGTGACCGACAAGGTGATCCTGCGCCCCCTCATCACCTGGGACAAGCCGGATATCATCAGCGAAGCCCGTCGCATCGGTACCCTGGAGTTTGCCGAGACCATGCCGGAGTATTGCGGCGTCATCTCCAAGAAGCCGACCGTGAAGGCGGATCTGGCGCGCATTGAGGCGGAAGAGGAGAACTTCGACTTTGCCATTCTGGACAAGGTAGTGGCCGAGGCCCGTTACCTTGACATCCGCCGCATCGGTGAAGAGACCGCCGCCGAGGTGCAGGAGGTGGAGACCACCGCCGAGAGCGGTGACGATGAGGTGATCCTGGATATCCGCTCCATGGACGAACACGACGAGAAGCCGCTGGTGGTGGAAGGGCGTGAAGTGATCCATGTCCCCTTCTTCAAGCTGGCCACCGCCTTTGGCGATCTGCCTCAGGAGAAGACCTACCTGCTCTATTGCGACCGCGGCGTGATGAGCAAGCTGCAGGCGCTCTACCTCAAAGAGAAGGGCTTTGCCAACGTCAAGGTCTATCGCCCCTGATCCGGCGAACCTCCGCCCACAAAAAATCCGGCCATGTGCCGGATTTTTTTATTTCACTCGGGATGACGTCAGGGGCAGGGGACGGGCGTAAAGGTGGATTGCCCCTGGCAGCGCCAGCCCATTTCGGCCTGACGCATCTGCCACAGATTGTTGCTGCGAAACAGGGTCAGGATATAGAGGATGTCGCTCCTTTGGCCGTCGAGGGCCACCGAGAGCACCAGATCGTTGTCCAGCTGCTGGGCATGGATACGGGTAGGCACGTCTTCATGGCCGACGAAACGGCGAGCCACCTCACGATAGTCGTTGACCCAGCTTTGCTGGCTGCTGCTCGCCTGACGGATCTGCTGGTTGAACTGCTGCACCGGGGTGGATGCCAGACGTCCGAACAGGGTCTGTGCCCCCGCATGAGCCGCCGCGACCGTCATCAGAACAAGCGTGGTAATGAGCCCAAGTTTTTGCATGAGAGAATGCATTGAGAGAGTCCGGATTGAAACGACTCCTGTATGACAACAGAAAAGCGGACTTGGTTCAATCTCGCCCCGGTCAGGGTGGGAGCTGGCCCACCCTGACCGGTTCAGTTGCGCTGCAGCGAGAAGGTGGGCAGGGAGAGATGCCAGTAGATGGCCGCCACGCGCAGGCCGAATACCCCCAGCATGCTGATGAGCATGGCGCTCACCCTCTCCACCCCGACCTCCAGTGACAGGGTATAGAGGATGCCCCCCAGGATGCAGGCGGTAGCGTAGATCTCCTTTTGCAGCACCATGGGTACCTCCCGGGCCAGGACGTCCCGGATCATGCCACCCGCCACCCCGGTCATGGTCCCCATGAGGATGGCAATCAGCCCGGAGGTGCCAAAATTGAGCGCCTTCTGGGCACCTATGACCGTAAAGAGCGCCAGCCCGAAGGCATCGGCCACTGGCAACACATACCAGGGCATGCGGCGGGGCAACTTGACCATCCACATGCCGATGAGCGCCGTGGCGATCACTACCCAGATATAGAGGGTGTCGCGCACCCAGAACACCGGGGTCGCCCCCAGGATCATGTCGCGGATAGTGCCGCCGCCGATGGCGGTGACAGCGGCCAGCACCATGACACCGAAACCATCCATCCTGAGCCGCCCAGCCACCAATACCCCCGAAAACGCAAATACCGCAGTACCAAACATGTCGCTGATGTAAACAATCTGCTCAACCAGAGTCTGCATGGAGAACAACTCACGTCCAATAGATGATGGGGCGGCGATTTTAGGGGCAAGCCGTGGGGATGAACAATGGAGGAGTGCAAAAGTGAGAGCCAGCGCCGGTTTCTGGATACGTGGCCTGGATGGCCGCCTCGCCTTGTCTGGCGCGGGATCCGCCCCTTTGCCCATGGGCTGGGTGCGCACGGCGGGAAAAAATCCCGAATTTTTCCTCAAGGGTGAGGGATTGAGGCCGATATATAGGTTAGGCGGCGATTACTGCCATAAAGGCAGAAAAAAGAAATTAAAGTCTCACGAAAAGACGCCGTTAACTAAACATATCAGGCACAAAACAAAAGAAAGCCTGAGTGAATTAAAGATAAATTTTAATAGCTTAGGAGAAAAGTCATGAGTCTGTATATCAATACCAACGTTTCATCGCTCAACGCTCAGCGTAACATGATGAACAGCACCAAATCCCTGGATACCTCCTACACCCGTCTGGCCTCCGGCCTGCGCATCAACAGCGCGAAAGACGATGCGGCCGGCCTGCAGATCTCCAACCGTCTGACCTCTCAGGTGAACGGTCTGGATCAGGGTAACCGCAACGCCAACGACGGCATCTCCCTGGCGCAGACCGCTGAAGGGGCCATGGACGAAGTGACCGGCATGCTGCAACGTATGCGCACCCTGGCCCAGCAATCTGCCAACGGCTCCAACTCTGCCAAGGATCGTGAGGCCCTGCAGAAGGAAGTGGATCAGCTGGGTGCAGAGATCAACCGTATCTCCACCGCCACTACCTTTGCAGGTACCAAGCTGCTCGATGGCACCTTTGGTGGTACCTTCCAGGTCGGTGCAGATGCCAACCAGACCATCGGATTCAGTCTGAGTCAGGCCGATGGCTTCAGCATCTCCGGGATTGCTGCAGCAGCGGCAACCACTATTGCCACCACGGCCGCAGCCGTTGGCATTTCAACCGTCTTTGTCGGTGGTAGCGCCGGTGGCATCAGCATCAGCAGCCAGAGCAACGCCCAAAACGTACTGGCTGCCGTTGATTCCATGTTGACCGTAGTTGACAGCAAGCGTGCCGAACTGGGTGCGGTGCAGAACCGGCTGGATTCTACCATCCGCAACCAGGCCAACATCTCCGAGAACGTGAGCGCCGCCCGCTCCCGTATCCGCGATGCGGACTTCGCGACCGAGACTGCGAACATGACCAAACAGAACATTCTGCAGCAGGCCGCCTCCAGCATCCTGGCCCAGGCCAACCAGCGTCCGCAGTCTGCACTCTCCCTGCTGCAAAACTAAGCAGGGGAAGTTTGAGAAAAAGAAAAGGGCGGTTGTTCAGGCCGCCCTGGTAAACAAGATGGAACAATGGGGTGTTCGGATTTACGCCTTGTTCTATCGAAAGAGAAGTTCTCTTATTGGTATACCCCTCGAGTGTTGCGCAGATCGTTCACTCTGTCATCCTCGAGGTTGTTCTCCTGAGCGTAAGCTCTTCTTTGGCCGACATTGTCGGCCTTTTTTATGGGCGCCGAAAAAATGGCGACACCAAAAATAAAGCACAAACCGTGCCAGTTAATATCTTCCGTGGACTGATGACGAGCCTCATGGCGACATGGCCGGGCTTCCCGATCCTTTCTTGTGATATCCAAACTCGGACAGTATTAGGGTCGTGCATAAATTGCTTAAAGCTTCTGGCGAGATGGCCGTTACAGAAGGTGAAGCAAATCGAGGGGTGTTCGGAAATCCAACATTTGCGCAACTGCGGGTCCGATGTCCGTTCAAACAGAGGGCCCGCCAGGTGAGACAGAACCGTTCAATCTGTCCATCTGAACGGTGGGATCCTGACCGTGTATTGGCACCGGCAGGGCCCGCAGTTTCTTGTTCATCAGGAGAAATTTTTTATGGCCATGTTTATCAATACCAACACTTCATCATTGAACGCCCAGCGTAACTTGATGAACACCACCAAGTCGTTGGATACCTCTTACACCCGTCTGGCTTCCGGCCTGCGCATCAACAGCGCCAAGGACGATGCGGCGGGCCTGCAGATCTCCAACCGTCTGACCTCCCAGGTCAACGGCCTGGATCAGGGCAACCGCAACGCCAACGATGGCATCTCCCTGGCACAGACCGCAGAAGGGGCCATGGACGAAGTGACCGGTATGCTGCAGCGCATGCGCACCCTGGCACAGCAATCTGCCAACGGCTCCAACTCCGCCAAGGATCGCGAGGCCTTGCAGAAGGAAGTGGATCAGCTGGGGTCCGAGATCAACCGTATTTCCACCGATACCACCTTTGCCGGCACCAAGCTGCTGGATGGCAACTACAACGGTAGTTTCCAGGTGGGAGCGGATGCCAACCAGACCATCGGTTTCAGCCTCTCTCAGGCTGGGGGATTTAGCATCTCCGGTATTTCCGCTGCTGCAAACACAACAGTGACTGCCGCGAGTGGTGGTACCCTGGCCGTGAGTACCATCTTCTTGAGTGGTAGTGCGGGTGGCATCAGTATCAGTACTCAAACCAATGCGCAAAATGTTCTGGCTGCCGTCGATTCTATGTTGGGGATAGTGGATAGCAAGCGTGCCGAGCTGGGGGCGGTGCAGAACCGGTTGGACTCCACCATCCGTAACCAGTCCAACATCTCTGAGAACGTGAGCGCCGCCCGTTCTCGTATCCGGGATGCGGACTTCGCGACCGAAACCGCCAACATGACCAAGCAGAACATCCTGCAGCAGGCTGCGTCCAGCATTCTGGCCCAGGCCAACCAACGTCCGCAGTCTGCGTTGTCGCTGCTGGGCTAATAGACTTGAAAGGGGAGGTCGTTCAGACCACCCCGATCCGCACAATGGGGGCATCAGCGCTGGTGACCCCTTCTATCCTGCTCTAGGTGAGCCTGAATGTTTTGTTGACCGACGCTTGTCGGTTTTTTATTGGCACCATAAGGGGTTAGCCAGAACTTACCCATCAGTTGCTGCAATTTTCCTTTTGTTGAAGCGCCGAGAGTCGGACATCAGCGTTCGCACAACACACATTTACTTTCTGATCTCTTCCTGAGCGGAAGGGATTTGCCTCTTTATTGACGAGAGCGGCAATAAATCTCCTAAAGCTTCCGATGAGGCTGCCGTTACAAGATATGAAGCAAATTGAGGGGTGTTCGGAAATCCAGCATTTGCGCAACTGCGGGTTCGATGTCCGTTCAAACAGCGGATCCGCCAGATGGCACAGACCGTTCAATCTGTCCATCTGAACGGTGGGATCCTGACTGTATAGATATCAGCAGAGCCCGCAGTTTCTTGTTCATCAGGAGAACTCTTTTATGGCCATGTTTATCAACACCAACACTTCATCATTGAACGCTCAGCGTAACTTGATGAACACCACCAAATCGTTGGATACCTCATACACCCGTCTGGCCTCTGGCCTGCGCATCAACAGTGCCAAGGACGATGCGGCGGGGCTACAGATCTCCAACCGTCTGACCTCCCAGGTCAACGGCCTGGATCAGGGCAACCGCAACGCCAACGACGGCATCTCCCTGGCGCAGACCGCAGAAGGGGCCATGGACGAAGTGACTGGCATGCTGCAGCGTATGCGCACCCTGGCACAGCAATCTGCCAACGGCTCCAACTCTTCCAAGGACCGCGAGGCTCTGCAGAAGGAAGTGGATCAGCTGGGGGCCGAAATCAACCGTATCTCCAAGGACACCACCTTTGCCGGTACCAAGCTGCTGGATGGTAACTACAGCGGTAGCTTCCAGGTGGGGGCGGATGCCAACCAGACCATCGGTTTCAGCCTCTCCCAGGCTGATGGATTCAGCATCTCCGGTATTGCCGCTGCGGCCAACACGACCGTGGATGTCGGGACCGTCATCGGTACTGCCATCAACGTCACGGCAATTTTTGCTGCAGGTAGCTCTATCAGCATCAGCACTCAGAGTGGCGCTCAGCAGGTTCTGGCTGCTGCCGATGCCATGCTGGGGGTGGTTGACAGCAAGCGTGCCGAGCTGGGTGCGGTGCAGAACCGTCTGGACTCCACCATTCGCAACCAGGCCAATATCTCGGAAAACGTGAGTGCAGCACGTTCCCGTATCCGTGATGCGGACTTTGCGACCGAAACCGCCAACATGACCAAGCAGAATATCCTGCAACAGGCGGCTTCCAGCATCCTGGCCCAGGCCAATCAGCGTCCGCAGTCTGCACTGCAGCTGCTGGGTTAAGCGGGCCATAACGTCAACATCATTGATATGAGGAGCAGCAGATGGCCAATGAATCGATAGCCATGCCTTCTGTTACTTCGACGCCCACACAACATGGCGGCCCTCAGGCCGCCATGCCTGCCTCTTCCCCCATTGCGGGTGGAGAAAGCCAGGCAAAACAGGCAAGTGTCGAGCCGGCAGTCAAGCCATCAGCAGCCAAGCCATCAAAGGAGCCCTCTGTTCATGCCAAAGCGCAGGAGTTGAACAAAGAGAAAGCCTTGATGGAGAAACAGGCCCAAGAATTGCAAGAAAGGTTGGACAACCTCAGCAAAATGAAGGGGTGGACGATCAATTTCAGTCTGGTCCCCGAGTTTGAACAACCTGTGGTCAAGGTGATCGACGTGGAAACCAAACAGGTCATCCGTCAGATCCCCAGTGAAGAAATGCTCTTGATGAACAAAAGGTTGCAGGCTATGGAACAGGACGGGGGCAATGTGACCAGCCTCTCCGGGATCCTGTTTGATGGTCAGGTGTGACCCTCTTTTTTAAGTTGATAGACAGGAGGACGTGATGGCAATTACCTCTGCGGGGGCGGGGTCTGGACTCGATCTTGAGAGCGTGATTTCGGCGAGTGTGTCAGCCAAGAAGGCCCAGTTGCAACAGCCGATCATTACCAAGCAGAACAGTACCCAGATCTCCTTGTCTGGCATCGGGCAACTCAAGTCCTCCATCTCTGCCTTTACCGACATCCTCGAGAAGCTGAGTGCCCCTGGTGCGTTCAACAAGCGTGCCATCAACATTACCCAGAGCAAAGATGACCCTGTCTTGAAGGTGGAGAGCAAGTCAGGCGCCTCCAATGGGCAATACAACATCATCGTCAATAAGTTGGCAGAGACGAGTCGCCAGGAGGGGATTTTCGACAGCTCGACCACGTCTCTGGCCACTCAGGACGGACAGCTGACCTTCAAGGCGGGCGACAAGACCTTCACGGTCGATGTCAAAGCGGGGGATACCCTGCAAGACATTCGCAAGAGCATCAACAGCAATGGCGACAACTTCGGCCTCAGCGCCAACATCGTCAACACCGCGGACGGCAAGGCCAAGCTGGTGATCGACTCCGGCATCTCGGGCGATGGCAAAGATTTGACCATCACCGGGAATACCGCCGAGCTTGCTATCTTCGAGGCGGGTGGCGGTGTCATGAATCAGACTCGTGCGGCCAGCAGTGCCGAGATCAACGTGGATGGCAACGTCCTCAAGAGTGACACCAACACCTTTGATGATTCCATTCAGGATCTCAAGGTGACGGTACTTCGTGTGTCGGACAAGGACAGCGCAGGGGATCTCAAGGCCAACAAGGTCGATATCACGACCGACAAGACATCCATTCAGGATCTGGTTCAGCAGTTTGTGGATGGTTACAACACCCTGCAGGACAAGATGACTGCTCTGAGCAAACGCAACAGCTTCGTGGGGGGGGAGAAGCAGGACGATGGCGGCGCGCTGGCGGGGGACTCCACGACCCGTGCCATCAGCTCGTTCATGAGCAACTTGCTGGTCAGCCCCTCCGAGAACAGCAGTACCTACTCCACCATCTTCGAGGTTGGCATCAAGATGGACAACAAGGGAAAGCTGTCGCTGGACAAGACCAAGTTCGGCGAGGCCGTCGACAAGAACTTCGATCAGGTAGTGGCACTCTTTGGTGAGGAGAAGGGGCTGGCTGCCACCCTGAATTCCGGCCTGAAGGAGTACACCAAGAGTGGCGGCATGCTGGCACAGCGGGAAGATGTTCTGAATTCGGACTTGCGTGCGCTGACCCAGAAGACGGCGACGGCAAATGCCCAGCTGGCAAAATATGAAGCGGCATTGCGTGCCCAATATGGCAGCCTGGATGCCTTGCTGGTCAAGATGAACAATTCTGCCTCTGCATTGGCCACCTTGCAGACGAATTATCAGAACTCTTGATAGATCGAGAGACGTAAAATATGTACAAACGCAATATCAAAGCATATACGGCTGGCAATCTTGCTGCCGATCTGGCCACGGCAGATCCCCATCGCGTCATCCAGCTGATGATGCAGGGTTGCCTGGAGCGCCTGGCCCAAGCCAAGGGCGCCATAGAGCGCAACGACATGGAGGCGAAATCCATCGCCGTCTCCAAGGCTCAAGGATTGTTGCACGGGTTGCAGGATGCACTGGATCTGAGCCAGGGGGCCATGGCCGAGAATCTTTACGGGCTCTATGCCTATATGGATGAACGAGTTTGGGATGCCAGCCTGGCGCGGGACGTCGCGCCCCTGGACGAAGTCATGGCGCTGATGCTGACCATCAAGTCTGGCTGGGATCAGGTGCCAGAAGCAGAAAAGCAGCAAGGCTTTCAGATGAGACAGCAGTTGGGTGAGCTGTGAGCGGCACGTTGGCGGCCCTCGAAGCGGCAATGGCCAATAATGCCCATCTGATCGAAGAGCTATTGCAACGCCAGGAGTATGACGAGGCCTTGCAATGCATGGATGAACGGCTGGCATTGATCGACAGTCTGGTGCAACTGGCCAGCACGGATCCGGCACAGCAGTCCGCAGTGGCGGCCCTGGCCGCTGCTCTGTCTATCCAGGAAGAGAACCTGAAGGCCCTGGCGGCCAGCCATCATCACGCCATTTTCGAACGGCTGGCGCAGGTCGGGAGAGCCAACCGGGCCGGGCAAGCCTATCGCGTGAACAGCAAGGAGTACTGATGTCCCTCAATATCGATGCGGCCCTGGTTCAAGCAGAACAGGAAGCTCGGCGGCTTCAACAGCAGGCGGATCAGGAAGCGGCCATGGCGGTGGCCTTGCCGCTGCGCTTTGAACAGAATATGGCGGCATTTCGCCAATATATTCCCCACGTTGCCGACATGTATGAGTCATACCAGCCCATCCGCCCATTCCGGTTCTTCTGCAACGAGAATGGCCAACCCAACCTGGCCTGGCTTGACGATGATGTCGCAGTCTACGGCAAAGAGCCCTACCTCATCTGTGAGACGCTGGTCACCGAGTTCATGGAGAAAGGGGGGCTATCCAAGTTCTCTTTCAGCCAGGAGGCGAACCCCCTTGGCTTTATGCACGTCGAGTACCTCAACAAGCTGAACGCCTACCTTGACGACATTTCTGCCAAGGAAGCCTTGCTTGGACACGTGCCCAACGAGGTACCCAGTGCCCTGGTATTCGGCGTTGGTCTCGGGTATCACCTCGGCTATCTCTATGAAAGGTGCAAGATAGGCACTCTCTTCCTGTTCGAGCCGGACCTGGATCTCTTTTACGCCTCGCTCTATTGCTTCGACTGGGCGCCGCTGCTCGATTACTTGCACCAGGAGAATCTGGGGATGCAGATCCTGCTGGGACAGGATGAAGAGACCATCGTCAAGGATTTCGCCTCGGCCATTCACCAACGTGGTTCCTTCCTCATCGCCAATGCCTTCATCATGTGGGGCTATCAGAACGACAAGATCAAGAAACTGATCGAGAAGGTGCAGCAGGAATATTACCTGCTGGTGATGGGATGGGGTTTCTTCGACGACAACCTGATCGCCCTGTCCCACACCATCCACAATATCGAGCGCGGGGTTCCGTTCCTGCAAAAAGATCGACGGCTCTCCTCCCTGTATCAGCGTACCCCGGTTTTCATCGTCGCCAACGGCCCCTCGCTGGACGAATCCATCGCTGTCATCGAGCGCAACAAGGACAAGGCCGTCATCATCTCTTGTGGCAGTGCCATCTCGGCGCTGCACAGGGTGGGGATCAAGCCGGATATCCATGTCGAGACCGAGCGCACCAAGATTGTCTACGACTTCCTGGTGAATCTGGAAGACCCCGAATATCTGCGTGACGTGCTGTTCCTGAGTACGGACGTCATCCACCCCGACTGCGCCACACTGTTCAACCGCTCGGCTCTCGCATTCAAACTTAGCGAGCCCGGTGTAGTGCTGTACCAGAACTACTTCTCGTCGCTCAAGCCCTGTGCCGCCCTCGGTGGGGTCAATCCCCTGGTGGGTAACATCGGCATCAGTGCCCCCGTCCATCTGGGCTTCAAGCAGCTCTATTTGTTCGGTCTGGACAATGGCTACAAGCACAAAGGACACCACCACTCCAAACTCAGCTCCTACTACAACGACGAAGAGAACGCCGGTGCTCTGGGGGAGATGATGTATGGCGACAGCCTATGGCAGCGGGAAGGCAACTTTGGCGGCACCGTCATCAGCAATGCCATGTTTGATACCTCCCGCCGCGTGATGGAGCAGGTCTTGGCAAACAATGACGAGGTACGCTGCTTCAACTGCAGCGATGGCGCCAGGATTGCCCATACCAGGGCCTTGCCAAGCGGTGAGATAAGCCTCTCCCAGCCTGTCGACAAGGCCGCCCTGCTCGATGAGATTGCTGCGCTCTGTGCCCCTATCCCCTTGTCCAAGGACGATTTCTCGTCACTGCTCGACGTCGAGTTCTTCAATATCTTCGTCGACAAGATGATGGATGAGTGGCGTCAACCCTTCTCCTCCCGAAATGAGCTGAACCAGCTGATGCTGCGCAACTTTGGCTATCTCGCCCAGATAGCCGCCACGCGCCAGCAGCATATCTCCCAGACCATGGTGGGATCGATGAACTATGTCTTCACCCTGTTGAGCTCCATTCTCTACTCCTTTGAGGGGGAAGAGGAGACTCTGGAGCTGATGCAACCCGCCATCGAACTCTGGCTGGAGTTTTTGGGGAAGGTGAGGGAGATGTATCCCAGGGCGCTCGACAGCGTAGACATGATCGATAACGAAGTGATGGCGCTGTTTAGAAAGAAAACCGTGAAAAGCTGACTGGACGCGCCGGGAGTGCCGCGAGATGAGCTGATGCCGTTCCCGGAGCCAGACGTGAAGCAACAAAATACCGACCCTGAGGTCGGTATTTTTTTATCTTGAAGGGTAGGGGTTTTGCGCCGCGAGCAGCCTCGCATCCTTGCGCAGGATCTGCACCGAGATCAGCGCATCCGGCTCGAGTTCGGTGTCGCCGTCGTGATGCTGCACATGCTCGAACAGACGGTGGTATCCCGGATGCCAGGCAAACAGATCGCTGTAATTCATCTTGTAGCTGAAGAGATTGGCGTGATGCTGATAGTCGTTGCGATAGTGTCCGGCTGGCGGGTTGAAATCCAGTATGGTCATGAGGCCCCGATCGGCCAGCAGCGCATCGCTGCCGGCGGCAATCTTGAACAGATCCTGGGGATCGCACAGATAGAGACAGAAGCCGAAGATGATGAGGTCGACGGGTTCCATCTCGGGCAGGTTGTCGGCCGTCCCCACGGTAAGGTGCAATCCAGGGTAGCGGGAGAGGCCATCCTGGATGGCGCTGGCCGAGGGATCCACCCCATAGCAGCGTGCACCGTAATGCTCGGCCAGCTGTGCCAGCCGCCAGCCGTTGGCGCAGCCTATCTCCAGGATCCTGGCGGGTTTTCTGCCCAGGTATTCCAGCGCCTTGAAGATGGGGTCGCTTGCCAGGGACTTGCCTAGGATGGCGGTCTTGTTGCGTTCGTACCACTCGTTCCCTTCCCGGGACATGAAGACGTTCTTCTGATCCATGCAGAGCTCCTCGACCGTTAGGAAACCAATGACCAGGCCAGGGGCGTGCCGGCCTGGATATCCTGGCTGGCACGGCGACCCAGCAGGGAGGGAAGATGAACTGGGGGCAACCCGTGGGCAGGCCGGATGGAGCGCACATTACGGGACGTGAAGGTATCCCCCGCTTTCATGTCCTCGCAGACGAAGAGGGAGCGGGCAAATTGCCGATTTCGCAGCGTCTTGTCGTTGAGTTGGTAGTTGACCACTCCCAGGGCGGCCTCGACTTGCCGGATCCCCTCGACCATATGGGCGAACTCGTCAGGTGTCATGGAGAAGGAGGCATCCGGTCCTCCTAGCGCACGATCCAGGATGAAGTGCTTCTCTATCACGCGGGCGCCCAGGGCGGCGGCGGCCATGGCGACCGCTTCTCCCAGGGTATGGTCGGACAACCCCACCTGGACACCAAACGTCTGCCTCATATTGGGGATAGTAAGCAGGTTGGCCTCTTCCACCGGGGCTGGGTAGGAGGAGGTGCACTTGAGCAATGTGATGTCGTGATTGCCCACGCGTCGGCAGGCCTGCACGGCGGCATCGATGTCGGCCAGGGTGGCGATGCCGGTCGAGATGATCATCGGTTTGCCCTTGCTGGCGGTGTACTCAATCAGAGGAATGTCGGTGATTTCAAACGAGGCGATCTTGTAGAGAGGGACGTCGAGAGCCTCCAGAAAATCGACGGCACTGGGGTCGAAGGGAGTGGAGAAGAAGATGAGCCCCTCCTTGTGCGCTTCCGCTTGGATGGCGGCATGCCACTCCCAGGGGGTGTATGCCTCCTGGTAGAGCTTGTACAGGGTGGTGCCATCCCAGAGGGTGCCCTGATTGATCTGGAAGTACTCATTGTCGCAATCCAGGGTGATGGTGTCGGCCGTATAGGTCTGGATCTTGATGGCATCGGCCCCGCACGCCTTGGCTGCGCGCACTGTCGCGAGGGCCGTTGCCAGGTCGTGGCCGTGATTGGCCGACAGCTCTGCAATGATGAAGCAGTGATTCGGATTGATGACGTTAGCCATGGCTTGGGTCATGGATGTTTCCACTCCTGTTCAGTGATCCCCATGAGCACGAGATCGACATAGTTGGTTGTCTGGGGGCGGCTGACGGCCTCTCGCCAGGCGCCTTCATGGCGAAAGCCGGCGCGCAGATAGGCCTGGATGGCTCTTTCATTGTCTGCCGCGACCTCGAGCTTGAGGGTGTGTAGCTGGGCGACCTCGAAGGCGAGCCGATTGACGGTGGCCAGCAGGCGGGCGCCCAGCCCCTTGTCGGGGCGAAAGGGATTGCGATAGATCCCGAGCCAGCCCAGGCGGTTGTGCCAGTCGAGCCGATGCAGGGAGATGACGCCGGCAGACCCTCGGTCGTCCAGGCAGAGATAGTTGACGTTGCGAGTGTCCTCAGACTGACGCGCCATGAAGGCGAGATGTGCCTCCAGGCTGATGTCACCCCCACTGTTCATCCAGCGCGCGACCTCCGGGTGGTTTCGCATCTGCCAGACGGTGACTACTTGCTGCTCGTCCAGCATGGCGAAAGGGATGAGGTGGATCCCGGCGAGATTGAAGCGCTGCTGCAGCACTAGGCCTGGTTGAGCCATGCGAGTGCCTCCAGGGTGCCGTTACCTGCCATGAGTGCCTGCAATCTGTGCGCCCGACTGGCACGCTCGTCCGATACCGCCAGCCTGGACAGCCCCAGCTCCAGGCGGGAGAGCAAGGCCGGATCATGCCACCATCCCCCAGAGAGAAAGGCATCAGGGCCGCACCAGCCCGCCAGCTGGTTGGCCTGGTTGTCGGCGACGCCAATCAGCATGCCAGGCAAGCCACAGCGGGCGAGCTCATAGGCCGCTTGCCCGGCTGCGCTGATGGCCAGATCGCAGTGACACATGAGATCGACCATCTGGGTGGCGTCGAGGTTGTGATGCTGCTGGCATCCCCACAGGCGGGGATCCGGTTCGCGGTTGACGACGTGCAACTCGGCTTCCGGGGCGTGCTGGTGCAGCAAGGTCACCAGACTCGGCGTCAGGTCGCGGATGTCGGTTCCCCCCATGATGATCAGGATGCGCTCGATGCGCTCGGAGACTCGAGTGCGAGGAGGCACGGACCAGAACGGGGGGCGCAGGGGCTGCCAGCCCGGTCCCCACCGCCAGGTGGCGGAGCCGGATGGGATGCCCGGAGCGCCGGGGCAGGCGTGGATCACCAGCCCCCGGGGGTAATCCAGCCGTTCGGTGTCATCGAGGTACATCACTCGCACAAATCCCGCGGCCATGCTCTGCAGCGTCTCCAGAGTGGCCGAGTAGGAGTCGACGATGGCGACCGCCTGTTGCGGGGGGATGGATTGCTGCTGCCAGCGCCCCCAGCTGACGGACTCCCCTTCGAGCAGGGTACTGGCAAGCGCATCGCCGTCCACCACCCAGTGGACGGCGCCCCCCTGTTGTCGCCAGGCCTGCGCATAGGCGCCGCAGCGGCTGAGGTGACCGAGGCCCCGAGCCTTGTCCCCTTCACTGAAAATCCACAGTGGCAGCACTCAGCGCACCTTGAATACCGGCTGGATGGGTTCGCCGTCCAGAGCCTGATGGATGGCCTTGTCCGCGTCTAGGCGGATAAGCGCCGGCAGGACCTCGGCGTAGACGGCCAAGAGGGTCTGGACATCCTCTTCGCCGTGGGCAAGGTTCAGGTTGTGACTGCCGAGGCTGAGGATGCCCCGCTTGCACAGCTCCTGGATGAAATAGCTCTTGAGCAGCCAGCTGGAGTGGTTGGGGGAGTCGCCGATGAGCAGGAAGCTCCAGCTCGGATGACCGGCACTCTGCAACCAGCTTGGGGCGTTCAACTGCTGGAGCAGGGCATCGAGCCCGCTCTGCAGTTGCTGGCCTCGCTCGGCCAGCCGTGCTGGCACATCGAGCCGGCGCATCTTCTTGATGACGGCGTTGGCCGCCGCCAGGGCGATGGCATCGCCGCCGAAGGTGCCGGAGAAGAAGATGTCTTCCATGCGGCGCATGTATTCGCGGCGGCCCACCACGGCGGAGATGGGGAAGCCATTGGCCATGCCCTTGCCGAAGGCGGCCAGATCCGGCGTGACGCCAAAGAGGGTCTGGGCGCCGCCCAGATGGAAGCGAAAACCTGTGATGGTCTCGTCGAAGATGAGCAGGGCGCCGTGATCATCGCACAATTGGCGCAGACCGGGCAGGAAGTCCGGGGCGGGCCAGGCGACGTTCATGGGTTCCAGGATCACGGCGGCAAATTCGCCGGGATGGGCCTCGAGCTGCGCCTTGAGCGAGGCCAGATCGTTGTAGTCGAAGCGATGGGTGAGCTCGCGCACGCATTCGGGCACTCCCAGATGGCGGGTGGTGGAGCCGATGTACCAGTCCTGCCAGCCGTGATAGCCGCAGACGGCGACCCGCTCCCGTCCAGTCACGGCGCGAGAGAGGCGAATGCAGGCGGAGGTGGCGTCGGTGCCGTTCTTGCCAAAGCGGACCATCTCGGCGCAGGGAATGAGCTCGATGAGCTGCTCCGCCACCTCGGTTTCCAGGCGGTGGGGCAGGGAGAAGATGGAGCCCAGATTGAGCTGTTCCTGCACCGCCTGATTTACCTCGGGGTCGCAGTAACCCAGGCTGATGGCCAGAAGGCCGCTGGCAAAGTCCAGATACTCGTTGCCATCCACGTCCCAGACCCTGGCGCCCTGGCCACGTTCGATGAAGAGGGGCGCCGCACCGTAGGGGAAGCAGAGGCGGCTCTTGGAGAAGGTCTGGGAGCCCAAGGGAATACTCTGCTCGGCCCGGGCGGAGAGGGTCAGTGAATGCTGATACCGTGAGGTCATGAGTAGTTCTCCTTGGCCAGCGAGCTTGCCAGCCCCTCATTGCGTTGATGTTGGGTATTCAGGGTCGCCAACTGCGGCTCACGCGCCAGCAGGGCGAGAATGTCGTCGGTGGCAAAGGCCGGTTTTGACGGGTAGAGCCGCTGATAGATTTGCTCGACCAGGGCGAAGTCGGCGGGCTCGTCCACCGTCCAGCGCAGATGGGCGAGGCTCGGCTGGCGCACCAGCTTGCCTATCTTGAACTGCGCCTCGTGCTGGCGGATGTAGTAAGTCACGTGCTCGCGCTGGGTCGGGGTGTGGGCGCACCCAGCCAGCAGATCCAGGGTGGCGGCGCTCAGGATCTCGGCGTCCAGCCCATCCGGGTAGCTGGGGTCCCAGCAGTTGCTGCTGTAGTCGTAGCCGCCGGTCAGATGCAGCTCGATAAGCTCGTCGATGAGGGCGGGATCCGCCAGCGGGCAATCCCCGGTCAGCCTGACGACATGAGCGGGGGCAAAGGGCTGGGCCGCCAGCTGGAAGCGTTGCAGCACGTCGTCCAGCGGGCCGCGAAAACAGGGGACGCCCAGCTCGGTGCAAAGGGCCGCGATGGCCTCATCCCCGGCCTGGTCGCTGGTGGCGACCACCAGTTGATCCAGCCTGGCCGAGCGCTGGAGCCGCTCGATCTGGCGGGCGAGCATGGGCACACCGAGCAGGGGCCTGAGCACCTTGCCCGGCAGCCGGCTGGAGCCTGCCCTCGCCTGTAGTATTCCGAGGATCATGATGTTCTCCACATGGCTGGGTTGATGAGGGCCGGTTCGCTGCAGGCAAGGGTGGCCAGTTCGTCGTCATGACTGGGGTGCAGATGGAGATGGGCTGATGCGATGGCTGCCAGCTCGTGTGCATGGCAGACCCCCACCACGAAGCGGCTGACCTGGGGCAGAGCCGGGATCAGGGAGAGCGCTTTGTGAAGGGAGGAGAGATGGGGGCGCCACCCGTCCAGCCGTGCCAGCGGTTCACGGAAGGCATCAAAATAATCGGGGCGAAGATCTGGCCGCATCAGGAGCAGGCCTTGCAGGAACAGGGACCGCACGTGGATCTCACATCCGGCTGCCTGCAGCCTGTCGAGCCAGCCCGAACGCAGGAAACGCTGATCGAGCAGGTTGGCAGGGAGCTGCACCAGCTCCAGGGGATAACCCTGATCCAGCCACAGTGCCAGCTCTTCGGGGGCATAGACGGAGACGCCCACCTTGCCCACCTTGCCCTGATGCTGCAGCTCTGCCAGCTGCTCGAACAGGGCGGGGCTGGCATCCTGGCTGCGGTGCAGCAGCAAGCCATCCAGCCTTGCGCGCGCCAGGCGTTGCAGGCTGGCCTCCACCGAGGTGGCGACGTCTGCGGCTTGGATGCCCGGCGCCAGTTTGTCTATCAGTTGAAAGTCGGCGCTGTGGTGGTGCCCGAGCCTCTCCTCGGCCTTGCCGTAGGCCTGGGCCGTATCCAGGGTATCCATCCCCAGCTTGCGGGCCAGGGACAGAATGGCGACGAGCTCGTCATCCTGCACCTCGCCCGCATGATTGCTGATGCCATAGTCGAGTCCGAACTGGACTGTCCCCAGGGCTAGGCGCATAGCACGGATTCCAGCGCCCGCACCACCTGATCCTGCTCATCCAGAGAGAGGGTGGGGAAGAGGGGGAGGCTGATTGCCTGCCGATAATAGGTCTGGGCGCCGGGGTAGGCCGCAGGATCATGGCCCAGCTCGCGATAGTAAGGCTGGGCGGGAATGGGCATGTAATGGACGTTGACGCCGATGCCGGCCTCCCTCAGCTGGGCAAACACCCGATCCCGGTCGGTGACCCGGATTACATAGAGGTGGTAGCCACTGTGCCTGTCATCTATTTGGCGCAGGGGTTGCGCCGGTAGCCGGGTCAGCAGTTCGTCGTAGCGGGCGGCCAACTGCTGGCGCAGCTCGATGAAGCGAGGCAAGCGGCCGAGCTGACTCAGCCCGAGCGCAGCCTGAATGTCGGTCAGACGATAGTTGAAGCCGAGCACCTGCTGTTCGTAGTACCAGCCCCCCGGGCTGGGGGCGCAGAGCTGTTCGGCATCCCGGGTAATCCCATGGCTGCGGTAGAGGCGAAGCCGTGCGGCCAGTTCGGCGCAGCGGGTAGTGACGGCTCCCCCTTCCCCCGTGGTGATGGGTTTGACGGGGTGGAAGCTGAAGACGGTCATGTCACTGTGAACGCAGCTGCCGATGGGGTGCCCCTGATAGCTGGCGCCCAGAGCATGACAGGCATCCTCGATGAGGTGCACGCCGTATTGCCGGCACAGGGCGCCTATCTCGGCGAGATCGCAGGGCTGACCCGCCAGATGCACGGCGACCAGGGCTCTCGGCTGACGAGTGGTACCCTGAACCCGTTGCAGTTTCTCGCGCAGCGCCGTCACGCTGAGGTTGCCGGTATCGGGCTCCACGTCGACGAAGTCCACCTGGGCACCGCAGTAGCGGGCACAGTTGGCCGAGGCGACGAAGCTGATGGCGGAGACCCAGACCCAATCTTCTTCACCCAGTGACAGTGCTGCGCAGGCGAGGTGCAGGGCCGTGGTGCCATTGTTGCAGGCGATCACATGGGGAACCTGGCAATAGTTGGCCAGTCCCTGCTCGAAGGCGGGCACCGTCTCGCCCTGGGTTAGGTAGTCCGACTTCAGGACAGCGACGACAGCCTCGATATCTTCATCCGTGATGGATTGGCGTCCATAGGGGATCATTCGGCTAGCACCTGTTGATTCATGACTTTCAATTCTTCTATCGACAGGAAATGGCGATTGTTGAGGGAATTGTATTCGAAGCCGTGTTCGACCTGAGTAGCACGCTCCCCCTGTGCATTGACGGCGAAGTCGTTGTTGCGACTCGTGAAGGTGATGCTGGGAGCGATGACGTAGTAGGTATCAAATTCATAGGTGTGGTAGGAGTCGTCGGCCGGGCACATCACCTCGTGCAGCTTCTCTCCCGGGCGGATGCCGATGATCTCCTGGGGCAGGTCCGGCGCCATGGCGCTGGCCAGATCCGTGATGCGCACCGACGGGATCTTGGGAACGAACACTTCCCCCCCCTTCATGCGGGCGAAGTTGGTCAGCACGAACTCCACCCCCTGTGGCAGGGTGAGCCAGAAGCGGGTCATCTCGGCATGGGTGATGGGCAGACGGCTGGCACCTTCCCGGATCAGTTTGTCGAAGAAGGGGACCACGGAGCCGCGAGAGCCGACCACGTTGCCGTAGCGTACCACCGAGAAGATGGTGGGATGTTTGCCCGCCATATTATTGGCGGCCACGAACAGCTTGTCGGAGCAGAGCTTGGTAGCGCCATAGAGGTTGACCGGATTGGCCGCCTTGTCGGTGGAGAGGGCGATCACCTTCTCGACGCCGTTGTTGAGGGCCGCCTTGATGACGTTTTCCGCGCCATGGATGTTGGTCTTGATGCACTCCATGGGGTTGTACTCGGCGGCTGGCACCTGCTTGAGGGCGGCGGCATGAACCACGAAGTCCACTCCGTGCATGGCCATGTCGAGGCGCTCGCCATCGCGCACGTCGCCGATGAAGTAGCGCATGCAGGGATGGTTGAAGCGCTGCTGCATCTCGAACTGCTTGAGCTCATCACGGGAATACACGATCAAACGGCTCGGCGTGTACTGGGAGAGGACCATCTCGATGAACTTCTTGCCAAAGGAGCCGGTACCCCCGGTGATCAGGATCGTTTTTCCGTTGAACATGTCATTGTCCCGTTATGGAGTGAGTGTCTGTCAGAGTGTGAAGCATATTCTATGCCATATCACTGGGACGCCATGGGCGACCCAAGCCCATTGCCATGATGGCTCAGGGGCCCGGTTGAGCGTTCTGGGCGATCGCCTCGCATATCTGCTCCACCGCGTTGAGGGCGCGGGGGGTGAAGCGGTGCAGCTCGTCGGCGTTGATGAGGGCGAGGCGGCGGTGATTGACCGCATCCAGCATGGGCCACTGCCGCCAGTGGTCCAGCACCTTGGGGTCCCGGCCGCCGGCCAGGATGAGCCCGGGGTTGGCCTTGATCACCTGCTCCAGCCCGACCTGGGGATAGGGTGTGGCCGCCTGCGCCATGATGTTGCGGGCCCCGCAGAGGCCGATGGCCTGGCCTGGCCAGGTCGAATCGTTGACGCTGGTGAGCGGCGGGTACCAGAGCTGGTAAAAGACGGAGACGGGCTTGGGCTCGCCATAGCGTGTCGCCAGGCTGCTTAACCTGGCGAGATAGGCGTCGGCCTGCTCGTCGGCCTGCTGGGAGACGCCGAGCAGGCGCCCGAGGCTTCGCATCTCGGTGGCCAGGGAGGCAAAGTCGGTGGGCTCCGAGTAGAAGACCGGGATGCCGAGCCGCTCGACCGGGGCCAGCATGCGAGCCTGGGCCGAGCGCCAGGCCACCACCAGATCCGGTTTCAGGGCCAGCAGGGCCTCGAGGTTGATGCTGCGATAGTTTGCCACGCGCGGCAGGGCCGCCACCCCGGCGGGATAATCGGAGGCGTCGTCGGTGGCGACGATGCGATCCCCGGCCCCGATGTCATACAGCAGCTCGGTCAGATGGGGGGTGAGGGTGATGATGCGCTGTGGCGCCGGGGGCGTCGCGCCCAGCAGGGGGGCGCTCACCAGGCAGAGCAGCAGGCAGAAGGCCCGCCAGTGGAAGGAATTAGCCATGGTGCAGTACCAGCAGGGTCAGGAGCAGTGCCAGGGCCAGCCAGCCCCAGCCCGCCAGCAGCAGGCAGCGAAGCAGGCGCCGTGGCAGGGGAGCATCGGGTTCGCGGCCTTCCCCCAGCACCGGGAGGCGCACCAGCTGGCCCTGATAGTAGCGCGGCCCGCCGAGCCGGCTGCCCGTGACCCGGGCCAGCAGGCTGAGCAGGCAACCCATGGCCGGATAGGGCCACTGCAGGGCCGGGCGCAGCGTGCTGCCAAGCTGGCGCAGCCGGGGCAGGCACAGGGGGAGCGCCAGCAACAGGGTCGCGGGGGCGCAGAGCCCCTGGTAGAGCGCCGAAGCGGCGCGGCCGAAGTGGACGAACGCCGCTTGCTTGGGGTTCCATGCCTGGTTCATCAGCTGGGCGAGGCGCCAGAGCAGGGCCCCCTGTACGCCGGCCAGGGCAAAGCCCAGCAAGGGACCGGCCCACTGGCCCACGAGGCGCAGCACGCAGGTCTCGCCGATCGCCTTGTTCAGCCCCATCACCGACAGCTTGCCCGTCTCCCGCTGGAGCCAGGGGGTCGCCTGCAGCCGCGCCACGACCAGGCTCTCCTGGGTCGCCAGGGACTGGTTCGCCTGGGCGAGTTCACGCAGGGGCCGGGATTCGAGCATCAACAGCAGGAACAGGAGATCGAACAGGGGCTCCGACAGGGAGAGGTTGCGCACCGCCCAGAGCCCGGCGGCGCAGGGTACCCAGACCACCAGCAGGGCCAGCAGCCCCGCCTGGGCCTGCTGGCGGGGTGAGCCGTCGGGGCGATACACCTTCTGGCCGAGGCGGGCCAGCAGGGGTACGGTGGCGCCAGGCCGAAAGCGGGCAGGCCAGGGCAGCACGGCTTCCAGCAGGGCTGCGCCTACCATGATGGCCGCCGTCGTCGAGGCGAGGGCGGTCAGCTGGGCATCCCAGGCGGGGGCGTCGATCACAGCTTGCCGAGCAGCGCGATGATCACTTCGGCGGAGTGCTGGCCCGCCACCTCGATGAAGGCATCGAAGGACTCTACCTGCTCCTTGCCGGCGATGTCGGACATGGCGCGCACCACCAGGTAGGGCACCTTGAACATGTGGCACACCTGGCCGATGGCGGCCCCTTCCATCTCCACCGCCAGCATCTGCGGGAAGTCGGCGCGCGCTTTCGCGATGGCGTCCGGCTTGCACATGAACTGGTCACCGGTGCAGATGAGGCCGACCTTGGTCTGGTGCTTGCCCTGCTCGGCGATGCAGGCCTGGGCCAGGGCGATCAGTTTTTCATCGCAGGGGAAGGCGGCGGGCTGCTGGGCCATCTGGCCCATCTCGTAACCGAAGGCGGTCACGTCCACGTCGTGGAAGCGCATTTCGCTCGCGATGACCACGTCACCGATGTGCAGATCCTGGGCGAAGCCGCCGGCGGAGCCGGTGTTGATGACGCAGTCGGGGGCGAATTTCTCCAGCAGCAGGCTGGTGGCGACACTGGCGGCGACCTTGCCGATGCCGGAGCGGGTCAGGATCACCTCTTTACCGGCCAGGCGGCCCTGGTAGAACTCGCAGCCGCCCAGTTGCAGGGTGGTGGGCTCGCTCAGCTGGCTGCGCAGTAGGGCTACTTCCTGCTCCATGGCGCCGATAATACCTACTTTCATCATCTACCTCGTCTCGATGGCCGCTGGGCCGGAAAAGTTGGCGGGGATGATAACAAAACTTGGCGGTGGCGCCGAGCATTGCGAGGGGGGGATAGGGGGG
>NZ_CDDD01000088.1 GCF_000820165.1 Aeromonas taiwanensis
CACCTTGGCAAAGCTGGCTGCGCAGGCAAAACCGCCAGCGGCCCCGCATCCCAGCGCGCAGGCTCGCCCTACCCGCTCATCCAGTGCTTTCTCGACCCCTTCCTTCAGACATTTCGGACATCTCATGATGCGCCCCCTCTGACCGGCAGGATAGAAAACCTGTTCACTCATTGAACAAGTTTCGCTCCGATCGGCATCGGCTGCACTCGATTATGTGCCGGTAATAACTCAAATTATTCTGGCTCCCGTCCGATTGCGTGACACCCGTATGAAGCCTACCCATTCCCTTGGCCCGATAATGGAACGTCACTCCCCTCCCCTTGCGAGACTCACCGTCATGACACTCCTCCATCATTTGTCCCTCACGACCAAGACCCGTCTGCCCGTGGTGATCGTGTTGATCATCATGTCCAGCGTGGTCGCCGTCGCCTACACCAGCTTCACCGAACAACTACGGGTCAACCGCACCGTCGTCGAGCAGATACTGCCGGTACAGGATGCCCTGGAGGACGCCTATCGCGACCTCTATCAGGTCATCGCCGCCGGCCAGGGTCTCATCGTGGGCGGTCTCGGCACCGACAATGTGGCGCACCAGAAGGCGGAGTTTCTTGATAATGGCCACAAGGCGAGGGACAGGATCAGCCAGGTACAGACCCTGATCGACGCGGGCCTCATCGGCAGAGAGCATCAGGCCTCGCTGGACCTCATGCTGGCGGAGTTCGATCGCTGGCTCACCCACTATCAGACCGTCTTTGCCGATCCCCACGGAAACAGCCATCAGCTTTCCAGCCAGTTCAAGACGTCACAACAGCAGTTCACTCTTATCCGCCAGCAGCTCAACCAGCTCAAGGATGCCATCGAGCAGTCCCAGCAGCAGCTCAGGCAGGAGGTCGAGGCCTCGAGCCAGCACGCACAGCAGGTGCTGGGCCTGGGCACCCTGATCGCCATTGTGCTGGCTCTGGTGCTCACCTGGGCCGTCACCCGGCTCACCCTCAGGCCCCTCGACCAGATGCAACGGGCCCTGGAGGACATCGCCCAGGGTGAGGGGGATCTTACCCGCCGCCTCACCCTCACTTCCCGCGACGAGATAGGCACCCTGGGCGCCACCTTCAACCGCTTTATCGGCCAGGTCCACAAGATTGTCGGCGACGTCAGCCAGACCGCCGATGCGGTGCAATCCGCATCCCGCCAGCTGCACGTCCTGATGGAGGAGATGGTCACCCATGCCGAGGAGCAGCAGCGCCAGAGCGATCAGATTGCCGCCGCCGTGGAGGAACAGAGTGCCACCAGCGCCCTCATGGTGACCCACGCCAGCCGGACCGAGCACGCCTCCGCCGAGGCGGCCGGCCAGGTACAGAGCGCCACGACGGACCTGATGAACACGGTCACGGCGATGGAGTCCCTGGCGCGGGACATTCACGTATCGGAGCAGGGGATCCAGCGACTGGAGCAGGATGTCGGGCACATTTCATCGGTGCTGGAGGTGATCCGCGGCATCGCCGAGCAGACCAACCTGCTGGCACTCAACGCCGCCATCGAAGCGGCACGAGCCGGAGAGCAGGGGCGCGGCTTCGCCGTAGTGGCCGACGAGGTGCGCACCCTGGCCAGCAAGACTCAGCACAGTACGGGGGAAATCCAGCAGATGATCGAGCGGCTGCAGCAGGGCAGCCAGCAGGCGGTACAGAAGATGGGGGCCAGCAGCCACAGCGGGACCCTGGCCGTCAGCCAGGCGCACCAGACCCGGGAGAGCCTGGGTCAAATGACCCGGGCTATCACCATCATCAACGAGATGAACACTCAGATAAGGGACGCCGCCCATGAACAGAGCGGCGTCAGCACCGAGATCAACCGCAACCTCAGCGTCGTCACGGGCAACGGCCGCGCCATGCTGGAGAACCTGGAGCGCATTCGCCAGACCTGTGGACAGCTCGAGACCCAGAGCCAGCAGCTGGCCACCCGGGTACAGCAGTTCAAGATCTGATGGCTCAGCCGGCGGGCTTGAACTGCTCCTTGTCGAGGTTGTGCTTCTTCATGCGCAGATAGAGCTTCTTGCGCGGGATGCCGAGGTACTGGGCCGCCTCGGTCACCCGTCCCGAGAACAGGAACAGGGTGTCCTCGATAACCCGCCGCTCGAACTCCTCCACCAGATCGTCCAGCGGCTCCTTGGCATTGGCGAGGGGAATGGCCCGCTCCGCCCCGGCCAACTTGACGATGCCCACCGCATAGAGCTCGGCCACGTTGCGCAGCTCCCTCAGGTTGCCCGGCCACTGGTGGCGCTTGAGGGTCTCCAGATAGGCGCGATCCACCGCCGGCACCGGCTTGCCAATCCGCTTGCACCCCTGGCGCAGGAAGGTGCGAAACAGGGGGATGATGTCGCAGCTGCGCTCCACCAGGCGGGGCAGCTTGAGCCGCACCTGGGAGAGGAAGTAGTAAAGCTCCGGCATCAGCTGATGCTGCTCCACCAGCCCTTCCGGTGACTCCTCGAACAGGGCAATGGTGCGCAGCGACTTGCCTCCCCTGCGCTCCTGCTCCAGCAGATGGTTGCCGAGCCAGCGCTGGCACTCGGCCGTCAGCCGAGCCGGGGACTGCAGCACCAGGGTGCCCTGATCGGCCTGCGCCAGGCTCTCCTGCACCTCGGCCAGCGAACTGGCCGACACGCAGTCGTGCAGATGGAAGGCCTGCTCCCTGCGGGCGCTGATCTTGTGCAACAGCTGCGCCAGGGTGTGGCGCCCCGAGCCGGCAGGCCCCTCCAGCATCAGGTCCTTGTCGGTCTGGGCCAGCTGGTTGATCTGGTTGCGGATGGCGACGATCTGCGGGCTGGTCCCGATCAGCTCGTCGTCGATCGTCTCCTGGATCTCGTTGCGCCGCGCCAGCACCTCGCTGCGCTGCTTGCAGGCCCGCTCCAGCAGCCCCAGCAGGGCCTGCGGGTTGAGCGGTTTCTCCAGGAAGTCGAATGCCCCCTGCTTCACCGCCTTCACCGCCAGGGGGATGTCCCCATGGCCGGTGATCATGATGACCGGGATCTCGGCATCGATCTCGTGCACCCGGGTCAGCAGCTCCATGCCGTTCATGGCGGGCATGTAGATATCGGAGACCACGACACCGGGCCACTGGCTGGCCAGCAATTCCAGCGCCTCGTGAGGGGAGGTGGTCGCCCTGGGCTGATAGCCGGAAAGCCGCAGCAGGTGACAATAGGATTCCAGCACGTCCTCATCGTCGTCCACCAGCAAGACGTTGGCCGGGCGATTACGGGGTAGCAACATCGACAGACTTCTCCTCGTTCAAAGACACTTCGGTTTCGGCCTCCTGCGGCTTGGCCGACGGAGGATCGCCAAACTCCAGGACAACCATGGCCCCTCCCCCCAGGGCGGAGCCCAGCAGGATCCCGGCATCACAGCGGGCCAGCAGGGAGCGGCAAATGGTCAGCCCCAGGCCCAGCCCCACCTCCTTGGAGGTGGTGAAGGGGGTAAACAGTCTGGGCAGTATGGCCTCGCCAAAACCGGTGCCGCTGTCGGCGATCCCGATCTTCAGCCGGCCACCACGCTGCTCCAGCAGCAGCAGACGGATTTCGCGCCTCTCCCGTCCGGCGACGGCGTCCATGCCGTTGACCAGCAGATTGACCAGCACCTGCTCCACCAGCACGGGATCGGCCTCGATCCAGAGCCCGGCGGGCAGCTCATTCTTCAGGGTACACCCCTCCCGCTTGGCCCGGGTCTCCAGCAGCAGCAGCGCCTGCTCCGCCAACTCTCCGAGCTCGAGCCGGACCCGGGTCTCCTCGGTCGGCGACTTGCGGGCGAAATGGCGCAAGGCGTTGATGATGCGGCTCATCCGCTGGACGAGCATCTCCATCTTGCCGAGATCCTTGTCCAGCATCTGGATCTCTCCGGCCCCGAGGGCGGTCCGGCTGGTGTAAAGGTACGTCATCATGGCTGACAGGGGCTGATTGAGCTCATGGGCAAGGCTGGTCATGGCCTGCCCCACCACTGCCATCTTGGCCGCCTGGATCAGCTCATCCTGGGTCTGCAGCAGGTTGCGCTGGGCCTGCTGGCGCTGCACCACCTCCGCCGCCAGCAGGCGGTTGTTCTCGGTCAGCTCGCGGGTGCGCTCCTCCACCAGCTGGCCCAGCTCCCTGGCGGTCAGCTCCTGGCGGGTCACATCCGTGACCGTGATGATGAAGCGATGACCGCGCCCCTGCTCGAAGCGGCGCAGATTGAAGTGCAGGAAGCGCGGGGCCTCGTCGGGCCCGGTGGCGACGGTGCATTCGCCGTGCCCCAGCCGGTGCAGCGGCTGATCCGGCTCAAACTGGCTGGCCAGCACGGCGCCCGCCTTCTCGGGGAAGACCTGCCACAGAGGCAGATCCGCCCTGATGGTTGCCTGCCTGAACAGGGTCAGGGCGCTCGGGTTGACCGATTCAATGGTGCCGTCCGAATAGCAGGTGATGAGGCAGGCCTGGGTGTTGTTGATGAGGTTCAGGGCGTTGGTGCGCTCCATCTGCTGCAACTGCTGGCAGAAGTGGCGCAAGCTCTCCCCCAGCTGGCCAATCTCGTCCCGCCCGCCGGTCTGGATAGGCACGTCCATCTTGCCGGCCGCCACCCGGGCCAGATCCTGGCCCAGCACATCGAGCCGTCCGATCAGTCGCCGCCCGATCAGCACCACCAGCACGAAGATGCTGAGCAGGATGACGAGCGCCAGCACCACCAGGATCACCAGCTTGCCGGTCGCCACCATCTGGCTGCTGTTGTGGCCGAGCACGTGGAGGGAGCTGTTCGCCTCGCTCACCGTCTCGCTGACCCGCTGGTGATAACGCGAGACGGCGTCGTCCAGCTTGGGGCGCAGGGCCATCAGCCGCTGGTGAGTCAGGGCATCGGCCTGCAAGAGCCGGTGCAGCTGGCCATCCGGTTTCACCAGGGTGACGATGTCCTGCAGGATCTGGCGATAGCTGACGGTCGAGGGGTACTCGGCCAGTCGGTAGGTGAGCTCGTCCATCTCGTCGATCTTGTAGCCGATGAACAGGAAGGCGCTCTCGAGATCCTGCTGGTAGCGCTGGTCAATCACCTCGCTGACCAGCGCCTGCAGCTCGTTCTCCTTGAAGGTGAGATCCTGCAGGGCAGAGAACTCCTTGATGACATTGCCAAATTCGCTCATGTCGTCGGAGCTGGTCACCATGCTGGTGAGGTGCCACTCCACCTCCTGCAGCAGGGGCGCCACGTCGTCCACCAGATCCTGATGCAGCCAGTTGCTGCGCTTTTGCAGCTGCTGCAGCGTCTCGGCGTGGGCGATCTGCTGCTTCAGGTAGCGGGCGTGATCCGCCACCAGGGCGCTCAGCTCCGCGAAGGCCTTCTGCCTGGCCAGCACCTCGTCATCGCTCTGCAAGCCCAGCAGGTAAGCCTGCTGGATATCCTGCAGCGTGGTGGAGACCGAGAGGGAGAGCCGCTTGTACTGTACCGGATCCCGGGTGTCGCGCAGCTGCGCCAGCAGCAGCAGCAGGCGGGAGCTGGCCCGCTCCAGCTGGTAGGCGCTGCCGACGGCGGGCAGGCTCTCACTGACGATCAGGTTGACCTGCTGCCCCAGCCTGTCCCACACCATGTAGGCCGCCATTCCCATGATCCCGGTCAGGGCCATGATGGCCAGGAAGGCGAGGATCAGCCGTCGCCCCAGGCTGCTCGGCAGACGCAGGCTGCGTCCCAGGCGGCTCATGGCTTGCCGGCCTGTTCGACCAGCCGCAGCGCCTCGTTCAGCCGCGCCTCCGTCGTCTGGCGCCACTGGTGCATCACGCGCTCGGCCTGCGGGTTGCCCTGCTCCCTGTCATACATGCCGTCAAACAGCGCCAGCAACGCCGGATCCCTGGCCTCCCGCTCGCTCAGGGGCGGCGTGCTTGCCAGCAACTTCGCCTGTTCGAGCAGCCTGATCCGTTCGGGATCGCCGCGGGTATCCACCCCGTTGATCCCGCGCCAGGCCAGCTTCAGACTCGGCAGCTGCTGGGTGATGGTCTGCTCGAACAAGGCCTTGAGCAGCCCCGCCCGCCGGTAGAGCAGCCTCTTGTCGGTCACGTAATGGGTCTGTCTCGCCAGGTCTGGCTGGCTCAGGGTGGTCTTGGCCATGCCGGGGGTGCCGATGATCCCCTGCCCTTTGTCGGAGAGCAGGTACTGGATGAACAAGGCGCCGTTCTTAGGGTTGGCCGTGCTGCGGGGCACCCCGAGATAGGTCGGCAGGATCACCGAATCCGCCATGGTGCTGAAGCCGATGTGCTTGAAGAGTGCCTGGCTGTTGAGGGCGTAGCTGTCGATCACGGGGCCCGCCCCGGCCAGGCCGCGGGCGATGCCGTCGCTCACCCCGAAGCTGCGCGCCGTGATGGCGGACAGGTTGCTGCCCAGGCGCATCAGCAGGGCCCAGCCCCGATCCCAGCCATATTGCTGCAGTATGCTCTCCACCATCATGTGGGTGGTGCCGGACTGGGAGGGGGAGCTCATCATGACGTGGCCCATGAATACCGGCGACGCCAGCTGCTGCCAGCTGGTGGGCTGTGGCAGCTGATATTTGGCAAGATAGTGGCGGTTATACATGATGCCACTGCTGGAATATCCCACCACCGCCACCTTGTTGCTTAATCCCAGGGTATGGGGACTCAACCAGTCCGGTGGAATGGTGGTCGTTGGCAAGGGGGCCAATAGCCCCTCTTTGTCGAGTGTGTTAAAAAAGGTCGGTGACGATGACATGATAATATCGACCGACGGTGCCTCCCCCTCCGCTAATAAGCGCAGTGACGGGATGGTTCGCCGATATATCACCTCGACCCGGATATCAGGATATTGCTGAACGAATCCGTCTATCACCGATTTGACCGGCGTCTCCGAGAAGGAGGTGAGGACCGTCAGGGACGCGGCCTGGACGGCGCCAATGGGCAACAATATTGCCGCCAGACTCACGGGCAGCAGTCGAGAAAATAGAGACATGGGATCGGTCTGCTCACTCTCAAAAACGGATTATGTGCGGTACATCTAATATTTGGTTTTTCACCTTGTTTTTATTAGAGGGGAGATGAGCCAATTCTGACCCATCTCTCTTCGGCGATATGACTATTGTTATTCATCGCTTATCAATAAGACAGTCAGAATATGTCATTTCTGACCCGTGCTTTTCCCTCACCCGGGTCACAACTGACCCATTTTTGGCCTTTTGCCGCCGCAATTTCTCCCTTCTTATCATGGCAACCGCGCTCAGAGCTCCCTCTGAAACCATGCTGCCAAAATAGAAACGGAGAACACCATGTTCAACTTCTTCAAGACGCGAGCAGACCTACCGGTCATGGATGCCTCGCCAGATAAAATTCGATCGATTTACCGCAAGTACCAATGGCAGGTCTTCCTGGGCCTGGTACTCGGTTATGCCATGTTCTATGTGGTTCGTATGAGCCTTAACGTGGTCAAGAAACCCATGCTGGACTCCGGCGTGGTGACCCTGGAAGAGCTGGGCGTCATCGGCTCCGCCTTCCTGTTCACCTACGCCGTCGGCAAGTTCTCCAACGGCTTCCTGTCCGACTACGCCAACATCGGCCGCTTCATGTCGGTGGCCCTGGGTCTGTCGTCCATCTGTACCATCCTGATGGGCATGAACACCGCCACCTTCTTCCTGGTGCTGATGTGGGGCCTGAACGGCTGGTTCCAGTCCGTGGGCTCGGCGCCGTCCTGCGTCTCCATCTTCCAGTGGTTCTCGCCCAAGCAGCGGGGCTCGGTCTACTCCATCTGGGGCGGCTCGCGCAACATCGGTGAAGGCATCTCCTGGATCCTGACCGCCACCGTCGTCAGCTACTTCGGCTGGAAGGCAGGCTTCATCGGTGCCGGTATCGCCTCCCTGATCGCCGCCCTGTGCATGTACCTGGTACTGAAGGATCGCCCGCAGACCTATGGCCTGCCGGAACCTGCCGTTGCCTTCGGTGAAACACCGGAAATCGCCAAGAAAGTGGACCCGGCTGAAATCCGCCGCGCCCAGCTGTTCATCCTCAAGCAGCCCGCCGTCTGGCTCATCGCCGCCGCCTGTGCCTGCATGTACATGTCCCGCTACGCCATGAGCTCCTGGGCCGTGCTCTACCTGCAGGAGCAGAAGGGCTACAGCCTGATCGACGCCGGCTTCGCCATGTCGGCCTACCCCATCGCCGGCTTCCTCGGTGCCATCCTGGCCGGGATCATCTCCGACAAAGTGTTCAACGCGAACCGCCACATCCCGACCCTGCTGTACGGATTGGCCAACATCGCCGGCATGTGCCTGATGTTCTGGGGCCCGCAGAGCCGCATGATGGACGCCGTCGCCCTCGCCCTGATCGGTTACGCCATCGGTGGTCTGGTGGTCTTCCTGGCCGGTCTGACCGCCTGTGACCTGATGCCCAAGACCGCGGTCGGTGCCGTGAAAGGCTTCATCGGCCTGTGCTCCTACATCGCCGCCTCCGTCCAGGAGCTGGTCTCCGCCGCGCTCATCAAGACCAGCGAGATCGACGGTGTGACCCACTACGACTTCAGCAGCGCCCAGTACTTCTGGCTCGGTGCCTCCGTGGTCTCCATGCTGCTCGCCATGACGGTGTGGAACGCCAAGAAAGTCGTCAACTACTGATATTTGCCCATAAAAAGGGTGGTCAAGTGACCACCCTTTTTTCACGTCGTCGCAACAGGAGTATCCCATGCGCAAGACCAAGATTGTTGCCACTCTGGGCCCCGCCAGCTCATCGGAAGCCATGGTGGAGAAGCTGATCCTAGCCGGAGCCAATGTCTTTCGGCTGAACTTTTCCCACGGCACCGCGGAGCAGCACCTGGCGCTGGCCACGCGGATCCGCACCATCGCCGCTCGCCTCAACACCCATGTCGGCATCCTGGCCGACCTGCAGGGGCCCAAGATCCGCATCGCCTGCTTTGCCAATGACAAGATCCAGCTGCAGAACGGCGACATCTTCGTGATCGATGCCGGCCTCGGCAGCCATCAGGGTGATCAACACAGGGTCGGCACCGACTACCCGGCGCTGGTCCATGAGGTGCACGCAGGCAACACCCTGCTGCTGGACGATGGCCGCATCCAGCTGCACGTCGAGCGGGTGGAAGGACAACAGGTCGTGACCCGCGTGCTGGTGGGCGGCCCCCTCTCCAACCGCAAGGGCATCAACGTACTGGGCGGTG
>NZ_CDDD01000089.1 GCF_000820165.1 Aeromonas taiwanensis
GTTGCCGCTCACCACCGCCAGCCCTTCGGGAATGTCCTGCAGGGCGATGGCGGTGGTGAGCGGCAACCCCACCGTCATGTCCCCCTGGGAGAAGCTGACGCCGATGGCCATGCCCTCCGGCAGGTTGTGCAGGGCGATGGCGAACACGAACAGCCAGACCCGGGCGCAGCTCTCGTGGCCGGGGCCGCAGGGGCCCGTCTTGTCGTGCTCGTGGGGGGTGAACTGATCCAGCCCCAGCATCAGCAGCACCCCGAGGGTCATGCCGGTCACCACCACGGCGGCGGCGAGAAAGCCGTTGCCGGTGATCCCCTCGGCCGCCTCCAGGCCAGGCAGCAGCAGGGAGAAGGCACTGGCGGCCAGCATCATGCCGGCCGCAAAGCCCAGCATGGCGTCTTCCACCCGCTGGGGGACGGCGCGCAGAAAGAGGGCTGGCAGGGCGCCCAGCGCCGTGGCGGCAAAACCGGCGGCACCGCCGAGGAGGCCGTAGCGCATGCTCGCCGTGATCTCGCCGGTCGCCAGCAGGGTGAGGCTCTGCAGCAGGAGCAGCAGGACGGCAGCCAGGGCGAGCAGCAGCCCGAGGGCGATGAGGGGGCGGGCCTGGATCTGCTCGCGCAGTTGAACGGACCAGGAGGGGCTGAGGGGCGACGCGTTGTCCATGGTGCCTCGGAATACGGTGATGGAGGAAGACGAGAGGGTCATTACATAACCTGGCCCCCCGTTTGTCCATGGCGTGGGGGCGATTGCGGCAATCGGCTCAAGTTCGTTGGCAATGTGGTCGCTCTGCTGACGGGCACCCCGCGCCGAGCCGCCTCGACCGGGGGCGGCGAGGGGAAGGGAGGGCCCTTTCCTTGCCTCGCCCGTCGTCATTTCCCGTCAGGAGTCTCGGGTCACCGCTTACACGGATGTGATCATTGTGTCACTGCGCACCGCAGTCGAGGATCACCAGCCAACATGTCTTACAAGGATCTCTCCATCGGCAAGAAGATTGCCGCCGTCTTTACGGTCATCGCCGTCATCAACGTCCTGTTCGGACTCTTTCTCGCCAGCGAGCTGCGCGGCGTGCGGGACAGGGTGCTGAACTTCACCGACTCCACCCTGCCGAGCGTGCTCTCGGTGGAAAACCTGCTCTACGACGTCTCCTATGTGCGCCGCGCCCAGTTTGCCCTGCTGATGGTGGAGGATGTGGCCGATCAGCAGGCCCGTCGCGGCCGCATTCGTGACAACGTGGTCAAGGTGGAGCGGGCCCTCGGCGCCTATGAGGCCACCGTGGGCGCCGAGCACGAGCGCCGGGCATTCGATCGGGTCAAGGGGGATTGGCTGCACTATCTGGGGGCGATCAACCGGGTGGATCGGCTCTTCTCTCAGGGGAACCTGGAGGGGGCCAGGGATGCGCTGTTCGCTTCCAATGGCGCCTACACCGAACTGGAGCAGTCGGTACAGGGCCTGGTGGAGGTGAATCTGGGCTTCGTGCAGGAGAACCGCGGCAGCCTGCTCGGCAGCGTCAACATGGTGACGAGCTTCGCCACGGCGAGCATAGGGGCGCTGCTGCTGTTCATGGGGGTGATGACCTGGTTCCTCACCCGCCAGATCTGCCGGCCGCTGCAGGCTGTGGTGGCCCAGGCCAACGCCATTGCGCAGGGGGATCTGACCCATCGGCTGGATCGCCAGCACATCGGCCAGGATGAGCTGGGCGCGCTGGCCAGGGCCTCCCTCAAGATGCAGGACAACCTGCGCGGGCTCATCGAGGAGGTCGCCGCCGCCGTGACCCAGCTGGGCACGGCCATCGAGGAGGTGAGCACCGTCTCCGAGCAGTCGGCCCGGGGGATCCAGAGCCAGCAGCAGGAGATCGCCCAGGTGGCGACCGCCATGGCGCAGATGAAGGCGACGGTGGCGGACGTGGCGGGCAACACCGAGTCGGCCTCCGAGTCCGCGAGCGCCGCCAATGCCCTGGCCCGTCGCGGCAACCAGGACGTGCAGGGGACCCTGGTGGCCATCACCCGGGTCGCCGAGGAGATGGAGCAGGCGGGCACCCTGGTGGCCGAGCTGGAGCGGGAGTCGGCCCAGATCAACCTGGTGGTGGACGTGATCCGCGGCATTGCCGATCAGACCAACCTGCTGGCGCTCAACGCCGCCATCGAGGCGGCCCGGGCCGGGGAGCAGGGCCGCGGCTTTGCGGTGGTGGCCGACGAGGTGCGCACCCTGGCGGGCCGCACCCAGGCCTCCACCGGCGAGATCGTCGCCATCATCGAGACCCTGCAGTCCCGTGCCAACCAGGCGAAGACGGTGACCGGCCAGAGCTGCGAGATGATCCGCCAGTGCGTGAGCCAGAGCGAGCGGACCGGCACGGGGATCCAGCAGATCGAGGAGGCGGTCGCCCAGATTGCCGACATGGCGATCCAGATCGCGAGCGCCTGTGGCGAGCAGGATGCGGTCTCCGATGAGCTGGGCCGCAACGTGGCGCGGATCAATGACTCCTCCAACGAGGTGGCGACCGGGGCGGATCACACCGCCCGCGCCTGCCTGGAGCTGAGCCAGCTGGCGGCGGGGCTGCACCGGACCATGGGGCGTTTCCGTCTGGCCTGAGGCCAGATTCAGCAACGAAAACGGGGCCAATGGCCCCGTTTTTTTGTCTCATCGCCTGGGCGGCAGAGCGTCTTCAGACGCTGGTGCCAAGGCCGGCGCCGGCATCTTTCTTGGCGATCAGCTCAATCTTGTAACCGTCCGGATCTTCGACGAAGGCGATGACGGTGGTGCCGCCCTTGACCGGGCCCGGCTCGCGGGTGATCTTGGCGCCGGCGGCGCGCAGGGCCTCGCAGGTACCGTAGATGTCGTCCGCTTCCAGGGCGATGTGGCCGTAGGCCGACCCCAGGTCGTACTCGCTCACGCCCCAGTTGTAGGTGAGCTCGATGACGGCCTCATCCTTCTCGTCGCCGTAGCCGACGAAGGCCAGGGTGTACTTGTACTCGCTGTTCTCGCTCTTGCGCAGCAGTTTCATGCCCAGCACACGGGTGTAGAAGTCGATGGAACGTTGCAGATCGCCGACGCGCAACATGGTATGCAGAATTCTCATTGCTCAATTCTCCGGGTTGGTGATTGGTACTGCCTTGAATCCATGGCCCGAGGCCCGGGTCCGCAAATGTCTGCACGTCAGGCGCGCCTTGCGGATCAGCTCTCGGGATAGACCTTCTCTTTGTATTCGCACAAGTCTTCAATGATGCAGGAGCCACAGCGCGGCTTGCGGGCCAGGCAGGTGTAGCGCCCGTGCAGGATCAGCCAATGGTGCACGTCCAGCTTGAACTCCGCCGGCACCACCTTGAGCAGCTTCTCCTCCACCAGATCCACGTTCTTGCCCACCGCGAAACCGGTGCGGTTCGACACCCGGAAGATGTGGGTGTCGACGGCGATGGTGGGCCAGCCGAAGGCGGTGTTGAGCACCACGTTGGCGGTCTTGCGGCCGACGCCCGGCAGGGCCTCGAGGGCCTCGCGGTTCTCCGGTACCTCGCCGCCATGGCGCTCCAGCAGGATGGTGCAGGTCTTGATGACGTTCTCGGCCTTGGTGTTGAACAGGCCGATGGTCTTGATGTACTCCTTCACCCCGTCCACCCCGAGGGCCAGCATGGCCTGCGGGGTGTTGGCCACGGCGTAGAGCTTGTCGGTGGCCTTGTTGACGCTCACGTCGGTGGCCTGGGCCGACAGCAGCACGGCGATGAGCAGCTCGAACGGCGTGGTGAAGTTGAGCTCTGTGGTGGGGTGCGGATTGTCGTCCCGCAGTCGCTCCAGGATCTGCCTGCGCTTCTGGTTGTTCATGACTCTCTCTTGTCTCAGAGCTGGGTGGCGCGGGCACCCGCGGCCGGCACGCTGCAGTGCGCCTTCTCGGTGCGCTGCTTGCGGCCCATCCAGTCGTTGATGGCATTCTTGCCGGCGATCATCAGGCCAAGGCCGATGAAGCCGCCAGGGGGCAGGATCGCCAGCAGCAGGCTGGCGTTGGCGTGGAACAGCTCGATGCGCAGGGACCTGGCCCAGTCCCCCAGCAGCAGCTCGGCACCGTCGAACAGGGTGCCCATGCCGATGATCTCGCGAAGGCCGCCCAGTACCAGCAGTACCAGGGTGAAACCCAGCCCCATCATGAAGCCGTCGATGGCGGCCAGCAGGGGCGGGTTCTTGGAGGCATAGGCCTCGGCCCGGCCGATGATGACGCAGTTGGTGACGATGAGGGCGATGAAGATGCCGAGCGCCTGATAGAGGCCGTAGGTGTAGGCGTTCATCAAGAGCTGCACGCTGGTCACCAGGGCCGCGATGATCATCACGTAGACCGGGATGCGGATGTCTTTCGGCACCCAGTTGCGCACCAGAGATACGGCCAGGTTGGAGCAGACCAGCACTGCCATGGTGGCAAGGCCGAGTCCCAGCGCGTTGGTGAAGGTGGAGGAGACCGCCAGGGTGGGGCAGAGCCCCAGCACCTGCACCAGAGAGGGGTTGTTCTTCCACAGCCCCTGCAGCATCAGCTCCTTGAGCTCTTCGCGGCGGCCCTGGCTCTCGCTGACCGGGCTCTGCCCGTCAATGACGTCGACTTGTTCCATTGCTTGTGCTCCGGCGTTAGGGGGTGGGGTCACAGGAGGGGGCATCCCGCAGCAGCTCGGGGTGCTCCTGTTGCAGCCTCAGCAGATTTTTCACCGCCTTGACCACGGCCCGCGGGGTGATGGTGGCCCCGGTGAAGGCGTCGAACTCGCCGCCATCCTTCTTGACCGCCCAGGTGGCGTCGTTATCGGCGGTGAGGAACTTGCCGGCGAAGCTGTCTATCCAGTTGGACTTCTTCAGCTCGATCTTGTCCCCAAGGCCGGGAGTCTCCTTGTGGGTCAGCACCCGGACCGCACTGACGGCGCCCTTGGCATCGGTGCCGACCACCAGACGAATGGCCCCACTGTAGCCGTCGGGGGCCACGGTTTCCAGTGCATAGCCGGTGTGCTCCCCCTTGAGGGTGGCGGTATAGAGCGGCATGGGCTGGTCGCTGCCAAGATAGGCCGGGCTTCTGACCAGCTTGCAGCTGGCTACCAGATCGTTGTCATAGCTGCCGGGCGGCAACAGGGCCTCCAGGGTACGCAGCTTCTCCAGCTCCTGCTGGTGGGCGATGCGATCCCGGGTCAGCTCGTAGGTCAGCACCACCATGGCGGTACAACCGAGGGCGAACAGGGCCAGGGTCAGGCCGTTCTTGCGCATGCTCTTTAACATTGCATGGTTCCTGAGAGTGGGAGTGGCATCCGGATCATTTGCGGCGGGCCCCGTAGACCTTGGGCCGTGTCAGGCTGTCGATGAGGGGCACGCAGAGGTTGGCCAGCAGCACGGCGAAGGCGAAGGCGTCCGGGTAGCCACCAAAGCGGCGGATGAGATAGACCAGCAGGCCGATGAGGGCACCATAGAACAGACGGCCCTTCGCCGTGGTGCTCGCACTCACCGGATCGGTGGCGATGAAGAAGGCGCCCAGCATGGTGGCCCCACTGAACAGATGCAGCATGGGGGTGGCGGTGCTGTCCGGCGTGGCCAGATAGCCCAGGGTGGCACAGATCAGCAGGGAGCCCAGCACGGCGGCCGGGATGCGCCAGTTGATCACCTTCTGCTGCAGCAGGAAGAGGCCCCCCAGCAGGTAGCCGAGGTTGACCCAGCTCCAGCCGATGCCGCCCCAGCCCTCGAACACCTTGTTGGTCATCACCTCGCTGGCGGTCAGCCCCTGGGTCAGCCCGGTCTTCAGGGTATCGAGCGGCGTGGCCATGGTCAGGCCGTCCACCCCCTGCTTGAGTTGGGCCATGCTGTAGCCGTCCAGGCTGAAGCCGGTGAAGATGACGGAGGCCGCATCGCCGAAGCCGATGTCATAGGCGGCGATGCCGGAGGGGGGCAACCAGCTCGTCATCTGGACCGGGAAGGAGACCAGCAGCAGCACATAGGCCACCATGGCGGGGTTGAACAGATTCTGGCCGAGCCCGCCGTAGAGGTGCTTGGCGATGATGACGGCAAAGGCAGTGCCGATCACCAGCATCCACCAGGGCAGCAAGGGCGGCAGGGAGAGGCCGATCAGCACGGCGGTGAGCGCCGCGCTGCCGTCCAGCAGGGCGGGCTTGATGGCCCGGCCACGCAGTCTGAGCACCAGCGCCTCGCAGCCCAGCGCGGTGACCAGCGCCAGCAGGATCTGGATCAGGGTGCCCCAGCCGAAGAACCAGGTCTGCGCCAGGAAACCGGGCAGGCAGGCCAGGATCACCAGCACCATCAGGGTCTGGGTCTGTTTGCGGTTGTGGGCAAAGGGCGCACTCGCGATATTGAACATGGGTCAGTGGCTCTTGTCGGTCGAAGAGGAAGGGGAGGACGCCGCGGCCTCGGCGGCCAGCTTCTTGGCCTTGGCGCGGGCGATGGCGGCGGCGATGGCCGCCTTCTTGGGGTCGACCTCGGCAGCAGGTTCGGCCAGGCTCGGGGCTGGCGCGGTGTGGCTTTCAGCCTCGCTCACCGCGCCGCCACCGGCGGTCTGGGCGGCTTTTTTGGCCTTGGCGCGGGCGATGGCGGCGGCGATGGCCGCCTTCTTGGGATCGACCTCGGCGGCGGGTTCGGCCACGCTCGGGGCGGTCTCTGCGCTGTTTTCTGTCTCGCTCACCACGCCGTCACCGGTGGCCTGGGCGGCCTTCTTGGCCTTGGCGCGGGCGAT
>NZ_CDDD01000090.1 GCF_000820165.1 Aeromonas taiwanensis
GAGGGCGGGGGCGCCCCCGCGCCCGCCGCGCCCGGGCCGCGGGCCGGCCGCGCCGCGGGGCGTGGGGGCCCCTCCTCCCCCCCCCCGGGGGCTGTCGGGGGTCCCCCCCCCCCCCCCCCCCCCCCCCCCCCCCCCCCCACGCCCCCCCCCCCCCCCCGCCTCTATCTCTATGGCGGCATCCCCTTTATCAGCGGCCCGGTGTCGATCGAGGTGGGGGCGGATTGTCGCCTCAGCGCCGCCATGACCATCAGCGGCCGCCCCTCAAGCAAGGCCCCCGCACTCAGGATTGGCAACAACGTCGGCATCGGCTGGCAGACCACCATCGCCGTGGGCAGCCAGGTGGTGCTCGGGGACAACGTGCGCATCGCCGGGCGCGCCTTTCTCGCAGGCTACCCGGGCCACCCCCTGGATGCCCAGGATCGGGCCCGGGGGCTGCCGGATCGGGACGAGCAGGTCGGCGACATCGTGCTCGAACACGACGTCTGGCTCGGCACCGGCGCCATGGTGATGGCGGGAGTCACCATAGGCGCGGGCACCGTGGTCGCCGCTGGCAGTATCGTGACCCATAGCCTGCCCGCCGGGGTGCTGGCCGCGGGGGTGCCGGCCCGGGTGCTGCGCCCCCTCGATGCACAAGATTGCCGCGACGCGCTGGCAGAGAGTGCCACCAGCCGCCTGAGTGAGGAGAAGCAGCCATGAAGCCGTCTAACGCACAGCCCCAACTGGTGGTACTGGGGGAAGATTGGGGCCAGCACCCCTCCAGCACCCAGCACCTCATCAAGCGCCTGCTGCCGGACTATCGGGTGCTCTGGGTCAACTCCATCGGCCTGCGCCGCCCCCGCCTCAACGTGCGCGACCTTGGCCGGCTCGGCCGCAAGCTGGGGGCCGTGCTGCGCCGCCCGGCCAAGGAGCGGGCCCCTGCCCTCGTCCCCCAGGAAGAGCCGACGCCCCAGGTGATGCCGCCGCTGGCGTTGCCCTTGCCCGGCCGCCCGTTGGCGGGGCGGAGCAACGGGCACCGGCTG
>NZ_CDDD01000091.1 GCF_000820165.1 Aeromonas taiwanensis
CTGAGGTGGCGTATAATACCGACCTTACTTCGAAAGTCAAGCGCTTGTTTTCGCTTTTCTTTCGGCGCTGGCTTCACAAGGAAGCTGGCTCATCAGTTCGGCGTGGACCGCCGTGCTGGTAGGGGCGCATTATAGGGAGCGGCGCCGCGATGACAAGGGCTTTTTCACATTGGCGACGCGTTCGCTCAAACATGCAGCAAAGCGTATCTTTTTCATCCATAACACCGTCTTTAGGCAACCATTGACCCGTTTTGAATTGAGTATTTGAAAAGCCACTTTATAATAAGCTTTTAAAATGCTCAATTAAGGTCGTCGCCATGCACCAGATCCTGGATAGCCAAAAGGAAGAACGGATAGTTCCGCTGTTTCGTTTGGGATTTCGCCCTTTCTTCCTGCTGGGCGCCCTGTTTTCCTGCCTAGCCATGCTGGGTTGGCTGGGACAGCTCAACGGCTGGCTTGCCCTGCCCGGCATTGGCAATCCCGTCTGGTGGCATGCTCACGAGATGCTGTTCGGCTTTGGCGCAGCCATAGTGGCAGGCTTCCTGCTCACCGCCGTGCAGAACTGGACCGCTCACCCCGGCGTGCGCAGCTGGCCACTGGCTCTGGTCGTGGGATTGTGGGCGGCACCGAGGTGCCTGCTTCCCTGGCTGGGGGAAAACCATGTCATCCTGATGGTGATGGACCTGGCCTGGCTGCCCCTCTGCGCCTGGTTCCTCGCCAGACCCATCATAGTGACACGCCAGTGGCGCAACCTCTTCTTCGTTCCCCTGCTCCTCGTCTTGACCCTGCTCAACGGAGCAAGCTGGTTATGGCGTGCTGACTGGAGCCTGATGGAACATCTGCTGATCACGGCGGTGTTGCTGTTCACCACTCTGATCGCAGTGATGGGGGGGAGGGTCATCCCCTTCTTCACGGCCAGAGCCACCGGCATGGAGAAAGCCACTCCCCTGCCGTGGCTGGAACGCACCGCGCTCGCGCTCCTGTGGCTCATCCTGCTGCTCTGGTTGCTGCTTCCCACTCCATGGGTCACCAGCATCCAGATGTTCCCTCTATATATAGTGGCGGCAGGCGCCCACCTCTACAGGCAACTGCGCTGGCGACCCGCCACCACTGTGGCACAGCCCCTGCTTTGGTCGCTGCATCTAGCCTATCTCTTCATCCCCCTGGGGTTGGCCGCGCTGGCCGCCCATACAGCAGGCTTGCCCATCACCCTGTCCCTGGCCAGCCACCTGCTCAGCGCAGGCTGCATGGGCACCATGATCCTCGGGATGATCGCCAGAGTCTCCCTCGGCCACAGCGGCAGAGCCCTACAGGTCGGGCGCAGGATCACGGCGGCATTTGCGCTCATCGTCCTGTCAGCGATCGTTCGGGTCTTTCTTCCGCTCTTCTGGCCTGGTCTGTCGCTGGCGGGATGGAACCTGAGCGGCTGGAGCTGGATTGCCGCCTACGGTCTCTTTGTCTGGGTCTATACCCCCATACTAGCAAGTCCCAGGGCGGATGGCCGCCCCGGCTAGTCATAGCATCGGCATGGCAGGATAGTGGATCAGGTTATGGAAGATGGCAGGAGCGATTCCCAGATTGCGGTAGCCATGGGGACGATCGGCGGCAAAGCGGACCGCCTCCCCCTGCTCTAGGGAACGCCACTCCCCGTCCACCAGCACCTCCATCACGCCGCTGATGACGATGACATGCTCTGTCACCCCGGGCTCATGGGGTTCTGACTCCCTCTGGTAACCGGGCAGCAGGGTCAGTTCGAACAGCTCGAAGCCAAAACGCCCCTCATAGGGAAACAACGGGGCGACCTGCATCCCCTCTCCCGCAGGCTGCTGGCGGATATCATCGGCGATACGATAGAGCGTTTCCCCCTGCACCTCCGGGGGCGGCTCGATGAAGCTGGAGAAGGATACCCGAAAACCGGTGGCAATCTTCCACAGGGTCGCCACCGTCGGGCTGGACTCCCCCCGCTCGATCTGCCCCAGCATGGCCTTGCTCACCCCGGTCTCCCGGGCAGCCGCATCCAAACTCCATCCCCTCTCGGCACGCAGCCCTTTCAATCGCTGGGCCAGATAGCGACTCATCTCCTGCATCTGCTCTCCGGTTTTTGCATATGCCATATTGTGCGCTATAGCGCACATCGCTATAGTCGAGACGACATTGTACGCAATAACGCACAGACTATCAGTATTCACAAGGACGTCATCATGCCCTTTGCCCTCCCCCACCTGGTCGCAGGCCTCATCGCCGTTCTGGTGGGTTATACCAGCTCGGTCGTCTTGATCATCCAGGCCGCTGCTGCCGCCAGCGCCGATGCCGCCCAGGTCTCCTCCTGGTTATGGACACTCGGGATCGGCATGGGCGTAAGCTGCATCGGCCTCTCCCTCTACTACCGCATCCCGGTGCTGACGGCCTGGTCCACCCCGGGCGCCGCGCTACTCATCACCAGCCTGGGCAACTTCAGTCTGGCGGAGGCCATCGGCGCCTTTATCGTCTCTTCGCTGCTGATCACCCTCTGCGGCATCAGCGGCTGGTTCGACAAGTTGATGCGTCACATTCCCGCCCCCCTTGCTGCCGCCATGCTGGCCGGTGTCTTGCTCCGGTTCGGGCTGGATCTCTTCAAGGTGGCCCCCCAGGATCCTCTGCTGCTTGGTGCCCTGCTGCTGGCCTTTCTGCTCGGCCGCCATCTCTGGCCCCGCTACACCATGGTGCTGGTGCTGGCCACCGGCATGCTGCTATGCACCCTGAGGGGTGAGTTGCAGCTGAGTGAGGTGCATTGGCAGCTCTCCAGTCCGGTGTGGATCTCGCCGGCCTTTTCCATCGACGCCCTGCTGGGCATCGCCCTGCCGCTGTTCCTCGTCACCATGACGTCCCAAAACATGCCCGGCATCGCCATCCTGCGTGCTCACGGCTATCAACCGTCCACCTCCGCCCTGATCACCTGGACCGGACTGACCGGCCTGTTGCTGGCACCGTTCGGCGGTTATGCCTTCAACCTGGCGGCCATCACGGCGGCGATCTGCATGGGCAAGGAGGTGGATCCCGATGCCACTCGCCGCTGGCCGGCCGCAGTCTGGGCCGGGGGCTTCTATCTGATCACCGGCTGTTTCGGGGCAACCGTGGTCGCCTTGTTCAGCGCATTTCCCACCGCTCTGGTGACCTGCGTGGCCGGACTGGCGCTGCTCGGTACCATAGGCAGCAGCCTGCACAGCGCCTTGCAACAGGATGGGGAGCGGGAGGCCGCCTTGCTGACCTTCATAATCACCGCCTCCGGGATCAGCCTGCTCGGGGTCGGCTCCGCCTGCTGGGGTTTGCTGGTCGGCGTGGCGCTGCACCAAGTCAACCGACTCCGCGTCTGACCTGCCCATATGGTGAAACCCCAGTGAGACTCAGCACATAATTCTGCCAAGGGTGTTCACATATGAACCTTGTTCCCCTCTAGTGAGAAAGAGGCGCAGATTCTTCCCAATCGGCGCCTCTGTCAGACTCAATATCGGAGAACGAGAATAATGAGGAATCAGGCTGTCATCCTGTTAATGGCCTTGCTGGGCACCACAGCCCACGCGGCCGATGCGGACCGCGATCTGGCCCGCCAGATCGCATTGCAACAGAAGAACCTGTTGCCCCTGCTCTCCAACCAGGGCTACCAGAGCCCGCTGCCCGACTTGCTGCAAAAGGCGAGTCCGCGCCTCAAGCGGCAGGCCACGGATGCCAACCAGGCCGCCATCAGCCGGCAGGGGCTGGAGGGAGAGGTCAAGCAGCTGATGCAGCTGCGGCTGGCCAACCCGGACCAGGCGCGTGCGCTCCAGCAGGGGGTCGAGCCGCTGGTTGCCTATGTACCGAGCGGAGACGAGAAGAGCTGGAGCGCCATCGAAGCCTTCGACGTGGCTGGCAACCCGGTGTATCTCGACGTGAACCAGGCGCCGGCACGACCCGTGCTGGTCGTCGAAGCCGACCCGATCAAGGCCAAGAACGCCGGCCTCAAGGTGATGCGAAAGGCACTGGCCGAGGCCGACATGCAGGTAGCCCCCCGCGCTGCCAGCGTCACCGCGCCCCTCAAGACCAGCGTGTTGAAGAAGATAAGGCTAAGGGATGATCAGGAGCCCTGGCTGCTCGGTGCGGCCGAGGTCTATGCGGTAGTCGCCGGGGTCAATCCAGGCAGGGACGAGCCCGTGGTGGACATCGTCGACATGCCCTACCTCGATGATGACAACACCGACTACTCCCCCAACCAGATCCTGGTGTACTGGGACCGCTATCGCTGGGGCGCCGTCGACGTGGTGATGATGGAGCAGGACGACAACGTCAACTACAAGGAGCTGAGTGCCCTGCTGATCGACGCGCTCAAGCTCGGCTTCACTGCGGGAGGGGTGCCCGAGGCCCTGCCCTTCCTCGATCTCGGGGGGCGCATCGTCAAGGCGCTGCCCGACTCCTGGATGACCAACAACGACGACTACCTCGACACCTTCTACACCCTGGAGCAGGATCAGAGCTATCACCAGTACCCGGGTGCCGCCGGCAATGCCGTCATCGATCTCGAACCCAGGGAGATCCAGCCAACCCGGCCCTGACTCCCAGCCAAAACAAAAAGCCAATGAGGAGACTCATTGGCTTTCCTGTATCCGGGCTCGCGGGATCAGGCCTGGCCTTTCGGCCTCACCCCCAGGGTATGGCAGATGGCGTAGGTCAGCTCGGAGCGGTTCAGGGTATAGAAGTGGAAATCCTTCACCCCTTCCTGGCTCAACACCCGCACCTGATCGATGGCGATGCTCGCCCCCACCATGTTGCGCGTCATCTGATCGTGCTCCAGCCCCTCGAAACGCTGGTGCATCCAGCGCGGGATCTTCACGTTGGTGAAGCCGGCAAACTTGGCCAGGGTCTGGTAGTTGGAGACCGGCAGGATCCCCGGCACGATCTCCGCATCGATGCCGATGGCCGCACAGCGATCACGAAATCGCAGGTAGGTCTCCACGTCAAAGAAGAACTGGGTGATGGCACGGTTGGCGCCCGCGTCTATCTTGCGCTTGAGGTTGAGCAAATCGGACTGCGCACTCCGGGCCTCGGGGTGCCCTTCCGGATAGGCGGCCACAGATATATCGAAATCGGCCTCGGACTTGAGCAGGGCGACCAGGTCGGTGGCGTACATGTCCGGTTTGTCGAGTCCGGGAGGCAGATCCCCGCGCAGTGCGACGATATGGCGAATGCCGCTGTTCCAGTAGTCACGGGCAATGGTACGCAGCTCGTCGCGGCTGGCATCGATACAGGTCAGGTGCGGGGCGGCGATGAGGCCGGTGCGCTCCTTGATGTCCTTGATCACCTTGTGAGTGCGATCCCGGGTGCCCGAGTTGGCGCCATAGGTCACGGAGACAAACTTGGGTTCCAGCACCTGCAGGCGCTCGATGGATTGCCAGAGGGTGTTCTCCATCCCTTCGCTGTTGGGCGGAAAAAACTCGAAACTGACCGATATGTCGCCACCCAGATCCGCCAGACTCTGGTTGAGTGCCTCAACCTGACGCGCGCTGTGAAATCCCATCTGCTCTCTCCCTGTCCTGCAATCCATTCTTCTACGTCGAAACGGATGTTTGGACGTCTAAACGTCTTTCTATCTTTATGAGAAAATGACGCAAAGTCAACACCGATTTCTCGTGGACAAGGGGGATATACGATTTTTTTATTTTGCAATTCAACCTAAGTCATGACCGAGCCCATCCCAAATTGCCCTCAGGCACGCTATGATGCGGGCGGATCGTCCTGGACGTTCTGAATCTGCGTGTGATTGTTTGGCCGGGTCTCCCGGCCTTTTTTAACTTCTCTCCCGACCTGCCGATAAGCCATTCAAGTATGTGCAGGAGCCTCATCATGGAAGATCACCCCGGTTTTGCCACCGATCTGCTGTTCGACCGCTACCAGGGCGAGGTGACGCACCATGGCACCTTCTGGGCCGTGCGCACTCCGAACGCTCCCGACTATTACTTTGGCAACTACCTGCTGCTCCCCACGCCCCCCAGCGATCATGACAAGGGCTGGCTGGAGTCCAGTTTCGACAGCCTGATCGGCCAGGATCCCCGGATCCGCCACCGTACCTTCCAGTGGCCCCTGGGCGAGGGGCAGAACAGCCGGGTAGCCGGGTTCGTGGCGGCGGGATACCAGTACATGGAGTGCGTGGTGCTGGCCCTGGAGGCTGGCGGCGAACAAGCTCCGAGCCGGAATGCGTTGCCACAGGCCCGTCCCTTCACCGCCGACGACTGGGATGAGTGGCTCGCCTTCGAGCTGGCAGAGCGGGATCCCGCCCACTCGGAGGAGAGCTACCTGCCCTATCTGCAGTCACGCCGCCATCTCTATGAGGCGATGATCGCCGACGGACTGGGGCAGTGGTGGGGACTCTGGCATCAGGGAAACCTGGTCGCCAGCTGCGGCCTCTTCTTCACCGGCAGCATGGGACGCTTCCAGCTGGTGCGTACCCACAGGGAGTGGCGCAACCTGGGATTCTGTCGCCAACTGCTGAGCCAGGTGGCTCGCCAGGGCTTCGAGCGAGCCAAGCGGCTCATCATAGTGGCCGACGAGCACTACCACGCCCAGCGGGTCTATCGCGCCCTCGGCTTCACCCCGGTGGCACGCATCGGCAGTCTGTGCCGCTGGCCCCACTCACCCGGACAAACCGGCGACGGACAGCAATAAAAACGGGAGGCCGCAGCCTCCCGTTTTTTTCATGGCACTCAAGATCACGGCTGCGCGCCATCCAGCTCGCTCGCGAGGGCCTGCTCCACCTCCGCGGCGGGCAGGGGGGCAGCAGAGGAGGAACCAACCGTTGCCGATGCCGACGAAGCCGCTGACCCGGCCACGGCAGGCAGGGTCGCCAAGGCCGCAGAGGCAGGCGCGGTCACGGGCGCCGCTGCATTGCACTGACACTCGCCCCCCTTCTCCTGATTACCCTGATGGGGGGCATACCAGCCCTTCAACCCCTGCTCCAGACGATCCGCAGCGGCCTGGGGCATCGTCTTGCCAAGCAGCACTTGCTGGCTCACCTCGGCCAGCTCGTCCCCGAGCTTGGGGGTCCCGCGGGAGAGGATCTGGGTGGCGACCCGGATGGTGGAGTCGCACTGATCCCGCCACTCCATCATCTCCTTTGCCGCCGGATTGGTGGCCTCGAAGAAGTGGTTGGAGAGGGAGAAGAAGCCCGGCAGCGAGTTGGTATAGAGCTCGGCAAACTGGGCCGTGGTCAGCCACTGCAGGAAGGCCATGGCCGCCTCCTTGTTCTTGCTGGCCGGGTTCATCCCCATGCCGATGTCCGTGTGATCGGCGAAGAAACAGCCATCCCCCTGCTTTGCCACGGGCGGGCGCATCACACCAAAGTCGACCTTGCCGGTGAAGGGGGCTATCTCCCAGGAGCCGGCGGCATAGAAGGCGGCCTTGCCCGAGGTAAACAACGCGTTGGTCGTGGCATAGTCCCGGCTCTCGCCCCCTTCACCCAGGTAGTCGCGCCAGCGGGCCAGCTCCTCGAACACCTTGACGTACTGCGGGTTATTGAGCCTCTCCTGCCCTCCAATCAGCGCCAGGCGGCCATCCTCCCCCTTCCAGTAGTTGGGGCCGATATTCTGGAAGCCAAGCTCGGAGGCGACCCAGCTCTCGGAGCCGCTCATGGCGAGCGGCACATAACGGCCGTCCGCCTTCACCTTGTCGAGGGTCGCGAAGAATTCATCGCGGGTCTGCGGCACCGTCAGCCCCAGCTCGTTGAAAATCTTCTTGTTGTAGAAGAAGCCGTGAATGACCGAGGCCATGGGCACACAGAAGGTCTGGGCCCCGCTGTCGGTCTGCCAGGGCGACTGGGCGAAGCTCGGGAAGTTCTCCATGCCCGCCATCTCGCTCAGCTCCACCAGGTGGCCTGCCTTGAACAGGGCCAGGGAGTCGTCGAACGGACGGCAGGTGATGAGATCCCCCGCCTTGCCCTCCTTCAGGCTGGCCCAGAGGGTCGGCATGTACTCGACGTTCTGCACCCCGTTGAACTTCACCTGTATGCCCGGGTGGGCCGCCTCGAAGGCGGGAATGATCTTCTGCTCCCACAGGGCCTTGTCATCGATTCGCCAGCTCTCGATCACCAGCTCGCTGGCCACCAGCTGGCCGCACAACAGGAGACTCAGGGCCCCGATCCACTTGTTAGCCATAAGTCCTCCTACACCTTGAAATGAGCGATCAATTGCTGCTGCTTGGCGACCAGATCCGCCAGCACCTCACTGCTGCTGGCCGATTCCCGCGCCTCGCGCTCGGTCTCGTAGGCCACGTCCGCGATGCCGGCCACATGGCGGGCCACCCCCTGGCTGACGGAGATCTGCTCCTGGGCCGCGTGGGCCACCTGATCCGCCATCGCCTTGATGGCGCTCATCCGCTCGGCGATGGACTGCAGCGCCTCGTCCATGACCCGGGTCTGCTCGACGCATCCCTGGGTCTGCTCCTGGCTGCGCGCCATCACTTCCACCACGTGCCTGCTGGAATTCTGCAGGTTCTCGATCATGGCCTGGATCTCTTCGGTCGAGGTCTGGGTCCGGTTGGCCAGCGCCCGCACCTCGTCCGCCACCACGGCAAAACCACGACCCGCGTCACCGGCCCGGGCTGCCTCGATGGCCGCATTCAGTGCCAGCAGGTTGGTCTGCTCGGCGATGCTGCGGATCACGTCCAGGATGCTGCCGATGTTGTCGCTGAATTCCCCCAGCTTGTGGGTGATGCCGACCGCCTCTTCCATGGCGCCCGCCAGCTGCTCGGTGATCCGGCGCGTGCTGGCCACCTGTTTGCGTCCGGCACGGGCCTCTTCGTCCGCCAGATCCACCTCGCGCTTGGTGCCATCGGTGGAGCGCGCCACCTCGGTGGCACTGACTTCCAGCTCGGTGATGGCAGCCGCGACCTGATCAGTCTGACTCTTCTGATCCTGCACCCGGGACATGGCCCGCTCGCTTATCTCGGCGGCGCGGCTCGCCTCGTCCACCAGATGGCGGGAGCCGGCATTGATCTGGGCAAGCAGCTCCCCCGTCTTGTCCGCCAGGGTATTGATGGAGCGAGCCAGGCTTCCGAACTCGCAGCGGCTCTGGTAGTCGATGCGCCGCGTCATGTCACCCGTGGCCATGCGTTCCAGCTCCCGGTCGATGAGCTGCAACGGACGCTGGATGCTGCGGGCCGTGGTGTAGCCGATGATGAGCGCTGCGGCGGCCGAGATGACGGAGACCACCAGGATCCAGACGCTGGCACTGCTGACGGCACCATCGGCACCGATCCGGCTCTGGCTGGCGATGCTGCCCGCCGACTTGCCCATCTCGTCCAGCAACGCCAGGCTGTTGACCAGGCTGGTATCGAGCTGCTGGTTCAGGGCCTGCAGCGAGGCGGCGAGTTGCTGGCCGTGGCGCATGGTGGCGAGCAGCCCCTGCGGGCCGAGCGCCAGCTCCTGCATCCGGTCCAGATTGACGATGAAGCGCTGCCTCACATCATCGGGTACCTGCACCCGCTCCAGCCGCTTGCGAGCCATCTCGATATCCTTGCCGAGCACCTTCTCCAGCTCGTTGAGATCGGTCTTGGCGTCGGCCCGACGAATGTTCTTCAGATCCCGGGCAATGCCCGAGGTGATGAGTTCGGCCTTGTTGCGCATGGATCGCTTGCTGGCGGTCTGCTGCAACAGCAGTTCGGCGGCCCATTGATAGGTGTCCTCCAGCCGGATGAACGCCAGCTCCAGTTCATGACGCCGATCGAGGGCGGCCACCCACTGGCCATGCTGGGTCAGCACCTGATCCGCCAGACCGTAGAATTCCCGGGTCGCCCCGTCGACCTGACGGAACCGCTCGCCCGCCTCGGCCACGCCGTCGAAGCGGGCCATCTCCTTGCTCTGGGCCAGGAAGCGTTCCTGCTGCGCCTTGAACTGACTGGCCAGCTGCGGCAGCTGGGTCGCATCCTCGCTGGTTCTGTAGGTCAGCACCCAGCGGTTGCTGTCCTGCAATGCGCCCTTGAGACCGGCGACCGCGATCACCAGCGGGGTGGCGCGATCCGAGACCTGGGACAACCCCTCGTTGATCCCCCGGATCTTCAGGATGCTGATGAAGCCGAGCAGAACCAGCAACAGCAGCATCAGGACAAATCCGGCGATGATCCGCTGCACGATAGATAAACCCATGGAGACATCCTCACTCGTTGGGAAAGATATGAACCTGGAGGTTATCGGCAGCCTGAGGCAATGGAAGAGCAGTTCATGGCGCGATGGCGCACCGGATCACAGTTCTTGCGCGGAGCTGGACAGAAAAGGGCCCGAACAGAGCCGGGCCAAAGAGACATGCTTGGTTGTCATGGCCTTGTGGCGGCCAACCTTGTCATCAGAAGCGGTAGCCGACACCGAACATGAAGGCGACCGGATCGATGGAGGTGTCGATGGTGCCCACGGCGGTGTGCACATCGGTGTCGATGTCGATGATCCAGGCGGAGGCGTTGACGAACCAGCGATCGTTGATCGCCATGTCCAGGCCCACCTGACCCGCCATCCCCCAGGAAGAGTCGACGCTCACCTCGGTGCCGGCCAGGGCACCGCGCCCCTCCTCGTCGAAGAAGGTGGTGTAGTTGATACCGGCGCCGACATAGGGACGCACCTTGCTGTTGGCATCCCCGAAGTAGTACTGCGCCATCAGGGTCGGCGGCAGGTGTTTGACCTTGGCGACCTCACCCAGACCGGCCGTGGAGACCGAATGGGAGAAGGGGGTTGCAGCCAGCAGCTCGACACCCCAGTTGTCCGTCAGCATGTAGGAGAGGGTCAGGCCCAGCTGCATGTTGCTGTCGATCTCCAGCTCGCCCGTCCCCAGGACGTCGTCACTGCTGGTCTGGGGAGAAACGAAGGCCAGGCCCCCGCGGACCAGGATGTCACCGGCCTGGTGCGCCATGGCGACAGGGGAGGCAAAGGCGGCTGCGATTAACAGAGGAAGGATCTTTTTCATCACGTAATTCCTTTTTTGTTTTCTTTCTAAGTTGTAAGCCCGAAAACTATAAAAGGATGTGAATGATCGGTTATTGATTTAGCTCAATAGTTATCAAGAAATAGATGGATGTACACGGCAGCTTATGGGGTTTACAAATTCAGCGCCACGCAAAGAAAAATCATTTAAATACATGATGATGCGGTTAATTTTCACATCTAAAACCGATTTAAAATAGCAAATAAATACACCTTAACGACCTTCATATTTCCTTTTCATTGTTGTTTAATTATGGCCACAGGGGTATTTTATTAACGCAATGTAGCCACGCTGTAATTTTATTTTTATGAAACCACAGACCCGCAAAGACAAAATAATCGGCATCCTGGCCGCCATCTGGGGCATAGGCTCCTTCCTGTTCATTCTGCTGGGCTTCCTGTTTGCCCTCGCCTTCCTGATGCTGACCCACTGAGCCACCCCGGCCAGGGCGCAGGTTCGCCCACAGGCACCACATCGCCCCGCTTGTTTCCCCTCCCGCTACAGCCGCCCCCTTCGATGAGGCTCTGCCCATGAAAAAAGGGGCCTGAGCCCCTCGTTTGCATGACCTTCCCTTACTTGCCCAACAGCGGAGCCAGGAAACGGGCCGTATGGGATTCCTTGCAGCGGCTCATCTCCTCCGGCGTACCGGTCACCAGGATGCGGCCGCCACCGGCGCCCCCCTCCGGCCCCAGATCGACGATCCAGTCGGCGGTTTTGATGACGTCCAGATTGTGCTCGATGATGACGATGGTGTTGCCCCTGTCCCGCAACTGGTGCAGCACCTTGAGCAGCTGCTGGATGTCGTGGAAGTGCAGTCCTGTAGTCGGCTCGTCCAGGATGTAGAGGGTCTGGCCGGTATCCCGCTTGGAGAGCTCCCGCGCCAGCTTGACCCGCTGCGCCTCGCCCCCCGACAGGGTGGTGGCTGACTGACCGAGGCGGATATAGGAGAGGCCCACGTCCATCAGTGTCTGCAGCTTGCGCGCCACCGCCGGCACGGGATCGAAGAATTCGCGGGCATCTTCCACCGTCATCTCGAGGATCTCGTGGATGTTCTTGCCCTTGTACTTCACCTCCAGGGTCTCGCGGTTGTAGCGCTTGCCTTTGCAGACGTCGCACGGCACGTAGACGTCCGGCAGGAAGTGCATCTCCACCTTGATGACGCCGTCCCCCTGGCAGGCCTCGCAGCGGCCCCCCTTCACGTTGAAGGAGAAGCGGCCCGGCTGGTAGCCGCGGGAGCGCGCCTCCTGGGTGCCGGAGAGCAGCTCGCGGATCGGGGTGAACAGGCCGGTGTAGGTGGCCGGGTTGGAGCGCGGCGTGCGGCCGATGGGGCTCTGGTCGATGTCCACCACCTTGTCCAGGTGCTCCAGCCCCTCGACGCTGCGATAGGGCGCCGGGGTGGACTCGGTCGCCTTGTTCAGCTCCCGGTGGGCGATGCGGAACAGGGTGTCGTTGATGAGCGTCGACTTGCCGGAGCCGGAGACGCCGGTGACGCAGGTCATCACCCCGATGGGCAGGTCCAGGTTGACGTTGCGCAGGTTGTTGCCGCTCGCCCCTTTCAGTTTCAGCCACTTGCCGGTGAGCGGGGTGCGCTCGGCCGGGATGGCGATCTGCTTGCGGCCGGAGAGGTAGTCACCGGTCAGTGACTCGGGGTTCGCGATGATCTCCTCCGGCGTGCCCTGGGCGACGATGGCACCGCCATGCACCCCGGCCCCCGGGCCGATATCGAGCACATGGTCGGCGAGACGAATGGCGTCCTCGTCGTGCTCCACCACGATCACCGTGTTCCCGAGATCCCGCAGGTGAGTCAGGGTCTTGAGCAACCGCTCGTTGTCCCGCTGGTGCAAGCCGATGGAAGGCTCATCCAGCACATACATGACCCCCACCAGACCGGCACCGATCTGGCTGGCCAGCCGGATCCGCTGCGCCTCGCCGCCGGAGAGGGTCTCGGCGCTGCGGGACAGGCTCAGATAGTTGAGGCCGACGTTGACCAGGAAGCCGAGGCGCTCGACGATCTCTTTCAGGATCTTCTCGGCGATCTGGGCGCGCTGGCCGGTCAGGTTCATCCCTTCGAAGAAGGCCAGCGCATCGCCGATGGACTGCTCGGCGATGGCCGGCAGGTTGCGGTTGTCCACGAAGACGTGGCGCGCCTCTTCCCGCAGCCGGCTGCCGCCGCAGCTGGTACAGGACTTGTTGGCGATGTACTTGGCCAGCTCTTCGCGCACCGAGTTGGATTCTGTCTCCCGGTAGCGGCGCTCCATGTTGTGGAGGATCCCCTCGAACGGGTGCTTGCGCACCACCACGTCGCCGCGGTCGTTCATGTAGCGGAATTCGATCTCGGTGCGGCCGGAACCCCGCAGGATCACCTCCTGGATCTTGGCCGGCAGATCCTCCCAGGGCGCCTCCAGATCGAACTGGTAGTGTTCGGCCAGGGATTTGAGCATCTGGAAGTAATAGAAGCTGCGCTTGTCCCAGCCTCGGATGGCGCCGCCGGCCAGGCTCTGGCCCGGATCGTGGATCAGCTTGGCAGGGTCGAAGTACTGCTGCACCCCCAGGCCATCGCAGGTGGGGCAGGCGCCGGCCGGGTTGTTGAAGGAGAAGATGCGCGGCTCCAGCTCAGACATGGAGTAGCCGCACTCCGGGCAGGCGAAGTTCGCGGAGAAGGTCATGGGTTCCACACCTTCCTCCCCGTCCATGGGCACCACCAGCACGATGCCGCCGGAGAGGGTCAGGGCCGTCTCGAACGACTCGGCCAGACGCAGGGCCAGATCCTCGCGCACCTTGAAGCGATCCACCACCACTTCGATGGTGTGCTTCTTGTGCAGCTCCAGCGCGGGGGGATCCGAGAGATCGCACACCTCCCCGTCGATACGGGCACGGATGTAGCCCTGGGCGGCCAGGTTCTCCAGCAGCTTGGTGTGCTCCCCCTTGCGGTTGCGCACCACGGGGGCAAGCAACATCAGCTTGGCGCCTTCCGGCTGGGCCAGCACCTGGTCCACCATCTGGCTGATGGTCTGGGCGGCGAGCGGAATGGCGTGGGTCGGACAGCGCGGCTCGCCAACCCGGGCGAACAACAGACGCAGGTAGTCGTAAATTTCGGTGATGGTACCGACGGTCGAGCGCGGGTTGTGGGAGGTGGACTTCTGCTCGATGGAGATGGCCGGAGACAGCCCCTCGATGTGGTCCACGTCCGGCTTCTCCATCAGGGAGAGGAACTGGCGAGCGTAGGCAGAAAGCGACTCCACGTAGCGGCGCTGTCCCTCCGCATAGAGGGTATCGAACGCCAGGGAGGATTTGCCCGAACCGGAGAGGCCGGTGACCACGATCAGCTTGTCACGGGGCAGGATCAGGTTGATGTTCTTGAGGTTGTGGGTGCGGGCACCCCGGATCACGATTTTTTCCATCTTGTTGCGCGCTCGATACGGGAACCAGAGCGGGTCAGTATGGCATAGAGACTACTGGATGAATAGACAGTCTTTCTCGTCCCGCCCCGCCTCTCAGAGATACTCCTTGGCCCAGCTCACCGCCTGCAACCGGTTCTTGACGTTCAGCTTCTTGAACACGTTGTAGAGGTGGGATTTGACGGTGTGCTCGCTCACGAAGAGGTTATCCGCGATCTCGGTGTTGGAAGCGCCCGTCATCAGATGGCGGACGATCTCCTGCTCGCGGGCCGTCAACAGTGTCTGCTGGCGCAGGGGTTGCCCGTTGCCCTTGCGGTAGTAATCCACCAGGTCGCACAAGAGGTGGCGCGGGATCCAGTACTCCCCCTGCAACACCTTGCGAATGCCGAAGACCAGCCTGTCCAGGCTGTCCTGGCGGAAGAAGAGACCGCTGGTGTGGGGCCACATCAACAGCAGCTCCTTGTCCGTACTGGTCGGGGCATTGAGCAGCACGGCGCTGGCATCGCCAAAACGCTGGCAGATGGTCTTGCTCCACAGCTCCTGCTGCGCCGACTTGAGGTAGTCCAGATCGATCAACAGCAGCGGTTGGGTGCCAGTCACGGCGGGATCGGGCAGAGCATCCAGCGCACCCACCAACATGATGGGGAGGTCGAGCTGTTCGCTGAGGTGACGCTGGAAACTGGTGGCTTGTGCGTTATTTTCGGTGATCAGCACTAGGGGATATTCGGGCGTCATCAAGAGAACTTCCTTGCACATTCGGTCGGGGCTTTCGGCAAGAAGAGTACCAATCCCCCTTCTGACTGCAGCATTAAAAAAGTATTAGGCGTCGCGGTGGCCCTTTTGAAGCCCGACAATTTTCCAGCCAATACAAATGACTAGCACACCCCCCCCATTTGGGGGGTAGCTAGTGCCTGACGGCACCATAGCAAGCCTTCCCCCTCGATGCAGCATACTCCTGCGTCATCCCCTTGCTGGATTCCCCGGACCTCGGGTAAGTTACTCAGTCTGCGTTGGCGCCCGCAGAGGCAGGAAGGTGTGCGCTCATGCCCGCCAACTGGTACTATGACGGGCAAACGCTGTAGCCGGTTGAATGCCGCTCCTGTCGGCAACCCCGCACAGCCAGGACACTGAATGCAGATGACGCCCATTCGCGGCGCGCATCTCGTTGCAAACAAACGCATTATTGAATGGGCCCAGGCATCTGGCCTGGCCGGTATACATAAGGTGGAAGAGAGATTATGGCCAGTCGAGGCATCAACAAAGTCATTCTGATCGGTAACCTGGGCCAAGACCCGGAAGTGCGCTACATGCCGAGCGGCGGTGCCGTGACTAACATCACCCTGGCCACCTCCGACACCTGGCGCGACAAGCAGACCGGCGAGCAGAAAGAGCGGACCGAGTGGCACCGCGTCGTCTTCATGGGCAAGCTGGCCGAAGTCGCTGGCGAATACCTGAAGAAGGGTTCCCAGGTCTATGTGGAAGGCAAGCTGCAGACCCGCAAGTGGCAGGATCAGAGCGGCCAGGAGCGCTACACCACCGAGGTACTGGTAGACAGCTTCACCGGTGTGATGCAGATGCTGGGTGGCCGTCCGCAGGGCGCCGGTCAGGGCATGGGCGGCCAGTCCTCCCAGGGCAACTGGGGCCAGCCGCAACAGGCCGCACCGCAGCAGAACATGCAACGTCCTGCCGCTCCGCAGCAGAACATGCAGCCCCAGGGTGGCTACGGCCGTCCGGCCCAGCAGCCGCAATCCGCACCGCCGGTCTACAACGAACCGCCGATGGATTTCGACGACGATATTCCGTTCTGATGCATATCGGGCCCTGATCATTCAGGGCCTTTTTTTGCCTGTTTCTGACGCACTCATAGCCACGGTCATCATGGTGCTGCGACTATCCGGATCTTACCCTCACGTGTGCATGCGCTTGCGGCTATCATCGAGGCGAGCCGCACCTTCGAGAGCCAGAATGAGTCACCTTAGCCGCCTGTTGTACCTCACTCTGCTGATGTTCACCGTCCCCCTGATGGCACAGCCGCTGCGGGTGGGGGTGAGCTTCGCCATTCCACCCTATGTCATCAGCAAAGAGGACAGAGGCATCGAGCTGGATCTCGTGCGCGAGGCCTTCGCAGACAGCGGCCATGACCTGCAGGTCGTCTATCTCCCCCTGGAGCGAACTTTCCGGATGCTGGAGGAAGGCAAGCTGGACGCCATCATCAACGTCAAGCCCGGCATGCTGAACAACGCCCACCTCTCCCAGAGGGTGATCACCTTCCACAACCGGGTCTTTACCCTCGATCAGACGGCACTGCACAGCCTGCAGGATCTGCAGACCTTGCGGGTCAGCGCCTTCCAGCGGGCAAAACAGATCCTGGGGGAGGAGTTCGCCGGGATAGTCGGCAGCAATCCCCGTTATGAGGAGGTAGCGAGGCAGGAAGGCCAGGTGCAGAGGTTGCTGCTGGGCCGCGCCGATGCCGTGATCCTGGAGCAGCGGGTCTTCTACTACTACCTGGCCCGGTTGCTCGGGGAGACAGAGAGCGGCGAACGCTACCCCTCGGAGAGCGTCAGGCAACACGACCTCTTCCCTCCTACCCACTACCACTTCGCCTTCAGGGACGTCACACAGCAACAGTGGTTCGACAGGCAGCTCACCCGGATGAAGGCAGACGGACGCTATGAACGCATCTTTGCCCGCTATGGCGCGAGCTCATCGACAGGAAACATAAAAGCCAGCCCATGACGGACTGGCTTGATACTGGCTCCAAAGGAACAACAGTGAGGGGAGCGTTACTTCATCGCGCTGCCATTTTTCAGGTCGGCTTTCTGCCGTTTGGCCTCGCGCTTCTCTTTCAGTGACATCTGCGGTTTTTTCTTGGCATCTTTGCCGTGATGCTGTTCTTTGTTGCTCATCATCAGACTCCAAAAAGGTTACCAGGACAGTTGGAACGAAATTCCAGCATGTCAGCCGAATCGTAAAACCAGTACGCTAGCAGTGACGATCAGTGATCGCACTGACCTCAGCATACCCCCAACCTTCCGTCGGGATCCAGCCTCACAGCGGCAAGGCCAGGCAGGGCCTCCAATAGGCACACTTCAGGGATCAGCAGCCACACATGAGACAAGGAAGGCACTTTTCACATCGGGCTGACGATGAGACGAGTTCCCCTGATGGATGTGTGTTAGGGTGGCCATTCACCTGCCGCAGGATAGCGCCATGAAGAAGCTGGAAATGAAAGATCTGACCGAGACCGAGAAGGCCGAGATCGCCCTCCTGGTGCAAAAGGCTCAGGCCAATGCCGATCACACCCTGACCAACGGGGAGCGCAACAAGATCCGGGAGGCCGGGCGCCTGAAGATTGCCGCGGATCGCGCCAAGGCAGCAAAGGATGCCTCAGCACTGGCACGGGAAAAGGCCAAGGAGCGAGCCAGGGAGCAGGTGTTGCCAGACACCTTCAACTGGGCAGACTCAGTCAGCAACAAATTCCGTGGCAGACGATAATGTCAGCATGAAAGCGTGAGGATGAAAACACCATATAAAACATTCATTTCGGTGTTTACCTCCACCCAGACTAACAGGACAGACAAATCGTCCATTTACATTACAAAAGCAAGCATAACCAGCCGGAGTGGCCAGTACAGAAAAAACAGAATACCAAGATAAAGATTGCCATGACGGAGTGTGCGTGTTCTAATCGTTTTCGATGGTTCGGTAGTTCAGACCTGATTATGTTAGGCAGTCATCTTAAAGCAGTGATTTGTGCATAGAGTTGTCCCGGATAATTCTTGCCAGATAATTTCCCTCTTTAGTGCTCCCCATACGTATTGCTGACGAAAAATCATGGATTGCCACCCCGAGTGGCGTTTCAATATCACTATTGTAAGGAAATTATCATGTCCAAAATGACTGGTACCGTAAAATTCTTCAACGCCGAGAAAGGCTTCGGTTTCATCTCCCCGGCTGACGGCAGCAAAGACGTGTTCGTTCACTTCTCCGCCATCCAGTCCAACGGTTTCAAAACCCTGGAAGAAGGTCAGCGCGTTGAGTTCACCATCGAGCAAGGCCAGAAAGGCCCGGCTGCTGCGAACGTCGTTCCGCAGTAATTCAAGCCGGAGCACCTTCCCCTCTACGGGCAAGGGCCTCTGCAAGAATTGAAAAAACCCGCTTCGGCGGGTTTTTTGTTGGCTTTTTTCCGGCTGGCCGGCTGGTTGCCCTGCTGCCATCTCGCCACGGGCAACAAAAAGGGCACCATAATGGTGCCCTCTCTCGTGGCCATGGCCCTTACAACGGCAGGCTGATCCTCGCCTCCAGCCCCCCCTCCTGGCGATTGTGCAGGCTGAGCTCCCCGCCGTGCTGATGCACCAGGGTACGGGCGATGGCGAGCCCCAGCCCCACGCTGCCAGACTCGGTGTTGCGGGCCTCGTCGAGGCGCACGAAGGGCTTGAACACCTCCTCCAGCTGGTTCTCGGCGATCCCCGGCCCCTGATCACAGACCAGGATCAGCAATTCGGATTCGGTACGCAGCAGCGATACCTCGGCCCCCCCCGCGTACTTGATGGCGTTTCCGATGAGGTTTTGCAGCACCCGGCGCAGAGTATTGGCCCGACAGGCGTACACCTGCTTGCCCTCGGCCAGGCAGGTGACGGGCTGCCCCATGTCGGCGTAGTCGTCGCACAGGCTCTCCAGCAGGCTGACCAGATCCAGCTCCCGGGTCGCCTCCTGCTGCCCCTCCTCCCGCGCGAAGCTCAGGGTCGCCGCCAGCATCTGCTCCATCTGCTGCAGGGTCTGCTGGAATCGCTCCTTGTCCTCCCCGTCCGCCAGAAACTCGCTGCGCAGCCGCAGGCTGGTGATAGGGGTGCGCAGGTCATGGGAGATGGCGGCCAGCATCCGGGTTCTGTCCTGCACGAAGCGATCGAGCCGGGTATGCATGCGGTTGAAGGCCTGGATGGATTCGCGGATCTCGATGGGCCCCTCTTCCCGCAGGGGCTCGATGTCCTCACCACGCCCCAGCCTGTCCGCATTGGCGGCCAGCTGCTTGAGAGGCAGGGTCGCACGGCGGAACAGCCAGATCATCAGACCGATGACCAGACTCGCCACCAGCAACAGGTTGAGGGTGGTCTGCCAGGACCAGCTCGCCGTCTCCTTGTCCACCAGGGAGCTGAACTGCAGCCAGCCACCGTTGGGCAGCTCGATGGAGCCGTAGAGTCGCATGTCCTGGGGCGGCGGCATGCCGTTGCGCTCCTTCATCATGCGGTTGTGATGCTGCCAGGCCCGGCTGCGCTGGACGTCCTGCTTCAACTCGGCGCTGATCTCCACCGCCAGGGAGGAAGGGTAACCGAGCTTGGCCCGCACCAGCTTCTCGTAGCGGGGGCTGCGGTTGTCTGGCAGCAGCGGCTCGTCGGAGAGGCGCAGCAGCAGGGTCTCGCTGCGGCTCGCCTTGAGGATCTCGTGATAGAGGGAGGGGGGCGAGAGGGAGAGCAGGCGCACCACAGAGATGATGCGCTGCATGGCGTTGCGGCTGTTGACGTAGCCAAGCGCTTCCTCCCTGTCCGAGCGGTAGATCTGGATGCTGAGCAACTGGATCAGCACCAGCCCCGCCAGGGCCACCAGCACGATCTGGCCGGTCAGCCCCTTGGGCAGCAGCCTGGCGAAGACGCGCTTGATCATGGCGCGCTCACTCCTGGGTCACGTCGGCGGCAAACAGGTAACCGCCGCCCCAGATGGTCTTGATGAGCTCGGGATTCTTGGGATCCCGCTCCAGCTTGCGCCGCAGGCGGCTCACCAGGGTGTCGATGGCACGATCGAAGGCCACGGCCTCCCGGCCCCGGGCCAGATCCAGCAGCTGATCCCGGCTCAGCACCCGCTGCGGGCGCTCCAGAAAGACCTTGAGCAGATCGAACTCGGCGGTGGAGAGGCTCATCCCCACCCCTTCCTCGTCCACCAGCTCGCGGCGATTGATGTCAAGCAGCCAGCGGTCGAAGCGCAGATCCCGGGTCAGTGTCTCGGGGACGGGCAGGCTCTCCGCCTGGGTGCGACGCATTACCGCCTTGATGCGGGCCAGCAGCTCCCGGGGATTGAAGGGCTTGGAGAGGTAGTCGTCGGCCCCCATCTCCAGGCCGATAATGCGATCCGTCTCCTCACCCATGGCGGTGAGCATGATGATGGGCAGGCGAGACTTGACCCTGAGCTCACGACACAGGGTAAGACCATCCTCCCCCGGCATCATCAGATCCAGCACCAGCAGATCGAACTCCCGCTCGTCCAGCAGCCGCTTCATCTCCTTGCCATCACGGGCACAACTGACGCGCATGCCGTGCTGTTCCAGAAAGCGCTTGAGCAGATCGCGGATCTCGCTGTGGTCGTCGACCACCAGAATATGAGGGCTGCCTTGGTTCATCACTGTCTCTCCCGTTATCGAGCTGGGGCGATTATACGAAAATCAACCGGGCGGGTTGTGTCAAAGTGTGCCAGAGCGGCAAGATGCCACACTCTGCTACAAAATAGTCCTGTACTGGCAAAGTTCAGACACTTCCACGGTGTTTACTGAGTACCAAGGCGAAACAGCCTGTACCCGTATCAATCCGACAGGAGTTACCCATGAAAAAGCTGACCAAGACCCTGCTGACCGCCACCCTGATCCTTGGCCTGCCGCTTGGCGCCTACGCCGCCAGCGAAGCTGTCTCCACCGCGCAACCGACCCAGGCCATGGCGACCAACTGCTCCATGGACGGTGCCGGCATGATGGGCGGCAAGCACCATGGCGGCCGTCACGACAAGATGGCCCGCATGCAGAACATGACCCCGGAGCAGATCCAGGCCCACCTGCAGCAGCGCTACGACAAGATTGAAGATCCGGCCAAGAAGGCCGAGTTCGTGAAGAACCTCTCCCTGCGCGCCGACGGCATGACCAAGCACGCGGAAGTGATGAAGCAGTTCGCCGAAGCGAACCAGTAATTCGAAAGCAGCAAAAAGGGGCCCGCGGGCCCCTTTCTTTATACACGTCGTTCAGATTCAGGCCTTGGTCTTGTCGGCCAGGCTCAGGGTCTTCACTGTCTCCCCTTCGAACTTGATCACCACGTTCTTCTGGGCCACTTCGGACTCCTTCAGCAGGGAGGCTGTGGTCTCGGCCAGCAGCGGAGAGGCCTTGTTCAGGGCGCTCAGATCATAGGTCCACACTTCCAGACCGGCTTCGGTCAGGGTGCTGGCCGGTGCGCCCAGCTTCTCCTTGATGGCCTGCTTGTTGGAGCCGCCTTCCTTGATGTCCAGGGCCGTTTTGATCGCCTCGTTGGAGGCGGTGTCCATGGCGCTGCCCGCCATCTCCTTGGCGGTGCTGGTGACGCTGCTGGTCACGGTGTCAGTCAGGGCATCCATCAGGCCAGCGTGGGCAACCAGGGGCAGGGTAGTCAGGGCAATCAGAAGGCACTTCTTCATGAAGATACATCTCGCAGGAATGAAAAGAGCGCGCATGAAACCAGCGGGATGAAATGGCGTCAAGAAAATCCCAACATCAAGTCGTATCCGGGGGGTAAACCCGTCCATCGCCTCCGACCAGTGACGCCGGTCTAGCCGCAGAGCTGATCCTTGCCCGCCAGCTTGGCCCGATAGAGGGCCCGGTCCACCCTCGCCATCAGATGATTCAGGGGCTCGCCAGGGTCTGACTCCACCAGTCCGAAGCTCAGGGTGATGGGCTCCACCCCCTGGACCCTGGCGTAGCCCAGTCGCTGTCGCAACTTTTCAGCGACCTTGTGGGCCTCCCCCAGGCGCGTATTGGGCAGCACCAGCATAAACTCGTCCCCGCCCCAGCGGGCCAGCAGATCGATCTCGCGGATGCAGTCCCGGGTCAGGCGCACTATGTCGATCAGGGTCTGGTCGCCGACCCCGTGACCATAGCGATCGTTGATCTGCTTGAAGTCGTCCACGTCCATGGCGATCACGGCGAAGGGCTCCTTGAAGCGCCTGGCACGCTCATACTCCAGCCTGACGCCGTGCTCCAGCCGATAGCGGCTGGCTGCCCCGGTCAGAGAGTCCGTCTCCGCCAGGCGGCGGTTTTCTTCTACCTGGTGTTGCAGCTCCAGATTGAGCCGCTCCAGCTCGGCGGTGCGCTCCGCCACCAGCTGCTCCAGGGAACGGTTTTGCAGCTCCAGCCTGAGGTAGAGCTCCCGCTGGGCGTGGATGTCCCGGTGCGCCCCTATCATCCTGGCCACGGAACCGTCCGGATTGCGCGCTATGATGCGGCCACAATCCTCAATCCAGATGTAGTCGCCGTTGCGGCAGCGGCAACGGTACTCCACCCGGTAATCAAGCTCGCTTCCGTTCAGATAGGCGTCGAAGCGCGCCATGACCCGCGCCAGATCGTCCGGGTGGATCACGTTCTCCCAGGTCAGGACGGAGTTGTCGAGGGAATGCGGCTCATACCCCAGCATCTGGTACCAGCCGGGATTGCGATAGACGTAGCCGGTGTTGGCATTCCAGTCCCAGATACCATCGCTGACGACCTGCAGAATGCCGTGCACCACGGCCTCGTTGAGATCCGGGATCACGAGCGTGTCATTGTGTTGCAGCATGGGAACCATCCTTGTTCTGCTACGTGGCCACCAGGGTGGGCGGCCCGGTTCCGAATAGTGAATCACGGTGAAAAGGGCAACCTGCCGGCCGGGATCCGTGGTGGCGGTGGAGCCCCTGTGCCCCGCTCATGACAGGGTTATCGGCCCGCCACCATTTGTCTGAATAACAGTAGCAGTCACCCTGCCTCAGGTCTTGGAGGGGAGTCACGCTCCTGCCGCATTTCCTTGCGGCCCGGCTTGCACCAATCGGGTGCACACCTTTGGCGCAGCCCTGCCCACATTGGGCACGCCGCTGGTAGCCGCCATGCGGGAATTAATCAAACACTTGAATAATAAGATAAAAATTCTTGGCCCAATATTTGCCAATACCAATACGTGAGTGAACCACCATGGATTGGGGACATTGCATGAAATTAATCACCGCCATCATCAAACCGTTCAAGCTCGACGACGTGCGCGAAGCCATCGCCAATCTCGGCGTCGAGGGGCTGACGGTCTCCGAGGTCAAGGGGTTTGGCCGCCAGAAGGGGCACACCGAACTCTATCGGGGCGCCGAATACCAGGTGGATTTTCTGCCGAAGGTGAAGCTGGAGATCGGCACCCAGGCCGACAACGTCGAGCCGATCATCGAAGCCATCAGCAAGGCCGCCTACACCGGCAAGATAGGTGACGGCAAGATCTTCGTCTACGACCTGCAGGCCGCCGTGCGCATCCGCACCGGCGAGACCGACGCAGACGCCCTTTGATACGACTGGAACTGAGGAATACGACATGGAAGAGTTGATCAAATCCGTTAGCGAGCTGCGCTATGCACTCGACACCTTCTACCTGCTGATCTCCGGCGTGCTGGTCATGTGGATGGCCGCCGGGTTCGCCATGCTGGAGGCCGGCCTGGTCCGCGCCAAGAACACCACCGAGATCCTGACCAAGAACATCCTGCTCTATGCCATCGCCTGCATCATGTTCCTGCTGGTCGGTTACAACATCATGTACGTGGACAACACCGCCGGCGGCTGGCTGCCGAGCTTCGGCAGCCTGATGGGCAGCCAGGCGGACGACGCGGGCCACTCCCTGCACTCCGACTTCTTCTTCCAGGTGGTCTTCGTGGCGACCGCCACCTCCATCATCTCCGGTGCGGTGGCCGAGCGCATGAAGCTCTGGTCCTTCCTGCTGTTTTGTGTGGTGATGACCGGCTTCATCTACCCCATGGAAGGCTTCTGGACCTGGGGCGGCGGCTTCCTGAAAGAGGCGGGCTTCTCCGACTTCGCGGGCTCCGGCATCGTGCACATGGCAGGCGCCGCCGCTGCCCTCGCCGCCGTGCTGCTGCTCGGCCCCCGTCGTGGCAAATATGGCAAGCAGGGCGAGATCTACCCCATCCCCGGCTCCAACCTGCCGCTGGCGACCCTGGGCACCCTGATCCTGTGGATGGGCTGGTTCGGCTTCAACGGCGGCTCCCAGCTCGCGCTCTCCAGCGCCGCTGACGCCACCGCCATCGGCACCGTCTTCGTCAACACCAACGCCGCCGCGGCCGCCGGTGTGGTCGGCGCCCTGCTGGTCAGCAAGCTCACCTGGGGCAAGGCGGATCTCACCATGATCCTCAACGGCGCCCTCGGCGGCCTGGTCGCCATTACCGCCGACCCGGCCTCCCCCAGCCCGCTGTTCGCCAGCCTGATCGGCGCCCTGGCCGGTGCCCTGGTGGTCTACGCCATCGTCGCCTTCGATCGCATGAAGATCGATGATCCGGTCGGTGCCATCTCGGTACACGGGGTGTGCGGCCTGTTCGGCCTGATGGTGGTGCCCTTCTCCAACGAAAGCACCACCTTCGGTGCCCAGCTGCTGGGTGCCGCCGTCATCTTCGGCTGGGTCTTTGTCGCCGCCCTGGTCGTCTGGAGCCTGCTCAAGGCCACCATGGGCCTGCGCGTCAGCGAAGAGGAAGAGCTGATGGGCGTGGACATGCACGAGTGCGGCATCGATGCCTACCCCGAGTTTGTCAGCGTCAAATCCAGCCTCTGACGAGAGGCGTTGAAGGCGGGGCCGAAGGGAAACCTTCGGCCCCGTTTTTTTGGGCCCTTCAGGCCAGGGGAAATGACGCTGGCGGGCACACCTTGCCGGGGCCAGAGGCACTGGGTGGGATGCCATCGCCCTGTCCGGCTCGTCTGGCCTGTCAGGAAAACACGGCAATACGCCGATGAGCCTATTTCCGCCTGAATGCGGAGGTGAATAAGGCCCACCGCGATAATAGGCGATGCCGCTATTTTTCGGGTAATAAGCAGAGTGGTAAAACAGGGGGCGTTAATAATGGCGCACCCACAAAACTATAAAGAGCGCCTCAATACCTTATTTTATTGCTGGCATGGTCTTGCCGCCGGTCGTCTTCATGGCTGACGCCCATGTCGTTTTTCAACCAGCCGGAGATATCCTCCAGATTGCACTCCCGGGCCAGCCTGGCCTTGCGGGTGAATATATTCATGATCGATTCGATCAGATTGCTTCCTGCCGTTTCCATGATAACCTCGCCTGGATTTCGCCGTTTGACATGGCGTCGAGTGTTATTAATCCGGGCCAGGAAGGCCAACGATGAAAGCTAACCAGACACATAAGCGCAAGTTATACATCGCCCAGATCGGCGCCCTGCACACCTTCGAGGCGGCGGCCCGCCACGGCAGCTACTCCCGCGCCGCCGAGGAGCTCTTCATCACCCAGGCGGCGGTCAGCCAGCAGATCCGGGGGCTGGAGCAGAGTCTGGGGGTCAAGCTGTTTGTCCGCGAGGGGCGCAACATGCGCCTGACCGAGCGGGGCACACGCCTGCTCCCCTGGGTCAGCCAGGGCATGGCGGCGTTCGAACAGGGCATGGCCGCCCTCGAGTGCGAGCCCCTGGCAGGGGTGCTGAACGTCACCGTCAACCCCTCCTTCGCCAGCCGCTGGCTGATGCCGAGGCTCTGGCGCTTCGTCGAGCGCCACCCCGAGGTCGAGGTGCGCCTCAACGCCAACCCCCAGGTGCAGCCCATAGGCCGGGGCGGCATGGATCTGGCGATCCGCTACTGCAACCGGGTCGACCCCGAGATGAGCTCCTGCCTGCTGATCCGGGAGTGCGTCTTTCCGGTCTGCTCGCCGGCCCTGGCCGAGCGGCTGCAGCGTATCGAGGATCTCTACGATACCGTCATCGTCTCCGGGCCCGACTACGCCGGAGTCTCGTGGGAGAAGTGGCTGCAGGAGTCGGGCTATCGGCTCGACCTGAGCCGGATCAAGCGCTTCGAGGTCAACAACAACAGCCTGGCGATCGACATGGTGCTCTCCGGTAAGGGGGTGGCCCTGAGCCGCAACGTGCTGGCGGGGGATCTGATCGCCAGCGGCCTGCTGACCCGCCTCTTCACCAGGAGCTATCACCCCGAGAACGACTACCACCTGATCTGGGATCCCGACTCCCCCCGACTGACCCGGATCTGCTGCTTTACCGACTGGCTCAAGGAGGAGGTCGCCCAGGGCCCCGGCTGCCAGCCGGATAACTTGCGGGAGAAAGGGTCAGGATGAGGGGAAAAGAGATTTCGCAGTAAACATTGAGCTTCACAGGCATAATAATCACCAATTAAATCGGTTGGTAAAATGGTGTTGAACCTGCGAATTCCAGCAGGCGAGATGAGCTTTCCAAGCAACATGTATCAAATTTTCTGACCGCTATATCAAAACCATGACAAGCCTCATATGTCACCCTAGCAAAAGGTGATAAGTTGTTTTTCTTATCAACCCAGAGGGCTTCAATGTGACATACATGGACTTTAGTAACAGTCAGTTTATGACTTCATTATCAGAGCGGTCTGACCTTGAGGTATATGGCAAGTTAAAAGGAGCTATTTATGCTATTGAGCTATTTACTGGAACAGACGATATCCATACAAATATACAAGATGCAATAACAGAAGGACCTGACGATGAAAAAATTGATATTTTATATGTAGACAGGGAGCGAAAATCAATACTTATAATTCAATCTTATTTTTCTGAAGCCTTCAGGCAAGAAGGAGCCAAGCCTAATAAAGCTAGTGATGTAGCCTACGCGACCGTTGTATTATTAAATAAAAACATAACTGATATACCAGCAAGAATAAGATACCAAGTACAGGATGCGAGAGATGCTCTTGAGGAAGGGTTGATAGAAAACATCTATATTTGGTTCTTACATAACTGCCCAGAAACTATTGATTGTGAACGTCCACTTAAAGGAATTTCAGATTCTATAAATTCTAGTTTAAATGACAAATACCCTGGTAAGAGATTTCACATTGTTACTAAACAACTTGGCTTAGAAAGTCTGGATGAATTATACAGTACGAAGCAGCAACCAATCATCATTACTGATGACATAATATTTGATGAAGGTCTGCCTGGGTTTATTGAAACAAAAAGTGGAGACTGGACATCATTCTCCACAAGTATACAAGGCTCGAAATTAAAAGGACTCTATGATAAATACACAGAGGATAAACTATTTAGTGCTAATGTGCGCTCATATTTAGGAGCAAACAAAAAAGATAAGTATATAAATGGCCAAATAGTTGAAAGTGTCAAGAGTGATGCTGACGATTTCTTTGTTCTAAATAATGGAATCACCGCACTTGTACATGATTTATATATAGATAAGTTTGATGGCAATAATGTCCTTGGTATATTGCGTGGTATAAAGGGTATTTCAATTGTAAATGGCGCCCAGACAACCGGCTGTATATCCAATGCAGATGGTATAATTAGCGAGACACTAAAAGTAGGTGTTCGCTTTGTGAAAACAAGTACCAACAAGCGAATTGGCGCAATAACAAAAGCCAATAATTCTCAAAATAAAGTGATTTCATCAGATTTTAGGTCTGGCGACCAAATACAAAAAAGACTGCGAATTGAGTTCAATAGAATCCCGGATGCTGTATACATGGGAGGGCTAAGAAAAGAGCTAACGCCTGATGAAAAAAGAAAATTAATGCCCGCAGACTCCGTTGCCCAAGTACTACTAGCCTTCCATGGACATCCGAGAGATAGCTACCATGAGAAGAGTAATATCTGGGATTCGGCACAGTTATATGCCGATGCATTTAATGACTCAATTACAGCCAAACATATCTTTTTTGTCTATACCCTTTATGAAGCTATAATTAAGCATAGGGAGGAATTAAGAGAAGAGATGCGAGATGGGACATTAACAGATAGAAACAAAGAAAAACTCGCATTTCTGATAAAACCTGGAGCCCCCTTCCTCGTCGTCAAGGCAGTATCATCGATTATGGAAGATATATGTGGGCAACGAATACCTAATTTTTATACCATTGGTTTTAATAAAGAGTTAAATCGACAAGGCTGCATCGAGTTATGGAAGGCCATTGTAATCAGGGTTACATCTAGACACATAACACTAGGTCCGGCAGCAGATGGAAGATTATCCAAAAAAGATATTATAGACAGCCAGATTCGGGCTTTTGCACAAGATATGGGAACATTCGAAGACCAACACGAAGAATGGTTCTCCAGTTTTAGAAACAATATCTCTTATACATAACATTGAAATCTGGCTCCTTTCCTATAAAGGAGCCAGATAACACTTCCTGACATGATTAATTATTACTAAAGGCAGAGTAATATTGATGTATATTAATTTGCCGTAAATTTAAATCCCCCCCAACCTCTGTGCCAATCCTGAATAACGCTCGGTCTTTTTCCTGACCGCCTGTGCCAGCAGGGCGCGATCGCCGTAGAGATCGAGGCGGGCCTTGGCGCGGGTGATGCCGGTATAGACCAGCTCGCGGGTCAGCAACGGGCTGGGGCTGTCGGGCAGTACCAGCACGGTATGGGCAAACTCCGAGCCCTGGGATTTGTGGATGGTCATGGCATAGACGGTCTCGTGGGGCGGCAGCCGGCTGGGCAACAGGGCCCGCAGGGTGCCGTCCGGCTGCTCGAACCAGACCTTGAGCCGCCCGCTTTCATCGGGCAGGCAGAGCCCCATATCGCCGTTGTAGAGGCCGACCCCGTGATCGTTGCGCACCACCATCACCGGGCGACCCGCATACCAGTCACCATCGCGGGCAATCAGCCCCGCCCGTGACAGGGCCAGTTCGAGCCGCTCGTTGAGCCCCTCGACCCCGAACGGGCCGTCGCGCAGGGCGCAGAGGATCTGGAAGCCGTTGAATGCCTTGAATACGGCGGCGGGCTCCTCCCCCGCGCGGGCCGCCTTCAGATAGCTGCCGTAACCGGCTACCCCCTGGGCAATCAGGGCGTCGTAGGCCTCCCCCGCCCAGGGGTGCAGGCTGATATCCGTAAAACCCATGCCCCAGACAGCCTCCACCGCCGCCGCATCGCCGCCGTTGCAGGCGCGCGCCAGCTGGCCTATGCCCGAATACTGATCGAAGCGCCAGCTTTTGGAGAGCAAACAGAGGCTGTCACGCACCGGGGCCCCAGCAGGCGTGCCCCGCAAGCGGTAGCCGGTCTGGCGGGAGAGCCAATCCGCCTGGGCGGGGCTGATGCCCTGTTCGATAAAGCTGCAGATATCGCCGAGCACGGCCCCCGCCTCCACCGAGGCGAGCTGATCCTTGTCGCCGAGCAGGATCAGGCGAGCGTGGCTCGGCAGCGCATCGAGCAGGCGCGCCATCATCGGCAGATCGACCATGGAGGCCTCATCCACCACCAGCAGGTCGAGGTGCAGCGGGTTGCCTTTGTGATGGCGGAACTGGCTGCGCCCCGGGATCACCCCGAGCAGCCGGTGCAAGGTGCCCGCCTCGGTGGGGATGGCTTCCACCCACTCGGGGGGCAAGTCCAGCGCCTGCAGGGCAGCGCCGATACTCTCGGTCAGACGCGCCGCCGCCTTGCCGGTGGGGGCCACCAGCCGGATCGCCGGGGCCTTGCCCGCTTGCAGACCGGTCTCCACCAGAATGGCCAGCAGCTTGGCGACCGTGGTGGTCTTGCCGGTGCCGGGGCCGCCGGAAATGACCGCAAAGGGGCGCGCCGCGGCGGTGGCCGCCGCCAGCTTCTGGCCGTTGCAGCAGAGCGACTCGGGCACCAGCGCATCCAGTTTGCTCAGGTCGTTTGCAGCCTGGGCGCTGGCCAGCAGCCCTTCGATGGCGGGCCACTCCACCTCGCTTGGGAACACCAGATCCAGGTACTTCTCGATAAAGTGGCGGGCCGAGAAGTCGGGGGCGAGGCGGGCCTTGAGCAGGGCCCCGAACACCAGGCCATAGTCGCGGGCAAAGAGGCGCGACAGGGCCGGGGCAATCTCGGGCCATTCGGCCCTCTCGCTTAACGCACGCAGATGGCGGGCCACCCCTTGCTCGTGATCGTGGTAACGGGTGAGGTAGAGACGGCCGTGCCAGAGCCGCAGCGGCCAGCGCGGGGTTTGCCCCTCATCCTGTTCGGAGCCAGCTCTTTGTTCACAACCAACGAGGGGACTTGCCGCAAACAGGGCGGGCCAGCTCGCCGGATCCGCCAGATCGGCCAGCAGATCCCGGCCCTGATCCGGATCCAGCCCGAACGGGCGCAGGGATCCGGCCGTCAACATTTCAAGCGGCAGACAGACATGGCCGCGCCCCAGTTCGAAGCAGGCGAGCGCCGCCCCCAGCACCAGCTCGGGGCCGCCGCCCAGATCGGCCACCAGCTTGGCAAATTGCAGATCCAGCTGGCGGATGCGCCCCGCCAGCGCCAGGGCCTTGAGCCGTTCGATCATCATTGCGCGCTTCATGCTTCTACCCCGTTATCCGAAACTTGTGCGAGGGCGGGCGTAGCCCCCTCGCTAAACAGCCGATCCAGCCCCTGCACCAGCTCGCGGCTGGGGCGGGTATGGAAGATCCCCCCCTGTGGCATGCCGCGCAGGAACAGATAGAAGACGCCGCCAAAGTGCTGATCGAAGTCGTAACCCGGCAGACGCAGGGAAAGCAGCCGGTGCAGCGCCAGGGAGTAAAGCTGGTATTGCAGATCGTAGCGATGCTCCACCATGGCCTGCTCCAGCGCCGGCCGGCTGTAGTCGACCGGGCTCATGCCGAGGTGGTTGGATTTGTAGTCGAGCAGATACCAGCGCCCCTGCCACTCGAACACCAGGTCGATAAAGCCCTTGAGCATCCCCTGCACGGTGGCAAAGCTGAGGGGCTTGTTGCCCCGCGACAGCGGGTCGTGCTGCTGGCAGAGCGCGGTCAGCGCCGGCGCCGTCACCCGCCCCATGGGCAGGAAGAACTCCAGCTCCACCTGCTTGCGCTCGGGGGCCAGATCCCGCAGCCGCACCGACTCGCCAAAGCCCGTTTCAAGCGGCGTATCCAGTACCGCCTCCACCTGCTGTTGCAGCACTTGGGCCCAGCTCTCGTCGAAGCCATCTTGCGCCAGCAGGGTGGCGATATGCTGTGCCAGCGAGTCGCCTGCGGCACTCTCAAAGTCGATGGTCTCGAACAGGCTGTGCAGCAGGGTGCCGGGGCGCGCCCCCTTCGGGAAGGTGAAGATGGAGGGCTGGGGCGCCTGCACTGGCTCTTCGGCAGCCAGCGCGGCCGCCTCGGTGACCACCTCGTCATCGAAGCCGGGATTGGCCAGCACCCCCTTGCTGTGACCGTGGCCCTGGGCCGCCAGCCCGGAGTAGGAGCTGATCCACCAGTCCCGCTCAAGGGTGCCGCCAAAGCGGCGCACCTGGGGCTCGCCCAGTTGCTCCTCTTCTGGTGGCAGCGGAGCCGGGCGGGTGAGCGAGGGCTCACCGACGGCTACCCCTGGCAGCGCCTGGGCAAGTTCACTGAGGGCGGTGGCCAGGGTCGCGGCGTTCCCCTCTTCGCCCTTTTGCAGCAGGTAGCCGATGGCGGTCTGGTGCAGGTCAGTCTTCTCCGACTTGCCGTTGCCGGAGCGCACCGGCGCCAGCCCCAGCCAGGTGGCGTAGACGCCCCGGGTCAGCGCCACGTAGAGCAGGCGCAGATCCTCGGCGAGGCGCTCCTTGTCGGCCTCTGCGAGAGAATCCTCGGCGCCGGTGAGATCGAGGATGGTGCGATTGCCCGCCTCATCGGCCTCGTGATAGAGGGGGGTATCGGCGCTGCGGTGGCTGCAGATAAAGGGGAGGAACACCAGCGGGTACTCCAGCCCCTTGGATTTGTGGATGGTGACGATCTGCACCAGTTTTCGCTCGGACTCCAGGCGAAGTATCTGCTCCGCATCCTGGCCGCTCTGGCGGTTCACCGCCTCCCCCAGCCAGCGCAGCAGGGCGTATTCGCCGTCCAGCTCGCTGCTCACCTGCTGCAAGAGCTCCCCCAGATGGAGGAAGTTGGTCAGCCGCCGCTCGCCGTAGGGGCTCGCCAAAAGCGATGCGGCGAGATTGCGCCGGTGCAGCAGGGCCCGCAGCATGGCCAGCACGCCGCGCTTGTGCCAGACCTTTCGGTACTCCATAAACTCCTGCACCGCGCTCTCCCAGGCCCGCTCGTCACTGGCAAGCTCGTCGAGGGCCTTGGCGTCGAGATCGAACAGGCCGGTGGCGAGGGCAGCCCGCAAACTTCTCTCCTCGCTCGGGTTCTGGCAGGCGTGCAGAATGAGCAGGATCTCCCGCGCCTCCACCTGCTCCAGCACGCTCTCGCGATTCGACAGATAAACCGAGGCGATGGCGAGCCGTGCCAGCTCCTGCTGCACCAGCTTGCCCTCGGCGCCGGTGCGCACCAGCACGGCGATATCCCCGGCCTTGACCGGTGTCTCGCCGATCAGCGCCTTGCCCTCCCGGGCCAGGGTCAGCAGGCGGTGGATCTCCGCCGCCGTGGCGCGGGCCATCTTGCTCTGGTAGTCCCCCCGGTTGAAGATGGGCTGGCCGCTTAGCTGCCAGCAGTGCAGCACGGGGGCGGTTTCACCCTCCAGCAGTAGCGCCTTGCTCTTGCCCTGCGCCTCCACCGGCAGGAAGGGGATGTCCGCCTCGTAGATAAAGGGATCTTTGGCCCGCTCGAACAGGCCGTTGACCGCGGCCACCAAAGCGCCGCTGGAGCGCCAGTTGCGCCCCAGGGTGTAGTGGGCGCTCACATTTCGCCGCGCCTGAATGTAGGTGAAGATGTCGGCGCCGCGAAAGCCATAGATGGCCTGCTTGGGGTCACCGATCATCAATAGCGCCGTGTCCTGGAGGCCGCTGTACAGCCGATGGAAGATGCGGTACTGCTGGGGGTCGGTATCCTGGAATTCATCGATCATGGCGACCCGGTAGGTGGCACGAATGCGCTCGCAGAGCCGCTCGCCCAGGCTGGAGCCCAGCGCCCCGTCAAGGTCTTTGAGCAGATCGTCGAACGAGAGCTGATGGGCCTGCCGCTTGCTGGCCTGCATCCGGCTGCGCACCACCACGGCGGCCCGCTGCAGGATAAGATCGCGGATGCCGGGACGGCTCGCCAGCAGCGCGTCGATCTCGCTGAACAGCGGCAGGGTGGGCAGCTCGCCCCCCTTCTTGAGGTTCGCCTCCAGCACCGTCTGGCCGAAGCGCTCCAGCTCCTTGGGAATCGCATAGCCGCTGGCCTCATCTTGCGCCCAGTCGGCTATCTTGGCGAGCCACCCCTCGTAGTTCTTGCCGGTGTAGCGGCTGATATGGCCATCGGTCTGGCGGCGGATCTCGTCCACCTGCGCCAGCCAGGCCGCTTTCACCGCCTCGATACGGGCCATGGCCGCCTGATGGCGGGCCGCCAGGCTCTCGTCCCCCACCGGCGGGCGCATCTCCAGCTCGCTGTTGTCGAGCCAGCCGTTCATCTCCCGCAGCAGGGCGGCGGGGCTTGGCCAGAGCGCGCGCACGGCGCTCGCCAGGGTTTTATCCACCGGATAGAACTCGGATCGCCAGTAGTCGCTCACCGCCTGCAGCCTGAGCTGGCTGTCGTCGGTGAGAAATTCGGTTTCGAAGAGGGCACCTGACTCGAAGGCGTTCTGTTTCAGCATCCGCTGGCAGAAGCCGTGGATGGTGAAGACGGCCGCCTCGTCCATCTGCCGCTCGGCGGCCAGCAGGCGGCGGGCCGCCAGTGCGTGATCCTCCACCTCCGCCAGCAGTTGGGCCAGCAAGGCGTCCTTGCTCTCACCACGCATAAAGGCGAGGCGCGCCTCGTGGATGCGGCCACGGATCCGCCCGCGCAGCTCGGCAGTGGCCGCCTCGGTAAAGGTCACCACCAGGATCTCGGTCACCGACAGGGGCCGCTCGTGAGCGCTGGGCTGGCCGGCGTCTTCGCCTTCTTCGATGAGCGGACCGTGACCCAGCAAGAGGCGCAGATAGAGGCCGGCGATGGTGTAGGTCTTGCCGGTGCCGGCAGAGGCCTCGATCAGCCGCTCGCCATGGAGGGGAAAACGCAGGGTATTGAGCGGGTTAACCATGATTACATCATCTCCATGGTGGTCAGCAGCGGGGTCAGGTGTTCCCGGGCCAGCGCCTGCAGCTGGGCCAGCACCTCGTCATCGAGTTCCGGGAAGCAGCGGGCGACATAGACGTCCTGCCCCTCCCCCGTCACCATGTAGCCGCCGTTGAAGCGGGCGAGGGCCGCCTTGTCGGCCGCCTCCGGTTTCTCCGGATCCTTCTCGATCTCCTTGATCCACTCCCAGGCGGTGCTCGGGAAAAACGGCAGCGGCCGCTTCATCCCCTGGGTCCAGAGGGCGACCAGGGCCGCCAGTCTGGGGCGGGCTTCGTCTGCCGGGAGCCTGGCCAGGCGCAGGCTCTGCTTGGCGTCGAACAGCAGGGTGTCGCCGGGGGCGCCGCTCAGGGAGAGGCAAAGGTGCTGGATCCAGCCCAGCAGCAGATCCTTGCCGTTGAAGCTGCCCGGTTTGATTACCAGCAAACGCCCCTTCTGGGTGTCGATCCACCCCTGCAACTGGCCCTGGGTCAGGGAGATATCGATCTCCACCGCCTGTTTGTCCGCCTCATTGACCGCCACCCAGGGACGCAGGCGCGCCGCCAGCTTGCCCATCTCGGCATCCAGATCATCCAGCAGCAGGCTGCCGAACCAGCCCTGGGGCAGCAGGCCGGAGAGCTGCAGGCGCTGGCGACGCGTGCTCACGCTATCGCTTCGCTCCGGGCTCTCCCCCTCTGCCAGATGGGCATCGAGCAGCAGCGCCTTGAGCTGGTAGTGCTGCAGGCCGTCCAACTCGAACGGTTCGCTGTCCTCTATCTCGGCCTCGTCCAGCTCGAACCACACCTTGAGGCGGCGGTTGAGGAAATACTTGGCGGGCTGGCGATAGAAGCGCAGCAGCTCCGCCAGCTCCAGCCCCTGATCCTTGCCCCATTCGGGTGGCAGCGGCAACTCGCCGCTCTGGAAGTTGGCGGCACCGCGCTGCGGGCTCAGGGCCGGCAGCCAGTCGGCGGCATAGGTGAAGAGACCGGAATCCGCCTCCGGATAGAAGTAGCTGCGGCTGTAGGGGGTGAGCGGGTGTTCGACGATCAGGTGCTCGAGCAGCCGCTTGCCGGACGTCTCGTCATCGAGGCCCTCATCCCCCGCCAGCACGAAGCCCTGGCGCACATAGTCGATGAGTTCGGCCAGCAGCACGGAGGGCACCTTCTCGCTGTTGTCCTGGGCACTGAAACCCTGATAGCTGATATAGAGCCCCTGCTGGGCGCTGAGCAGCGCCTCGAGGAAGAGGTAGCGGTCGTCGTCACGACGGGAACGATCCCCGCGCCGGCCGGCCACCGCCATCAGGTCGAACCCCATGGGGGGCAGGGTGCGCGGGTAGACGCCGTCGTTCATGCCGAGCAGACAGACCTGCCGGAAGGGGATGGAGCGCATCGGCATCAGGGTGCAGAAGTTGACCTGACCGGCGAGGAAGCGCTGGCTGGAGCGTGATTCCCCCAGCACGCTGCCAAGATAGTCCTGTAGCAGATCCGCGCTGATGGGTTGCTCGAAGCGGGCCTCGCCGAGCTGGACGAGCCAGTCCGCCAGCTGGCTGCGAATAAGCTGCAGCTGGCGCTCTTCATCCTCGTCGGCCTGATAGAAGCGCTCCAGCAGTTCGTTGAGGCAGGCGATCCACTCGGGCAGCGACTGCGCCTGTTGCAGGCGGGGCAGAAATTCCGCCAGGGAGTCGACGAACCAGGCGAGCTTGCCGAGGGCCAGCCCCTGCTGCCCCTCGATATCGGCATAGGGCAGGATCCCTGCCACCGGCTCGCCGTCCCCCATGGCAAAACCGAGCAGCATGCGGCGCAGGCCGAACAGCCAGCTGTTGCCAGAGAGGCGCGGCAGATCGAAGCGCTCGGGATAGCCGTCATCCAGCCCCCAGCGGATACCGGTCTCCTGCACCCAGCGCCGCAACTGGTTGAACTCGTCGTCATCGAGCTCGAAGCGGCGCAGCACGGCGGGCACCTCGAGGATGGCGAGCAGCTCGCCGGCTCCCAGCCGGGCGTTGGGGAGTCTGAGCAGGGCGAGGAAGCTCTGCAGCAGCGGGCTCTCCTGACTGGCCGCCCGATCCGACACCGCGAAGGGGATCTGGCCTCTCGCCCCGAACACCGCCTGGATATAGGGGCCGTAGCTGTTTACATCCGGCATCATCACCACCACGTCTTTCGGGGTGAGGGTGGAGTCTTGCTCGAACAGCGCCAGCAGCCGGTCGTGCAGCACCTCGAGCTCCCGCATCGGGCCGTGACAGGCGTGGATCTGCAGGGATCCATCGGCCGGTTCTATGGGGCTCTTGTGATGGCTGCTGTCGAGATCGAACTGACCGGCCCCCCGTTCGGCCAGCTCCAGCACATCCTTCTGGATGGCGCGCAGCAAGCTGGTGTCGTCGATATCGACGAAGGCCTCGATTTGCGGCACCTCCAGCTCCATCAGCTGGTGCAGGTAGTCGCGCCCCAGCTTGCCCATGGAGGCGAGCAGCGGGTTGGCGGGGCCCTGCAGGGTGTCGAGATCGGTACCCGGCTTGAGCTTGTTTTCGAGGCGCGCCAGGGTCTTGCGATCGAGCAGATCCCCCCAGTAGTAGCGGCAGGGGTTGGTGACGAACAAATGCACCTCCACCTCATCCCGGCTGCCGAGGGCCAGCAGCGCCTCCACGTAGCGCGGCGGCAGCGCCGAGATGCCGAACACGAAGACCCGACGGGGCAGCGTGCCCGGCAGCTCGGCTGTGCGCTCCAGCTCGTGGATAAACTCCTCGTAGAGGTTGGCGCGATGGTAGCCGCTGGGAGCGAGCGCCAGGGTGCGGGCCACCAGCTCGCGCCACAGCTCGGGCTGCCAATCCTGGCCGCTTACTCCGGCCAGCTCCTGGCTCCCTGTTCCGACAAGTCCTTCCCCCTGTTCCCAGCGGGCAATCCAGTCCGGCCGATAGACCAGATACTGGTCGAACAGATCCGCTACCTTCTGGCAGAGCTGCCACAGCCGTACCTGTTCCGGCGCCTTGGCGGGATCCTGGGCAGGATCCACGTCTTCCCCACTCCCCAGATAGGCAGCCAGCGGTGCAAAGGCGGGGCGGTCGAGCAGGGCGGGCAAGATGGTCATCAGCTGCCAGCTCATGGAACCCTTGTTGTAGGGACTCTGGCGTGGCACGTCCGCCAGCACCCGCGTAAACATTTCCCAGATAAAGCTGGCGGGCAGGGGAAAGTCGATATTGGCGGCGATGCCGAAGGCCTTGGCCAGCTCCAGCTTGAGCCACTGGGCCATGCCGGGGCTCTGCACCAGGATCTGTTCCCGCTCGAAAGGGTGAGAGAGAGGCGCCTGCCGGATGCGGCTCACCAGCAACTCTTTGAGCAGATCCAGCTGATTGGAGTGGTAGAGGGTGAACATGAGCAACTCCCGCCGATGCAAAGGGGTGAGCGCGGGAAAATTCCAGGGATTCCCGCCACTTCAACAAGAATCGGGATTGTCGGGGATCGGGGGGGAAGATGCAAAAGGCACTTGTTGCCGCCGATCACGTCGTCATCACGAAGGGCAAAGAGGCGCAGGTGGCGGGCATAAAAAAGCCGGTGCTGTTGCACCGGCCAAAAGGCGTTGGAAAACTTGAAACTGCGGGTATTACCAGTTCTTGCCGAGGCGGGCATCCAGGCTGAAGGCGCCGGCACCGGCTGCCGCCAGGGCCAGGAAACCACCGGCCACGGAGACGTTCTTCATGAACATCAGCATCTGCATCTGTTCGGCCGGCTGATAGTGGAAGATGAAGGCCGCCATCAGGGTGAAACCGGCCATCAGCACGGAGAGGCTGCGGGTAAACAGGCCCAGCATGATGGCGAGGCCACCACCCAGCTCCAGCAGGATCACCAGCGGCAGGATGAAACCGGGCACGCCCATGGCTTCCATATAGCCCTGGGTGCCGGCGTAACCGCCGATCTTGCCCCAGCCCGCCACCACAAACATCAGTGCCAGCAGTACGCGACCTACCAGCAGTGCCACATCTTTCATCTTGTCCATCGTTCGATTCCTTTGCTTACCATCATGGTATTTACAGTGTAAGAGCTAATTGTTAACTCATTAATTTTGCCAAGAATTATCTATCAAGGCAGATCAAACAGCAGGGCTTCACTCCCCCTGGAGGCCGTGAGTACCCAGGTCGGCTCGTCGCGGCTGAGCAGCCCGTCGCCGGGTCGGGCAGCCAGACCGTTGCCAGTCAGCTCCCCTGAAATCATATGCAGGTAACCATGACGTCCTTGCAATGCCCATTCGAGGGATTCCCCCTCGGGGAGCTGCAAGCGCCAGACGCGAGCCTGCTGGCGGATCCTGAAGGATCCATCCTCGCCATCCGGTGACGCCACCAGCGTCATGCCGGGTCTGGTCTCAATCTTCTTCTGCTGATATCCGGGTGTGGTGCCGTGTTCGTTCGGCTCGATCCAGATCTGCAACAGGGAGAGCGGCTCGGTCTGCGAGGGGTTGTACTCGCTGTGCCGGATGCCGGACCCTGCGCTCATCAGCTGGAAATCCCCCGCCGGGATCTGCTCGGCATGGCCGAGGCTGTCCCTGTGCTCTATGGTGCCGCTCAGCACGCAGGTGAGGATCTCCATGTTGGCGTGAGGATGGGTCGCGAATCCGCCACCCGGCGCCACCAGATCCTGATTGATGACCCGCAGGGCAGAGTGCCCCATCCACTCCGGGTCATAGTAGTGACCGAAGGAGAAGCTGTGACGGGCGTCCAGCCAGCCGAAGTTGGCCTTGCCCCGTGCTTCTGCGGCTCTCAATTTCATCATGGTGTTCTCCTCACTGACCAAAGTGGTTCATTAACGCTGGCGGCCGTCACCCAGACCGAACGGGATGCGGTAGCTGCTGCTTTCGTTGCCCAGGCTCACGGTCAGGTTGCCCTGGGTGCGGCTCGGGATGGCGACCTGCTGGGTGCCCATCAGGTTGGCGTGGACGGAAGCCAGCAGATCACCGGACTCGTCGCGCACCTCCAGCATGGGGTTGGCCTTGCCGTCCATCGCAGCGGTGGCGCTCCAGTTGACGAACAGCACGCCCGGGGCGGCGCTGAAGTCGGCCGGTACGGAAGCCTGGGCTACACCTGCGGTCATCAGGCCTGCAACGGCCAGCATCTTGATTACGTTTTTCATGTTCATTCACTCTCTTGGTTTTTATGTCATTGCCAAGGCCCTGCGGGCCAGAATCAATGCATCCATGCAAGAGATCATTCAAATACTATGTTGTTCTTTTGCTGACATCAGACATCGTGTTTGGGGGATGTCTCAGCCCGGAACTACCTTTTATTTGGTCGCTTGGCCTTCCTGCCTAAGCGTTGATTGAATATTAAAGTGACTTCCCCTAAGTTGTTAGCGAGATAATCTGGTAAACATATTCAAAAAAATTGAAGGTTTGATATGGCCAAGGAATCAAACAAGGAGCGGGCGCTGACCCTGGAGGCGATCCGGGTGCTGGATGCCATCGATCGCCGGGGCAGCTTCGCGGCGGCGGCCGACGAGCTGGGCAAGGTGCCCTCGGCACTGAGCTACACGGTGCAGAAGCTGGAAGACGAGCTGGACGCCATGCTGTTCGACCGCAGCGGCCACAGGACCAAGTTCACCCCGGCGGGCCGCATGCTGCTGGAGCGGGGCCGGGTACTGCTGGAGGCGGCCGAACATCTGGTGGGCGAGACCCGGGCCCTCTCCCGGGGCTGGGAGACCGACATCACCATCGCCGTCGATGCCCTGGTCCCGCTGCAGGCGCTCTACCCGCTGGTGGAGCGGCTGGCCGAGCTGACCGATACCCGGCTCAGGCTGCGGGCCGAGGTGCTGGCGGGCAGCTGGGAGTGTCTGGAAGATGGCCGGGCCGATCTGCTCATCTCCTCCCTCAACCCCGACATCATGATGACAGGCGTCAAGCATCAGGTGCTGCAGGAGGAGGTGATGCTCTATGTCGCCCACCCGGATCACCCCCTGCACCAGGAGCCCGAGCCCCTGGCGGACGAGACCCTGCGCCGCTACCGGGCCATCGCGGTGGCCGACACGGCGCTGCGCAAGCCGGTGCTCACCTATCGCCTGCTCGACAAGCAGCCGCGCCTGACCGTCAGCACCATGGGGGAGAAGCGCGATGCCCTGCTGGCGGGGATCGGGGTCGGCACCATGCCGCTGAGCTGGATTGAAGAAGACATCGAGGCGGGACGACTCAAGGTGATCAGCCCCGAGTATCGCCACCAGATCCAGGTCGCGCTGGCCTGGCGGCGCGACACCATGGGCAAGGCCAAGAGCTGGCTGGTACGGGAGATCCCCAAGCTGTTTCCCTGCAAGGGGGAATAAATGGCTGTCGCGTGGGGACGGTGGCGCAGGAAGTACCGAAACTGAGCCCTTGTCTTGACGACGGGCTCAGATTCTAGGAAAAGAAAAAAAGCGGACCTCTTGCGAGTTCCGCTCAATGCCAGGAAAGAATAAAACCTTTCGGTTAAAAAACCCTTAAATTGGAAGCAAACAATCGTTTTCTCAACCAGGAAGGTATTGAATCCGATTCGTGTTGAATTATGTGCTTTGTAATATGCATCACCAGCAAAATGTTGAAAGGTTGAAGGATATGCACCACCAGGTGTCACTTTCTGCCACCTTGCACCATAACTGGTCAGGCCATTTCAGCCATCATCACCGGGTTATTCTCCTCTGGTTTTTCTAGGTATCAAAAATTGAGCCCGATACCGACAAACAACGCATTTTCTGACACGACTAAAAATGCAGATAAAGGAATAGTTGCATGACCTACAGCCAGACCCTGGCCAACCACATTCTCGACACCCTGAAGAAGACCCTGACCGACAAGGGGATCCGCTATCAGACCCTGGCGGAGGCCATGGGAGTGTCCATCGCCACCGTGAAGCGGATGATGAACAAGCCCTCCCTGCCGTTCGACACCCTGCTGGAGATCTGTCACCTGGTGGGACTCTCCTTCGAGGAGCTGCTGGATCGCACCCAGGACGCCCAGAGCCGGCGCGCCGTCTTCACCCAGGAGCAGGACGAGGCGTTTCACAAGGAGCCGGGGCTCTATGCCTTCCTCGCCAACATCTTCTGGCGCGACAAGACCCTGATCGATCTCAAGCGGGAGTACGGCCTGACCGATGCCTCCTGCTATCTCTACCTGCGCAAGCTGGAGAAGCTCGGCATCCTGCAGCTTGGCATCGACAACAGCTACCACTTCCTCATCAGCGAGCGGATCAGCTTCGAGCAGCACAGCCGCTTCGCCCGCCAGCAGGCGCGCCAGGCGATGTCGGTGCTGGGGGACTATCTGGTGGAGAACATGCACAGGCCCAACAACTACATGGCGCTGTGCCAGCTCCATCTGGACGAGACCGAGGCCATGGCCCTCATCGATCGCATGAAGGAGTACTGGCATCAGGAGCTCAAGCTCAACCGCCCCGCCATCGGCCAGCGGGAAGGGAGCAAGACCTACACCATGTCCCTGCAGCTGGCGGACTGCGGCTACCAGAGCTTCGACGATCTGATCCCCAATATCGACAACTGATCCCGGCGGATCCCGCGGGATCCGCGCCTCTTTCCCTCCCCGGGTTGCCCGTCAGTTCAGGCGATCCCCATGACCTGATGAATCCCCCGCTGCCCGCCCCGTTCACCCACTCACCGTTCATCCACAACCAGGTTCTTCAATGGTTTCTCGAAGGCGGTCGGCAAAGCGCGGGTATCCAGGCAGATGCGGGATGGCCGCCTTGGCCGCCAGTGTTCACCAACTCACCCCCGATCCGGGACCAGGTTCTGCGATGGTCTCTCGAAGGCGGGCGACAAAGCGCGGGTATCCAGGCAGATGCGGATGGCATCCGGGCGCCAGTGCTCGATGTCGCAATCCACCAGCCCTCCCCGCTCGTCGTAGTTGACCCGCACCAGCCGCAGCACGGCACTTCCCTGTGCCAGATTGAGGGCGCGGGCTATTTCTCCCCGGGCCGCCGAGGGGGTGATCTCCAGACTCGAGCTGCCCTGGCCTATGCCATAGCGATCCCGATAGAGCTCGGTGAGGGAACTGGCCAGAGGGGCATTCGCAATGTCGGGGAAGCGGCTGGCCAACAGGTGGTGGCTGACGTGCAGGACGGGACGGCCATCGATAAGGCGCAGGCGCCGGATCTCATAGAGCGGAGTGAAGGGGGCCAGCCCCATGCGATGACACAGGTCACTGCTGGCAAGCTGACCTCCGTGGGCCAGCACCCGGGTCTCGGCGACGCGCTGCTGCTCGCCGATCCACTGGTGGAAATGGGTATGGATGGCGGGATCATAGGTGAGGCGAGGAGGCGCCACGAACCAGCCGCGCCGCTCGGCCCGGTAGATGAGGCCGTCCGCCTCCAGGCTGGAGAGCGCCTCCTTGATGGTGATGCGGGTGGTGGCGAAGCGCTCGCTCAGGGCCCGCTCGGCGGGCAGCTGCTGCCCGGCCGCCAACTGGCCGCTGCCGATGTAGCGGCGCAGGATCCGGCAGATCCGCTCGCACTTGGAGGGGCCACGGCCGTCGGCCATGCCCGGTTCGTTCAATTCCGGCTCTGTCACGCGCTTGTCCCTGTCGTCTGTTCTGTGGTGGCGGGCTGGAGTAGGCCAGTGCCCCTTGGCCCCGAGTTGTACTCCGGGCGGATGACAGGGACGTGACAGGGCGATTGTCATCAAATTGCCATCAAAGCGCCCCGTCACCGTCATATTCGCGCTCTAGCATCCCTCTCGAACCTTAACTGACCTAGTCCAGAGGGATGGGATGATGAGAAGCGTGATCGCAAGTGCACTGGCCCTGGTGGCCATCAGCCAACCACTTTTTGCAGCCGAAAATATCGCGGATCTGGAGAAGGCCGCTCGCGGCGAAGGCCAGCTCAGCAGCGTCGGCATGCCGGACAGCTGGGCCAACTGGAAGGATACCTGGCAGCAGCTCGGCAGCATCTACGGCATCAAGCACCAGGATACCGACATGAGCTCGGCCCAGGAGATCGCCAAGTTCGCCGCCGAGAAGGGCAACGCCACCGCCGACATCGGTGACGTGGGCGGCGCCTTCGGCCCGGTCGCGGTCCAGCAGGGCGTCACCCAGCCCTACAAGCCCTCCACCTGGGCCGACATTCCGAACTGGGCCAAGGACGCGGACGGTCACTGGATGCTGGCCTATACCGGCACCATCGCCTTCCTGATCAACAAGGATCTGGTCAAGGCCGCTCCCACCAGCTGGCAATCCCTGCTGGGCGGCAACTACAAGGTGACCCTGGGTGACGTGGGTGTCGCCTCCCAGGCCAACAACGGCGTGCTGGCGGCGGCCTATGCCACCGGCGGCAGCGAGAAGAACCTCAAGCCCGCGCTGGAGCTGTTCGGCAAGCTGGCCCAGCAGGGCCGTCTGTCGCTGAACGACCCCACCATCGCCAACATCGAGAAGGGCGAAGTGGAAGTGGGTGTGCTGTGGGACTTCAACGCCCTCAACTACCGCGACCAGATCGACCCCAAGAAATTTGATGTGGTGATCCCGAGCGACGGTTCCGTCATCGCCGGCTACACCACCATCATCAACAAGTGGGCCAAGAACCCCAACGCCGCCAAGCTGGCGCGGGAATACATCCTCTCCGACGCCGGCCAGATCAACCTGGCGCGCGGCTACGCCCGCCCCATCCGCAGCAACGTGACCCTGCCGGATGACGTCAAGGCCAAGCTGCTGCCGGCCGAGCAGTACGCCAATGCCAAGCCGGTGCAGGATCACGCCGCCTGGGAGCAGAGCTCCAAGGCCCTGCCGCGCCAGTGGCAGGAAACCGTCATGCTCAACATGCAGTAAGGAGCGGCCAGTGCAACACAAGGTGATAGTGGTACTTGTGGATGGCCTCTCTGCCGAGGTAGCCCATTGCATGGGCTACCTCGCGGGCATGGTGGAGGCGGGACAAGGGTTGCAGGCCACCCTGAGCTGTGCCCTCCCCTCCCTCTCCCGGCCCCTCTACGAGTGCATCCTGACCGGGGCGACGCCGGTGGAGAGCGGCATCACCCACAACGGGGTGAGCCGTCTCAGTCGGCAGGAGTCCATCTTCCATCTGGCCCGGGCGGGCGGCAAACGCACCGCAGCGGCGGCCTATCACTGGGTGAGCGAGCTCTACAACCAGAGCCCCTGGCAAGCGGCGCGGGATCGCTTCACCCATGACGAGCGACTGCCCATCCAGCACGGCTGTTTCTACTGGGATGACGGTTACCCCGACAGCCACCTGCTGATGGATGGCGAGTGGCTGCGCAGCCAGTACGACCCCGATTTTCTCCTGATCCACCCGATGGGGGTGGACAACGCGGGTCATCAGTTCGGCCTCGACTCCCGTCAGTACCGCAATCAGGCGCGCCGGATGGACAGCCTGCTGGCCGACCTGCTGCCCCAGTGGCTGGCACAGGGTTATCAGGTGGTGATCACCTCGGATCACGGCATGAACGAGGATCTCAGCCATGGAGGCACTCTGCCGGAGGAGCGCACCGTGCCGCTCTGGCTGTTTGGCGATGCGTTTGTGGCCCAGTGGCCGGCCGGCCCCACCATGCAGCAGACCCAGCTCTGCGCCCTGATGGCCGACCTGCTGGGGGTTCCCCACGACAAGCCAGCTGCCCCCCCGCTGCTCAAGGCCGGCAACCTGCCGGAGGTACACTGATGATTCCCGCCCCCACCGAGATCCTGGCGGATCAACCAACCGTCACCCGGCGCCGGCTGCGTCGCCACTGGCTGCCCGCCCTGGTGCTGCTGCCGTTCGTTCTCCTGATGATCCTGTTCCAGCTCGCTCCCATGGTGTGGGTGCTGGTGGGCAGTTTTCAGACTCCGGACGGTTGGGGCCTCGACTACTACCGGGAGATTTTGAGCTCTCCCTTCTACCTGCAATCGTTCGGCAACTCCTTGCGCATCGCCGGTATCGCCAGCCTGGCGGGGCTCGCCATCGGCACGCTCGGGGCGGCGGCGCTGCGCCACAGTGGCGAGCGGGTGAAACGGCTGCTGCTGGCCTTTGTCACCATGACCGGCAATTTCAGCGGCGTGCCGCTGGCCTTCGCCTTCATCATCATTCTCGGCATCAATGGCGCCGTGACCCTGCTGCTGAAATCCTGGGGCCTCATCGACGGCTTCAACCTCTACTCCGGCACCGGTCTCATCCTCATCTACACCTACTTCCAGATCCCGCTCGCCCTGCTGCTGCTCTATCCGGCGTTCGATGCGCTGCAGGATGAGTGGCCCCAGGCCGCCGCCCTGCTGGGGGCGAGCAAGAGCCAATATGTCTGGCACGTGGCGCTGCCGGTGCTCACCCCCGCCCTGCTCGGCACCCTGATCATCCTGTTCGCCAACGCGGTGGGGGCCTATGCCTCCGCCTATGCCCTCACCACCGGCAACTTCAACCTGGTGACCATCCGGGTGGCCAGCCTGGTCTCCGGCGACATCTTCCTCGAGCCGAACATGGCGGCGGCGCTGGCGGTGATCCTGATGGTGCTGCTGGGAGTAGTGACGGCCACCAACCAGTGGCTGCTGAAAAAGAGCTACGTGAACAGGGGGCAAACCCATGCATGACCTGAAACCTGGCTGGCCGCGCTGGGTGCTGGGGGCCCTGGTGGCCACCCTGCTGTTGCCGCTGCTGGCCACCTTTCTCTACTCCATCTCCACCCGCTGGGGGGCCACCCTGCTGCCGGACGGCTTTACCCTCGACTGGTATCGCCAGCTCTGGGGCGACCCGCGCTTTCTCGCGGCCTTTGGCCGCAGCCTCCTGGTCTGCTTCGCCACCCTGCTGCTGGGGACCCTGGTGCTGGTGCCCACCGTGCTGGTGGTGGCCTACTACTTCCCCAGGCTGGATCCCTGGATGAACCTGTTGATCCTGCTCCCCTTCGCGGTGCCGCCCGTGGTCTCCTCGGTGGGCCTGCTGCAGATCTACGCCGACGGCGTCCTGCCCATCATCGGCACGCCGTGGATCCTGGTGGGCACCTGGTTCACCGTGGTGCTCCCCTTCATGTACCGGGCGCTGGCCAACAGCCTGCAGGGGGTGCCGCTCAGGGATCTGATGGATGCCGCCCACCTGCTGGGGGCGAGCAGCGGCCGCGCCTTTCTGCTGGTGGTGATCCCCTGCCTGCGCAAGGGACTGCTGGCGGCGCTGTTTCTGTCGCTCTCCTTCCTGCTCGGCGAGTTCGTGTTCGCCAACATGCTGGTAGGCACCCGTTACGAGACCCTGCAGGTCTACCTCTACAACATGCGTTCGACCTCGGGCCACTTCACCAGCGCACTGGTGATGAGCTACTTCCTGCTGACCCTGCTGCTCACCTGGGCGGCGAACAGATTTCATCGGTGAATCAAGATGTTCCATCTAGAAGTGAATCAACTGCACAAATCCTACGGTGACACCAAGGTGTTCGAGGGGATCGAATTCGGCATCCGCAAGGGGGAGCTGGTGACCCTGCTCGGCCCCTCCGGCTGCGGCAAGTCTACCCTGCTGCGGGCGCTGGCCGGGCTCACCCCGGTGGATGGCGGTCAGGTACGGGTGGCCGGTGAGGAGATCACCTGGCAGGCACCCCAGAAGCGGGGCATCGGCATGGTGTTCCAGAGTTATGCGCTGTTTCCCAACATGACGGTGCGGGACAACGTCGCCTTCGGCCTCAAGATGAAACCCCAGCCGGGGCGGGATCTGGCGGCCAGCGTGCAGGAGGCGCTGGCGCTGGTGGAGCTGACCGGCTTCGAGCGCCGCTATCCGGCCGAGCTTTCCGGTGGCCAGCGCCAGCGGGTGGCCCTGGCCCGGGCTCTGGTGGTGCAGCCGCGGATCCTGCTGCTGGACGAGCCGCTCTCGGCGCTGGATGCTCGCATCCGCCGCAGCCTGCGCCAGCAGATCCGCGAGATCCAGCAGCGCCTCGAGCTCACCACCATCTTCGTGACCCATGACCAGGAGGAGGCGCTCACCCTGTCGGACCGGATCTTCCTGATGAACAAGGGATCCATCGTCCAGAGCGGCACGCCGGAGGAGATCTACACCCGCCCCGCCGATGCCTTCGTGGCGAGCTTTATAGGCCACTACAACCTGCTGAGCGCCGAGCAGGGCAAGTCCCTGTTCGGCCCCCGCTATCGCCACAAGCTGGCCCTGCGGCCCGAGTCCATCGCCCTGCTGCCGGCCGGCACCCGGTGCGAGGATCCCTGCCTGCCCGGCGTCATCGCCCACCAGCAGTTGCTCGGCAACGTTATCCGCTACCAGGTGACCTGCGAAGCAGGGATGCTCACGGTGGACTGCCTCAACCGCTCGGCCCGGGATCTGCTGCCGGTGGGCAGTGCCGTGACCCTGGCGGTGGCCCGGGATCAACTCTGTGAGGTAGCATAACGCCATGAATCCCATTCTTTTTTCGACCGGCATGCCGAGGCAGGCCATCACCGCAAGGAGCCCCCATGACGCTGGCACTGTTTGATCTGGACGAGACCCTGATAGCGGGAGATTCCGCCAGCCTCTGGCTGGAGTACATGGTGGCCCAGGGGCTGGCCCCGGTGGACATGGTGGCCGAGGAGCAGGCCATGATGTCCCTCTACCATCAGGGCAAGATGGACATGCACCAGTACATGGCCTTCACCCTGCAGCCCCTGGCGGGCAAGGAGCGCCAATGGCTGGATCAGCAGTGCCACCACTTCGCCGAGCAGGTGCTGCGCGATCGACTCTACCCCGAGGGGCTGGCGCGCATCGAATGGCACAGGGAGCAGGGCCACACCCTGGTGCTCATCTCCGCCTCGGGGGAACATCTGGTGTCCCCCATGGCCCGGATGCTGGGAATGGATCACTGCGTGGCCATCCAGCTGGACGAGGAAGAGGGACGGCTGACCGGCCAGACCCGAGGCACCCTGAGCTTCCGGGAGGGCAAGGTGGCCCGCATCAACCAGCTGTTTACGGACCTGGCCAACCCCTGGCAGGAGAGCTTCGGCTACAGCGACTCCCACAACGATCTGCCCCTGCTGCGGGCGGTGTCTCACCCCCATGCGGTCAACCCGGCCCCCGCGCTGCGCCAGTGTGCCTCGGAGCTTGGCTGGCCCCTGCTCCACTGGGCGACAGAAGCCTGAGCCCGGAATGCAGAAGAGGCCCTCAGGCCTCTTCCTTGCGCAACCCCCTGTCATCCGGGGGCGAATCCTCCTGGCCTGCCGGAATGCTTGCCCCGACATAGATGCGGTTCTTGCCATCCCGCTTGGCGCGGTAGACCTCGGCATCGACGCTGGCGAGCAGCGCCTTGGCATCGAGACCGGGGGCACTCGCCACCAGGCCACCGCTGAGGGTGATCCCGAGCCCGGGTTCGCGCCAGTCCAGTGCCGCCACCCCCTTGCGAAACTGCTCCAGCAGCATCTGGCAGAAGTGCACGTCCGGGTTGGCCAACAGCACTACCAGCTCCTCGCCGCCGTAGCGGCAGACCCAGCCATGGTCCCCCAGCAGCCGGGTACCAAAACTCGCTACCCGCTTGAGCACCACATCCCCGGTCTGGTGGCCATAGGTGTCGTTGACCCCCTTGAAGTCATCGAGATCGATCATGGCCAGGCAAAAGACGTGCTGCTCCAGCAGCAGCCGGTTCAGGCGCTCGTCGAAGAAACGGCGGTTGTAGAGGCCGGTCAGCTTGTCCAGATTCGCCTGCTGGCGCGCCTCATGGTAATCCTTGCTCACCTCGGCCAGCTCGGCATAGACATGTCTTAGCTCGCGCATCCCCCCGTGGGGAGCCTCCTCGGGCCTTGTCCTGCTGGCGCGGATCATGGTGGAGATCTCGTCCAGCATGCGCCTGAAATAGCGGGACCAGAACAGCGCCAGCACCACATAGAGCACGCTGGCCAGCACGATGACCCCCAGCACGTTGAGCAAGGCACTCTTCACCACCGCCTGGATGCTGGAGGCAGGCAACACGCTGATCAGCACCCAGTTGCGCTCCGGCAGCCGACTGTAGGCCACAAACTGCTGCGAGCTCTGATCCAGGAAGAGCCCATCCTCTTTGCTGAAGCGGGAGAGCCAGTCCGGGTGGGTCATGGATTTGAGCAGGCGGGACGGGTCGGGATGGGCCAGCACCTTGCCAGACTGATTGATGATCATCTGGTAGCCGCTGCTCCCCTGGCGGTTCAGCTGGGCCGAGAAGGGGGCCAGGATGGCATCGACCGCGAGGACCCCGCGCACCTTGCCCTCCTTGTCGGTCAGGGCGCGCGCCAGGGCGATCACCAGATTGCCGTTGGTGTAGTCGTAATAGGGCTCGGTCCAGACCATCTTGCCCACGTGCTGGCTAGCCAGCTGATACCAGGGGCGCACTCTGGGATCGAAGTTGGCATCCGCCTGCCACTCGGGGTAGATCAGCATCTGGCGCTCGGCGGTGCCGACATAGATGTAGACCAGGTCGGCCATGACGCCCTTGTAGAGCCGCCACTCCTTCAGATAGGTCTCGGTGTTCTTCAGGTGGGGACCACTGATGTCCTCCACCTTCATCTGGTCGTAGATGAGGGTGAACTGACGCTCCATCTCGTGCAGATAGGGCTCGATGAAGACGTGGCGCAACTGGTGGTTGGTGGCGAGCAGGCGCTGTTGCAGCTCCTTTTGCAGGCTGCGCTCCATGTGCAGGTAATAGATGGCGCCCAGCATCAGCACGGGGATGAAGAGCACCAACAGGCCCAGACGCATACGGGCGACCAGGGACCAGGTCTTTCTGGAAACTGCCTGTTTCGCCAACCCTGACTCCCCTATACCCTGACGTCGTGTAGTGTCAGAATATCAGCCCCGCCTGATGGCGTCCAAAGGGAAGCGTGCCATGTGGCCAACGAGAAGGAACTGGCTTGGATGTTGAACCCGGACCTGCTGACCGCGCTCCATTACTGCGCCGTGATCACCCTGACCGGTGCCATCACTTCGCAATACTTCCTGTTTCGGCGCGGCATGTCCATCGAGCAGGTGCGCAAGCTGCTGCTGGCGGACAGCCTGGCCGCGCTGGCCTTGCTGCTCATCTTCATCACCGGCGTGCTGCTGGTGCTCGCCCACCCGCAGCCTCCCTCCACCCTGTTCGCCAATCCCGGCTACCGCACCAAGCTGCTGCTCTTCTTCACCATGGCCATCAGCTTCGGCTACCCCAGCCGGCTGTTCCATCGCTGGCGCCGCTCCCTGCGCCAGGGACGGGCCCCCATCGTCTCTACCCAGCAGCAGCTCTGGGTGATCTGGATCCTGAGGGGCAACCTGCTGATGCTCGCCCTGCTGCCTCTGCTCGCCAAACTGGCCGGCCGCTGAACCAGCCGCCCTGGTCATGCCCGTGCCGATGCAAATCGCTGGCGACAAACGCCCCCGCACACGGGTATCGTACTGACGGGGCCAGAGTGCCCGCGACCGTTTCTCAGGGATGATTTCGTATGCGTTCAAACATGATGTTACTGATGGCCGCCGCCATCTGGGGGCTGGGCTTCGTCGCCCAGCGTCTGGGGATGGATCACATGGGGCCCTTCACCTTCAACGGCCTGCGCTTTCTGCTCGGCGCCTTCTCCCTGCTGCCCCTGCTGTGGTGGCTCAAGTCACGCCAGCCCAGGCAGCCAGCCGGGCAACCGTCCGGGGATAGACGCCAGCTGCTGATCGGGGGCCTGCTGGCCGGGGGAGTGCTCTTCTCCGCCGCCTCCCTGCAACAGGTGGGGCTGCTCTACACTACGGCCGCCAAGGCGGGCTTCATCACCGGCCTTTACATCATTCTGGTGCCTGTCATCGGCCTGGCCCTGCGCCACAAGACGGGAGCCAACACCTGGATCGGCGCCCTCATCGCCATGGCCGGGCTCTACTACCTCAGCGTCACCGAGGAGTTCACCATCGGCTACGGCGATCTGCTGCAGGTGGTGGGCGCCCTGTTCTGGGCCGTGCATCTGCTGGTGCTGGATCACTACTCCAACCGGGTCGCCCCCATTCGCCTCGCCGGGGTACAATTCGTGGTGTGCGGCCTGCTCAGCCTGATCACGGCGTTCGCCATCGAGACCCCGACCCTCTCCGGTGCCGTCGCCGGCTGGCAGGCGCTGCTCTACGCGGGCCTGGTCTCGGTCGGTATCGGCTACACCCTGCAGGTGGTCGGTCAGCGGGGCGCCCATCCGGCCCATGCCGCCATCATCCTCAGCCTGGAAACGGTGTTCGCCGCCATCGGCGGTGTCCTGCTGCTGGGGGAACACCTGGACGAGCGGGCCATCGTCGGCTGCGCCCTGATGCTGGCGGGCATGCTCATCTCCCAGATCCGGCTGCGCTGGTGGTGGAAGTCCCGCCGGGACAAGGTGCCCAGCCAGTGAATGCAAAGAGGAGCCGATATGGCTCCTCTTTCGTCTTTACGAACCCCGGTATGCGTCGCCACTCAGCCTTGCACGCTGGAGCAGAAGCTCACGTCGTCCCGTAGCGGATCGTTGCTCACGCTGTGGTAGAGCTCGAAGCAGGGGCCGTCGCCAAAGGCCAGCCCGGCAGAGACGATGTCGCCGATGTGCTCCTGCCAGCGCGGCCCGTACTGGCTGCGATCCGTGATGAGGTAGCGGGACTGGGCGTAGCGCCCGGCGGGAATGCCCTGGGTCTCCACCTCCCCCGTTCCCTGAGTGCCTGCCGGCACCGTGATGCCGATATCGGTGCGGCACTGGGCCGGTGGCGTCACCTCGGGGTTGTCGTGGTAGATGAAGATCCACTCCCCGTCCGCCAGGCCGCGGGTGGCCGCCCACTGGTGCAGCCGGCCACAGACCGCGTCATACCCCTCCCCGTAAGGTCCCGTCACCCGGATGTAGGCCAGGGTACGCGCGTCCATTTCAACCGTCTTCATGATGTTGCTCCTTGCTGATGAGTGGCCTTCAGCATAGGGGTCCGGCTCGAAGCGCGCGTGTCCCTCCTTGCGCTCCAGGTGTCCATTCTTGCTCTCCTGGCGGCGAAACGCCCCCGGGGTGCAGCCATAGTGGCGACGAAACGCCTTGGCGAAGGCCTGGGAGCTGCCGAGCCCCGCCCCCAGGGCGATGGCGGTGATGCTGGCGTCGGTATAGCGCAGCTGCCAGGCGGCTCGCTGCATGCGCAGGCGGCGGCACATCTCGCCAGGGGCCTCGCCGGTGACGGCGGTGAAGACCCGGTGGAAGTGGTAGAGGGAGAGACAGGCTCGCGCGGCCAGCGCCTCGATGGAGAGGTCCGGATCCTGCTCCAGCGCCCGCACCACCGGCAGCAGGCGGCGACGATAATCGATCATGGGCGCAGCCTGGCCATGTAGAGGGTGTCCATCAGCTGGCCGTGGCGCATGCCGTATTCCCGAGCGATCCCCTCCTGCACGAACCCAGCCTTGCGATAGAGGGCCTGAGCCGCCTCGTTGTCACTCCAGACGGTGAGCTCGAGGCGGGTCAACCCGAGCCAGTTATCCGCCAGATCGATGGCGGCCGCCATCAGGGCACTGCCCACGCCACGCCCGGCCCAGTCGTCGCGCACCGCCATGCCGAGGCCCGCCACGTGGCGCCGGCGCGGGTTGGGCTCTTGCCACAGGGTCAGATTACCCACCACCAGGCCATCGGACTCGGCCACCAGCACGGTGACGCCGTCTCGCGGTTCGAGCCGCTGCTGCCAGTGATGCAGCGAGGCGAAGGGGAGTTGCAGGGTGCCGGCCTGGGCTTGGGGCATGGCGTAAAGATCGCGCAGGGCGGGGGCATCCTCGGGACCGGCGCGGCGAACAATAATGGACATGAGACCTCCTTGGCTATGACCCATCTTGCCGCAAAATCTGCTCCCGTCGCCATACCCATCAGCGAAACCAATCAAAGGGTTAGGAACACTCCATTGGAGCCGGACGCGCCACTCCCCTAGTCTGACCGCACGCCAACAAGGAGATCCACCATGACCGACAAGACCCTGCACAGCGCCAACGGCGCCCCCGTCGTCGACAACAACAACAGCCTCACCGCCGGCCCGCGCGGCCCCGTCCTGCTGCAGGATGTCTGGTTGCTGGAGAAACTCGCCCATTTCGATCGCGAGCGCATCCCGGAGCGGGTGGTGCACGCCAAGGGCTCCGGCGCCTACGGCACCTTCACCGTGACCCACGACATCAGCCAGTTCAGCAAGGCCGACCTGTTCAACGCCATCGGCAAGCAGACCCCGGTGTTCCTGCGTTTCTCCACCGTAGCCGGCGAGAAGGGTGCCGCCGATGCCGAGCGCGACGTGCGCGGCTTCGCCCTCAAGTTCTACACCGAGCAGGGCAACTGGGATCTGGTGGGCAACAACACCCCTGTCTTCTTCATCCGCGATCCGCTGAAATTCCCCGACTTCATCCACACCCAGAAGCGGGATCCGCGCACCAACCTGCGCAGCGCCACCGCCGCCTGGGACTTCTGGTCCCGCCACCCGGAATCCCTGCACCAGGTCACCATGCTGTTCAGCGACCGCGGCATCCCCAGGAGCCTGCGCGAGATGAACGGCTACGGCAGCCACACCTTCAGCTTCATCAACGACGCCAACGAGCGCTTCTGGGTCAAGTTCCACTTCAAGACCGAGCAGGGCCACAGCTTCTACACCGATGAAGAGGCCGCCACCGCCGTCGGCCAGGATAGAGAGACCAGCCAGGCCGACCTCTACAACGCCATCGAGCGCGGCGACTTCCCGCGCTGGAAGGTCTATGTGCAGGTGATGCCGGAGGCCGAGGCCCACACCAGCAAGGTGCACCCGTTCGATCTCACCAAGGTGTGGCCCCACGGCGACTACCCGCTGATCCCGGTCGGCGTGCTGGAGCTCAACCAGAACCCGGACAACTACTTCGCCCACGTGGAGCAGGCCGCCTTCACCCCGGCCAATGTGGTGCCCGGCATCGGCTTCTCGCCGGATCGCATGCTGCAAGGGCGGCTGTTCTCCTACGGCGACACCCAGCGCTACCGCCTCGGGGTCAACCACGGCCTGCTGCCGGTCAACGCCCCGCGCTGCCCCTTCCACACCGCGCACCGCGATGGCGCCATGCGCAGCGATGGCAACGGCGGCGCCAGCCCCAACTACCAGCCGAACCGTTTCGGCACCCAGACCCCGAGCGGCCAGCACGAACCGGCCCTGAGCCTGGAAGGGGCGGCGCTGCACTACGACTTCCGCGACTACGACGCTGACTACTACAGCCAGCCGGGGGCGCTGTTCCGCCTGATGGACGAGGGGCAGCGCGCACGCCTGGCCGCCAACCTGGCCCGCTCCCTGATCAACGTGCAGGACGACGCCATCGTCGCGGCCCAGCTCAGCCACTTCGAACAGGCCGACCCCGAGTACGCCCGGCGAGTCGAGCTGGCCCTGGCCGCCTTGCAGCGCTGATGCCTGCCCGGCAGACAAAGAACAAACGGGGGCCATGGGCCCCCGTTGTCATCGTGCTGCACGGAAAAACAAACACGGAGCCAATGGCTCCGTGTTTCAATGCGTTATCAATCCCTGACGGAACGCGCCTCGCGCGCCTCGCGCTCCCTTGCCAACAGGCGTTTGTACCACCAGCTGCTGCGACGACGTTGTGCATTGGAAGAACGACGAGCCATTGCCTAGATCCCAGTCAAGAGAAGAAAGAGCCGCATTATGCGATAGAGATCACGCCCGTGTCTGTAGCTGGATCAAGAAAAGGCTCACTGGCCGACGCGGATCGTCGTCTTGTTGCTCGACTCCTGCCCGGGGGGTTGCAGCACGGCGGGTTCGCGCCAGGCCAGGGGGCCATTGCTCTCCAGCGCGTTCTGCGGGCCGCACTCCAGCCAGAGATCCCCCTGCTGGATCCGGGCGCCGAGGGAGTATTTCTGATCCTGATACCAGCAGACTCGCTCCGGCAGCGACCCCAGGGGCAGCACCAGATCCGCCCCCACCGAGTGGCGGGACTGTGCCTGTACCCTGGCCGGATCCGCCAGGGCGCCGGTCGCCCCCACCAGGACAAGCAGAGAGAAGACGAATTTAATCATGACAAGCGACCCGTGATGAGAAGAACCCTATCCATAGAGGCGACCACTGTCGTCGCCCACTTGACCAAAAAATGACAGCTCATCTGGCATTCCGGGGGCAATATGTTAGCCTGCCTGCGCCCGCCGGCTACACCCATGGAGCTGGCGAACCAGTTCAGGTGATGTTGTCGGAATGGGACAACACATTACCTTATTAATCAAATAATTACTTGGATATGTTGTCGATGCGTATCATGCCGTTGCTCAAGGCCGCCTGCCTGAGCCTGATGTTGTCCGCCTGCGTTGCCCCCCTGCTGATGATGAGCCCCACCAGCCAGCTGATGTGGGCCCTGCTCAAGCCGCTGGTGGGTTTCGATCCGAACGAAACCAGCCTGTTCGAGCAGCCGATGATCAAGGACAGAATGACCGCCATGCTGGGGCCCAACTACGACACCACCATGCAGCTGCTCAAGACCGCCAATGAGTTGCAGCAGGAGGGACCGCTGTTCTACGTGGTCTCCCGCTACGCTCCCATTCCCGACGTGGCCAAGCAGGCCGGCATGGTGTGGAACGCCGACACCAACCAGCTCGCCGTCATGCTGCAAAAAGGGGACGGGGCGACCCAGGTGTTCGGTGAGAACCTGATGGCGAGCACCCCGGTCTGGCCCAGCACCATGCAGGATTGGCAATCCCAGACCAACCCCACCGCCACTGCCCTCAGCGGGGTCGGGCAAGCCATGACGGGATCCGGCACCTCATTGCTGGGCGGCATGATGGGCAGCCTGCAGCAGAGCGCGAGCAAGACCCTGGCCGACTCCACCAGCAAGATGATCGGCGGCGCTGCCACGTCAGCGCAGCAACAGGCCCAGAAGGCCGTCACCGACAGCGCCCAGCAGGCGGTCAGCAGCGTCGCCACCTCGGCGCAGCAGCAGGCCCAGAAGACCGTCACCGACAGCGCCCAGCAGGCGGTCAGCAGCGTCGCCACCTCGGCGCAGCAACAGGCCGAGAAGGCCGTGACCAGCAGCGCCCAGCAGGTGGTCAGCAGCGCCGCCACCTCGGCGCAGCAACAAGCCCAGAAGGCCGTCACTGACAGCGCCCAACAGGCAGTGAGCAGTGCCGCCACGTCGGCGCAGCAGCAGACCCAGAAGGCCGTCACCGACAGCACCCAGCAGGCGGTGAGCAGCGCCGCCACCGCAGCGCAGCAGCAGACCCAGAAGGCCGTCACCGGCAGTGCCCAGCAGGCGATCAGCAGCGCCACCGCGACACAGCAACAGGCCGGGAAGGCGGTGGCCGCCGCCGCCCAGCAGGCAGTCAGCGGCGCCACCAAGACGCAGCAACAGCTCAAGAAGGCGGAGGAAGAGGCTGACACCCTGAGCGATCAAGCCAGGGCCGATGCCGAAGCCGAGCTGGAGAAGCTGCTCAACTGAACGAGGGCGAGCGACGCCACCATGCAAACAGGCCACCCCGGGGTGGCCTGTCGTCTATCAGGGGAGGGGCAAAAACCTTAGAAGTGGCGGTCCTGCTCGGTGGGCTTGGCCACCTTGTCCTCGCTGTGCTCGATGGCGGTACGGATAAGGTCGACACCCGCCCGGATGATGAGCACCCCCATGTTGACCAGCTTGACGCAGACCCACATGAAGGTGATCAGCAGGATCAGCTTGAGCACCGTCTGGAATGCCTCCAGGAAGTTTTGTTCCAGCTGGGCGGTGAGGCCGTTGGCACTGCTCATCAGCCAGTTGTAGACCTCGCGCACGAAGGGTATGCGGCTCGGCATCTCCAGCACGTCCAGCGCTGCAGGCAGCGCCTGGAAGATGACGATGCTGCCAAACAGTATCAGGATGACGCCGATGGCGATCCCCAGGAAGAAACCGAACTGTCGCATGAAGGGCCTCAAGATGTGGTGATTGAAAGGAACAACAACCGCCAATACTAGGGACTGCCCGGGCAGACGGCAATCTTTGTGCCCCAGATTGCGCCAACCCCTTCCTGCATGAGGCCCTTCATCGGGAAGTCATTGCCCAGATATCTGATTTCTGTGACCCTTGTCCCCACTCCTCTCCCATGGACCCATCATGATCCGATCCGCCTTGCTCCTGATCCTGCTGTTTGGCGCGCTCTGTGCCCCCCTGCGCGCCGCCGAGCCCCCCCCTTCGGCGGCCGCCTGCGTGGTACGCCACCAGCAGTCGCTACTGCTGGTGCAGGACAGTCTCTCCTCCCGCTACAGCCTGAGCGGGGGCTACATAGATGCGGGGGAAACCCCGGCCCAGGCGGCCCTGCGGGAGCTGTTCGAGGAGACGGGATTGCGGGGGCGCGTCACCGGCGAGCTGGGGCGCTGGCAGCGGGCGCAGGTGTTCGCCTGCCAGACCCTCTCCCCCATCCAGGCACAGGCCGGGACGGGGTTCGTCTCCCTGCTCCAGGCACCGAATCTCGGCGGCGAGATCCAGAACGCCAGGCTGATGGAGGCGGACAGGCTGCCCCATGACGCGCGTCGTTTCCCGGCGCAGCTCGACTGGCTGGCACCGAAGCTGACCGGAGTGCCCGAGAGCCCTGTGCAGTGGGTGGCCAACTTCAGCAACGGCGCCAGCGCCCTGCATCGCGCCGAGCTGCCGCTGATCCAGCGCCTGCAAGCCTGGCTGGGGACAGACGCTAACTGGCTCCTGGTCGGCAATCTGCTGGGCTCCGCCCCCTTCCAGCTGGCGCTGCTGCCCTTCCTGATCCCCTTGCTGGGCTGGCAGGGGCTGCGCCGACTGCTGTTTGCCATGGTGCTGCTCACCCTGCTGGTGCACCTGTTCAAGGACGGCCTCGGATGGCCGAGGCCCTTCCATCTGCAGCCCGAGCTGGCCCGCCAGAGTGCCCAGGGGTTTGGCATGCCCAGCGGCCACACCGCCTCGACCCTGCTGTTCTGGGGACTGCTGCTGACCACCCTGACCTCCCTCAAGACCTGGCAGGGCGCCGCACTGGCCCTGTTGCTGGCCATGCTGGCTGGCCTGGCCCGGGTCTGGCTCGGGGTGCACTTCCTCTCGGACGTCCTGGCAGGCCTGGGGCTTGGCACCCTGCTGCTGGCGCTGCGCGCCCCCCTCACCACGCTGGCGGGGCAACACCTCTCCTGGTGGGGCCTGCTGCTGATCTGCACCCTGGCGGGCTGGCTGACCCAGTCCACCGCCCTGGCCGGGCTTGCCATGTTCACCCTGGGGCTTGCATCGGGTAATCTGCTACAACTCGAACGGCACCCGGTTCCCGCCATCCGCACCACCCTGCTGGCACTGGGGGGCGGGCTGCTCATCGGGGGAGGCCTGCTGCTGGTGCCCCTGCTCACCAGCAGCTCCCTGCTGATCCTGGCCGGGAGAGGGTTACTCTATGGCTGCCTGGGGTTCTGGCTGAGTGCCGGACTCTGGTGGCTGCTGTCCATCGTCCATACCGGCTCCTCCCGGAGCCCCACCCCCACAAAGGGAACGTCATGAATATGAAGAAAGTGGATTTGGCCAAGATCACCCTGGGCTTGCTGTTCCTCAGCTTGCTCATCATCTCGTGTTTCATGGTGCTGCGCCCCTTCCTGCCCGCCCTGGTGTGGGCCACCATGATCACCATCGCCACCTGGCCGCTGATGCAGATGGCCCAGCGCCTGCTCTGGGGCAAGCGCGCCCTGGCGGCACTGCTGATGAGCGGCATCCTGCTGCTGATGTTCGTCATCCCGCTCTTCATGACGCTGGCCAACGTGGCAGAGAAGGCTCCCATGCTGATCGAATTCGGCACCGAGCTGAGCCACTCCCCGCCCCCCGAGCTGCTCTGGTTGCAGCAGGTCCCCCTGGTCGGCACCAAGCTGTATGAGTTCTGGCAACAGATCCTGGCGAGCGGCGGCCAGGTGCTGTTCGCCAAGCTGGCCCCCTACTTCGGCCAGACCGCCCGCTGGCTGGCGGCCCAGGCGGGCAACCTCGGCCTGCTGTTCGTCCACTTCCTGCTGACCGTGGCCATCTGCGGCCTGCTCTACCATTCGGGTGAAAAGGCTGCGGATGGCATCCGCCGCTTCGCCCATCGCCTGGCGGGCCAGCGCGGCGACAATGCCGTGGTGCTCGCCTCCCAGGCCATTCGCGCCGTCGCCATGGGGGTGGTGGTGACCGCCCTGGTGCAATCCTCGGTTGCCGGACTCGGCCTGCTGATTGCCGGCATTCCCTACACCATGATCCTGGTGGTGCTGATGTTCCTGCTCATCGTCGCCCAGATCGGCCCCTTCCCGGTGCTGCTGACCAGCATCGGCTACCTCTACTGGAGCGGGGACACCACCTGGGGCACCTTCCTGCTGGTCTGGTCCGTGCTGGCGGGCACCATGGACAACTTCCTGCGCCCCTTCCTCATCAAGCGCGGGGCCGACCTGCCCCTCATCCTCATCCTGGTGGGTGTCATCGGCGGCCTGCTTGCCCTCGGCATCATCGGCCTCTTCATCGGCCCCGTGGTGCTGGCAGTGGGCTACACCCTGCTGGATGCCTGGATCAAGGAGGAAGAGACCTCTCCAACCATCGCCTCCCCTGTCCCGCCCAAGGCGGACTGACCCCTCATCCAGGACGCCGCCGAGGGGCGGCGTCCCTGCCCTCTTCCCGCATCCAGCCGCGCCAGAACCAAAGTTCGAAGCAGTGCGCCAAAATACGAACCAGGGTTCGAATCCTCCCCCCGCCTCCCCTGCCCTCTCCCCGGGCCGCCCGCCACAATCCCTGCC
>NZ_CDDD01000092.1 GCF_000820165.1 Aeromonas taiwanensis
GGGTTCATCAGCACCAGGCTGCCGCGACCGACCTCCTGCCGGCTGCGCTGATTGAGGTAGTGGCTGTGGCCGCCGGTGATGGCGCCGATGGAGAAGTGGGGGTGGCTGTGCTTGTCGTAGCAGACGCGGCGACCGTCCTGTACCGCACGCGCTTCGATGAAGGGCAGGGCAGGGTCGTGCCAGAAGTGGTGGTGATCCTGTGTCTCCCTCGACCGGCTCAAGGGGTGAGCCCCCGGGCGGGAGTCTCCCCCGACCGCGCCGGGTGGGCACGGCCGGGGAAAGTGGGGTGGCAATGCACGCTTAGCCGCCGAGGTAGGCCTGGCGGACGGCCGGGTTGGCCAGCAGGGCCTCCCCGGTGTCCTGCAGCACCACGCGGCCGTTCTCCAGCACATAGCCGCGATCCGCCAGCTTGAGCGCCTGGTTCGCGTTCTGCTCCACCAGGAAGATGGTCATCCCCTTCTGGCGCAGTTGCTCTATGGTGTCGAAGATCTGCTGGATGACGATGGGGGCCAGCCCCAGGGAGGGTTCATCCAGCAACAGCAGGCGCGGCTTGCTCATCAGGGCACGGCCGATGGCCAGCATCTGCTGCTCGCCGCCGGACATGGTGCCGGCCCGCTGATCCAGCCGCTCGTGCAGCCGGGGGAACAGGGTGAAGATCTGATCCAGCAGGCCTTGCTGCTCCGCCTTGTCGACGAAGAAGGCTCCCATCAGCAGGTTTTCCTCCACCGTCAGGCGGGCGAAGATGCGACGCCCCTCCGGCACCACGGCGATGTCCTTGCGCATGATGCGGGCGGTGCTGAGGTCATTGATCTGCTCCCCTTCGAACCAGATGCTGCCGCTGCTGGGTTTGGGTTCGCCACAGAGCGTCATCAGCAAGGTGGTCTTGCCGGCGCCGTTGGCACCGATCAGGGTGACGATCTCACCCTCTTTCACTTCGACGCTGACGTCGTGCAGCGCCTGGATCTTGCCGTAATGGGTCGATACGTTGCGAAGTTCTAACATCTTGCTTCTTCCTATGACTCGCCCAGATAGGCCTTGATCACGGCCGGGTTGCTACGAATGTCGTCCGGCTTGCCGTGGGCCAGGGGGGTACCCTGGTTGACCACGAAGATGCGGTTGGAGATCTCCATCACCAGCTTCATGTCGTGTTCGATCAGCAGCACGGAGACCCCGAACTCGTCCCGCAGGTTGGAGATGAGCTCGTTGAGCTCGTCCGTCTCGTGGGGGTTGAGGCCGGCGGCCGGTTCATCCAGCATCAGCAGCTCGGGCCGGGTCGCCATGCAGCGGGCTATTTCTAGGCGGCGCTGCTGGCCGTAGGCCAGGTTGCCGGCGGCGCGGTTGGCGAGATCCTTGAGCCCCACCTTCTCCAGCCAGAAGGCGGACTGCTCCAGCCCCTCTTTCTCGGCGCGGCGGAAGGCCGGGGTCTTGAACAGGCCGGCGAGGAAGCCGGTGTTGAGGTGCCTGTGCTGGGCTACCAGCAGGTTTTCCACCGCCGTCATCTCCTTGAACAGGCGCACGTGCTGGAAGGTCCGCACTATGCCCTTGCGGGCGATGAGGTGGCCGGGCAGGCCCTGGATCTCCTCGCCCTTGTAGCGGATGACGCCGCCGCTCGGGCGGTAGAAGCCGGTCAGGCAGTTGAAGATGGTGGTCTTGCCTGCGCCGTTGGGGCCGATGATGGAGATCACCTCCCCCTTGTTCACGTCCAGCTTGACGCCGTTGACCGCGAGCAGGCCGCCGAAGCGCATCGACAGATCTGAGACATCCAACAATGTGTGATTGTTGCTCATTTACGAAGCTCCATATGGGGTCGACTCATGGGCAGCAGTCCCTGCGGCCGCCAGATCATCATGAATACCATCAAGAGACCAAACATCAGCATGCGATATTCGTTGAACTCGCGGGCCAGCTCCGGCAGCACCGTCATGACGATGGCCGCCAGCACCACCCCGATCTGGGAGCCCATGCCCCCCAGCACCACGATGGCCAGTACGATGGCCGACTCGATGAAGACGAAGGACTCCGGGCTGATGAAGCCCTGGCGCGAGGCGAAGAAGCTGCCGGCGAAGCCCGCGAAGCAGGCGCCTATGGTGAAGGCGGTCAGTTTGATGATGGTGGGGTTGAGCCCCAGGGATTTGCAGGCGATCTCGTCCTCCCGCAGCGCCTCCCAGGCGCGGCCGAGTGGCATGCGCAGCAGGCGGTTGATGACGAACAGGGTGGCGATCACCAGCACCAGCGCCATCAGGTAGAGGAAGATCACCTTGTGATTCGCGTTGTAGGCGATGCCGAAGAACTCGTGGAAGGTCTCGAAGCCGCCATCCTTCACGGTGCGGTTGAACTCCAGGCCCCCCAGGGTCGGCTTGGGAATGCCGGAGATCCCGTTCGGGCCGCCGGTCAGGCTGGTCATGTTGTTGAGCAGGATGCGAATGATCTCGCCAAAGCCCAGGGTCACGATGGCCAGATAATCCCCCCGCAGCCGCAGCACCGGGAAGCCGAGCAGGAAGCCGAAGGTGGCCGCCATCAGGCCGGCGATGGGCAGACACTCCCAGAAGCTCAGGCCGAAGTAGCTGTTGAGCAGGGCGTAGCTGTAGGCACCGACCGCGTAGAAGCCGACATAGCCGAGGTCCAGCAGGCCGGCGAGGCCCACCACCACGTTCAGGCCCAGCCCCAGCATGATGTAAATCAGGGTGAGAGTGGCCAGATCGATGGCGCCGCGGGAGGCCATGAAGGGCCAGCTCACCGCGAACAGCAGCACCAGCACGGCAGTCAGGTTATAGAGCTTGGGCGCCTCCTCCGGGCTCGGCAGCACCAGCTTGGTGAAGCCGACGGAGAAACCGCTGATGGAAGCCTGGAACAGGCGTGCGATCTGGCCGCGCAGCATCTGGAACCAGAAGACGATGGTGGCGCCCCCCAGCAGCCAGGCCAGCGACACATCGAGGCGGCTCACCACCAGCAGGCGGGAGCCCTCGGTCTCCAGCTTGAAGCCGAGCAGCCAGAAGGAGAGCACCAGCAGCATCAGGCTGGAGATGCACGCATGGATGAATTGGCGTTTCATCATACTTTCTCCACTTCCGGACGACCCAGGATGCCGGTCGGCATGAACAACAGCACGAAGATGAGCAGGGCGAAGGCCATGACATCCTTGTATTCGGTGCTGAGGTAGCCGGCGGTGAGTGCCTCGACCACCCCCAGCAGCAGGCCGCCGATCACGGCGCCCGGAATGCTGCCGATACCACCCAATACCGCGGCGGTGAAGGCCTTCAAGCCGGCCATAAAGCCGAGGTAGGGGTTGATGACGCCGTAATACATGCCGAGCAGCACGCCGGCGACGGCGGCCAGGGCGGCCCCCAGCACGAAGGTGATGGAGATGACCACGTGGGTGTCGATCCCCAGCAGGTTCGCCATCTTGATGTCTTCCGAGCAGGCGCGGCAGGCGCGGCCCATGCGGGAGCGGCCGATGAACTGGGTCAGGGCCAGCATGGTGACGAAGGTCACCACGAAGATGATGAGCTGCATGTAGGAGAGGCTGGCCTGGAAGCCGTCTTCACCGCCGAGGGACCAGCCCCCGGAGATCAGGGTGGGCATGGCGATGTCGCGCGAGCCCTGTGCCATCCGCATCATGTTCTGCAGGAATATCGACATGCCGATGGCGGAGATGAGGGGGATCAGGCGGTTGCCACCCCGCAACGGGCGATAGGCCACCCGTTCTATGGTCCAGCCATAGCTGCCGGTGATGATGATGCTGACGAGGAAGGCGCCCCCCAGCAGCAGCACCGTGCTGTCGATGCCCATCATCATGAGCCCCGCCATCACCATGAAAGCGACATAGGAGCCGATCATGTAAACCTCGCCGTGGGCAAAGTTGATCATGCCGATGATGCCATAGACCATGGTGTAGCCGATGGCGATCAACGCATAGGTGCTGCCTATGGTCAATCCGTTCAGCAACTGCTGAACCAGATAGAGAAAGTGTTCGGACATACTGCGTTCCCTGTACTTGCCCGTAAAGAAAGGAGGGGTGACTCACGTCACCCCGGTCGGCAGATTATTTGACTTGGGTGGAGGTTCCGTCGGCGTGCCACTGGAAGACACCGAACTCGAAGCCTTTGAGGTCACCGTTCGGTGCCCAGGTCAGGGGGCCCATGACGGTGTCGATCGGTGCGGCCTTGATGGCGGCAGCCACGGCAGCCGGGTCATCCTCACCCGCCTTGGCGATACCGGCCGCCAGGGCCTGCATGGCAGCGTAGGTGGTCCAGACGAACGGACCGGAGGAGTCCTGACCCTTGGCCTTGAACGCTTCCACTATGGGGGCGTTGGCGGGAACCAGATCGTACTTGTTCGGCAGGGTGACCAGCAGGCCTTCGGAAGCCGGACCGCCGATGGCGGAGATGTCCTTGTTACCCACCCCTTCCGGACCCATGAACTTGGCCTTCAGACCCTTCTCGCCAGCCTGGCGCAGGATCAGGCCCAGCTCCGGGTGGTAGCCGCCGTAGTAGACGAAGTCCACGTTCTCTTTCTGCAGCTTGGCGATCAGGGCGGAGAAGTCCTTGTCGCCGGCGGTGATGCCCTCATAGGCCACAACCTTGACGCCAGCCTTGTCCAGGGCGGCCTTCACGCTGGAGGCGATGCCTTCACCGTACTGCTTCTTGTCGTGGATGACGGCCACGCGCTGGGGTTTGACCTGCTCGATGATGTACTTGGCGGCGGTCGGGCCCTGGTCGCTGTCCAGGCCGATGGTGCGCAGGGTCAGCTGGTAGCCGCGCTCGGTGATCTTGGGGTTGGTGGAGGCCGGTGTGACCATCAGCACCCCTTCATCTTCATAGATGTCGGAGGCGGGCAGGGTGTTGTCGGAGCAGAGGTGGCCGACCACGAACTTGACGCCGTCGTTGATCACCTTGTTGGCGATGGCCACGGCCTGCTTGGGATCGCAGGCGTCGTCATAGATGACGGCTTCGATCTGCTTGCCCTTGATGCCACCGGCCTTGTTGATCTGCTCGACCGCCATCTTGCCACCGGTGAACTGCATGTCGCCGTACTGGGCGACCGGGCCGGTCAGGGGGCCGGCGATGCCGATCTTGATGGTGTCGGCCGCATTGGCCATGGAGACTGATCCAAACAGAGCCAAAGAAACCGCTGCTCTGACTGCCATTTTGCTGAAGTTATGCATTGATTCGTCCCTTAATCAGTGAAATGTTTCATTTTATGCACGTCATTCCGAGCCTGTGTCCCGCCAGCCCGGCGATAGATAAGGTTCTATCATTCCTCACCGTGCAATAACAAGATGTTAAAGATACTAACCGGACGGGGGTGGGGGGGGCGTTTTGTGGAGCAAACAACCTGCCATGTTTGTCGTTTTGGAATTTAATCCTGTTTTGTTTGGTTAACATATTAACAACACAGGGCTGGTTGGCAGAAAATCAGAGTAAAAAGCTGACGATATTTCATTCTGCGTCTGCTCTCATTTTGACCAAATTTCGTTTGCGCAAATAGAAATGACCGCCTAGATTAGCCAGCATTGACAATTCACTGGCAGCTCTCGTTAAAACCAAGCCTTTATTCGGGAAATCTGCTACTGTTCCGCTTTTGTTATTCAGGAGACAGAGATGGCCACTATCAAAGATGTCGCCTCACGGGCAGGCGTATCCATCTCCACCGTCTCACATGTACTCAATCACACCCGTCGGGTCAGCGAAGATGCAACCCAGAAAGTGCTTGAGGCGGTGGCCGAACTCAACTACGCGCCGAACTCGGTGGCGCGCAGCCTCAAGATCAATGCAACCAAGACCATCGGCATGCTGGTGACCACCAGTGCCAACCCCTTCTTCGCGGAAGTGGTGCAGGGGGTCGAGGCGTACTGCTTCGAGCAGGGGTACAGCCTGATCCTCTGCAATACCGAGAACCAGCCGCCCCGCCAGCAGCACTATCTGCGCATGCTGATGGAGAAGCGGGTCGACGGTCTGCTGGTGCTGGGAACCGACATCGATACCCAGTTCAGGGACATGCTGCGCATCCACAAGAACGTGCCGCAGGTGGTGCTGGATTGGGGCAACGAGTGCGACTTCGCCAACGTGATCAACGACAACGCCCGCATCGGTGCGCGTCTGGCCGTGCGCCATCTGCTGGAGCAGGGCCACACCGACATCGTCTGCATCACGGGTCACCTAGCCAAGCCGACTACCCAGCAGCGTCTGGACGGGGTGCGCGATGCCCTGGCCGAGCAGGGCCTGACCCTGAAGGACGAGCAGATCTTCGAAGGGGACTACGAGAGCCAGAGCGGCTTTGATGCCATGCAGCGCATCCTGGCCCTCACCCCGCGTCCGACAGCGGTGTTCGCCTTCGATGACCCCATGGCCATCGGCGCCATCTGTGCCGCCTGGGAAGCCGGGGTCAAGGTGCCGGACGACATCTCCATGATCGGCTATGACGACGTGGAGATGGCGCGCTTCTCCAGCCCGCCGCTCACCACCATCCGCCACCCCAAGGCCGAACTCGGCCTGCTGGCGGTGCAACAGCTGGTGAGCCGGATCCGCAACAAGGAGCTGGAAGTCGAGTCCATGACGGTGCAGCCAGAGCTTATCGTTCGCCGCTCGGTCAAATCCCTGCGCTGATCCCTGCGCCGCCCGCGAGGCTGGCCCATGAAAAACCCCCTCCATCCCGAGGGGGTTTTTGTTTTTGGGCGCTTCTCGTCTCTGGGGGCGTCAGGCCTTGAGGCCGAGCCGCCTGGCGAGCCGGTGCAGGTTGCCGCCGTCCAGATCCAGCGCCCGGGCGGTAGCCGCCCAGTTGCCCTGGTAGGCTGTCAGGGTCTGCTCGATGAGCTGGCGCTGGAACAGATCGGTGGCGGCGCGAAGGCCCAGGCCGGCAATGACCGGGGAGGCGGGCTGGCTGACGGCGCCGACGGGCGGGGGTGAACCCGTCCCCCCCAGGTTGAAGTGGTGGGGGGCCAGCGTCGGCGAGGGGCTGCCCTGCTCGGCCCGGGCCAGCGCGGCGGCGCGGTGGATGGCGTGTTCCAGCTCCCGCACGTTGCCGGGCCAGTCGTGCCCCTCTAGCAGGGTGAGCGCCGCGGGCTGGATGCGCAGCTGCTCCAGCCCCAGGCTGAGGCGGCAGCGTTCGCAAAAATAACCGGCCAGCAGGGGAATGTCGCCGGGGCGCTCCCGCAGCGCCGGGGCATGGATCGGGAAGACGCTCAGGCGGTGGTAGAGGTCGGCCCGGAACTGCCCCTCGACCACCGCCTGCTTCAGATCCCGGTTGGTGGCCGCCAGGATGCGCACGTTCACCTTGAGGGGGGTGTCGTCGCCGATGCGCTGCAGATCGCCGTATTGCAGCACTCGTAGCAGCTTGGCCTGCAGCGCCAGCGACAGCTCGCCGATCTCGTCGAGGAACAATGTGCCCTGATCCGCCAGCTCGAACTTGCCGGCCCGGTTGTGGATGGCGCCGGTGAAGGCCCCCTTCACGTGGCCGAACAGCTCGCTCTCGGCCACGGATTCGGGCAGGGCGGCGCAGTTGAGGTAGACCAGGGGCGCGCTGGCGCGGGGTGAACCCTGATGCACCGCCTTGGCGATCAGCTCCTTGCCGACCCCGGTCTCCCCCAGGATCAGCACGTTCAGTTCCGAGCTGGCCACCACCTCGATCTCGTGGCGCAGCCGGGCCATGGCGGGGGACTGGCCGATCATCTCCGGCAGCTCAGGGCCGGGTCGGGTGCCAGGGACCAGCGGCTCGCTGCTCTGGCGGGCGAGCCGTTCCAGCAGCAGGGCATTGTTGAGGGCGGCGGCGGCCAGGGCGCCCACCAGCCGCAGCTCCTCGTCGCTGATGGCGTCGAACTGGGTCGGGTTCATGCCGTCTATGGTCAGCGCGCCGATCAGCGCCTGATCCGAGAACAGCGGCAGGCCGACGCAGGCGTGCACCTTGAAGTCGTCGTGATCCGGCAGCAGGCCGTCATAGGGGTCGGGCAGGCTGCTGTCGGCGGGGAAGCGCACCACGTCGCCGGCGCGGGCAATGGCCTCCATGCGCGGGTGATCCTTGAGGGCGAAGCGGCGCCCCAGCACGTCCTGCATCAGGCCGTCGATGGCGAGCGGGATGAACTGGCCCCCCTCGTAGCGCAGCAGGGCCGAGGCATCCGAGTTCAGCAGGCTGCGCACGCTCTGGATCAGGCGGTGGAAGCGGTCCTGATGGGAGATGCCGAGTTGCAGGTCGAGGGCGATGCGCGCCAGGCTGTCGGTCGAGATCACGATGATTGTCCAAATGACAGTGTGTTTGTGATTTTGACTATATGGAGAGATTGTCTTAATGACAATCATTGAAATTAGTGTCGATAAAAATCAATGAGTTATAACTTGGCACGTCCGCTGCAATAGCTGGTTCAGTCGAACATACACTATTGCATTCGAGGAACTGCCTGATGAGCATTCACGTCAAGAACAACATCCACTGGGTCGGCCAACGGGACTGGGAGGTGCGGGACTTCCACGGTACCGAGTACAAGACCCACAAGGGCACCAGCTACAACAGCTATCTCATCCGCGAAGGGAAGAACGTGCTGATCGACACCGTCGATCACAAGTTCAGCCGCGAGTTCGTGCAGAACCTGGCGGCACAGATCGATCTCGCTACCATCGACTATGTGGTGATCAACCACGCCGAGGAGGATCACGCCGGCGCCCTGACCGAGCTGATGGCCCGCATCCCCGGCACCCCCATCTACTGCACCCACAACGCCATCGACTCCATCACAGGTCATCATCACCACCCGGAGTGGAACTTCCACCCGGTCAAGACAGGTGACAGCCTGGACATCGGCAACGGCAAGCAGCTGGTATTCATCGAGACCCCCATGCTGCATTGGCCAGACAGCATGATGACCTACATGACCGAGGATGCGGTGCTCTTCTCCAACGACGCCTTCGGTCAGCACTACTGCGACGAGCACCTGTTCAACGACGAGGTGGATCAGAGCGAGCTGATGGAGCAGTGCCAGCGCTACTACGCCAACATCCTTACTCCCTTCAGCCCCCTGGTGACCGCCAAGATCAAGGAAGTGCTCGGCTTCAACCTGCCGGTGAGCATGGTGGCCACCTCCCACGGCATCGTCTGGCGCGAGGACCCCACCCAGATCATCCTGAAATACCTGGAGTGGGCCGACCACTATCAGGAAGACCGCATCACCTTGTTCTACGACTCCATGTCCAACAACACCCGCATGATGGCCGACGCCATCGCCCAGGGCATCCACGAGGTGGACCCCGGCGTCGCGGTGAAGATCTACAACGTGGCCCGCCACGACAAGAACGAGATCCTGACCCAGGTGTTCCGCTCCAAGGGGATACTGGTGGGCTCCTCCACCATGAACAACGTCATGATGCCCAAGGTGGCGGGCATGCTCGAAGAGATCACCGGCCTGCGTTTTCGCAACAAGCGGGCCTCGGCCTTCGGCAGCTACGGCTGGACCGGTGGCGCGGTGGACCGGATCCAGACCCGGCTGATGGATGCGGGCTTCGACATCAGCCTCTCCCTCAAGGCCAAGTGGCGCCCGGATGGCTCGGCGCTGGCCGAATGCCGCGAGCACGGCCGTCAGCTCGCCCGTCAGTGGGCGCTGCACCCGCTGGACGCGCCCCGTCCGATCACCACAACCCAGGCGACGCCTGCCCCCGTGGGACCCGCTGCTGTGGTTGCAGAGCCGAAAGCCGCACCGGTCGCCGCCGAATGGGACGACGATCAGGCCATGCTCTGCACCGTCTGCCAGTGGGTCTACGACCCGGCCCAGGGGGAGCCGGATCAGCTGGTGGCGCCGGGCACCCCCTGGGCCCGGGTGCCGGAGAGCTTCCTCTGCCCCGGCTGCGGTATCGGCAAGGAGGTGTTCGAACCCTGCGCCGTGGAGGCCTGCGTATGAGCGCCGTCCCCAGCAGTGACGAGATAGTGGTGATCGGCAGCGGCTTCGCCGCCCAGCAGCTGGTCAAGAGCCTGCGCAAGCTGGACGCCAAGCAGCCCATCCGCCTCATCACCGCCGACAGCGGCGACGAGTACAACAAGCCGGACTTGAGCTACGTGGTGAGCCGGGGCTGCCCTGCCGCGGCCATGACCCGCCAGAGCGGCAGCGACTTTGCCGAGCAGCAGCGCATCGCGCTGCTGCCCCACTGCCCGGTGCATGGCATCGACCCTGCCCGGCGGTTGGTGCTGACCGAACGAGGGGAATTCCCCTACGGCAAGCTGGTGCTGGCCACCGGGGCCAGTGCGGCGCGGCCCGATCTGCCGGGCAGCGAATCCCTCGTCACCCTCAACAGCCAGCAGGAGTACGCCGCCGCCGAGGGGGCAATCCAGCAGGCGCGCCGCATCCTGGTGCTGGGGGCGGGGTTGATTGGCTGCGAGCTGGCGATGGACATGGCGAGTGCGGGCAAGGAGGTGACGCTGGTGGATCTGGCCGACAGCCCGCTCAGCGCCCTGCTGCCCGCCGTCCTGACCCAGCCGCTGCAGCAGGCGCTGCGCAGCCAGGGGGTCAGCCTGCAATTCGGGGCTGGCCTTGCCAGGATTGACGCCCAGCCGGGTGAGCGCTGGCGCGTCACCCTGACCGACGGCCGCACCTGCGAGCAGGATCTGGTGATCGCCGCGATCGGCCTGCGGCCGAATCTGGCCCTGGCCCGCGGGGCCGGGCTGGCAGTGGGGCGCGGCATCCTGGTCGACGATCGGCTGCAGACCAGCGACCCCCATATCTTCGCCCTGGGGGATTGCGCCGAGTGGCAGGGTCGCTTGCTCCCCTTCCTGCAACCCATCCTGCTGGGGGCCAATGCCCTGGCCAAGACCCTGCTCGGCACGCCGACCCCGCTCAGCCTGCCCCCCATGCTGGTGAAGGTGAAGACGCCGCGCTACCCGCTGCAACTGGCCGGCCGCACCCGGGGCGAGGATCTCGCCTGGCAGTGCCGCTGGAACAGCCAGGGCATGGTGGCCGAGGCCCGCGACCAAGCCGGTGAGCTGTGCGGCTTCGTGGTGGGAGGTGATCAGATGAGCGCGGCCTTCCCGCTGCTGCGTCAGCTGCCCCGTTAACCCCTTTCATTGCACCGGCCGGGTAGACCCGGCCATTCGAGGAGAACCGATATGGCCATGCAACTGATCCCGTCTCACTGGGTAGTGCGCCGCTCCACCCCCTTCTTCACCCGTGACAACGTGCCCGCGGCGCTCTTGAGCCACCACAACACCGCGGCCGGGGTGTTCGGCCAGCTCTGCGTGATGGAGGGCACCGTCACCTACCACGGCTTCGCCGACGAGCAGGCCGAGGAGCCTGAGCTCACCCTGGTGATCCGGGCCGGGGAGTTTGCCACCAGCCCGCCCCAGTACTGGCACAGGGTCGAGCTGTCGGAGGATGCCCGCTTCAACATCCACTTCTGGGCCGAACAGGGTTCGTCGGACCAGCCCCTGTTCAACAGCCGCAAGGCATAAGGTTCAACCATGGGGAGGGGCATCGGGCGCAAATGTCCCCCTCTGCCCATGCAGATCAAAACAGTCAACTCAGATGTCCGTTATCTTTGCCGCCAGTGGTGGATGAGGCAGTGAGGGAAACATGAGCGTGATCGAAGCCGTGACCATGGCCGCCGGCCTGGTCTATCTGGTGCTGCTGGCGTGGCAGGGGCGCACCGGCTGGCCGTGGCGCCTTGCTCTCGGCCTGCTGCTCATGCTCTGGTTGCTGGCGGCGGACAGCCTGCTCTGGCTTGCCCTGGGCGGGGTGAGCGCCGTGCTCGCCCTCTGGCACCGTTATCGGCCGCTGCCCGCCCTCGGGGTGCTCGACGGTCAGCGGTTGCGGGGGCACACGCGCCAGCTGCTGCTGTTCTGCTGGGGGCTGGTGGCGGTGCAATATGGCCTGCATGTCTGGCAGCTGGGGCAGGGGGTGACCCCTTCGCTGGTGCGCCCGGACGTGGTGGACGGCTTCCTGCCCATCGCCGGCGGACTCGGGCTGCGGGCCTGGCTCGGTCAGGGGCTGGTGGATCCCCACCACCCGGCAGCCACCGTCACCGTGTTGATGCTCTCCCTGTCGGCCCTGCTGCTGGGGCGGGCGTTCTGTGCCTGGTTCTGCCCCCTCGGGCTGGTGGGGGAGTGGCTGCACGGCCTGCGCTCGCGCCTGTTGCCGGGGGAGTGGACCCCGCCGCGCTGGCTCGATGCCGTGTTGCGCGGCCAGAAGTTTCTGGTGCTCGGCTTTCTGCTCTTCATCATATTGCTGGCGGTACCCGCCGCCGCCCTGTCCGGCTACCTCGCCAGCCCCTACCATCAGGCGGCGGACATGAAGATGGGGGCCTTCTTCTTCAACCTGACCCTGATCTCGGGCCTGTGCCTTGGCTGGGTGTTGTTGCTCACCGTCACCTTCCGGCAAGGGTTCTGCCGCTATCTCTGCCCCTATGGCGCCTGGTTCGCCCTGCTCGGCCTGCTGACCCCATTGCGCATTCGCCGCGACCCGGCCCGCTGCCTGCGAAGCCTGGGCCACGATTGTGACAAGTGCAGCCGGGTTTGCCCCTCGCGCATCCAGGTGCACCAGCTCATTGCGGTGCAGAGCCTCGAGTGCACCAGTTGCCAGAGCTGCGTGGCCGCCTGCCCCAAGCGGGCCGATGCGCTGCACCTCGGTACTCAAGAGCGCAGGCTCGCCCCTCACCGGCTGCTGGGACTGCTCTGTCTGTTGCTGCTGGTGTTGCCGCTGCTCTCCTACGGCCTGCTGGATCTCTGGGTCAGCCAGACACCGCTGGCCGACCGCTATGAGCTGCTGCAACGGCTGCCCTGGCTGAGCCACTGAGTCACCGGGTGCATCGGGGCGGGACAGGGCCGCCCCGTTGCGACGGCCTGTATAAATTTCCCCCGCCAAATTGTTAGCGCCATCCCAAATTGCTCATGTTGCAATTGATCATATTCAAGGGCTCACCATAATGGATGCTGTTATTTGGCGTTGTTAATTCCAACCAGATGAGCAACAACATGAATATCAAGGTCAGCTATCCCAAGTGGTTTACCCTGGACCATAAAATCGCGTTCTTCTTCCCGCTGTAATATCCCGCGGCGCCGCTGCATTTCCCGCAATGCAACGAGCCCGTCTGAATACCTAATCTGAAATAAGCTGCACCCGTCTTCGCCACTTTATTTGGCGAGGCGATGTCGTGCACCCATTCTCAATATTTTCTACCTGCCGGATATTCTATTTTCGGCGGGGGAAGAGACACATTCTGAATATTTAACTCTGGGGTGTTTATATTATGGAAAACTTCAAGCATCTGCCCGAACCCTTCCGCATTCGTGTCATCGAGCCGGTCAAGCGCACCACCCGTGCCTACCGGGAGGAGGCCATCGTCCGCGCGGGCATGAACCCCTTCCTGCTGGACAGCGAAGACGTCTTCATCGACCTGCTGACCGACAGCGGCACCGGCGCCATCACCCAGGACATGCAGGCCGCCATGCTGCGCGGCGACGAGGCCTACAGCGGCAGCCGCAGCTACTATGCGCTGCAGCAGGCGGTGCAGGAGATCTTCGGCTATTCCCTGACCATCCCCACCCACCAGGGGCGTGGCGCCGAGCAGATCTACATCCCGGTACTCATCAAGAAGCGGGAGCAGGAGAAGGGGCTGGATCGCAAGAAGATGGTGGCGCTCTCCAACTACTTCTTTGACACCACCCAGGGCCACACCCAGATCAACTGCTGCGTCGCCAAGAACGTCTACACCAGGGAGGCGTTCGATACCTCGGTCACCGCCGACTTCAAAGGCAACTTCGATCTGGTGAAGCTGGAAGAGGCCATCCTGGAGGCGGGCCCTGCCAACGTGCCCTACATCGTCAGCACCATCACCTGCAACTCCGCCGGGGGGCAGCCGGTCTCCATTGCCAACCTGAAGGCGGTGTACGAGATCGCCAGAAAGTACGACATCCCCGTTATCATGGACTCCGCCCGCTTCGCCGAGAACGCCTACTTCATCCAGCAGCGGGAGCCCGGCTACGCGAACTGGACCATCGAGGAGATCACCAGAGAGTCCTACAAGTACGCCGACGGCCTCGCCATGTCCGCCAAGAAGGATGCCATGGTGCAGATGGGGGGCCTGCTCTGCTTCAAGGACGACAGCATGCTGGACGTCTACACCGAGTGCCGCACCCTGTGCGTGGTGCAGGAGGGCTTCCCGACCTATGGCGGCCTGGAAGGGGGCGCCATGGAGCGCCTGGCGGTGGGTCTGCGTGACGGCATGCGCCAGGACTGGCTGGCCTATCGCATCGGCCAGGTGCAGTACCTGGTGGACGGCCTGGAAGCCATCGGCGTGGTGTGCCAGCAGGCAGGGGGGCACGCGGCCTTCGTCGATGCGGGCAAGCTGCTGCCCCACATCCCGGCGGATCAGTTCCCGGCCCACGCCCTGGCGTGCGAGCTCTACAAGGTCGCCGGCATCCGCGCGGTGGAGATCGGCTCCCTGCTGCTGGGCCGGGATCCGGCCACCGGCAAGCAGCACCCCTGCCCGGCAGAGCTGCTGCGCCTGACCATTCCGCGTGCCACCTATACCCAGACCCACATGGACTTTGTCATCGAGGCGTTTGGCGAGGTGAAGAAGAACGCCCATCGGGTGAAGGGGCTCGACTTCATTTACGAGCCGGCGGTGCTGCGCCACTTCACCGCCAGACTGAAAGAGGTCGAGCATAACGACCCGTCAGCCGGCAAGGCGCAGAAAAAATTGATAGAAGCATAACGAGTCAGGGGCACAGATTTTTCTGTGCCCTTTTTTTTCGCAGCTTTGTGAAGTTTCGGGAGTGACACACATGACATCAAAACCGTCCGTCATCGGGGGGGCCTGCATCATTGCCAGCGTCTGTGTCGGCGCCGGCATGCTGGGGCTGCCGAGTGCGGGAGCCGGGGCCTGGACCACCTGGTCATCGCTGGCCATCATTCTCACCATGGTCATCATGACGGTCTCCGGCTGGATGCTGCTGGAAGCCTTCAAACCCTATGCGCTGACCGCCTCCTTCAACTCGGTGACCAAGGATCTGCTCGGTCACAAGATCAATGTTTTCAACAACCTGACCGTCTATTTCGTAGGCGGCATCCTGCTCTATGCCTATATCACCTCGTCGGGGCTGATCCTGGGCGGCCTGCTCGGCATTGACAGCCAGCTGGCCTCCGTCCTGTTCGTGCTGGCGTTCTCCTGGTTTGTCTGGCATTCGACCCGGGCGGTGGATCGCATCTCTGTGGTCCTGATCGCCTTTATGGTGCTGAGCTTCGTGTTCGGGGTCTCGGGGCTCGCCAGCAAGATCGACACCGCCATGCTGTTCAGCACGGTCGCCGAGGAGCTGGGCCAGGCCCCCTACGCCCTGGCCATGCTGCCGGTGGCGCTCACCTCCTTCGGTTACCACCATTCGGTGGCCTCGATGCGCGCCTACTACGGCGAGGAGCACAAGGCGAAGCAGGCGATCCTGGGGGGCACCCTGATCGCGCTGGCCCTCTACCTGCTGTGGCTGCTGAGCATCTTCGGCAACCTGCCCCGCAGCGCCTTCGGGCCCGTCATCGCCAAGGGGGGCGACGTGGACGTGCTGCTCGGGGCGCTGGCCTCGGTGATCGAGTCAAAGCAGGTCTCCCAGGCCATCAACCTCTTCTCCATGGCGGCCATCCTCTCCTCCTTCATCGGGGTGGGGCTCGGGGTGTTCGACTACCTGGCGGATCTGTTCAAGTTCGACAACAGCCGCCAGGGGCGCGCCAAGTCCTGGGCCGTGACCTTCCTGCCGCCGTTGGCGTTCTCTCTGCTGTTCCCGTTCGGCTTCGTGGTGGCCATCGGCTACGCAGGCGCGGCGGCGACCGTCTGGGCCTGCATCATCCCCGCCCTGCTGGCGAAGAAGTCCCGGGAGCTGGCTCCGGAAGAGGTGGGCTTCAGGGCCCCCGGCGGCCAGCCCATGATCTTGGCGGTCATCGTCTTCGGGGTGCTGACCGCCATCTTCCACCTGATGGCCATGGCGAACCTGTTGCCCGTCTACACCGGATGACCCGGGTGGTCTGAACCTGGCCCCATCCCGGACATGTCATGGGGATGGGGCGCAGGATCCGGCTCGTTTCGCCCCATTTTCCCTCCGGATTTGATACCCGGAGGCATGCAGGGTAAAGTCCCCCGCGCCAGCAATGGCGAACGCAGGAGAAGCACGGCGGTGTGCCGTGACCAGTCGACAATCCGTTTGGGGGAGTAATGGAACAGAAACCATCGTTGGTGGGCGGGGCATGCATCATTGCCGGCGTCTGTGTGGGGGCCGGCATGCTGGGGCTGCCGAGTGCGGGGGCGGGCGCCTGGACCCTCTGGTCCATGCTCGCGGTGGCACTGACCATGGTGGTGATGACGGTCTCCGGCTGGATGCTGCTGGAATCCTATCGGGGCTATCCCCTGCGCGTCTCCTTCGATACCGTGACCCGGGATCTGCTGGGGGATAAGGTCAACGCCCTCAACAACCTGAGCGTCTACTTCGTCGGCGGCATCCTGCTCTACGCCTACATCACCTCGGCCGGCCTCATCATCGACGGCATGACGGGGATGGGCAGCCAGTTATCCTCCATCCTCTTCACCCTGGTCTTCTCCCTGCTGGTGTGGCACTCCACCCGGGCGGTGGATCGTATCTCCGTGCTGCTGGTGATCCTGATGGGGCTGAGCTTTGCCTTCGGCATCTCGGGCCTGTCGATGAACGTACGCCTCGATCTGCTGCTCGACCGGGTGGGCAGTGAAGTCAGCTATGCCCCCTATGCCCTGGTGATGCTGCCGGTGGCGCTCACCTCCTTCGGCTACCACCACTCCGTCTCCTCCATGCGCGCCTACTACGGCGAGGAGAAGCGTGCCAGCCGTGCCATCCTGGGGGGCACCCTGATCGCGCTCGCGTTTTACCTCATCTGGCTGGTGAGCGTCTTTGGCAACCTGCCCCGCAGCGAGTTCGGCCCGGTGATCGCAGAAGGGGGCAACGTGGATGCCCTGCTCAAGGCGCTCGGCTCGGTGACTGAGTCCAGGGCGGTGGCCAGCGCCCTCAACGCCTTCTCCATGGCGGCCATCCTCTCCTCCTTCATCGGGGTGGGGCTGGGGGTGTTCGACTACCTGGCGGATCTGTTCAAGTTCGACAACAGCCGCGGCGGCCGCGCCAAGTCCTGGGCGGTGACCTTCCTGCCACCCCTGGTGCTGTCGCTCCTGTTCCCGTTTGGCTTCCTGGTGGCCATCGGCTATGCGGGCGCCGTGGCGACCCTGTGGACCTGCATCATCCCGCCCCTGCTGGCCTGGAAGGTGCGGGCGGCCCGGCGCGAGGAAGAGGGCGAGGGCTTCCGCGCCCCCGGCGGCGTCTTCATGATCGTCCTGGTGATCCTGTTCGGTGTGCTGACCGCCGCCTTCCACCTGCTCAACATGGCGGACCTGCTGCCCGCCTACAAGGGCTGACTCGTCTGGTGATAAAGCAAAACGGCGCCTTCGGGCGCCGTTTCTCATGGGGGCAAGACGGTTACTGGATGCTGACCGACAGGGTGTGGGGCACCTGCTCGCCGCGACGGGCGGAGGCGCGCATCTGGTAGACCTGGATCAGGTACTTGCCGGAGCTGGGCAGGGTGGCTTGCCACTGTTCGCCCACATAGCCGGAGCCCATGGCTTCGGCCTGACCCGGGATGGCGCCGGGGGCGTAGACATTGAAGTTGGCGTTGTCGCTGCCGGCGATGGTGACCTGCATGGTCTGCCCGGCCTTGGCGACCAGGGTGTAGTGGATGGTGTCGTAGCCCGAGAAGTTGCCCTTCACCTGGGCGCTGTGGGCCCCCTTGGCAAACTGCACGGGCACAGTGGTGATCTTGTCGGCGGCCTGTGCGCCGGCGGCCATGGCCATGGTCAGCAGAACCGCCGTGATGGCTCTTTTCATTCATTCCCCCTTGTTCGTTCAACGGATCCCCTCACCGGGGCCTGGTGACAAGATAGCCCCAGGGGGGCCAGGGAGCCAGAGGTCTGCTCCTGTGGCCAGGTTGTCCAGGGGAAGGGCCGGGAGGGGCTATAGTCAGACAGATGGCGCCCCGGGTTCAACGCAGTCCCCCGGGCTGCGATCCCCTGACGTCATCTGTTGATCACCCCGTCCCCCACCAGACAGCTGCTGCCCGGCAGCATGGCCGCCATGGTAGTCAGGCCCTGTGTGATCCCTCCAACCAACCGGGAGACAGACGTTATGTGCAAGCACATGTCCACCCTTGGAGCGCTCGCGGCCATTGCCCTGGCCGGCCTGGCGCAGGCCGAAGAGATGGCCGATGGCGCGGCGATGACAGACGAGGCGATGATCGCCAGCGCCATGGCGGCGGCCCCCGCCAGGGTCGGCGCCAATGCCGCCATCGTTGCCATGGGCGCCGATGGCAAGATGCGCACCCTGCGCGAGGGCAAGAACGGCTTTACCTGCATGCCCGACAACCCGGCCACGCCGGGGCCGGACCCCATGTGCATGGACGCGGCCGCGATGGCCTGGGCCCACGCCTGGATCAGCCACGAGCCCCCGCCCAAGGGCAAGATCGGCTTCATGTACATGCTCAAGGGCGGTACCGATGCCAGCAATACCGACCCCTACGCGACCCAGCCCACCGCCAGCAACAACTGGTTGCAGACCGGGCCCCACGTGATGATCGTCGGCGCCGAGGACGCCTTCTACGATCAGTACCCGAAAGGCCCTTCCCCTGACACCTCGGCCCCCTACATCATGTGGTCGGGTACCCCCTATCAGCACCTGATGGCGCCGGTGGAGTAGCGGCTGTCGTGCCATTGCGGGATCGGCAACGATCGATCACCAAAAGCGCCCTCCAAAGGCGCTTTTTTTGTGGCGGGGTGGTGGTAGAGCTACTGACACTGATGACCGATCACCCTGCACCTATGGCAGGCGTGGGCTGATCGGGTGGCAGGGAATGCCAAAAGGGGCCTGACGGCCCCTTTCTACATCGGTCGGATCAGACTCCCGACTTGATGGTGGTCCAGATGCGGGTGCGTGACCGTTCTGCCTTGGCGGGCAGCGGCTTGAGGGGGAAGAGGTGCGTCATCCCCTCGGCGGTGGGCACCAGATCCGGGTTGTCGCGGATCTCGCTCTTCACCAGGCCGATGCCCTCCTTGTTGGGGTTGGGGTAGCCGGTCTTGTCGCTGATGGGGGCGATCACCTTGGGTTGCAGCAGGAAGTTGATGAACTGGTAGGCCTCGTCGACGTTGGGGGCATCCTTGGGGATGGCCAGCATGTCGAACCAGATGGGGGCCCCTTCTTTGGGCTGGCGCATGGCCACCTTCACTCCGTTGCCGGCATCCTTGGCGATGTTGCCGAACTGGTAGAAGCTGCCGGAGTAGCCCACCGCCACGCAGATATCGCCGTTGGCGATGTCGTTCATGTACTTGGACGAGTGGAAGTAGCGGATATAGGGCCGCACCGACAGCAGCAGCTCCTTGGCCTTCTCGTAGTCCGCCGGGCTGGTGCTGTTGGGGGGCAGGCCCAGATAGTTGAGGGCGATGGGGATGATCTCGGCAGGGGAGTCGAGCAGGGTGATGCCGCACTTGGCGAGCTTGCTGGCGTACTCCTTCTTGAAGATGAGATCCCAGCTGTCGACCGGCGCCTGGTCACCGAGCGCCTCCTTCACCTTGTCGACGTTGTACCCCATGATCACGGTGCCATACATGTAGGGCACGGCGTGCTCGTTGCCGGGGTCGTTCTCCTGCAGCAGCTGCATCAGCTTGGGATCGAGGTGCTGCCAGTTGGGCAGTTTGCTGCGATCGAGCTTGAGGAACACCCCCGCCTGCACCTGCTTGGCCAGGAACATGTTGGACGGGACCACCACGTCGTAGCCGGAGCGGCCGGCCAGCAGCTTGGACTCGAGCGCCTCGTTGGTGTCGAAGACGTCGTAGGAGAGTTTTATCTGGGTCTGGGCCTTGAAATCGGTCAGCGCCTGGTCGGTGATATAGTCGGACCAGTTGTAGACATGCAGTTCTCCGGTTCTGGCCTGGACGGCGGGAGAGAGCAGGGAGCCAGCCAGCAGGCTGGTGGCAAACAGGCGGGTGAGTGTCTTCATGACAATAATCTCCATGTTGCAAAAACGGTCGCAAATCAGCGTTGTTCAAACCCTTCCAGCACATTCACGGCATTGATGCCGATGGCCTCCACCGCATAACCCCCCTCCATCACGAACAGGGTCGGCAGGTTCAGCGCCCGGATGCGCTCGCCCATCTTCAGGTAGTCCGGGCTGGTCAGCTTGAAGCGGGAGATGGGGTCCAGCTCGAAGGTGTCGACCCCGAGAGAGACGATCAGCACCTCGGGCTGGTAGTCGTCGATGGCCTGGCAGCCCTGCTCCAGTGCCGCACTCCACACCGGCCAGTCACTGCCGGCGGGCAGCGGCAGGTTGAGGTTGTACCCCTCACCCGCCCCGGCGCCTGTCTCGTCGGCATAGCCGAGGAAGAAGGGGAACTCGATGGCCGGGTCGCCGTGGAGGGAAACAAACAGCACGTCGCTGCGCTCGTAGAAGATCGACTGGGTGCCGTTGCCGTGGTGATAGTCCACGTCGAGGATGGCCACCCTGCGATAACCCTGATCGAGGAAGGCCTGGGCCGCGATGGCGGCGTTGTTGAGATAGCAGTAGCCGCCCATGAGATCGGCTGCCGCGTGGTGGCCGGGGGGGCGGCACAGGGCAAACGCACTGGTCGCACCGGACGCGATATGGTGCTGGGCGGTGAGCGCCACCTGCGCGGAGCTGTAGGCCGCCTGCCAGGTGCCGGCGGTGATGGGGACGCCGGCATCGAAGCTGTAGTAGCCAAACTGGCCGTGCACGCTGTCCGGTTTCTGCTGGCGCAGGGTGCGGGTCGGCCAGGTGTAGGGCAGCAGATCCCCCTCCTGACCGAGGGCCGCCCAAAGTGCCCAGGCCCCCTGCAGAAAGTCGAGCATCCCCTGATCGTGCACCCGGGCGATCGGTTCCAGCCCCCAGTCCCTGGCCGGCTCGATGGGGCCGAGCTGGCGTGCCTGCACGCGCTCGCGGATGAAATCGGCCCGCTCCGGTTTCTCGAAGCAGGGCATCAACTGACCGTCGATCAGCTCGCATCGTCCGTGGTGCAGATGGTGATCATCGCTGTAGATGGTGAGCATTCCGGCTCTCCTTTTGCTGGGTTTACGGAAGTGACGGCACCATTGTTGGGGAGTGTTGCAAAACTGTGAATGCTGGCAGCGGCCAAAAGGGGATAGATCAGGCCATTCTGGGCGGCCTGATTGTCCCTTTTATGCACACCTCAGTGGCGAAACTGGCTGGGGGGCACCCCGCTCCAGCGCTGGAAGGCGTGGCGAAAGCTGGCGCTCTCGCTGAACCCCAGCTCCTCGGCAATCTGGTAGATGGCGTGGCGCTTCTCTGCCAGCAGCTGCTTGGCGCGCTCGAAGCGCAGCTCGTCGAGCAACTCCTGATAGTTGGTGCCCATCTCATAGAGGTGGCGGCGCAGGGTGCGGGCGGAGCAGTGCATCTGGTCGGCCAGCGCCTCCAGCCGCGGCGGTGCCGACAGCTGGGTGCCGAGCAGCTCGCGTACCCGCTCCAGCCAGCGCTGGCGGGTGTTGAATTCGGCGTTGAGCTTGCGACAGCGCACCAGCATCTCGTTGTGGGTGACCGGGTTGGCCAGGGGCAGCCGCGTCGCCAGGGCACGGGTATCGATGGCAAAAGCATCCTGTTCGCCGTCGTAACGGATGTGCGGGCCGAAACTGGTGCGGTAACTGCCGGAGTAGGCGGTCTCGGACTGACTGAACTCGGCGCGGCGCACCGGCAGCGGATGGCCCACCAGATCGCTGCAGGTCTGGCGCAGGGAGGCCAGGCACATCTCGATATTGAAGCGGCGCAGGTCTTCCCGCTGGCGATAGTCGCTGGCACAGATCCAGGCCAGCTCTCCCTCGATGCGCAGCTGCAGGTGGAAGTAGGTGCCGAGCAGGGAGGGGTAGGCGAACATCAGTTGCAGGGCCTCCCCCAGGGTCGCGCTGGAGATGGCGGCATAGCCGAGCAGGCCATAGGCCGAGATGTGCATGCGCTGCCCCAGCCTCAGCCCGAGATCCGGGCAGCGAGACAGGCCGTTGGCGCACACGGTCAGCTCCTGGTGGCGGGTGATGCGGGCGTCGTTGTTGTGCACGTCCGCCGCCTCGATACCGCTGTGGGCCAGCAGGGCGGCGGTGACCCGCTCCTGCTGCTGGGGGGAGGCCTCCTGGCACAGGTACTCGAGCGCCAGCGAGACGACGTGCAGGGTCGTCAGCTGTGATTCCAGCATGGCAAATTCCTTCATCCTTGAATGGAAATGACAAGGAACCACTGTATCCGGAAAAACCGCCCAAGCGCCAAGGATCCCTGCATCCAACGTCGCCTTGTCAACACAGGCTGAAATAAATGGCGTCTATTGGCGCCAGTCGAAATACACCCCAAGCCACCTCCCCTGTAGGTTCGATTGGCACAGCGTAATCGGACGAACGAGATACCGTTGCTTAGGCTGTTTCGGCGAGTCAGGGACGGCCAGCCTGAGGGGAGAAATTCGGTTGGCCGTGATGGCGGGGGATTCCATTTACGCGAACGTCCGATTACGCCTGACGGCTAATCGAACCTACGATATTGAGGGGTAGTTCACATTCGGCTATTTATATTGTTGTCATTATCTGTGGGGTGGCACTACCGAAATGATCTCGTTGGTCTTGCCCATTGAAAGCTAATAGTTAATTGTATGACTATAAGGACAGATATGACTGATAGAAGACCTCTCAATCCTAATGTTACTGTTCCTAAGCCTGGTGGTGGCACTCAACCTAGGTCAAGAAACAAAGATGGCCAAGTTCGTGATAAACGTTCTGATGCAGGAAAACCAAAAAAATAGACTTTAATAGAAAATAAAAAGGCGCTATAAAAAATAGTGCCTTTTTTTATGCGATCTCACATTAATTTAGAATTTTACTTTTAAATCCCTCGGTTAGATATGAAATATGCTTTTGTTCGTCAGGGATAACTAATAATCGTGGTGAAATTTTTTTCTCAAACTTAAGAAGAGATGATAAATATGCAATAATAAACTGAGTAAGTGCACTTTGAATATCTGTTGAAACAATAGCTCCAGCGGTGCCATTCTTTAGACTCTCAAGTATGTTTTCACCAGAAATATCTATGTTTACACTCATGTTTGTACTGAATAAATTTCTGCCGAATTTCTCAGCTGTTTTTGTTCTGATTTCTTTGACGCAAGTTTCTAGATCATCATGTGCTAGTTTTACACTGTAATCAGAGATTTCACCAGCTTTGGAGACTTCATGAGTTAAAACATCCATTAATAATTTAAACTCTGAAAATAGATGCGAGTTTTCATATTTGAAATTGACTATTTTCTTAAGGCTGATATTGCTGGATGGTACAGGTAATACATTGTGTAATTGTATATGCAAGCAATCAACGTCTCTTGATATTTGATGGTTGGATATAAATTGTCTATAAGACTGCTGAGGTGTCCATAAAACATCACTCCGATTTTTCTTTAGATTTATAGCAGCATTGTTTTGGTTTTTTATAAAATGCTCTACCCAATATTTGTCATGTTCTACTTTGAGGCTATATGCATTTTCATTAACATATAGGCTTGATGTTTTACTTTGCGTAATATCAGCAATGACTGAAATATTCTCATGCAGTTTTAATAATATACCAGCCTCCTCTAGAACTATTTCATCCTGACTTCTTTTCCATTGCGGTAGTTGGGCTGAGACTGGCTGCACAATGTGATCCCAGTAAAGACAGAAAAATCTTAATTGATGAGGTCTTATTTGAACACTAGGTATATAGGCTCCACTATCATTTATTTCAAAGTGTGGGCAAAATATCACGCCTCTCTTTTTCATACCTAATCCTTGTGTTTTTATATAAAAACGGCGCCTCGCGGCGCCGTTTTTAATATCACTTACTCAACCAAAATCACTGCAGCAGGGAGATATCCGCGACTTGCAGGAACAGGTTGCGCAGGTTGTTTAGCAGCGCCAGACGGTTGGCCTTGAGGGCTTCGTCGTCGGCCATCACCATGACTTCGTTGAAGAAGGTGTCGACCGGCTCGCGCAGGGCGGCCAGACGGGTGAGGGCGGCCTGGTAGTCACCGGCGGCGAACAGCGGGGCCAGTTCGGCCTGCAGTGCGGCAACCTGGGTGGCCAGCGCCTTCTCGGCGGCGTCCTGCAACAGTTCCGGCTTGACGGCAGTCGGCAGCTCGCCTTCGACCTTGGCCAGGATGTTGCTCACGCGCTTGTTGGCGGCAGCCAGGGCCAGGGCGGCATCCAGCGTGCGGAAGTGGCTGACGGCCTTGACGCGGCGATCGAAGTCGAGCGGACGGGTCGGGCGGCGGGCCAGCACGGCCAGCACCACATCGGCACCGATGCCTTCGTCCTGATAGGCAGCGCGGAAGCGGCCCAGCATAAAGTCGACCACGTCGGTAACGACGGTCTTGTTGGTGAGCTTGTCGCCGTAGACGCGTACCGCTTCTTCAACCAGTTCAACCAGATCCAGATCCAGCTGCTTCTCGGTCATGATGCGCAGGGCACCGATGGCGGCGCGACGCAGGGCGAACGGGTCTTTGTCACCCTTCGGCAGCATGCCGATGCCGAAGATACCGGCCAGGGTGTCGAACTTGTCGGCCAGCGCGACGGCGCAGGCAACCAGACCAGACGGCAGGGCATCACCGGCAAAGCGCGGCATGTACTGCTCGTTGAGGGCCACGGCGACCGCTTCGTCTTCGCCATCGTGACGGGCGTAGTGCATCCCCATGACACCCTGGGTGTCGGTGAACTCGCCGACCATGTTGGTCATCAGATCACATTTGGAGAGCAGACCGGCACGCTTGGCCTGAGTGACATCTGCACCGATGCGCTCGGCGATAAAGCCGGCGACGGTCTCGATGCGCTCGACCTTGGCCTTGACGGTGCCCAGCTGTTGCTGGAACAGCACGGTTTCAAGGCGCGGCAGGCGGGAGGCCAGGGTCTGCTTGAGGTCGGTCTTGAAGAAGAACTCGGCGTCAGAGAGACGGGGGCGAACCACCTTCTCGTTGCCGCTGATGATCTGGCTCGGGTCTTTGGACTCGATGTTGGTGACGAAGATGAACTTCGGCAGCAGCTTGCCGTGCTTGTCGTAGACCGGGAAGTACTTCTGGTCACCCTTCATGGTGTGCACCAGGGCCTCGGCCGGCACGGCCAGGAACTTCTCTTCGAAGTTGGCGGTCAGCACCACAGGCCACTCGACCAGGGCGGTCACTTCTTCCAGCAGGGCGTCGTCCAGATCGGCCACGCCACCGAAGGCGGCAGCGGCCGCTTCGACGTCAGCCTTGATCTTGGCCTTGCGGGCCATAAAGTCGGCAATCACCATGCCGCGCTCCTGCAGGATCTGCGGGTACTGGCCGGCGTTGTCGATGGTGATCTCGCTCTCGCCCATAAAGCGGTGACCGCGGATGGTGCGGGCAGAGTCGATACCCAGAATGTGGGCGGGCACCAGATCCCCATCCAGCAGCAGGGTCACGGTGAAGACCGGACGCACGAACTGGATGGTCTTGTCGCCCCAGCGCATCATCTTGGGGATGGGCAGCTTGGCCAGGGCCTGGCTAACCAGCTCACCCAGCAGTTCTTTGGCGGGACGGCCTTCGACGCGGGCATTGTGGACCAGCCACTCACCCTTGTCGGTGACCAGACGCTCGGCCTGTTCGACGGTGATGCCGTTGCCACGGGCCCAGCCTTCGGCGGCCTTGGTCGGCTTGCCGTCCGCATCGAACGCCTGGGCCACGGCAGGGCCGCGCTTCTCGACGCTCTTGCTCGGCTGTTCGCCAGCCAGCTCGCTCACTTTCAGCGCCAGACGGCGCGGTGAGGCAAACCACTCGACACCGGCGAAGGCCAGATCGGCCTTGGTCAGTTCGCTCTTGAGGTTGTCGGCAAAGGCTTCGGCCAGGGAGCGCAGGGCTTTGGGCGGCAGCTCAGCAGTGCCGATCTCTACCAGAAATGTATGTTGTGCCATGTCCGTTCCTTAACCTTGCTTGTTCTCTGTGCGCTGACACATGGGGAAACCCAGCGCTTCGCGGGAGGCGTAGTAAGCCTCGGCCACGGCCTTGGTCAGGGTGCGAATGCGCAGGATGTAGCGCTGACGCTCGGTGACCGAGATGGCCTTGCGGGCATCCAGCAGGTTGAAGGAGTGAGCGGCCTTGAGGATGCGCTCGTAGGCAGGCAGCGGCAGCGGTTTTTCCAGTGCCAGCAGGTTCTGGGCTTCCTTCTCGTACTGCTCGAAGCAGTGGAACAGGAACTCCACGTCGGCGTGCTCGAAGTTGTAGGTGGACTGCTCCACCTCGTTCTGGTGGAAGACGTCGCCATAGGTGGTCTTACCCAGGGGGCCGTCAGACCAGACCAGGTCATAGACGCTGTCCACGCCCTGGATGTACATGGCCAGACGCTCGAGGCCGTAGGTGATCTCGCCGGTCACCGGCTTGCACTCGAGGCCGCCAACCTGCTGGAAGTAGGTGAACTGGGTCACTTCCATGCCGTTCAGCCACACTTCCCAACCCAGACCCCATGCCCCTAAGGTCGGGTTTTCCCAGTTGTCTTCCACGAAGCGGATGTCGTGGATCTCGGGATCCATGCCCAGCTCCTTCAGGGAGCCCAGATAGAGTTCCTGAATGTTGTCGGGGGAAGGCTTGATGATGACCTGGAACTGGTAGTAGTGCTGCAGGCGGTTCGGGTTCTCACCGTAGCGGCCGTCGGTCGGACGGCGGGACGGTTGTACGTAGGCGCAGGCGATGGGCTCCGGGCCCAGGGCGCGCAGGCAGGTCATGGGGTGGGAGGTACCGGCACCCACTTCCATATCCAGCGGCTGAATGATGGTACAGCCCTGGCGGGACCAATAGTCCTGCAACTGCAGGATCAGGCCCTGAAAGGTTTTGACATCGAATTTTTGCATAGTGTTTTTCGCGCGAAATGAAATCAGAGCAAGATTTGCTGAATGTGAACCGAGGGAGTATACCGTCTGGCATGGTCGGATAATAGGCGAAATTACAGGGGATTAGTGGGGCTATACTGCGCCGCGACCCGAGCTTGCCCTATGATGTGGCCGACGGAAGCGGCCGGCCGATGGCCGATGAAATGACAGGAGAGAGGGAATGGAGTTGCGTTGCGCCTGGGTGACCAGGGACCCGGAATACATCGAATACCATGACAAGCAGTGGGGCAGGCCGGTCCGCGACCCGCGGGAGCTGTTTGCCAAGCTCTGCCTCGACGGCCAGCAGGCGGGGCTGTCGTGGATCACCATCCTCAAGCGCACCGAGAGCTACCACCGCGCCTATGCCGACTTCGATCCGGTGCGCATCGTGCAGTTCGATGACCAGGACGTGGAGCGGCTGATGCAGGACACCGGCATCATCCGCAACCGGCTCAAGGTGCAGTCGGTCATCAAAAATGCCCGCGCCTACCTGGCGCTGGAGGCCGAAGGCATCGACTTCGCCGATTACCTGTGGGGCTTCGTGGGGGGCGCCCCCATGGTCAACCAGCGTCAGGGCAACGGCGATATTCCGGCCACCTCCCCCGAGTCGGATGCCATGTCCAGGGCGCTGAAGAAGCGCGGGTTTACCTTCGTGGGCAGCACCATCTGCTACGCCTTTATGCAGGCGGTGGGCATGGTGAACGATCATCTCGTCACCTGCCCCTGCCACGCTGAGTGCCAGCAGCAGGGGTAGAGCGGGCGCACGTCAACGAAGAAGGGAGGCCTGGGCCTCCCTTCTTCGTTGTGGGCTCTTGCCCGGCGGGCAATTCGTCGTTGCCGGGGGCCTTTTCGCCCCTCGGTACAGCCGGGATACAGTCACACGGATTCACCATCGGGATCACCATCACGAGGATATCCCATGTCACTGAGCGCAATTCGCACCCTCTCCCTCGGCAGCCTGATCCTGACCGGTTGCACCCTGCTGATGACCTTGCCCGCCCAGGCCACCGATCGCCAGGATGCCCGCGACGTGCGCCAGGAGGTGCGTCCCGAGATCCGCGATGCCAAACAGGCGTGTCGCGAGAACGATCAGAAAGAGAACTATGAATGTCGCCAGGACAAGCGCGAGGTGAAGCAGGACGTGCGCGAGAAGGCGCGTGACATCAAATACTGAGCCCGCCGGGGGCCGGCCCTGCGCCGCTGGCGCATTGCCCCGATTCTATAATTGAGAGACGCCAGACCGATCCCTGTGGTCTGGCGAAGGAGCCATCATGAAGAAGTCCGTATTCGCGCTGCTTGCCGTCACCGCCTTGCTGGCCGCCCTGCCCGCACAGGCTACCAAGCAGGCCCAGGAGCGCCGTGAAGCCCGCGATGTGCGCCAGGAGACCCGCCAGGAGTCCCGTGACGCCAAGCAGGAGTGCCGGAAGGGGCTGGTTGGCAATGCCGACTGCCGTCAGGAACACCGCGACAACAAGCAGGAGGGGCGCGACGAGGCCCGCGACATCAAGTACTGACGCCCCTCGCCTGAATGAGGCCGATCCCGTCATACGGCGCCACGAGGAGACTCGGTTTCCTTGTGGCGCTTCCTCGATCCCCAGCGTCACACTTTGGCGCCTCTCTGGGTTAGAATGCGCGGCCATCGGCTAGAGTCGTTCTTTTTCAGAGGTTTTTTCATGCATTTCAAGAAACTGGTTCCTGCACTTGCCCTGACCATCGCCATCACTGGCTGTACCACCAACCCCTATACCGGTGAATCCCAGACCTCCAAGGGCGCCTGGGGCGCGCTGGCGGGTGCCGCGACCGGTGCCGCCGTGGGCGCGCTCTCTTCCAGCAAGGGTGACCGCAAGAAGGGCATCCTGACCGGCGTGGCCGCCGGTGCGGCCCTGGGTGGCGGTATCGGTTACTACATGGACGTGCAGGAAGCCAAGCTGCGCGAGAAGCTGCAGGGGACCGGCGTCAGCGTGACCCGCAACGGCGATCAGCTGATCCTGAACATGCCGAACAACGTCACCTTCGACAGCTCCAGCGCCCAGCTGAAGGCCGCCGGTGCCAACACCCTGTCCGGCGTGGCCATGGTGGTCGCCGAGTTCGACAAGACCCGCCTGAACGTGGTCGGCCACACCGACAGCACCGGCTCCCGCGAGCTGAACATGAAGCTGTCCGCTCAGCGTGCCGACGCCGTCGCCGCCCAGCTGATCGGCCAGGGTGTGACCGGCAGCCGCATCGCCACCAGCGGCGTGGGCCCGGATCAGCCGGTCGCCACCAACAGCACCGCCGAAGGCAAGGCCCAGAACCGTCGGGTGACCATTACCCTGACTCCGACCGCCTAAGCCTCAGCGCTGCAGTCATGAAAAAGGCCCCGCCAGTGTACTAGCGGGGCCTTTTGTCATCTGTCTGGTCAGCGAATGCCTGCCGTAGCGTGGCAGACTTCCCGCCGGTTTAGACGGCGGCGGTCAGCTGCACTTCGACCTTGTAGCCCTCGTGGGCCAGACGGGCCTGCACGCAGGCACGGACGGGGGCGGTGCCCGTCGGGATCCAGGCATCCCACTGCTCGTTGAAGGCGGCGATGTCAGCAATGTCTTTGAGATAGATGTTGGCCATCAGGATCTTGTCGACGCCGGAGCCGTTGGCCTCCAGCAGGCGCTGCAGACTCTCCAGTACCTCGCGGGTCTGCTGGTGGATGTCGGCGGTCTCGGTGGCGGGCACTTCCACCACATAGAGGGTGCCGTTGTGGATGACCACGTCTGACCAGCGCTGGGTGGTGCCGATACGGGTAATGGTTGTCATGTTTGCTCCGAAACGGGGGTTATTGACCCTTGCGGATCAGATAGCGGTAGGGCGCCTGCTCGGTCTCGCTGGCGACCAGGGTGTGGTCCATGAAGCGGCAGAAACTGGGAATGTCGCGGGTGGTGGAGGGATCGTCGGCACAGACCAGCAGGGTCTCGCCCTCGGCCATCAGCCGCACTTTTTTACGCACCATCATCACGGGTTCCGGGCAACGAAGCCCGATTGCGTCCAACTCATGAGTTGCGTCGCAGAATAAAGCACTCATCAATAATCAACCTTCAACCAATTCAGCCAGCAATGATACTCAAGGCGAAAAAATAATCAAACCAGAGGGCGGTTGTGCAGCATATGCCACCAAAGTGTGAACAGGATCTACCCAGGCCTCGCCCGATGAGTAATATAAAAAATGAACCATATTCAACAAGGAGGTGTGAATATGCAGGTCTCCTACGGCAGATTGCAAGCCTACGCGGGCATGGGGTTCTTGTCGTTCGCCATGATAGTCATGGGCAGCCCGATCGGAAATACCGGCACCTGGTTCGGCTCCATGGTGATGATAGGGCTGGGGCTCTGGATCGAGCTCAGCGACTACTACGACGAGGATGAGGACGAGAACGATCCTTCCTGAGAGTCAGGCTCTCGACACACAAAGGCGGACAGGATCCGCCTTTGTCATTTCTGCTCCGCGCCGGAGCGGGTCGAACGCATGGCGCGCTCCAGCTGCTGCGCCGTCTGCTGCGGGTTGGCCCTGGTGTCGTTGAAGAAGCTGCTCAGCACGTCCATGATCCCTTGGCGCATGTTGGTCGGCACCGCCATCCCCTCGGCCATGCTGGGCAGCAGGTTGTCCTGCTGCTCGGCGTGGAGGAAGTCCTGATAGGAGCGGATGGCGCAGCGATCGAACTTGCTCATGTCCGGCTTGATGAGCGCCGGTATAGAGCCCTTCACCCGGTTGAACTCCTCCTGGAATTTCGGCGTCATCAGCAGCCTGGCCAGCTCGCCCTGGGCCTGCAGCTGGGCGGGGTCCCGCTGCTTGAACATGGCGATGGAGTCGAGGTTGTAGCTGAACAGCCCCTGGCTGCCCGGGCTCGGCAGGCATTCGATGTCCTCCCCGGGGCGGTAGTTGCCGGCACTCAGCTCCCCCTTCACCCAGTCCCCCATCACCTGCATGGCGGCGCCGCCGTTCTCCAGCAGGGTGGTGGCCTGGTGCCACTTCAGGCCGGCGTATTTCTCCGGCACATAGGCGCGCAGCTGCTGGAAGCGGGTCAGCACCCGCACCATGTCAGGGCCGGTCAGGGTGGCGCTGTCCTGCTCGAGGAAGGCCTTGCGATAGAAGGCTTTGCCCCCTTCCCCCAGCGCCACCGTCTCGAACAGTACCGCGAGCTGCCAGGGTTCGTTGCCGATGGCGACAGGCGTGATCCCCTCTGCCTTGAGCTTATCCGCCACCGTCACGAACTGGGCCCAGTCGGTGGGAGGCTTGAGCCCCTGCCGCTCGAACACCTTGCGGTTGAGCCACAGCCAGTTGACCCTGTGGATGCCGGTGGGCACCGCCATCAGGGCGCCGTTCTGGCTCAGGGTCTCCCGCACCATGGGCGGCAGTTGCGGGTACCAGCCGAGGTGTTCGGCCATGGGGGTGAGGTCGCGCAGGAAGCCCAGGCTGCCCCACTCGTGCAGCTCGTAGCCCTTTAGGTGGGCGGCCTCCGGCGGATTGGCCGCCAGGGCCCGGCTCTTAAGCACCGTCATGGCGCTCTTGCCGCCGCCCCCCTGCACGGCGAAGTCGTTCCACTGGTTGCCCTGCTCGGCCCACTCCGACTTGAGCACCTCCACCGCCCTGGCCTCGCCGCCGGAGGTCCACCAGTGCAAAACCTCCACCTGGGAGGCGCCGGCGGGCAGGGAGAGCAGGGCGACAATGGCAAACGGGAACAACTTCATACTGTGACTGCCTTGATTGAAGGAGAGTGGTCGGAGCCGAGCGCACGCCACCCGTGCAGTTCCCGATGCGCCGGGAGGCGGCAACGGGTGAAGCGAGCAGGGCGACGACAGAGAGACAACCACTTCATGCATTACTGCCTTGGTAGGGAGAGGGTGGCCTGCAGGCCGCCCTGGGGGCGATTTTCGAGCACCAGGTCGCCGCCGTGGGCGTGGGCGATGTTGCGGGCGATGCCAAGGCCCAGCCCGGTGCCGGCGGCATCCGTGCTGAGGCGATAGTAGGGCTCGAAGATGCGCTCGAACTGGTCTTCCGGCAGGCCCGGGCCCTCGTCCATGATGAAGAGGATCAGCATCTCCTCGTCATCCATGATGATGATGCGCACGCGCTGGCCGTACTTGATGCCGTTGTCCACCAGATTGCCGATGCAGCGCTTGAGGGCCAGCAGCTTGCCGCGGTAGGGCCACTTGCAGTGCCCCTCTATGGTGAGCAGGTCCTCGTGCAGGTTCATGGACTCCGCCATCTGCTCCAGCAGGGCGTTGATGTCGATCTGCTCGAGGTTCTCGTGAATGTCGGTCTCCTTCACCGTCTGCAGCGCCCCTTTGACCATCAGCTCCAGCTCGTCGAGATCCTTGTTGAACTTGGCGATCTGCTGTTCATCGTCGAGCAGTTCGACCCGCAGCCGCAGCCGGGTGATGGGGGTCTTGAGGTCGTGGGAGATGGAGCTGAACAGCCGCTCTCTATCGTCGATGAAGCGGCGGATGCGTTGCTGCATGATGTTGAAGGCGCGGGTGGCTGCGACGATCTCGGAGGCCCCCTCTTCCTTGAGGGAGGGCTGGTCGATGTCCTTGCCGAGGTTGACCGCCGCCTTGGCGAGCCGGCGCAGGGGGCGGGTCTGCCAGCGCACCAGCATGAAGGTGAAGAAGCAGAGGAACACCGTCATCAGGGCGATGAAGCGCACCTGGTTGCTCGGCATCACGGTGTCATCCAGGGTCATGTAGGGGGCGGGCAGCAGGGCCGCCAGGTAGAGCCACTCCCCCGGTTCTATCTCTATCTGGGTCACCAGCACCGGCGGGTTGAGGGGTTCCAGCGACAGGGTGTAGCGGGCCCAGGAGGAGGGCAGATCCGCCAGCAGGGTGTCGTTGTTGAAGACGTGCAGCTCCTCGGGGCGGGAGAAGTCCACCTTGATCGCCATGGCGTCGGAGAGCTTGCGGGTCAGCACTTCCTGCACCTCCTTCAGCACCAGCGTCTTGCGCTCGCTGTCGGGGATGGCGCTGATGTGGATCTCCTCCTCGTTCAGGGAGACGAAGAAGCGGCTGCCGCCCATGTTGCGCAGCTGATCCAGTGCGATGTGACGGTACTGCAGCGGCAGTGACTTGAAGAAGTTGACGGTGGAGGCGGCCGACAGCGCCAGGTTGCGGGTGGTGCTGAGCATGCCCTCCAGCTCCCGCTTCTGGATCTGCTGCATCCAGATGCCGGTGAGTATGGTCTGGGAGAGCAGGATGGCGAGCAGCAACAGCAGCAACATCCGCGACAGCAGGGAGCGCGGCACCAGGGCTCGCCAGAACCACCCGCTCTTCATGGGATCTCTCGCCTTGTGTCGATCAGCATGCCGTCGTTGCAGGCCCTCATGGGATCTCGTGCACCTCGGCGATCAGCATGTAGCCGCTGCCGCGGATGGTCTTGATGATGCGCGGGCTCTTGCCGTTGTCACCCAGCTTCTGGCGCAGACGGCTGATCTGCACGTCGATGCCGCGCTCCATCGGCAAACTCTCGCGGCCACGGGTCGCGTCAGAGATGGTGTCGCGATCCAGCACCACCCCGGGCTGCTGCAGGAACATGCCGAGCAGCATGGCGTCGCTGCCGGAGAGATCCAGCAGGCTGCCGTCCTCGTGGGTCAGCTGGTGGCTCAGGGTGTCCAGGGTCCACTCGGCGAAGCGCAGGCGACGGCTCGGCTCCTTCTCTTTCTCCGGCTGGCGGAATTCGGCGCGGCGCAGCAGCGCCTTGATGCGGGCCTGCAGCTCGCGCGGGCTGAACGGTTTGGCGATGTAGTCATCGGCACCGAGTTCGAGACCGATCACCCGATCCGCCTCGTCGGAAGCCGCCGTCAGCATGATGATGGGGACCTGGGAGTCGCGACGGATCTGCTGGCAGAGGGTAAAGCCGTCGTCACCGGGCATCATGATGTCCAGAATGATGAGGTCCGGGCTGTGCTGGGCGAGTTGCTGGCGCATCTCGTTGCCCTCTGCCGCCGTCAACACCTGGAAACCCGCCCGGGTCAGGTATTCGTTGAGCAGCTCGCGGATCTCCTGATCGTCGTCGACGATAAGCAGTTGTTTGCTCGTTGACATATGTATGTGCATCCACCCATTTTTTTGTGCAGATTGAACCTGTCGGGGGAGCAAAAAGCAAGCAAGGCCCCCCTCTAATGTGAAGTTATGGGCAATATAGCCTCAGGATTGACCCAGATCGCGGGAAAGGAATAAAAAAGGCCGACCCAAACGGGCCGGCCAATACGCAGATTCCGACGACAGGAGCACACCCCGTGTGGTGGGCTCCACAGACTCGAGAGCGGGAGCGGCGGGCCGATCCCGACACCGGCAAGAGGGCCCGCCACGCCGCAAAGAGGGGCGGGCCCGCGTCTGGTGTTCCGACCAATCCGGTCAGAGATGGTGCTACACCCGCTCGAAGACGGTGGCGATGCCCTGACCCAGGCCGATGCACATGGTGGCCACCCCCAGGGTCGCGTCCTTCTCTTCCATCAGATTGATCAGGGTGGTGGAGATGCGGGCGCCGGAGCAGCCGAGCGGGTGGCCTAGGGCGATGGCGCCGCCGTTCAGGTTCACCTTCTCGTCCACCAGGTCTTGCAGACCCAGATCCTTCACGCAGGGCAGGGACTGGGCGGCAAATGCCTCGTTCAGCTCGAACAGATCGATGTCACCGACAGTCAGACCGGCCCGCTTGAGCGCCTTCTGGGTGGCCGGCACCGGGCCGTAACCCATGATGGCGGCGTCGCAGCCGGCGATGGCCATGGCACGAACCTTGGCGCGCGGGGTGAGGCCGAGGGCCTTGGCGCGGTCCGCACTCATCACCAGCATGGCGGCGGCGCCATCGGACAGGGCCGAAGAGGTGCCGGCGGTGACGGTGCCGTTGACCGGGTCGAACACCGGGCGCAGCTGGCTTAAGCCATCGACCGTGGTCTCGGGGCGGATCACCTCGTCATAGTCGTAGAAGAAGCGGGCGCCGCTGGCGTCGTGCCCTTCCAGCCCGACGATCTCCTTGGCGAAACGGCCTTCCACGGTGGCGGCATGGGCACGGCGGTGGGAGCGAGCGGCAAACTCGTCCTGCTGTTGACGGCTGATGCCGTGCAGCTTGCCGAGCATCTCGGCGGTCAGCCCCATCATGCCGGAGGCTTTCGCCACGGATTTCGCCATGCCGGGGTGGAAGTCCACCCCGTGGCTCATGGGCACATGGCCCATGTGCTCGACCCCGCCGATGATGAAGATATCCCCGTCACCCACCTGGATGGCGCGGGAGGCGTCGTGCAGCGCCTGCATGGAGGATCCGCACAGGCGGTTGACGGTCACCGCGCCGACCTGCTTCGGGATGCCAGCCAGCAGGGCGGCGTTGCGGGCGATGTTGAAGCCCTGCTCCAGGGTCTGCTGCACGCAGCCCCAGTAGATATCCTCGATCTCGTTCGGGTCGAGGTTGGGGTTGCGCAGCAGGATGGATTTCATCAGGTGCGCGGACAAGTCTTCTGCACGCACGTTGCGGAAGGCGCCGCCCTTGGACCGGCCCATGGGGGTCCGGATACAGTCGACAATGACTACGTCTTTCATGAATGGATCTCCTTTCCGCAATCAGTAGAAGGTTTTGCCCTGGGCGGCCATCTCGCGCAAGCGGTCGCTGACGCGGTAGAGCGGGCCCAGGTCGGCATACTGGTCGGCCATGGCCACGTAGCGATCCAGACCAATGGTGTCCAGATAGCGGAACACGCCGCCGCGGAAGGGAGGGAAGCCCAGACCGTAGACCAGCGCGATGTCGGCTTCGGCTGGGGTGGCGACTATGCCCTCTTCCAGACAGAGCACCACCTCGTTGATCATGGGGATCATCATGCGGGCGATGATGGCGTCCTTGTCGAAATCCTGTTTCGGCTTGGCGATGGGGGCCAGCAGCTCGTAGCTGGCGGCATCGGCCACCTTCTTCGGCTTGCCCTTCTTGTCGGCCTCGTAGGCGTAGAAGCCCTTGCCATTCTTCTGACCGAAGCGGCTCGCCTCGTACATCACGTCGATGGCGGTACGGCCTTCCTTGCTCATGCGCGCCGGGAAGCCCTGTGCCATCACATCACCGGCATGGTGGCCGGTGTCGATGCCGACCACGTCCAGCAGGTAGGCGGGGCCCATGGGCCAGCCGAACTCCTTCTCCATCACCTTGTCGACGGCGGCGAAGTCGGCGCCGTCGGCGACCAGCTTGTTGAAGCCGAAGAAGTAGGGGAACAGCACGCGGTTCACGAAGAAACCCGGGCAGTCGTTGACCACGACCGGGGACTTGCCCATGGCGGCGGCGTAGGCCACCACGCGGTTGATGGTGTCGTCCGAGGTGTGCTCGCCGCGGATGATCTCTACCAGCGGCATGCGGTGCACGGGGTTGAAGAAGTGCATGCCGCAGAAGTTCTCGGGGCGCTTCAGGCTCTTGGCCAGCAGGGAGATGGGGATGGTGGAGGTGTTGCTGGCAAGCACGGCGTCGTCGCCGATCACGCCTTCCACTTCACTCAGCACGGCCGCCTTCACTTTCGGGTTCTCGACCACGGCCTCGACCACCACGTCCACATGCTTGACGTTGTCATAGCTGAGGGTCGGGGTGATGGCGGAGAGCACCTGGCCCATCTTGATGCCGTCGATGCGACCGCGCTCGAGCTGGCCGTTGAGCAGCTTGGTGGCTTCGCCCATGCCAAGTGCCAGCGCCTTCTCGTTGATGTCCTTCATCACCGCCGGGATGCCCTTGCTGGCAGACTGGTAGGCGATGCCGCCCCCCATGATGCCGGCACCCAGCACGGCGGCATGGCCGGTGGTCTTGTTCGCCTGCTTGGCGGCCTTCTTGGCCAGCGCCTTGATGTGCTGATCGTTAAGGAAGATGCCGACCAGCGCCTTGGCCACGTCGGTTTTCGCCAGCTTGATGAAGGTGGCGGCTTCGGCGGCCAATGCTTCGTCACGGCCCATGCCGGCGGCGGCTTCCACCGTCTTCACGGCGGCCATGGGGGCCGGATAGTGTTTGCCCGCCACGGCGGCAACCATGCCGGCAGCGGTGGTGAAGCTCATCATGGCTTCCAGTTTGGAGAGGCGCAGCGGGGCCTTCTTGGCGGCGCGGCGGCCTTGCCAGTCCAGCTTGCCCTTGACTGCGTCCTTGATCATCTGCACGGCGGCGCTGTGCAGCGCATCCGGGGCGACCACGGCATCGATGGCTCCCACCTTGAGGGCGTCATCGGCACGGTAATCCTTGCCGGTGGTGATCCACTCCAGCGCGTTGTCGGCGCCGATCACCCGCGGCAGACGGACGGTGCCGCCAAAGCCGGGCATGATGCCGAGCTTGGTCTCGGGCAGGCCGATCTTGGCTGTGGTGTCGGCCAGCCGGAAGTCGGTGGAGAGAATGGTCTCGCAGCCGCCGCCCAGGGCGTGGCCCTTGATGGCAGACAGGGTCGGCACCGGCAGATCTTCGATGGCGTTGAAGATGTCGTTGGCCTTTTTCAGCCAGCCGAGCAGATCTTCCTGCGGCAGATCGAACAGTTCCAGGAATTCGGTGATGTCGGCGCCGACGATGAAGGCGTCTTTGCCGGAGGTGAGGATCAGACCTTTTAGTTCACGTTCTTGTTTTAATGCGGCGATCGCTTCGCTCAGGGAGAGCAGGGTAGCGCGATCCAGCTTGTTGACTGAACCCGGGGCATCGAACCTCAGTTCGGCAATGCCGTCTTCGAGGTAGCTGACCGTCAGGGTTTCGCCTTGGTAGATCATGAGAGTGTCTCCTTGTTCCCACATGGTGGGGGGTGGTGCTCCTTTATCCCCAGCAGGGGGCGAGGCTCACTATTGATCCAAAAGGAGACATTTTCAACACCTATTTAAAACATTCGTTTAACACATTTAGAGTAAAAGCCCTTTGCCACGCCGCAGGCCTGTGTGGGCAAAAAAGAGGCGCCTTGTGGCGCCTGTTTCCGATAGAAGGCATGTGTCAGCTGGCCAGCTCTGGCCGATCGCGATACTGGTTCAATACCTCGGGATCGGCGAGGGCGTGGGTGTTGTTGACGGGGCGGTTGTGGACCACTTCCCGCACCGCCAGCTCCACTATCTTGCCGGACTTGGTGCGCGGGATGGCATCCACCTGCAGGATGCGGGCGGGCACGTGACGGGCGGTGCAGTGCTGGCGCACCTGCTGGCGGATGCGCTCGCGCAGGGGCTCGTCCAGCCTGAGACCGGCCTTGAGCTTGACGAACAGCACCACCCGCTCGTCCTGCTGCCACTGCTGGCCGATGACGATGCTCTCCTCCACCTCGTCCAGTTGCTCGACGTAGCGATAGATCTCGCTGGTGCCGATGCGCACGCCCCCCGGGTTGAGGGTGGCGTCGGAGCGGCCGTAGAAGAGGATGCCGCCGGTCGGGGTCAGCTCGATCCAGTCGCCGTGGCACCAGACGTTGTCGAAGCGCTCGAAGTAGGCGGCGTGATACTTGTCACCGCTTTCGTCCCCCCAGAAGCCGATGGGCTGGGCCGGGAAGGGCTTGGTGCAGACCAGCTCGCCCTTTTCACCCTGCACCGGCTGGCCCGCCTCGTTGAAGACCTGGACCGCGAGGCCGAGGCCACGTCCCTGGCTTTCGCCGCGATAGACGGGACTCAAGGGATTGCCGATGACGAAGCAGGAGCAGATGTCGGTGCCGCCGGAGATGGAACTGAGCTGCACATCTTCTTTGATGCCCTGATAGACGTAGTCGAACCCCTCCGGCGACAGCACGGAACCTGTGCTGCAGATCAGCCGCAGCTGCGGCAATGAGTGGGTCTTGATCGGGGCGTAGCCTTGCTTGTGCAGGGCATCGAGATACTTGGCGGAGGTGCCGAACAGGGCGACGCTCTCGTCACGGGCCAGATCCCAGAGTACGTTGCCGTCCGGGTAGAAGGGGGAGCCGTCGTAGAGCACCAGGGTGGCGCCGGAGGCAAGCGCGCTCACCAGCCAGTTCCACATCATCCAGCCGCAGGTGGTGAAGTAGAAGATGCGCTCCCCCGGTTTGATGTCGCAGTGCAGCTGGTGCTCTTTCAGGTGTTGCAGCAGGGTGCCGCCGATGCCGTGGACGATACACTTGGGTTTGCCGGTGGTGCCGGACGAATAGAGGATGTAGAGCGGGTCGTTGAAGGCCATGGGCTCGAAGGCGAGCTGGGCTCCGGGTTGGCTCGCGAGCACCTGATGCCAGTCGTGACCGAGCTGCAATGGGTTGCCCAGCAGGGGGATCATGACCGTCTGCTCTATGCTGTCGATCTGGCTCACCACGCCGGCCACCTTCTCCTGAATGTCGATGGCCTTGCCACCGTAGCGGTAGCCGTCCACGGCAAACAGCACCCTGGGCCGGGTCTGGCCGAAGCGCTCCACCACGCTGGCTTCGCCGAAATCCGGGCTGGTGGAGGTCCAGATCGCCCCCAGGCTGGTGGTCGCCAGCATGGCCACCACAGTTTCCGGGACATTGGGCAGGTAGGCCGCCACCACGTCGCCGCGACCTATGCCCTGGCTGCGCAGCCACTGGGCCAGCCTGGCGACCTGATCCCCCAGCTCGCGCCAGCTCAGGGTCTGGCTCGGGCCCCCTTCGATGCGGGAGATGATGGCAGGGCTATCGTCCTGACGGCGCATCAGGTTTTCGGCGAAGTTGAGTCGGCTGTCCGGGAACCAGCGGGCACGCTGCATCTCCTGGCGGTTCTCCGCCACTATGTTGCCGAGCTCCCCCTTGACGCCGCAATGCTGCCACACCAGGGGCCAGAAGCGGGTGGTCTTCTCCACCGACCATTGATAAAGGTCGGCGTAGCTGCGCAATTGCAGGCCGTGGAAGTGATTGACCTCGGCCATGAACTGATGGAGGTTGGAGTGCTGCATCCTGTCCTGATCCGGTGTCCACAGACAAAGGTTTGGCATGAGTCGTTCCTGACGGCTGGTATCTACTGTCTGTGGGCAGTGTATTGAATTGTTCTTTGTTTGTTAATTGTCTGTTTTCGTTTAATAACAAAAACCCTGTAACCTATGCGTTACCTCACGAAGCGAAGGCCTGGTGGCTCGAGCCTTGATTCGCTTGATGTTATGCTGAACCCACATTCGCCCGGAGCAGGACGCCATGAGCAGTTACAGTCAACTTTTTGCCCAGCATCTCGATACCCTGCAGCAGCGCACCCGCGACATACTGCAACAACAGGGGCTCAGCGGCCTGGCCATCCACTCGGGTCAGACCCACCGCATCTTCCTGGACGATCAGGACTATCCCTTCAAGGTGAATCCCCAGTTCAAGGCCTGGTTGCCGGTGCTCGACAACCCCCACTGCTGGTTGCTGGTGGATGGCGTGAGCAAGCCGGTGCTGCTGTTCTACCGGCCCGTGGACTTCTGGCACAAAGTGGCGGATCTGCCCAACGCCTTCTGGGTCGACTTCTTCGATATCCGCTTCCTGACGAGGCCGGAGCAGGTGGCGGATCACCTACCTGCCAACAAGCAGGAGTGGGCCTATCTGGGAGGGCACCTGGAGGTGGCCGAGCTGCTGGGACTGGGGCAACCCAATCCGGAGGCGATCCTCAACTACCTGCACTATCATCGCGCCTACAAGACCCCCTATGAGCTGGAGTGCCTGCGGGATGCGAACCGCATCGGCGTGCGCGGCCACATCGCGGCCAAGGACTCCTTCATGGCGGGGGCGAGCGAGTTCGAGATCAATCTGGCCTACATGAAGGCGGTCGGGCAGGGGGCCAATGAGGCGCCCTACGGCAACATCGTCGCCATCAACCGCAACGCGGCCATCCTGCACTACACCCACCTCTCCACCCAGCGGGTGCCGGACGCGGAGCGCCACTCCTTCCTGATCGATGCCGGGGTGGACGTCCATGGTTATGCCTCCGACATCACCCGTACCTGGGCCTGGCGTCGGGGCGAGTTTGCCGATCTCATCGCCGCGCTGGATACCCAGCAGCAGGAGATCATCGCGGAGATCAAGCCGGGTCGCCGATACAGCGAACTGCACCTGCAGATGCATCACAGGCTGGCGCGCCTGCTGCAAGCCACCGAGCTGGTGGACATGTCGGTGGACGAGATGATCCACACCGGCGTGACCAATGTCTTCTTCCCCCACGGTCTGGGTCACTTCCTCGGTCTGCAGGTCCACGACGCCGGCGGTTTCATGCAGGACGAGCGCGGCACCCATCTGCCTGCCCCCGAGCAGTTCCCCTATCTGCGTTGCACCCGGGTGATGGAGGTGGGCCAGGTGTTCACTATCGAACCAGGCCTCTACTTCATCGACAGCCTGCTGGAGCCCCTGCGTCAGGGTGAGCAGGGCAAGCGAGTCAACTGGAACAAGGTGGAGGCGCTGCGGCCCTATGGCGGCATCCGCATCGAAGACAACGTGGTGCTGCATGCCAACGGGGTGGAGAACCTGACGAGGCAAGCAGGACTCTGATGGCGGCGGATTACCCCGTACCGGTCGGGCCTGTGGAGGTGAGTGAAGAGATCAAGAAGAGCCGCTTCATCACCTTCATCGCCCACACACCCACAGTACCGGCCGCCAAGGCCTGGATCGATGACATCAGAGCACAACACCCCGGGGCCCGGCATCACTGCTGGGCCTTCGTCGCAGGGGCCCCGCAGGACAGCCAGGTGTACGGCTTCAGCGATGATGGCGAACCCTCGGGCACGGCGGGCAAACCCATGTTGGCCCAGCTGATGGGGGCAGGCCTCGGTGAGGTCACCGCCGTGGTGGTGCGTTATTACGGTGGAGTCCTGCTCGGCACCGGCGGCCTGGTCAAGGCCTACGGCAGTGGCGTGGGGGCGGCACTGAAGCAGCTAGAGACCCGTATCAAGCGCCAGCAGACGGCGTCCCTCATCCAGTGCGACTACACCGACATGGGGGCGGTGGAGGCGCTGATCTCTGCCCATCATGGCCAGTTGCTGGCCGCCGACTATGGCGCCAGCGTCACCCTGCGGGTGGCATGGGAAGCCTCCCTGTGGGCCCAGGTGGCGCGAGAATTGACCGACCGAACCCAGGGTCGGGTATCCCTTCGTCCCTTAGATGGCTAGAATCCATCGCTCTTTGATTCTTGATGGGGAGCAGGAATGCACATCCTGAGCATTATCCGCATTGTTGGCTTGCTGGTGGCGCTGTTCAGCTCGACCATGCTGCTGCCTGCGCTGGTGGCGTTTGGCTATCGGGATGGGGGCGGTTCTGAATTTGTCGGTGCCTTTGTGATTGCTTTGCTGCTCGGGGTGGCACTCTGGTTTCCCAACCGTCACAAGAAGCGGGAGTTGGGTTCCAGGGAGGGGTTTCTCATCGTCGTGCTGTTCTGGACCGTGCTCGGCAGTGTCGGCGCCTTGCCGTTCATGCTGGGTGACGTGCCTGACATGTCGGTTTCAGAGGCATTCTTTGAATCTTTCTCCGGACTGACCACCACGGGCGCAACCGTGCTGACCGGATTGGACGAGCTGCCCAAGGCCTTCCTGTTCTATCGCCAGTTGCTGCAATGGCTGGGGGGCATGGGGATCATCGTACTGGCCGTCGCCATACTGCCACTGCTGGGGATCGGGGGCATGCAGCTCTACCGTGCCGAGATCCCGGGGCCGGTCAAGGACAACAAGGTGACCCCGCGCATCGCGGAGACGGCCAAGGCGCTCTGGTATATCTACTTGTTCATCACCATCGCCTGTGCGCTGGCATTCTGGGGCGCGGGCATGACGCTGTTCGATGCCATCTGCCACTCCTTTGCGACCGTCGCGATCGGCGGTTTCTCGACTCATGATGCCAGCATGGGCTACTTCAACAGCTCGACCATCAACCTCATCACGGTGATCTTCCTGCTGATCGCAGGGGTGAACTTCACCCTGCACTTTGCGGCATTCGCGCAGCGGTCGTTGCGGATCGGGGTCTATCTGCGGGATCCCGAAGTGAAGGTCTTTCTCGCCATCCAGCTTGTGTTGACCTTCATCTGTTTCCTGGTGTTGATGGCACACAGCAACTACGCCAGTTGGAAGGAGACGCTGGATCATGCGCTGTTCCAGTCGGTGTCCATCGCCACGACGGCGGGCTTCAGCACGGCCGGGTTTGCCGAATGGCCGCTGTTTCTGCCAGTGTTGCTGATGTTCTCCTCCTTTGTTGGAGGCTGTGCCGGGAGTACCGGCGGCGGGATCAAGGTGGTGCGTCTGATGCTGTTGCATCTGCAGGGGATGAGGGAGCTCAAGCGTCTGATCCACCCGAAGGCTGTCTATCGCATCAAGCTGGGCAACAAGGCGTTGTCCGAGCGAGTCATCGAGGCCGTGTGGGGCTTCTTTGCCGCCTATGCCATCATCTTCATTCTATGCATGTTGGGGCTGATGGCGACGGGCATGGATGAACTCACGGCATTTTCAGCCGTCGTGGCGACCCTCAATAACCTGGGACCGGGTTTGGGGGAAGTGGCGCCCCACTTTGCTGATACCACTGAAGCCGCCAAATGGATAATGATCTTGGCTATGTTGTTTGGCCGATTGGAAATCTTCACACTTCTGGTACTGTTTACTCCTGCATTCTGGCGTAGTTGAGGTTGGTATGGACAAGATTTTGGTGCTTTATTCTTCTCGCGACGGACAAACGCGGAAAATCGTGGATGTCATGCTGGAGGAAATATCAGGATGCGAAGTAGTCATGCATGATCTGCACAGCCTGCCGATGTGCAATCTCAGCAAATATGCCAAGGTGTTGATCGGCGCCTCTATTCGCTATGGCAACTTCCACCCCAGCCTGTTCAGCTTTATCCATGCTCATGCGGAGCAGCTGGAAGTGGCCAATGCCGCCTTCTTCTGTGTCAACCTGACGGCGCGCAAGCCCGAGAAGCAGACGCCGCAGACCAATGCCTACATGAAGAAGTTCCTGCGTCTCTCCCCCTGGAAGCCGAAGACCCTGGGTGTGTTTGCCGGTGCATTGCAGTATTCCCGCTACAACTGGTGGCAGACCCGCATCATCCAGCTGATCATGAAGATCACCGGGGGGAGCACGGATACCAGCAAGGACCTCGAGTTCACCGACTGGGACAAAGTGCGCAGCTTCGCTCGGGAATTCTGGTCAAAAAAATAGCAGCAATGTGCTGAAACTGGCGTGAGCCCTGCGGATGCAGGGCTTTTTGTTTGATAAATAGACTCTTGAATCGTCAAACGGTAAAAAACGCTAATTTTTGCAATTTTGTGCTTGCCATCCCGGCGCGGCTCCCTATAATGCGCCTCCATCGACAGGGCAAGCGGCAACGCAAACAACCGGGTCGATAGCCTCGAAAAGCCTTTGAAA
>NZ_CDDD01000093.1 GCF_000820165.1 Aeromonas taiwanensis
TCCATCCCCAGCACCTGCCTGCCCCCACCCGCGACAGCCGCCGTCACAGCTGGCAGGTGCTGGGGATGGACTGCCCCAGCTGCGCCCGCAAGATAGAGACGGCCGTCAGCCGCGTCGAAGGGGTTCAGCAGGCTCGCGTGCTGTTCGCCACCGAGAAGCTGGTGGTGGATCTCGCCCCGGGCCAGGCCCCCGACCCCGTCACCGCCGCCGTGCTGGCCGCCGGCTTCCGGCTCAAGGGGGAGCTGGATGAAAAGCAGGCACAGACCGCCACAGGCGCTGCTCTGGCGACCCCGCTTGGCAACCTGCTCGGCAAGTATTGGCAGCCCCTGTCGCTGGCCGGCCTGATGGGGGTGGCGGCCCTGCTGCCAGAGGCGATCGGCCAGCCCATCTTTACCCTGGCCACCCTCTGGGGCCTGTGGCCCGTCGCCCGCAAGGCCTGGGCGCTGACCCGAAGCGGTTCCCCCTTCGCCATCGAGACCCTGATGACAGTCGCCGCCGTGGGCGCCCTCTTCCTCGGCGAGACCGCCGAGGCGGCCATGGTGCTGCTGCTCTTCATGCTGGGGGAACATCTGGAAGCCTACGCCGCCGGTCGCGCCCGGGCCGGGGTCACCGCCCTGATGGCCCTGGTGCCCGACAAGGCGCTGCGCATCCGCAAGACGCCCGACGGGGAGCGGCGTGAAGAGGTGGCCGCCGACCAGCTGCGTCCAGGCGACGTCATCGAGATCGCACCGGGCGCCCGCCTGCCCGCCGACGCCCGCCTGCTCGACGCCCTCGGGGCGTTCGACGAGAGCGCCCTGACCGGCGAATCCATCCCGGTGGAGCACCGCCGGGGTGACAAGGTCCCCGCCGGCAGTCTGGCGGCGGATCGGGTGCTGCGCCTCGAGGTGGTCTCCGAGCCCGGCAACAACGCCATCGACCGCATCCTGCACCTGATCGAGGAGGCCGAGACCCAGCGCGCCCCCATCGAGCGCTTCATCGACCGCTTCAGCCGCTGGTACACCCCGGCCATGATGCTGGTCGCCCTGCTGGTGATGCTGGTGCCCCCGCTCGCCTTCGGCCAGAGCTGGGACGAGTGGATCTACCGCGCCCTGGCGCTGCTGCTCATCGGCTGCCCCTGCGCCCTGGTCATCTCCACCCCGGCGGCGGTCACCTCGGCGCTGGCGGCAGCCACCCGCCAGGGGGCCCTGATCAAGGGGGGGGCGGCCCTGGAGCGCCTCGCCCACATCGATACCCTGGCCTTTGACAAGACCGGCACCCTGACCCTGGGCAAGCCGCAGCTGACCGAACTGGTGAGCCTCAATGGCCAGCCTGAGGCCGAACTGCTGGCACTAGCGGCGGCCATCGAGCAGGGCTCCCACCACCCCCTGGCCCGCACCGTGGTGATGGCGGCCGGCGAACGGGGCATCAGCCCCGCCGCCGCTCAGGATCTGCGCGCCCTGCCCGGCATGGGCGTGGAAGGCCGCATAGGCGGCACTCTCTGGCATCTGCTGGCGCCGAGCCGGGTCGCCACTCTGGATGCGGCGGTGCAGGCCCGGGTCGCCACCCTGGAGCAACAGGGCAAGACGGTGGTGGTGCTTGGCCAGCCTGACACCGCCCCGGCGGCCCTGCTGGCCCTGCGCGACCAGATCCGGCCGGAGGCCGTCGCCGCGCTGCGCGAGCTGGGCGAGCTCGGGCTCAAGAGCATCATGCTGACCGGTGACAACCCCCGCGCCGCCGAGGCCATCGCCGGCGAGCTCGGCATGGGCTGGCGCGCCGGCCTGCTGCCGGAGGGCAAGGTCGATGAGATCGCCAAGCTAGGTCTGACGCAAAAGGTCGCGATGGTCGGCGACGGCATCAACGACGCCCCCGCCATGAAGCGGGCCAGCATCGGCATCGCCATGGGGGGCGGCACCGACGTGGCGCTGGAGACCGCGGACGCGGCCTTGACCCACAACCAGCTCGGCGGGGTCGCCGCCATGATCCGGCTGTCGCGGGCGGCGCTCGCCAACATCCACCAGAACATAGCGCTGGCCCTGGGGCTCAAGGCCATCTTCCTGGTCACCAGCCTGTTCGGCATCACCGGCCTGTGGATAGCGGTGCTGGCCGATACCGGCGCCACCGCCCTGGTCACCGCCAACGCCCTGCGCCTGCTGCGCAAGCGCTAAGCCAGCCGTTAACGGCACAACCAACAGCCGCCCCAATCGGGGCGGCTTTTTATTGCCTCTCCCGCGACGGCGGCAAAGAAAAAGCGCGCCTGCCGGGCGGCAGTCGCGCTTTGCTTACTCTCTCGGTGTTATCCCGCCCTTGGCGAGGCGGAATTCAACCCTGGGCTGCCGAGCCGGCCCCGGGCTCGATGGGGTTGCTTACTTGGCGCTGCACTCCTGGACGATGACGGTGCCCACCTCGCCGGAGGTCTTGGTCGGATCGACCTTGACCAGGAAGCTCCACAGCCCTTGCGCCAGGGTGATGCTGTTGTTGCCCATGCCGCCATCGCCGTGCTGGAGCGGGTAGGATTGCTCCGGCTCCAGTGCGATCAGGGTGCCGCCGGCATCCTTGACGAAGAACTGCTTGCTCCAGTTGCCATCGTCGTTGGCAAACTTGAAGTCGAAGCTGCCCGCGTAGTTGAAGGCGGCCTGGTAGATGGCGAGGTTGCCTTCCATCCCCTTGTAGCTCAGCTGATAGGCCGGCTGTGCCTGCCAGTCACTCAGGCTGCCGCGCACGTAGAGCGGGAAGCCCAGCGGATTGCCCGCCACCGTGTCCAGCACCTTGCAGCTCTGCACTGGCTCGGTGTAGCTGACGCTCAAGGTCGGCTTGTCCTTGTTCATGGCGGTGAAGACGAACTTGTAGGTGCCCGCCTTGTCCACGTTGAACGGCAGATCCCCGCCATTGGCGCAGAGCGCACTGACCTGGCCGGTCGCCAGCTGGTCGGTATCGCTGCACTTGCCGTAGTTGATGGGGCCACCCCAGTCGCTGCCGGCGATCTTCACCTGGGTCGTCCCCAGCTGATCCGTCGTCACCTCGGTGGTGAACTCATAGGTGTAGTTACCACTGAAGCTCATCTTGTTGACCGGATCCCAGGTCCCCAGGAAACCACGGACAAACACCTCGGTGTCACCGAAGGGGGGCAAGGTGCTCAGATCCGTCTTCTTGCTCACCGGCAGACCCGCGCCCTGGGCGCCGCTCTGCGGCTTGACGAAGACGGCGGCGGACCAGGCCCCCAGCGTCAGCTCACCGTTCCCCACGGCAGCGCCGCTGGCGATGCTGCCAGCGCCGTGATGGGCCCCGCTCAGCACCATGCCGGCCAGATCGATGGGCTGATCGTCGCCGTCACGGAAGTCGCCGATGCTCTGGCTCTGGCTGGTGGCGTTGATCATCACCACCAGGCCGTCGATGGCCGGATCCAGATCCGCGCCAGCCTTGCTGCCATCATCCACCGTCATCACGATGAGACCCGGCACCTGATCCGGCCCGGTGTTACGGAAGTCGACGCGCTTGATCACCTCGGCACCGCTGCCCAGACGCAGCAGACGGGAGGATTGACGCAACTCGGAGAGCTCCTGGTAGAAGCCCATCATCTGCTGCATCTCGGCCGACCCCGGCTTGGCGTGCTGGCCGAGCACCTGCTCGATCAGCTCGTAGTTGGCCTCGTCCTTGTCCTTGCGCGGCAGCCCCTTGTCGAAGTTGTTGTCGGCCAGGGTATAGTCGACTCTGTTGTACCAGTCGCCGGAGTCGTAGCTGTCCCGCTCCATGGACTTGGAACGCAGCAGTTCCACCCCGGCGTGGGTGAAGGGAATGCCCTGCCCCAGCATGGCGGTGGCGAGCGATACCCCCTGCATCCGTACCAGATCGGCCCCTTCCGGCGCCTTGTAGACCAGGTTGTCAAACAGGGTCTGGTTGTCGTGCTTGTCGACGTAGTTCTGGATTTCGGTCGGATCCTGGGCATAACCCGCAGGCTGACCGTTGTAGTCGATGTCGGACCCCTTCTTGGGTACGCCGTCCTTGTCGGTCAGCACGAACTCCTTGAGGTTGCCCGCCATGCCGAGGCGCACCAGGTCGGACTGGTGCAGGGCGGTAGCGAGATCGACGCCATCCAGCTCGTTGGCATCCACCAGGGCACCGTTGCCAAAGCCCTGGGTCTTGCGAATGGCTTCACCGCCGTCGAACGGGCTGCCGCCGCGCACCGCATCCCGCAGCCGGTCGGAGAAGGAGCCGATGCCGGTACCGGCCAGGTGTTTCTGGGTCGCCTGCACGAAGCGCTTGTCATCCTGCACCTCGCCGAAGTTCCACCCCTCGCCGTAGAAGTACATGTCCGGGTTGACCTTCTTCACCTCGGCCAGGGCCTGCACCATCTGATCTTTCGGGTGGTGGCCCATCAGGTCGAAGCGGAAGGCGTCGATCTTGTAGTCCCGCGCCCAGGTGACCAGGGAGTCATCCATCAGCTTGGCGAACATGGCGTGTTCCGGCGCCGTGTTGGAGCAGCAGGTGGAGTTCTCCACCGAGCCGGTCTCCGGATTGAGGCGCTGGTAATACCAGGGGACTATCTTGTCGAGCACGGACTTCGGACCCAGCCCCGCCTCGTTGGTGTGGTTGTAGACCACGTCCATCACCACGTTCATGCCGATGTTCTGCTTGATGGCCATGACCATCTCGCGGAACTCCTTGATCCGGGTCTTCCCCTCCGCATTGGTGGCGTAGGAGCCTTCCGGCGTGGTGTAGTGGTAAGGGTCATAGCCCCAGTTGAAGGAGTCCACCCCGCGCAGATAGCCATACAGCTCCTGCACGACCGGGTTCTCCTTGCTGTCGCTGGCTTGCAGATCTGCCAGCACGGCCTCGATGGTCTCACCGCCGCCGCAGTGGCTGGCAAATTTGGAGCTCTTGACCTCGGGGTTGACCTCGCACAGCTTGCTGAAGTCGTCGCCGATGTTGGCCACCTTGGCCGGATCCTCGTTGACGGTGGCGATGTCGAACACCGGCAGCAGGTGCAGGTGGCTGACGCCGCTCTTGGCCAGGGATTGCAGGTGCTTGACCGGCACGCTGTCGGGCTGGGTCAGCCCGAGGAACTTGCCGCGCTTGTCTGCATCGGTCGAGGCATCGTTGCCGGTCAGATCCCGGACATGGGCCTCATAGATGGTGATGTCGGCGGGGTTCTGCTGGCTGTGGGGGGCCTTCAGGCTGTCCCAGCCGTCCGGCTTGAGGGCCGGATCGTCGAGATCCACCACCTGGCTGAACTCGGAGTTCATCGCCAGGCTCAGGGAGTAGGGGTCGGTCACCTGATAGGATTCCAGCTTGCGGCTGACCGGGTGATAGACCTGGATGTCGTAGCGATAGTATTTGCCCACCAGATCGCTGCCCCCCTGTACGCTCCAGCTGCCGCTGGCCTCGTCCAGGGTCATGGCCCGCTCGCCGATGGCATTGTGCTGCTCGTCGAACAGCGCCAGCTTGACCGACTTGGCGGTCGGTGCCCAGAGCCGGAAGGTGACATTGCCCCCCTCGACCACGGCGCCGTAGGCCAGCTTGGTGGCGGCCTCGCTGTAGAGGGCGTCGAGGGCGCCGGCGCTCTGCACCAGGGTAGCGCCCTGCAGGATGCCGTCCGCATCGGTGCCGATGGCCACCAGCTCACCCTTGAGCAGGGGCTTGAGGTCCTGCCCGGCGGGCAGGGCGAAGGCGGCGGCATCCTTGAGGTGCGGGTACTTGGCCTGCTGCTCCTCGCTCAGGCTGGTCGGGGTCAGCTTGATGTAGGGGAAGTCGAACACGCCGTCGCTGTTGGCGGTGATGGTGCCGGACTCGGTGTAGTAAAGACGCACATAGGGCTTGTCCTTGCCCCCTTGCCAGATCAGGGTGTTGCCGTCGATCAGGTGGGCGCTGGCCCCCGCCACGCCGAAGGCGGCGGTGAAGGCCTCGGCCCGGCTGCCGAAGATCTCGCTCTTGCCCGCCACGATGGCCACGGTGCGATCCGGGTGATCGCTGAAGACCACCTTCATGTCGCTGCCGGTCAGGTTCGCGAGATCGCCGTTGCGGGCGATGAAGTTGATGCAGCCTTCCATCTTGCTGAGCGGCACGACCCAGGCCGGGCCGAAGCTGTCCGCCTCGGACGGCGTCTTGCTCTTGTCATCCCAGCTGCTGTTGAGGCCGCTCTCGGCCGTCGCGTTGCAAGCGTCGTTGTTCCACAGGTGCAGGCTGTGGTTGGCGAAGGGGCCCGTGACCCCGCGCGCCGCGCTGCTCTGGGTATCCACCAGGGCGATCACGGCCTCGTCGGGACCGGCCGTCAGCAGCTCGGCCGGGGGCTGGACATTGGGAAGACGAGCGGCAGGCTCATCCTGGGGGGTGGGGGTAGAAGAGGAAGAACTGTTGTCGTTACAGCCTGACAAAAGCGCGAGCAGTGAGGCTGTTACCAGCGCCACCTTGGTCTTTTTCATATCCATTTTTTTATAATTCCCGCTGTAGTTGGTCTCGATACTCGAGGTACCCGGTCGTGGCCGAGCGGTGTCATATTAATCAGCAGGGATTGTCGTAAATGTGAGCGGATGGGCAAAAAAAACCAATCCGTTTCAACAAGATAACGTTTTCATAACGAAACTTGGATCGCGCTCACAGACCGCTCGCCTCTTTCGGCTCATACCAGCAGAGAGCGGGACGCATGCCAGAGAAACCGATGTCCAATCAACTGGATAGCAAGGAGCCATGGGGATGAAACGGATCGAGGAGCAGGCGAAACGGCTGGATCAGGAGTATCAGGAGATTGCCCAGCTGTTCGACCAATTCTGCCAGCAGGCGGGGGCGCTCGCCGAGCGCTACCACTTCTTCAGCTGGCCCGACTACGAGGAGAGCCCACCCCTTGCCCGCGCCTTCACCCTGCTGGGGGAGCCGCGAGAACTGAGGCTGCGCTGCCAGCCCGGCGAGGGGGGCGCCCTGACCGGCATCCTCCAGGTGTGCGACGAGGAGGGCACGGTCCACGCCAGGTTGGGCTTTCGCGCCGACGGCCACCTGCTGCTGGAGCCAGGCAGCCTGCTCGACGATCCGCCGGGGCTGCTGCTCAGGCTGATGCTGGGCTCCCTCTGGCAGGAGCCTGGGGACGGCGAGGGGGGGCGCTGACCCGGCCTCAGGCTTCGGCGATTTCGATGGTCAGGTGCACCAGCTCCTCGTGAATGGCGAGCCGATCGCGGATCGCCCGGGCCGGGAGCGGAGTGCCCATCTGCAGCGACAGCACGGCCGCATACTGCACCTGACCCACCCGCCAGACGTGCAGATCGCGGATCTCGGTCTGTGGCAGCTCGGCTATCACCTCGCGGATCTCTGCCACCAGGGGCGCATCCATCTCCGCATCCAGCAGGACCCGGCCAGTGTCCCGCAGCAGGCCGACGGCCCACACCGCCACCAGGGCGGCCCCCACTATGCCCATCAGGGGATCCAGCCAGTCGGCCCCCCACAGCATGCCCCCCACCAGCGCCAGTATGGCCAGCACCGAGGTGGCCGCGTCCGCCAGCACGTGGAGATAGGCGGCGCGCAGGTTCAGATCCTGGTGGCCGTGATGATGATCATGGTCGTGGTGATGATCATCATGGTGGTCATGATGATGACCGTGGCCATGGTCGTGCCCGTGGTGGTGGCCGTGATCGTCCTTCAGCAGCCAGGCACAGGCCAGGTTCACCAGCAGCCCCAGCAGGGCGATGCCGA
>NZ_CDDD01000094.1 GCF_000820165.1 Aeromonas taiwanensis
ATTTTCGGTGATTAGCGCAGCCCGGTAGCGCATCTGGTTTGGGACCAGAGGGTCAAAGGTTCGAATCCTTTATCACCGACCAGGTTCATCGGGAAGTCCTCCGGATTTCTTGATACAACGCGCCCTTAGCTCAGTCGGATAGAGCAACGGCCTTCTAAGCCGTGGGTCGCAGGTTCGAATCCTGCAGGGCGCGCCATCAATGTCGCGGCGTTATAATAAGCGCACATTGACGGCAGATTTCAGTGGTGGCTGTAGCTCAGTTGGTAGAGTCCCGGATTGTGATTCCGGTTGTCGTGGGTTCGAGCCCCATCAGCCACCCCATTATTCCCCCAGGTTGCCCACAACCTGATGATGCGACACTGCGGTGTCGCCTTGACCGGCCCAGTGCCGGTCTTTTTGTTTTTACGCTCTTCTCCCTTTTTCCTATTTCTCTTCCCCCCTCTTTATCTCTTTGCTCCCCTATCTCTCACTCTCTGGGGGCGCCTCCTGGAGGCGCAATCTGCCCGTCTTGGCCCCTTTCCCCACTTTTATCCATTATCCCTCTACGCTTTATACCGTCGTCAGGCCGGGTGATGCGGCTCAAGTGCCTGGGTCACAGAAATGGACGAAAGCACCAGCCAGAGCCCGTGATCCCGGCATGCCATGACACAGCGCAAATTTCGGGGCTGGCGCCCATGATATAGATAAATAAATCAATAAGATCCCAGATCCCGCCGAAACAGGGTCACGGCAGATCGCCAAACTCGATGGCCGTGATTCATCTTTTCGTAATCCATTCCCATCAAATTCAATCAATTAATTGAAAAGCAAGGAGTAATTGAAAATCCACCCGTCGTGGCGAGAGGAAAACAGCCTCATGGTACCCCACCGTCCGGTGGAAATGTTTCCATACTAAGTTGTCAGCAATGTAGATGCCCTCCAAGGAGAGACCGAGATGAGTGAAGAAAGCAAATGCCCCTTCAACCACACCGCCGGCGTCGGCAGAACCAATCGTGATTGGTGGCCGAACCAGTTGCGGCTGGATCTGCTGCACCAGCATTCCACCAGCTCCGATCCCATGGGCAAGGATTTCGACTACGCCAAGGCCTTCGCGAGCCTCGACTATCAGGCCCTCAAGAAAGACCTGGTCAAACTGATGACAGATTCCCAGGAGTGGTGGCCGGCGGACTTCGGCCACTACGGCCCCCAGTTCATCCGCATGACCTGGCATGCCGCGGGCACCTATCGCACCACAGACGGCCGTGGTGGCGGCGGTCGCGGTCAGCAGCGCTTCGCCCCGCTTAACAGCTGGCCGGACAACGTCAACATCGACAAGTCGCGCCGCCTGCTCTGGCCCATCAAGCAGAAGTACGGCAACAAGATCTCCTGGGCCGATCTCTTGATCCTCGCCGGCAACGTCGCCCTGGAGAGCATGGGATTCCGCACCTTCGGGTTCGGCGGTGGTCGCCCGGACGTGTGGGAGCCGGATCAGGACGTGAACTGGGGGGATGAAATCGCCTGGCTCGGGGTCGACCCGGATCGGGTCAAGGGGGACCGCGAGCTCACCGCCCCCTTCGGCGCCACCCACATGGGTCTCATCTACGTCAACCCGGAAGGACCGAACGCCAGCGGCGACTATATGGAGGCGGCCAAGGACATCCGCTCCACCTTCGGTCGCATGGCGATGAACGATGAAGAGACGGTGGCCCTTATCGCGGGCGGCCACACCTTCGGCAAGGCCCACGGCGCCGCACCAGAATCCCACAAGGGACCCGAGCCGGAAGCCGCCCCCCTGGAGGCCCAGGGGCTCGGCTGGATGAGCAATTACGGCAGCGGCCACGGCAAGGACACCGTCTCGAGCGGCCTCGAGGTGACCTGGACCAAGACCCCGGCCCTGTGGAGCAACAACTTCTTCGAGAACCTGTTCAAGTACGAGTGGGAACTGACCAAGTCGCCGGCCGGCGCCAAGCAGTGGGTGGCCAAGGATGCGCCCGAGATCATTCCCGATGCGCACATCCCGGGCAAGTTCCACAAGCCGACCATGCTCACCACCGACCTGACCCTGCGCTTCGACCCCGAGTTCGGCAAGATCTCCCGCCACTTCTACGAGGATCCGCAGGCCTTCGCCGATGCCTTCGCCCGTGCCTGGTTCAAGCTGACTCACCGTGACATGGGACCCATCGCCCGCTACCTGGGGCCGGAAGTGCCCAAAGAGGAGCTGATCTGGCAAGACCCCATCCCCGCAGTCAATCATCCCCTGATCGATGACAAGGACGTGGCCATGCTCAAGGAGAAGATCCTGGCGGCCTCCCTGTCCGTGGCCGAGCTGGTGTCGACCGCCTGGGCCTCTGCCTCCACCTTCCGCGGCTCCGACAAGCGTGGCGGCGCCAACGGTGCCCGCATCCGCCTCGCCCCGCAAAAGGATTGGGCCGTCAACCAGCCGGCCCAGCTCGCCAAGGTGCTGCAGGCCCTCGACGGGATCCAGCAGGCCTTCAACGCCTCGGCCACCGGTGGCAAGCGGGTATCCCTCGCCGACCTCATCGTGCTGGCGGGTGGCGTGGGGGTCGAGCAGGCCGCCAAGCTGGCCGGTGTCGCTGTGACGGTGCCTTTCTCCCCCGGCCGGATGGATGCCTCCCAGGCCCAGACGGATGTCGATTCCTTCGCCGTGCTCGAGCCCCTTGCCGACGGGTTCCGCAACTACGCGGGCGAGTGCGCGGGCTTCGCAGAGGCCATGCTGATCGACAAGGCGCAACTGCTCACCCTGAGCGCGCCGGAGATGACGGTACTGGTGGGTGGCATGCGGGTGCTCGGCACCAACGCGGGCAACTGCCACGGGGTCTTTACCGCCACCCCGGGCACCCTCTCCAACGACTTCTTCGTCAACCTGCTCGACATGGGCACGGAGTGGAAGCCGGCGGCGGGCAGCCCGGGTGTCTATGAAGGCAGCGATCGCCAGAGCGGCAAGGTCAAGTGGACCGGCTCCCGGGTCGATCTCGTGTTCGGATCCAACTCTCAACTGCGCGCCCTGGCCGAGGTGTACGCCAGTGGGGATGCCAAGGAGAAGTTCGTGAAGGACTTCGTGACGGCCTGGACCAAGGTGATGAACCTGGATCGCTTCGACCTCGCCTGAGGACGCTGACAGACGCCCCGTTCCCGACGCCCCGGGAACGGGGCATTTTTTATGGATCGCCTCCTGCTCCCTACCTCTTTCCCCTCTTCTCGCGGCGATAGAGCTCCCTTCACCAGCCCCCTCACGACCAGGACCGGCCCCTCTCCCTTCCACACAACGCGCCAATAAAAAGCCTCCATCAGGTTCCTACGCCGTGATGGAGGCTGCGATGACCGTGGCCTGTCAGGCCAGCTCGACTCGGTCTGCCGGGTCAGAGCGTCTCGCCGTTGCTGGCGATGACCTGCCGATACCAGTCGAAGCTGCGCTTTCTGGTGCGGGCGAAGCTGCCGCTACCATCGTCATGCCTGTCCACGTGGATGAAGCCATAGCGCTTGCTGTACTCCCCCGTGGTAAAGGAGACACAGTCCAGGCACCCCCAGGGGGTGTAGCCCATCACCTCCACCCCGTCCTCGACGATGGCGAGCTTCATCTGCTCGATGTGGGCTCGTAGATAGGCGATGCGGTAGTTATCGTCGATCTCGCCCTGCTCATTCTTGACGTCCCGCGCCCCGAAGCCGTTCTCGACGATGAAGAGCGGTTTCTCGTAGCGCCCGTAGAGCTGGTTCAGGGTGTAGCGCAGCCCTACGGGGTCTATCTGCCAGCCCCACTCTGACGCCTTCACATGGGGATTGGGCACGCTGCCCTCGAAGCCCGACAGGGCGGTGCCCGTGCCGGCCCCCAGGGCCCGCACCGCGTTGCTCATGTAGTAGCTGAGCCCGATGTAGTCGGCGCAGCCCGCCCGCAGTATCTCTTCGTCCTCCGGCTCCATCGCGATCCGGTAGCCCTTGCGTTGCCATTCCCTGCGGATATAGGCGGGGTAATGGCCGCGCATGTGCACATCCCCGAACAGGAAGCGCTCGCGCATGGCGATCTCGGCATACATGACGTCGTCCGGGTGGCAGGAGTAAGGATAGAGCGGCACCATGGCCAGCATGCAACCGATCTGCAAGTCCGGATTGATGGCATGGCCCAGGCTGACCACCCTGGCGCTCGCCACGAACTGGTGGTGCAGCACCTGGTACATGCACTCCTCCGGGTTCGGCTCCTGGGGATAGATGACCCCGGAGCAGCAGTAGCCGAACAGGGGGACCTTCCAGTTGCGCTGGTTGTTGATCTCGTTGAAGGTCATCCAGTATTTGACCTTGTGCTGGTAGCGGCGCAGCACCACCTCGCTGAAGCGCACGAAGAAGTCCACCAGCTTGCGGCTCTTCCAGCCTCCGTATGCCGTCACCAGGTGGTTGGGCATCTCGAAGTGAGAGAGGGTGATGACGGGCTCGATGCCATGGCGCAGCAACTCGTCAAACATATCGTCATAGAAGCGCAGTCCCTCCTCGTTCGGTTCCAGCTCGTCCCCCAACGGGAAGATGCGCGACCAGGCGATGGAGGTACGAAAACACTTGAAGCCCATCTCGGCAAAGAGCGCGATATCGTCCCGATAGCGGTGGTAGAAGTCCACCGCCTGGTGGTTGGCGTAGCGATGGCCTTCTTCAATCTTGTCGGTGATGATGCGCTCCACCCCGTGGGCGCCGCTGGTGAGCACGTCGACGATGCTCATCCCCTTGCCCCCCTGATCCCAGCCCCCTTCGACCTGATGGGCGGCAACCGCCCCGCCCCACATAAAATCTTTCGGCAATGCGTTCTTCATGACTTGTCGCTCCTTAAACGGCTTTGGATGTCAGTGGCTGGGGCTGGATCACCTCGGCATCGGTCTGAAAGCCCGCCAGCCAGGAGAAGATGACGCCGAGGGTAAAGGCGACGCCGATGGAGAGCAGGAAGCCCAGGAACTGCGCCATGTGGCCCTCCTTGAAGAAGACCGGCAGCACGGCGATGCCGGGGATGCAGTAACTCCAGGAGACCGCATTGAAGGCCCCCGCCACCGTGCCGCCCAGGGCGCCTGCCAGGCAACCGCAGATGAGGGGGCGCTTGAAGCGCAGTGCGACCCCGTAGATGGCGGGCTCGGTGATGCCAAACAGGGCGGTCACGCCGGCCGAGAGGGTGACGCTCTTGAGCTCGGCGTCTTTCGCCTTGAGATAGACCCCGAACACGGCCCCGGCGATACCAAACACGGCGGAGGCCTGCAGCCCGGTGAAGGTATCATAGCCCAAGGTGGCGTAGTTGCCGACGGTGACCGGGGTGATGCCCCAATGCACGCCCAGGGTCACCAGCGGTGTCCAGACTGCGCCGACCACGAACCCGGCGATGGCGGGGCTCAGGTGATAGAGGGTGTTGTAGATGCCGCCGATGGCGCCACCGATCAGGTTGCCGATGGGGCCGAACGCGAGCAGGGTCAGCGGCACCATGATGGCGAGGCAAAACATGGGGGTGAAGAGGTTGCGCACCACCACGGGCAGGATCCGCTCGAAGAAACGCTGCACATACGACATGGCCCACACCATCAGGATGATGGGGATCACCGCCGCGGTGTAGCTCAGATATTGTACCGGCAGGCCGAAGAAGGTGAGCGGCGCACTGTTGAGGGGGATCCCCGTCAGGTTGACGATGGCCTCGTTGATGGCCGGGTTCTCCATGGCCGACTGCATCAGCGCCTGGACCGCCGGATCCGCGGAGTTCGCCAGAACGATCTTGTTCGCGGTCAGCATGTTCATGTAGTCAGGCGAGACCAGGGCACAGGCCGCGATGACCGCGGTGAAGGGGTTGACGTTGAACTTCCTGGCGGCGGTGAAGGCCACCATCACCGGCAGGAAGGTGAACCCGGTCCAGGAGACGAAGTTGAGAATGCGGAAGGTCCCGCTGCCTGCGTCCATCCAGCCGATGGCGGCGAAGAAGGAGATGAGCCCCTGCAACACGCCGCAGGCGGCCAACGGATAGAGGAAGGGGCGAAGATGCTGGAGATGATGTCCATCAGGTGGTTGACGAGCCCTACCCTGGGGGCGCTGACCGCGGCGCCCTCGTCGATCTGCACCAGACGCAGCACCTCCCGGTAGGCATCCCCGACGTGATTGCCGATCACCACCTGCAACTGGCCGCTGGATTCGATGACGGTGATGACCCCCTTCACCCGTTTCAGCACCTCCTTGTCGACCCGCCCCGTCTCTTTGAGGACGAACCGCAGGCGCGTGGCGCAATGGGTGACGCTCACCACGTTGTCATCACCACCGATTAATTCGACGATCTGTTTCGCCGAATCCGCATAGTTAATTGCCATAGTTATTCTTCCCTGCCATGAATTAATTAATATCGACGTTATGCAAATTTCGATAATGGATGGTAGGGAAAGCATTTCACCTTGTCACGGCATAACAAATCCCCAACGATGTCACTTGTTACGGAAAAGACACGCCCTGTGACAACTCGGCGCTGATTGTTTTTGCCAATTGGCGACCAATGGATTCGATAATATAAATCACCGGCACCTGGGTAGTAATATCATATTCATTGTCGACCACCACTCTCGCCGCATGATATGAAATATTGAAATCCGCCATCTGTGCCAATGTGGATTTATTGTCGCTGGTGATGGTGATGACCTTGCAGTGATGCAGCAGGAATTGCTCCGCCAGCTTGATGATCTCCGTCGTCTCTCCCGAGACCGAGAGCACGATCGCCACCGCCTGCTTGTACATGTCGGTGTTGACCGGGTAGTAGGGATCGTCGATGTGGTTGCTGAACTTGCCGATGTTGGAGAAGAAGCGCGCCCCGTAACGCCCGAGCGTGCCCGAGGTGCCGGCCCCCACGAAGATCACCCGCTCGGCACCGGCGATCTGCTCCGCCGCATTCAGGATCAGGGCATCGAACTCCTCGTTGTTGATGCTCTTGAAAAATGCGAGAAACTCGTTGGCACCGTGGGGAACGGATATTTGACTGCGCTTCTCGGCATTCATCTTGAGATAGGCTTTTAATTCCGCATAGCCACTGCAATTCATTTTCTTGCAAAAGCGCAATATGGTGGCTGTTGACACATCGCTCGCTTCGGCCAGCTCCCTGATCGTCATGTAAATAACCATCTGATGATGTTTCATCACATAGTTATAAACTTTAAACTCAAAGGTATTTAACGTGGAGACCAATTGATTATTAAACATTTCCGCTCACCCTGAGTCGATATAAATTTGATTTGTAGCGATGTCACGCAGTGTAACAAAAGGACCAAATCAATCGAGAAGGGCGAAAATTAAATGCGGGAAACGTGATGATTATCACGCCAGACTCATGGAAACGCGGCCGGGCAATACCACGGGTGCCGTGCTCATCCTGATGAGCAGTGCGCCCGGGATCCACGGCCGATGCTTTCTGATTAGGCCGGGCCCGGCGTCAGCCGGCGGTGATGACGGTGCAGCCCTCCCCTTCGAACGCCTTGAGCAGGGCGGGGTCCTGCCGGGTGCAGATCAGGTAGTCGAGATCCGCGGCGTGCAGATAGGGGTAGGAGGCCAGGGACTCCAGCTTGTCGTCATTGCACAGCACCGCCAGCGAGCCGGAACGCTCCGCGACCCGGCGCTTGAACTCGCTGTCCTGGTAATGCACGGCGCTGAAGCCGAGATCCGAGGACCAGGCGCAGACCCCCAGGAAGCCGAGGTCGAAGCGGAACTTTTTGATGGTCTCGGCCGCCGTGATGTCGACGGCCCCGCCGACCAGCGGATCCTGCTCGCCACCGAGGAGGATGGTCCTGATGCCGGGTCTCTCCAGCAGCCGGCAGGCGATAGCCGGGCTGTTGGTCACCACCGTCAGGCCCTGATGCTCCGGCATGAGGGAGGCCAGTAGCAGGTGGGTGCTGCTGGCATCCAGGAAGATCAGCTGGTTCGGTTTGACCAGGCTCAGGGCGGCCACGGCCAGCGCCTGCTTCTGTGCCACATGCTGGGTACTGCGCTCGGTCAGGGTCCCCGTCTGGGGCGACAGGGAGATGGCGCCACCGTGGATGCGCTTGCAGCGCCCCTCATCGGCCAGATAGCGCAGATCCCGCCTGATAGTCGCCTCCGTGGTGCCCAGCGGCTCCGCCAGCTCCGCCGCCATCACCTTGTGGTGCGCGGCCAGCAGATCCAGAATGAGGAGGCGTCGCTCCTCCGGTGAATACTTGTCCATGGTGTTCCCTTGTAATGGCCGGGCGATCATCGCCCGGCCCGTCTCACGACCCCTGCCGCTGCAGTGCGAGCAGTTGCAAGATGGTGTGCATGACGGCGTCTTCATCGTTCGAGCGGGTGATGAAATTGGCGGCGTCCTTGGTCTCGTCGTGGCCATTGCGCATGGCGAAGCTGAAGTCGGCGCACTCCATCAGCTCGATGTCGTTGAGCCCGTCGCCAAAGACCAGGGTCTCATGGCGACCGGCGCCAACCAGCTGCTGCAACCTGGCCACCGTCGTCCCCTTGTGCACGCCGGCATTGGCGATGTCTATCCACTGCTTGTCGGACGCCACTATGTAGGCCTCGTCATCAAACTCGTCAAGCTGGCCCCGCAGCTCCAGGCAGCGGCCCTGCTCGTCATAGACGGTGATCTTCACAAAGTCCGCGGTGATGTCGCCAAAATCGGCGACCGTCTGCACCTGGGTGTAGGAGCGGCGCACCAGGGCTTTCAGATGATCCGGCACCTCCTCCCGGATCGCCGCACAGGCCGCCGTGCAGGCGATGACGATATGCTCGCCCGGCAGACGCTCCAACCGACGGATGATGGCCTGGCCCAGGGCGTTACCCAGCAGCGACTGATAGACGTAGCGCCCCTGGTGCTTGATGCGGGTGGCGCTGTCTCCCAGGATCCAGAAATTGGCGCTCTGCGCCCCCAGCAGCTCCTCGACCCGGTCGACCTGTTTTCCCGTGCAGGGCGCAAAATGTATCCCCTGCTGTGCCATGGCGGCCACCACCTCGGCGAACAGGGCTCGGTTGTAATCCCCCCTGCTATTGAGGAAGGTGCCGTCCATGTCCGTGATGATGAGTTTGATCATGCTGTTACCTCGGATGTATCCATTCTGACCGCGGTCATCATATCGCCACAATGAACACACACAAACAAAAACAAGATCATTTATGTTCATATTTAAACGATATGATCATAGCATGACCTCCTCGCTCGGAGGATCCCAGGCACAGCCCCCTCTTTCGATTGTCATTCAAGGAGACCCCATGTTGTCCACACTCTCCAGCCGGCGGCCCCGGCGCAACCTACTGACACCGCAGACGGCCCCTCTTTCAGCACTCTGTCAGGAGGGATCATGAGATACCCGATTTTCGGCGACGTGGTATTGAAAACCGAGGACATTGCGCTCGGCGTCGAGGTCATCGCGAAGCGGCTCAACGAGCGATTCACGGAGGCGGTGGTGATCACCGTGGTGCCGGGCGGCATGCTCTTTACCGCCGATGTCGTCAGGGCGCTGCGCTTTGATGTCGCCATGGACTATATCTCCTGCCCCCACACTCCGGGGGAGCGCCATAATGCCTCCCCCATCGTCTTTCACGACAATGTCGGCATCCGTGGCAGAGACGTCATCCTGATGGACGACGCCATCGAATCGGGCGGCACCATGAAGCGGCTGGTCGCACATCTGCAGGCGTTCGCGCCACGCTCGCTGTCCATCGCGACCCTGTTTGTCAAACCGGGGCGCGTGGCTATCCCCGCCGAGCAGTTTTATGCCTACGAAATGACGAGCGATGACCTGCTGGTGGGCTACGGCCTGCCCTGGGAGCACAAGTACCGGAATATCCCCTATGTCTCCAGACTGAGGCGATAACGAGAGCAACGGGCAAGGCGGCGGAAAGGCTGAGAGCAAAAGACCCTTCAGGGTAAAGCCTGGCGGTGAGGGAGGAATGATTCACCACTGCGTGACTCACTCCTTCGGGGCGGCCCCCGGCCGTTCATCGCAGCCAGCTACTCTGCACGAACCCGGCGAGGGTTCTCACCCTCCCGAAGTTCTGAGCGAGATGCGAAAAGGGCCCACCTGAGTGGACCCTTCTGAAGTGAGCTTCCCGGTCGGGATTGTCCCCCTCCCTGACGCCCGCCCTGCGGGCGGCCTCTGGTCGTCCAGGCGGGCTATTCTGCCCGCCTGTCGAACAGGGTTCGAACCGAGCCACCCATCATCGGATAAAGCAAAAGGCCCCGTCGCAAGACGGGGCCTTTTGCTTTATTTGGCGGTGAGGGAGGGATTCGAACCCTCGATACGTTGCCGTATACACACTTTCCAGGCGTGCTCCTTCAGCCACTCGGACACCTCACCAAATTTTTACTTCTTGAAGTGGCTTTCGGAGCACGCTGCGCGTGCATCTTGCCGACTTCGTCGGTGGGCAGCCTCTCGGTCACCTCACCTAATTTTGGTCTGCAGTTTAACGTATTCAGCCAACACGAGTCCGCTGCGCCGTTGCGCTGGAACGGGGCGTAATGTAGGGGAAAGCCCCGCCGCCGTCAACGGCTTTTTGGCCGCAGCGAACCGTTCGCACATTAAACGCACAAATCAGTGCACGGACTCCGGCGCAACCTGGATTTCCGGCAGGTTCAGGAAGCCCAGACGCTCGCATTCGGCCACCACTTCGTGAGTGGCAGACGTGGTGCTCTCCACGAACAGCAGGAACTGCTCGACACTGAGCCCCGCCCGGGTAAAGACGGTGTGACCGACGATGAGGCGCGGCAGGTTGTCGTCGATGATGTCGAGGAACACCTTGAGAGAGGGATACTGCATGTTGAGACGCCCCAGCTCGGCCATCAGCGGCAGCAGGGATGAGGGGCGCACCTCCAGCTCGGATGAAAACAGCAGCCCTTCCTCTTCGACGAAGATCCGGCTCTCCTGAATGCCCTCGACGGACTGCAGGGAGACCATGTGGATGCCGTGGCACTGATCGCACACATAGTGCTCGATCCGGGCCTGCTGCAACCAACGCATTATCATTTCAGAGCTGGGGATATTCATCATTTCCACGACGCTATAGGGATCAAGGGGCGCAGTCTAAACCAATTTTCAGACAACCAAAAGCACACAGGCCGGATCAGCCGCGGTCCCGCTTCTTTTTGCCAATCCCTGTGCCTATACTCAGCCATTCTCGTCGCTCCCCGCCTCCATGGAAGGCCAGATGACCATCCAAGAAAAGTATCGCCTGCACCTGAAATCCCTCTCGGATGAACTGCTCGCCCTGCAAAAGCCCATCCGCATCCTGGATGCGATCAAATGGCCCCGCCACCTGCAAGACGGCTTTCTCGCCAAGGGTGGGAGGGCGCTGCCCGCCATCGACGCAGACTTCTATCACGCCCTCCCCCTGGGATTCGATCCCCGCAACAAATACCTGGAGCTCAAGGAGCTGAGGGACCGGATCCGCCGGCGCCTCGGCCCCCAGGACGATCTGGGGCGGATCCTGCAAGAGACGGTGGATCAGTACATGGTGGTGATCGAGATGCTGCGCCAGCGCGGGCAACCGGATTTCCAGCGCTACAGCCAGCGGCTTTATGGCTCGGCCAGCGATCACCTGCGCGGGGATCGCAAGACCCTGAAAGAGCTGGGGGCGAGGCTGTGCGACATCTTCTCCCTGCCCGGCGCCCGCCATCTGGTGCGCCCCTACCCCAAGGAGTTCGAGGGGGACGCTGCGGTGGCGAGGCTGCAGGGCAAGCTGTCGAGTTACTTCAGCGACGGCACCGTGCAGGTGAAACTCAGCGATGGCATCGTCTCCGATGCCGCCGCCGGGGGGGATTACATCAAGCTCAACTCCCACGCCCGCTTCTCCGAGCTCGACCTGCAGGTGCTGGAGGTCCACGAGGGCTGGGTCCACGTGGGCACCACCTTGAACGGTCGTCAGCAATCCTACGCCACCTGGCTCGGCGCCGGTTCGCCGCGCATCACCGCCTGCCAGGAGGGGCTGGCCGTGCTCATCGAGACCCTCACCTTCAGCTCTTTCCCGGACAGGGCCAAGCGCATCTCGGATCGGGTCATGGCCATCGACATGGCGGAGCGGGGAGCGGACTTCATCGAGGTGTTCCGGCACTTCGTGGACAAGGGGGCCAGCGAGCACGATGCCTACAAGATCACCCAGCGGGTCTTTCGCGGTGGCATGGTGGCCGGTGGTGCCTGCTTCACCAAGGATCTCTCCTATGTAAAGGGCTATGTGGAGACGGTCAACTTCATCCGTAGCGCCGTGCTGGAGGGGGTGCCCGAGATCCTGCCCATGCTGTTCGTCGGCAAGGTGACCCTGGACGACATCCCTGTGCTCTACCAGCACTATCTGGAGGGGCTCATCGATGCTCCCCGCTACCTGCCCCCCATGTTCCGGGATCTCACCGGCCTCTACGTCTGGATCGGCTTCGCCTCCGGCATGTCCCTGGTGGACATAGGCCGGGTGCAGCAGCATTTTCGCCAGCTGTTCCACCGCCTGCCGGTGGCCGATCCCATCATCGCCCCCGTCGATATCGAGATCGACTGAACCGTCAGAAACAAGAAAGGCGCCATATTGGCGCCTTTCTTGTTCACGTTGCACACATCAGCCACGGGTTACTTGAAAGCCCGCCCCTCCAGATAGTGCTTGCGGCAGAGCGACACATAGCGATCGTTGCCGCCGATCTCCACCTGCTCGCCATCACGCATCACCTGCCCTGCTTCATTGACGCGAGAGTTCATGTGGGCCTTGTTGCCGCACCAGCAGATGCTTTTCAGCTCCTCGAACTTGTCGGCCAGGCAGAGCAGGTGGTAGGAGCCGGGGAAGAGTTCGCCACGAAAATCGGTCTTGAGGCCGTAGGCGATCACCGGGATGTCCTGCTCATCGACGATGCGGGCGAGCTGATAGACCTGTTCACGGGTCAGGAACTGCGCCTCGTCCACGATGAAGACATCGATGTGACGCTCGGCGTGACGCGCCTTGACCATCTCGAACAGATCGCAGGTGTCGCTGAACACTTCCACCCTCAGCTCCAGCCCTACCCTGGCACTGATGACCCCGAGCCCGAAACGATCGTCGATGGCCGGGGTCATGGCCAGCGGAACCATGCCGCGCTCCAGATAGTTGAAATGAGCCTGGATGAGCTGGGTCGATTTGCCTGAATTCATGGTGGCAAATTTGTAGTGCAGTGAAGCCATGATGGAGTTCCGAAAGGGGAATGATGGGGCGCATGCTAACGAAAGCCCCCGCCAAAACCAAGGGGCCCGAAGGCCCCTTGTGCTCTTATGCGACGGCCAGCGCGCGATGCTGCCGGGTTTTGCGCAAATGGTAGCCAGAGAATATCAGGAACCAGAGCGCACTGACGGTGAAGCCGGCCAGCACAGAATGCATCAGCCCCATCACCAGGTAGCCGAGGGCGGCACCGAAGGCGACAGCCAGCGCATAGGGAAGCTGCGTCATCACGTGATCGATGTGATGGCAACCGGCGCCGGTGGCCGACAGTATGCTGGTGCTGGAGATGGGCGAGCTGTGATCGCCGAACACCGACCCCGCCAGCACGGCCGCCAGCATGGGCAGCATCAGGGCCGCATCGCTGGCCGCTGCCATGTCGCCGGCAAGCGGCAGCATGATACCAAAGGTGCCCCAGCTGGTGCCGGTGGCAAACGCCATGGCGCAGGAGAGCACGAAGACCACGGCAGGCAGTACTTCGACGGGCAGGTTGCCGTTGGCCAGGGAAGCCAGGTACTTGCCGGTCTCCACGTCGCGCACCACGGCGCCAATGGTCCAGGCAAACAGCAGGATGTTGATGGCCGGCAGCATGGCCATGATCCCCTGAGGCGCGGCCTTCATCCAGTTGCTGGCGCCCAGCTTCAGGCGCATGGCCAGGCCGATGGAGACCACCAGGCTGCACAGGGCGCCATAGACCAGGGAAGAACCCACATTGGTGTTCTCGAAGGAGCCGAGCACGCTGAACGGCAGCCCCTTGTCGGCCAGCACGGTGGCACCGGAGTCGATCATGAAATAGACGGTAGCCAAGGTCAGGGTCAGGATCGGCAGCACCATGTCAATCATGCCGCCATTGCTCTCCTCCGGGCTCTCCATGTCCAGACCGATGGGGCGGCCCTTGGACTCATCCCACAGCTTGCCCTCCAGGGCCCACTGCTCGTGCTGGCGCATGGGGCCGATATCGAGCTGGAAGGCGATCACCACCAGCACCATGATCAGGGTAAACACGGCATAGAGATTCATGGGGATCATCTCCACGAAGGCCGAGATGGGGCTCTGCTCGGTCAGACCGTGAGCCGCCATGATGCCCCCCACCAGGGCGATGATGTAGGCCCCCCAGGAGGAGATGGGCATCAGCACGCAGACCGGTGCGGCGGTGGAGTCCAGCAGATAGGCCAGTTTGGCGCGGGAGATCTGGAAGCGATCGGTCACCGGACGACAGATGGCCCCCACCGACAGGCTGTGGAAGAAGTCATCGATGAAGAAGGCAAACACCATCAGACCGGTGAGCGTCTTGGCCCCCTTGCGGGTCTTGGCGCGGCGCTCGGCCCACTCTGCAAAGGCCCGGGTCGCCCCGGAGACGCTCATCAGGCTGATGAGGCCACCGAGCAGCAACATGAAGATGATCATGTTGACGTTGTCACGATTGAGCGCACCGTCGACCCAGAAGATCTTCAGCACTGTGTTCAGCATGTAATGGAGGGAGTCGAGAGGAGAAAACTGGTTCAGCAGCAGGCTGCCTGCGACTATGCCCACCCCCAGCGACACCAGGACGCGGCGGGTGATGATCGCCAAGGCGACGGCCAGCAAGGGGGGAACGACGGACCAACCGGAGTCGGCGAAGTGAACGATGTCCATGATCTCTTTGCACCTAAAGACAACAGGTGGAGATCTACCGAGAGGATCAAAGAAACAAAACCCATGGGGAGGTCATACTCCTCAGCCCCTTCAGGTAGCGCTCCATAGTGGATGACTATGGCAGTCCTGCACCTATTAGATGCAGAACCAGCAACCCGGAATGATGGCCTGGTCACTTCGGCGCTGACTCCTTTCCTTGTGCATCATCGGCATCACCCTCCGCACAAGTAGTCATAGGCAGCGCGCCTCTACTTAAAGGTATTCGCGGCACATTTTATCGAGCCACCGGGTGATAGCAAGTTTTTTGATTAAATTTCAAGGCAGCTATGGCAAAACAAGGGGAAATGGTAGTCAAATGGTTCGCCATCATGGCCATTGACGACATTTTTGTCTATCAGGGGCTCTTTCGGAAATGAACACATCCAACAGGATAAATATATCTTCAAGAATATTTACGCTTCATAATTTATCAGCCTAATTAATTATTTCGGTAGACTTGACTTGATGCCAAGCCCCCCTATAAATTACCGAAAAACATCTTCCCCTCCATAATATTCTGCTCGCGTGGTAGCCAATATGAACGAGTTTTTGAAAGTACTGTTGAATATCCGTAGCCTGCGGGCAACTTGCCGTGAATTGACGCTGGAACAGCTGGAAGAGGGATTGGAGAAACTCTCCGCCGTGGTCGCTGAGCGTCAACAGGATGAATCTGCCGAACGCCAGGCCCGCGAAGAACATCAAAAGAAAATTGCCGAATACGCCGAAATGCTGAAAGCCGCGGGAATCGATCCGGCTGAATTGGTGACCACGGCCGCCATCGACAGCCCCAAGGCCAGCAAAGGCAAACGCGCCCCCCGTCCCGCCAAATATCGTTATCTCGATAATGGCGTGGAAAAGACCTGGACCGGCCAGGGTCGCATGCCCTCCGTCATTGCCAAGGCCGTGGCCGAAGGCAAGTCCGTGGAAGACTTTGCCATCTGAGCGTGAATGCCCTTCCCCGCCAAATAAAAAACCTCGCCAGGCGAGGTTTTTTATTGCCAGAGTCTGCCCTTCAGCGCCGTTCGGCGGCCTTGACCCAGAGCACCTCAGGGATAGCTTGCGAGACCAGCAGATATCTGGCGACCGTGAAAAACCAGTCACTTAGCCGGTTAAGGTAAGGCAGAACCGCCGGGTTCACCCGCTCTTCCCGGCTCAGGCCAAGGAGCAGCCGCTCGCAACGGCGAGTCAGGGTACGCACCACGTGGGCCTGGGCCGCCGCCCGCGATCCGCTCGGCAAAATGAAATTGCGCAACACCGGCAGCTGGGCGCTGTAGGCATCGATCTGCTGCTCCAGTCTCTGGGTCCAGCTCTCGTTGACCTGCCAGAGGCTGGCCTCTTGCGCCTCGCTGGAAAAGGCCAGCTCGCCGCCCAGATCAAACAGCTCTTGCTGCAGCAATATCAGCTCGGCCAATAATACCGTCTCGTCGGCGGGTATTTCGGCCATCAAGAGTCCTATCTGGGAATTCAGCTCGTCGATGGCACCATAAGTTTCCACACGTCGATCATCTTTGGCCAGGGAAGTGCCATCGGCCAGACGCGTGAGCCCCTTGTCACCCTGTCTCGTATATATTCTCATTCTGACATCCTGTTAATAATGGGAATAATCATGGACTCCAGCCCATTGAGTTTTATCTCGTAAGCCAGCGCCAATGACTGGCCAAGGGCGCCGGCAGGAAAGCCGCTGCGCGCCATCCATACCAGATAGGGTTCAGGAATATCGATGATGCGCCGCCCGCGATATTTCCCGTACGGCATCTTCTGCGTCAAGGTTAGCAATACCCTCTCATCACCGAGTCCGTCCATATCAATCGATATTCAGGTATTTATGGGTCTGGATGGAGAGCCGCCAGTTGCGGGCGATGCAGGTCGCCATCGCCAGCTCGGTGGCTCTGGGTTTCTGGCTGATGGGTTGCAGCGCGATCACCACATCCTCGCGCAGCCGGGCGCTCGCCAGCAGGGCGTCGAGCTCCTCGATGTGACGCTCCGTCGCTACCGGGTGCTTGATCTCGTTGGCCCGCTCCAGGGCCGACACCAGCACCGGCAACCCCCCTTTCATGCCGATCTTGGGGGAGACGGTCACCCAGGTCTGTTCGTGGGTCAGGATCTCGCTGGTACCGCTGGTCTCGATCTGCACCTGGTAACCCGACGCCACCAGGGCCGACGAGAGCTCGTTCAGATCATAGAGGCAGGGCTCGCCACCAGTTAACACCACGTGGCGCGCCCGGTATCCCAGGGTATCGAAGCTGGCCAGGATGTCGTGGGTGCTCATCTTGCTCCAGCCATCGGATTCGTTGGATCTGTCCAGCACCTCACCACGCCCGACCTCACGGGCGGGATCCACCACCCAGGTATGGCGGGTGTCGCACCAGGGGCACCCCACCGGGCAGCCCTGCAGGCGAACGAAGATGGCGGGCAGGCCGGTGAAGACCCCCTCCCCCTGGATGGTCTGGAAGATCTCGTTGATTGGATAGTGCATCTTGATCACGACTGGCTACAAAAGGCGCGGATTATACCCCAAAGCCCGGCGCGGCACAGGCTCAACTTCCGCTTTTCTCACCGAGCCCGGTTTTCTCGTACAACCGGGCCGCAATGGCTGCCCGGTCGGCCAGATAGAGGTCTAGCCCCCGTCGGCGCAGCTCGCAGGCAGGACAAGCCCCGCAGCCATCCCCCTGGATGCCGTTATAGCAGGTCAGGGTCTGGTGGCGCACGGTATCCAGGTGACCGTAGTGATCCGCCAGTGCCCAGGTCTCGGCCTTGTCGAGCCACATCAGGGGGGTCTCGAAGCGAATGGCGCGATCCAGCCCCAGGGAGACCGCCTGATTGAGCGCCTTGACGAACTCGTCGCGGCAATCGGGATAGCCGGAGAAATCGGTCTCGCACACCCCGGTGATCACCGCCTCGGCGCCCACCTGATAGGCGTAAATGGAGGCCAGGGTCAGGAACAGGATGTTGCGCCCCGGTACGAAGGTATTGGGCAGGCCGTTGTCCTGCAGCTCACCGCTCACCGGGATATCGTCCCGGGTCAGGGCCGAGATGGCGAGCTCCCCCAGCATGGTGACGTCCATAACCTTGTGGGCGGCAATGCCAAGCGCCCCGGTCAGCCGGCGCGCGGTTTCTATCTCCGCCCGGTGGCGCTGGCCATAGTCGAAGGTGATGGCGTGCACTTCGTCATAAAGAGCCAGAGCCTGCACCAGACAGGTGGTGCTGTCCTGTCCTCCACTGAATACCACGACGGCTTTTTTCACTTTCATCACTCCTCTGGGCAGTTCAACGGCGACGACCCTGTGCAAAGTCATGCCACTGCCGGTTCAAATGGGTAAAAAGGGTCATCAGAGGGGCGAAGCGCTCAGGCTCGCCCTCCCATTGGGATAACAGATGGTAGCCCGCCTCCAGGGTCGACAAGGCGCCGGGAAACGGCTTTTTGCGAATGGAATATTGCCCGGCAAGCTCGCCGAGCGTGATCCGCGGCAGCCCGAGCAGGGCCGGCGAGCTGTGCAGCATGCGGTATGCCTTGCGCCAGGTGCCATCTAGCAGAATGAAGTGCGCCCTCGCCTCTCCCCCATCAGCACGGCGTGCGAGGTGCGACCTCGCCTGTGCCGGAGTCATCGCATCCTCATCAGGCCACAGCAGATAGCACTGTACTTTGGGGTCGGCCAGCAGGGCATTGAGCGCCTCGTCGCCGGAGAAATCCTCACCCACGTGGATGCGGACATCGGTGAGAGACGCAGCAAGCAGCGCGGCCGTCCCCTTGGGGTGTCCCACCTCGCCGGGGTGTTGCAGGATGTGGAGCGGTGCGAGATGAGGTACCCGTCGGATATAATCGCACAGGCACGCTTTGAGGGCTCGGGTGCAGCGTGTACAGTATCGGCTCTCTTTGTCGTTGGGCTGTTTCATGTTGTCTGAAAAATCGGGTCTGCTCTGGGTCATCGCGCTTTCGCTCGTCACTGCCTTGCTCTTCTTCACCGTGCCGAACCATCAACTCGCCTTCGAACGCGACCTGATCGCCCAGGGCGAAGGGTGGCGCATCATAACAGGCAATCTGGCCCACACCAATGGATGGCACCTGCTGCTCAACCTCTGCGGGCTCGCGGTACTCTACAGCCTGTTTCAGGAGTATCTGACAGGGTGGCGCCTGCCCGTGCTGCTGCTCTTGCTCGGCACCGCCGTCGGGCTCGGGATCTGGTGGTGGTGCCCGCAAACCCTGTGGTACATGGGCCTCTCCGGCCTGCTTCACGGCCTGTTCGTATGGGGGGCCATGCAGGATATTCGCTACCGTCGTCACTCCGGATGGCTCATGCTGCTGGGTATCGTCATCAAGCTGGGTGTGGATTTCTACAGCGCAGGAGAGAGCCCGGTTTCCGCCCTCATCGGGGCCAGGGTGCATATCGAATCGCACCTCATCGGGTCCGGCGCTGGTCTGCTCCTCGGCCTCTTCCCCATCAGCCTGGGTGCCCAGGTCAGCAAGACCTGAGCCCGTCCACCGGGCAGCCGTCAGCCATTCCCCAAAATGCAACAGGCCGGATCTGGGATCCGGCCTGTTGTGTTATCGAGCGAGGCTCAGTCCGTTAGCGGTTCAGCTCGGCGTTGATCGCCCCCAGCACGGCAGCAGGCTCCCCTGACTGGGTAATGGGGCGCCCGATGACCAGGTAGTCGGCACCCGCCTCCACCGCTGCCAGCGGTGTCATGACGCGGCGCTGATCCCCGGCGGCGGATCCGCTTGGACGAATGCCCGGGGTCACCAGCTTGAACTCGGCCCCGAGCAGAGCCTTCAGCTCGCGAGCCTCCTCGGCGGAGCAGACCACGCCATCCAGTCCCGCCGCCTTGGCGAGGGTGGCCAGACGGATCACCTGCTCGGCCGGGGTCACATCCAGCCCCAGAGGCGCCATGTCGGACTGCTCCATGCTGGTCAGCACCGTCACCCCGATGAGCAGGGGGGCCTTGTCGCCGTATGGCAGCAGCGCCTCCTTGGCGGCACGCATCATCCGCTCGCCGCCGCTGGCGTGGACATTCACCATCCAGACGCCAAGTTCAGCGCTTGCCGCCACCGCCTTGGCCACCGTGTTGGGGATGTCGTGGAATTTCAGATCCAGGAAGACGTCGAACCCCTTGGCCACCAGCTGGCGGACGAACTGGGGGCCAAACAGGGTAAACATCTCCTTGCCTACCTTGAGGCGGCACTGGGCCGGGGAGATCTGCTCGATGAAGGCGAAGGCGTCGGCTTCGTGCTGATAATCCAGCGCAACCAGTACTTTGGGGTCTTGCATGTCACTTCCTATGGGTTGTTATGCCACATCCAGGGGCAGCCGGACCGCAGACCGGGTGCACACTGGCATCTGAATTACTTGGGTGTCCTTGGCCGCCAGGGTGGGCAGCGCACCTGTCCCACATGGGGGCTGACGTCTTATCTGCTGGCGCTTATTCCCCATCCAGGCCACGGATCGGTTTGATGGAGCCCCACTGCCGGCAGGAAGGACACTGCCAGAACAGCGAATGGGTCGCAAAGCCGCACTGACGGCACTTGTGGGTCGACTTGATCTTGATCTGCTCGCCGACCAGCTGCTGCAGCAGCTCGAGGCTCTCCTTGGCCGGCCCCTCTTCGGCGCTTGCCAGCTGGAAGCCGACCAGCTGATAGAAGCCTTTCATGGAGGGGTGGCGGCGCAGTTGGCGCAGCACCAGAGCACGGGCCTGGCTCAGGCCATCGCGTGCCTCGACCAGGTTGGCCAGTGCCAGCGTCACGCTGACTCCGGCATGATCCTCCACCGCCTTTTCCAGCAGCGGGATCAGCGCCTCGCTACGGCCGAGCTCGCGATAACAGTCGAGCAGCTTGGGGATGGCTTCGGAGGCAAAATCGATGTCCTGTTCGAACACCCGCAGCAGCTCCTTGCTGGCCTCCTCGAACTTGCCCTCCTCTATCGAGAGATCGGCCAGTCGCAGGCTCGCCCGTGCGCATGCCGGATAGGCGCCGAGGGCACGCTTGAGTTTGGCGATGCCCGTTACCTTGTCGCCGTCGCGCAGGGCGTTTTCCGCCTGTTCGCAATAAAAATGGGAGATGGGTTCGGCCAGCTTCTTGCCCTGGAATTTCTGCAGGCGACTGGCCACCTCGATGGCCCTGTCCCAGTCACGCAGTTTCTGATGGATGACGAGCAGCTGGGCCAGAGCCGTCTCCTCGAAGTCACTGTCGTCGCAAAGCTCCTTCCAGAGCGCTTCGGCCCGATCCAGGAGCCCTGCGGCCAGAAAATCGCGGGCCAGCTCTTGCAGGGCGAGCTGGCGCTGCTCCCGGGTCAGCTGGCGGGCGACCAGGTTCTGGTGGATCTTGATGGCACGATCGACTTCGCCCCGCTGACGGAACAGGTTGCCGAGGGAGAGATGGGTTTCGATGGTTTCGCTGTCCACCTCCAGCAGCTGGATGAAGAGATCCACCGCCTTGTCGGATTCATCGGACAGCAAATAGTTGAGACCCGCCACGTACTGGCGGGAAAACTTGTTACTCTGTTGCTGGGTGTCCTGGCGAACACTCCTGCGTCCCATATACCAGCCATAACCGGCGGCAATGGGCAACAGCAGGAAAAGCAGTTCAAGCATCGAGGGACATTATTCCTTGGTTGTCGACCGGGCAAGCTCCAACTCGCGGGATTGACGACGCATGGTTCGATTCAGAGTGCGGTTTTGCAGTTTGAGGCGCAGGAAGAGCAGGCCGAATACCAGCCAGCCCAGCAGGAAACCACCGGCGAAGAAGAATCCCAGCAACATGGAGAGCGAGAACTCCCCCTGGGCGATCAGATAATTGAACTGTACCAGCTGACCGTTTTGCGAACCTATGGCCAGCGTCAGAACAAACACCAGCACCAATGGGATGAGGGCCAAGATACGCTTCATGGGAGCTCCCTGTCTGTAGCTAATGAGAAACTGATTATCCTTAAAATCACCGGCAGACTCTAGAGCGAATGGGAAAAGACTGCGAGAAACCCGACAATGCGCAGGTTAAAGACGGTAAAAATAAAAAAGGCATACCCTGGTATGCCATTTTCTGCATTATTCGACGATGTTCACGCGCTCGCGCAACTCTTTGCCAGGCTTGAAGTGCGGGACATATTTCCCGGTCAATTCAACCTTGTCCCCTGTCTTGGGGTTACGACCCACACGGGGCGCACGATAGTGCAGTGAAAAACTTCCAAATCCTCGGATTTCAATCCGGTCGCCGTTTTGCAAGGTCGATGCCATCTGCTCAAGGATCTCCTTGATGGCGGCTTCGACATCCTTGGCCGGCATATGCATGCGGCTGGCTGCCAGTTGTTCGATGAGATCTGATTTGGTCATAAGGTTAAATCTCCTTCCCCGATCACATGCAATAAACATTTTGCCAAGATAAAAAAGGGCGGCGCAATGCCGCCCTTTTCTTGCATCAAGGATTACTCACCCTTGGCGGCTTTGAACGCTTCGGCCATGGCATTGCTGAACACAACTTCTTCTTGTTGGTTCAAGTTGTCGATGGCAACACGCTCGTCAGCCTCGTCCTTAGCGCGGACAGACAGGCTTACGGTGCGGTTCTTGCGATCAACACCCATGAATTTAGCTTCAACTTCATCACCAACAGACAGCACCAGAGTGGCGTCTTCTACGCGGTCACGAGCAGCGTCGGAGGCACGCAGGTAGCCTTCTACGCCGTCAGCCAGTTCGATCACGGCGCCCTTGGCATCAACCTCGGTAACCTTACCCTTCACGATAGCACCTTTCTTGTTGTCAGACAGGTACTTGTTGAACGGGTCTTCTTCGATCTGCTTGACGCCCAGGGAGATGCGCTCACGCTCCGGGTCAACTTGCAGAACAACAGCTTCGATCTCGTCGCCCTTCTTGAATTCACGCACAGCTTCTTCACCCTGGTTGTTCCAGGAGATGTCAGACAGGTGAACCAGGCCGTCGATGCCGCCGTCCAGACCGATGAAGATACCGAAGTCAGTGATGGACTTGATCTTGCCGGAAACACGGTCGCCCTTGGCGTGAGTTTCGGCAAACAGCTGCCACGGGTTGGACTTGCACTGCTTCAGACCCAGGGAGATACGACGACGCTCTTCGTCGATGTCCAGAACCATCACATCAACCACGTCGCCAACGTTAACAACCTTGGACGGGTGGATGTTCTTGTTGGTCCAATCCATCTCGGATACGTGTACCAAGCCTTCAACGCCTTCTTCGATTTCAACGAAGCAGCCGTAGTCGGTCAGGTTGGTCACGCGGCCAGACAGACGGGTGGTCTCCGGGTAACGCTTGGCGATAGCAACCCAGGGATCTTCGCCCAGCTGCTTCAGACCCAGGGATACACGGGTACGCTCGCGGTCGAACTTCAGAACCTTGACTGCGATCTCGTCGCCAACGTTGACGATTTCGGAAGGATGCTTAACGCGCTTCCACGCCATGTCGGTGATGTGCAGCAGGCCGTCAACGCCGCCCAGATCTACGAATGCACCGTAGTCGGTCAGGTTCTTGACGATACCCTTAACTTCTTGACCTTCTTGCAGGTTGGCCAGCAGGCTTTCGCGCTCGGAGGTGTTCTCGGTTTCGATCACGGCACGACGGGAAACAACAACGTTGTTGCGCTTCTGGTCCAGCTTGATGACTTTGAACTCGAGTTCTTTGTTTTCCAGGTGAGCGGTGTCACGGATAGGACGCACGTCAACCAGGGAACCCGGCAGGAAGGCACGGATGCCGTTCAGTTCAACGGTGAAGCCACCCTTGACCTTGCCGTTGATGATACCGATAACGGTAGCTTGCTCTTCGTAAGCTTTTTCAAGCTGCAGCCAGGCTTCGTGGCGCTTGGCTTTTTCGCGGGACAGCTTGGTTTCGCCGAAACCATCTTCGATAGAGTCCAGAGCCACGTCAACGGAGTCACCTACGTTGATTTCCAGCTCGCCCATGGCGTTCTTGAATTCTTCAGCCGGGATAGCAGACTCGGATTTCAGACCGGCATCAACCAGTACGAAACCGTTCTCGATAGCAACGACAGTGCCCTTGACGATGGAACCTTGACGGGTTTCAACGGCGTTCAGGGACTCTTCAAAGAGTTGAGCAAAAGATTCGATCATTGTTTATGTCACAAATGAAACATCCACCTGCAATCCTGCACAAGCGGGGTTGTTTTAAATTATCTGCGCCATCCATGGTGCAGACGACTGGCATCAGCTTGCGCCGATGTCACCAAGTTGTTGCTCTGCATAGGCAAGTACCGTCACCAGCACTTCATCTATGGTCATAGACGTTGAGTCTACCACAAGAGCATCTTCCGCGGGTTTCAGGGGGGCGACGGCGCGATTTCTATCGCGATCGTCCCGCTCCCGAATCTCGGTTAAAAGACGCTCAAAGTTAACATCAAAGCCCTTATCTTGCAACTGCTTATAGCGGCGCTGGGCCCGCTCCTCGGCACTTGCATCGAGGAAAATCTTCACGTTGGCCTCGGGGAAAACCACTGTGCCCATGTCGCGACCGTCGGCAATGAGACCAGGGGCTTGGCGGAATGCACGCTGGCGGCGCAACAGGGCTTCGCGCACGCGCGGGAAGGCGGCGATCTTGCTCGCGGCATTGCCGACCTCTTCGGTGCGGATGGTGCGGGAAACGTCCTCCCCTTCCAGCACCACCTTGACCAGATCACCCTCCACCTGGAACTGCACGTCCAGATTGGCGGCCAGGGGGACCAGCGCGGCTTCGGCATCGAGCTCCACATCGTGATGCAGGGCCGCCAGGGCCAGTACCCGATAGATGGCCCCGGAATCGAGCAGGTGCCAACCCAGTTTCGCAGCCAACAGCTGGCACAGCGTGCCTTTTCCTGCGCCACTCGGGCCATCAATCGTCATAACGGGGGCCATGTGAGGCATATTCGTTCTCCTGCGTACTCGGCATCTTGACTGGTTACGCATCCCTGGTCGGGATGGGGTAATGGGCGCCGATTATACCCGAATGCACCGGCGCTGGCAGTTGTCGGGGCACACAATTGCGCAAAAGTCGTCGCGATTGCGCCAATTCTGACCAATCCGCTAACCCCCTGCGCACGCAAGGTTTTGTTCTTATGGTTGTTATGCACAAGGCGCGCTACACTAGCCGCCCTTTTTCAAGCAGCTGTAGTCAGGAGCAACCATATGAGCAGCGTTACCCTCGTGGCCAAATCCAAGTTGCCGACCCCCTGGGGCACTTTCACGCTGGTTGGTTTTCAGGAAACCGGCACCGGCAAGGACCATGCCGCGCTGGTGATGGGCGATATCGCTGACGGTGAGCCAGTACTGGGGCGCATCCATTCCGAGTGCCTGACCGGGGATGCCCTGTTCAGCCTGCGCTGCGACTGCGGCTTCCAGCTGCAGGCCGCCCTGGAGAACATCGCCAAGACAGGCCGCGGCGTCCTGCTCTATGTACGTCAGGAAGGGCGAGGCATCGGTCTGCTCAACAAGATCCGTGCCTATCATCTGCAGGATCAGGGGGCTGATACCGTCGAGGCCAACGTGGCGCTCGGTTTTGCCGCCGACATGCGCGATTACACCATCTGTGCCGACATGCTCAAGGCGCTCGAGGTCAAGTCCCTGCGTCTGATGACCAACAACCCGCGCAAGATGAAGGCGATGGAGTCCTTTGGCATTCCGGTGGCGGAGCGCGTGCCCCTGCAGGAAGGGCGCAACCCCCACAACGAGTTCTATCTCTCCACCAAGGCCAACAAGCTGGATCACCTGCTCAAGAAGTGATGCCGCCTTCGAACTCGACATGAAAAACGCCTCCCCTGGGAGGCGTTTTTGTTGGCGTCGTCACCCCGGGCCGGGGTCTGCTCCTGGTGCAGCCTGTGACAGCAGGAAGTCGCGCAGCGCCCGGTTCGCCATGGAGAGGGGATCCCCCCGCCGCCAGGCCACGCAGAGATCGAGAAAGATGGGGGGAGCGAAGGGGATGCCGGTGAGCGCCGGCTCCTCTTCCAGCGCCATGCGCAGGAAGGTGGTCACGGCAAACCCCTGGCGCACCACGGCCTTGAGCAGCGGAATGAGGTTGCTCTCGAAGGCGATGTTGGGTTCTAGCCCAAGCCCCTGTGCCAGCACCTCCATGTGCTCCCTGTGGTAGAACCCTCGCCGGAACATGGCGAGCTCCTGGCCGAAAAACTGCGGCAACGAGACGGCCCCCGCCTCCCGCAGCGGATGCTCCTCCCCGACCACCATCAGCATCTCCTCGCGCAGGAGCTGGGCCCCCTCGAGGGCCGGCGGCAGATCGCTGGTGATGAGGATGGCGAGATCCAGGCTGCCGTCCACCATGCGGCTGAGCAGCTCCCGGGTCCCCGCCTCCTCTACCCTGATCTTCAAACCGGGATAGCGGTGCTTGAAGGCCATCAGGATAGGGGGAAAATAGTAGGATCCCATCATGTAGGGGATGCCGATGCGCACCTCCCCCCGCTCCAGCCCCTTGAGCTCGGCCATCTCTGCCTCTGCCTGGTGCATCTGGCGCAGCAGCCGCTCGGCGTGGCGGCAGAGCACCTCCCCCTCCGGTGTGAGACGCACGCTGCGGTCCTGCCGGTCGAACAGGCGCAGATCGAGCTGTTGTTCCAGCTTGGCGATGGCCATGCTGACGGCTGGCTGGGCAACGTGCAGCGCCTGTGCCGCCCGGGTGAAGGAGCCGGCATCGCGCACCGCCAGCAGATAACCAAGCTGTTTCAGATCCATATCAATTTCATTTATCGGAGCAATAATTTAAATATATTATATTTATAGTAAGCGCCGCACTACTCTGCACAAAAGTCGTCGGGACAACTCCACATGATCGAAGTAGGTAGTCGCGAATGGATACGCGCCACCCTGGCCCTCAGCCTGGGATCCTTTCTGGTATTTCTCAATCTCTACCAGACTCACCCCCTGCTGCCCCTCCTGGCAGAGGTGTTCTCCGTCAGCTCCTTGTCCGCCAGCTGGACCCTGGCCGGCTGCACCGCCGGGCTCGCAGGATCGCTGCTCATCTGCGCCCGCCTGGCGGACAGGTTCGGGCGGCGGCGGATCATGCTATGGACCCTGAGCGCCGCCATCCTGCTCTCCCTGTGCATCCCCTGGGTGACCCGGTTCGATCTGCTGGTGAGCTTGCGCATCCTGCAGGGGATGCTGCTGGCGGGGCTGCCAGCCACAGCCATCGCCTACATGGGGGAAGAGTTCAGCAAGCGAGCCCTGCTCTCTGCAGTCGGGGTCTACATCGCCGCCAACTCCCTGGGGGGCATCGCAGGCCGGGTGGTCGGCGGTCTGCTGGCCGGCGGATTCGGTGACTGGCAGCACACCTTCCTCGGCATCGGCCTCATCAGCCTCGCCCTGCTACCTCTGGTCATCTGGCTGCTGCCGGCCCAGACCCGCTTCGTGGCCGTGGAAGCCGCCCCCGGACAGCTGCGCCGCGCCATCCAGAGCCACCTCGGCAACCCGCTGCTGGCAGGGGCCTACCTCATCGGCGGGCTCAACTTCATGGTCTTTCTGAACCAGTACAGCTACCTCACCTTCCTGCTGGCCAAGGCCCCCTTCTCCCTGCCAACCCAGTGGCTCGGCATGCTGTTCCTGACCTACCTCACCGGCACCCTCGCCTCCTCCCTGAGCGGGCGCGGCGCCCATCGCTGGGGCCCGCAACGCATGTTGCTGGCGGGGATCACCCTGATGGCGCTCGGCAGCCTAGCCCTGTTGCAAGGCACCCTGGTCGCCATCATAGGGGGGCTGCTGGTCTCGAGCTTCGGCTTCTTCCTCGCCCACGCCTGTGCCAGCGCCTGGGTCGGCCAGCACGTGGAGCACAACCGGGCACTCGCCTCATCGCTCTATCTGGTGGGGTACTATCTGGGAGCCAGTCTGGGTGGCTTGTATCTGCATCCCTTCTGGGAGCGGGGGGGCTTGGGCGGGCTGGTGCTCGGCATCGAGCTGGTACTGTGCGTGACCGCGGGCTTGAGCCTCTGGCTGGGGCAGTTGAAGGGGCGCGCGGCGGCGCAGCCCCCTGTCCTCACCCAGCCCGGCGCCGGCGGGCCGTCGACTCACAGGCCGTCGTAGTAATCCGCCGGCACGGGCACCACGGCACCGGTACACAGCTCTTCGTCGATCACCTCAGATAGCGGGCGCAAGTGAAACTTGATCTGCCCGGAGGGCAGCATCAGGCCCACGTCAGGGTTGCGCCCGTCATCCATATTGGCCGTCTTGAACGCCACATCGGGATGGGCGGCCACCAGGGCCTGGAGCGACGGTACCACCAGCTCGATATGCTCGAGACCGGCCTGATGGCTGCGTCCCGCCTTAGGGGCGGCCAGCTCGATGCAGGGCACGGTGACCTGCTCCCAGCAGACAGGCCGATGCAGACGATAGGTGGCGATGGGGCGCCCCCCTATCATCCCCTCCACCAGCAATACCCCGTGCGCCGCCAGCGTCTCTTTCAACTCCAGATATTCCGGCAGGGTGGCGGCCCGGTAGCAGAGATGGTCCACCACGGGGGAGTCTGATGCCCCCATGACGGTGTGCATTTCCGTGAGCAGTTGGCAAACGAATGGGGCCATGGGCCCCAGCGTGGAATCCAGTGGATGAGACATGGTCACCATTTCTTCTTCGGTTGGAACAGGACGTCGAGTTCGTCGGCCTCTTTGTCCTTGAGGTTTTGCAGCTCCTTCTCGCTGTGCTGCTGCAGATGCTCTTCCAGCTGCCGCATCCCCTGACGCATGTCCTCTTCCCGCGCCAGCAGGTAGGGATCCTTGTCGGAGACGTTGGCCAGGGCGCCGAGCCCCTTGGTGTAGAGCTGGCGGCAGGTGCCGTACTGCCCCTGGATCTGGGCATCCATGGCCCGCTTGAGCAGGTTGGCGATGTTGATCTTGAGCTGCATCAGCTCGAGGCGGCGATCCTCCTGAGCAAACCCCTGGGGATCTATCTTGCCCTTGTTGTGCTCGACCCGCAGCACGGCCCGCATCTTCTTGGCCAGCTGCAGCATCTGGATGGCCTGGCGGTCGGACTCCGGCGTCTTGAAGTGGCCCTCGTCCTGGCTGCTGTAGTTCTCCTGCACATTCTTGATCTGGGTCTGGACGTCGGCGATACGCTGCTTGATCTGCGCGTTCGGCATGACCAGGGCGATGGCGCGATAGGCATCCAGAATACGGTGCTGCATCAGCAGCACCATGTTCTTGGAGAAGGGTACCAGGTTGACGTTCAGCAGCACCTCTTCGGTCTCGTCGGCCACGGCCTTGTGACGGGCGATGGCCTGGCGCTTGTCCGCCTCGGCCTTCTGTTTGTATTGCTGCACCACGTTGTAGGCGATGACCAGAAACAGGAGTGCGCCAATTGACAGCAATATCAAGGTTAAAATCATAGGGTATTCACACTCCAGTCCCAATCCAATTGCGTGATCCTACAACAGCTTAGCTCCATAGGATAGCGCCCTGATCCCGCCCTGCCTCACAAGAACGCGAGCAGGGGGCGAAACCTGCGGCGCCCTGTTCCATATCGCCCGCCGCCCCCATTACTTGAGGCAAAAACCCTTCGACTGCAGGAACCCCAGCATGAAGGGCCTGGCCTCCTTGCCGAGGATGGCCCTGATCTGCCCGCTCCAGGTCTGCTGCTTGTTGTTGCTGCTGCGCCCCTGATAGTAGTCGTGGATCTGCTGGTCATACCGGGCCAGCAGGGCGCGATCCAGGGCCGCCGGATAGCGGTTCTCATGCACCACCAGCGCCCGGGGCAGGCGGGGCTTCTGCTCCGGCTGCTGGGCGGGATGGCCGAGGCAGAGGCCAAACAGCGGTATCACCTGTTGGGGCAGCCCCAGCAACTCGCTCACCGCGGCCGGATTGTTGCGAATGCCACCGATGTAGACCCCCCCCAGCCCCAGGGACTGGGCGGCCAACAGTGCATTCTGGGCCATCAGGGCACCGTCGATGGCGCCGATGAGGAGCTGCTCCACAAACCCGGTCTGGGCCTCGGGGACGATCTGGCTGTGGCGCTGGTAGTCGGCACAAAACAGCAGAAACTCCGCCGCCTCGGCCACGTAGGCCTGGTGGCCGGCCAGCTCGGCCAGGGTGGTGCGCAGCCCCTTGTCGGTGACCCGGATGATGCTGTTGGCCTGCAGGAAGCTGGAACTCGCGGCGCTCTGGGCGGCACTCAGGATCTGATCGAGCTGCTCTGCGGTAACAGGCTGCGAAGTGAACTGGCGAATGGAGCGATGGGAAAGGATGAGATCGATGGTCGGGTTCATGGTACCTCCACATATGGAGGCCACACTGTACCCAAAAAAATCGAGGGGCCCAAGGCCCCTCGCCGCCCTCAGGGGGCCGGATACACATAGGGTGCCTGCAACCCGAGCGGGAAGCCCAGCCCCCAGTAGACCAGCAGGAAGATGGTCCAGCTCACCAGGAAGGCCAGGGAATAAGGCAGCATCATGGAGACCAGGGTGCCGATGCCGGTGCTCTTCACATACTGCTGGCAATAGACCACCACCAGGGGGAAGAAGACCATCAGCGGGGTGATGATGTTGGAGGCGGAGTCGCCCACGCGATACGCAGCCTGGGTCAGCTCCGGCGAGATACCGACCGCCATCAACATGGGCACCAGAATGGGACTGATGAGGGCCCACTTGGCGGAGGCCGACCCCACCACCAGGTTGACGGTGGCGGTGAGCAGGATCATCCCGACGATGGTTACCTCCCCCGGCAGCGCCAGGGCGTGCAGCACCTCGGCGCCCGAGAGCGCCAGCAGGGTGCCCAGGTTGGAGTCGCCAAACGCCTTGATGAAGAGGGCGCAGAAGAAGGCCATCACCATGTAGGAGCCCATCTTGTTCATGGTGGCCGACATGGCGTCAATCACGTCCTTGCCGCTCTTGAAGCTGCCAGCCACGAAGCCGTATACGATGCCGGGCAGGATGAAGAGCAGGAAGATGAGGGGCACGATGGACTTCATCACCGGGGCGGCGAAGGTGGTCAGGGAACCATCCGGTGCCCGCAGCGGCGAGTCACCCGGCGACAGGGCCAGCCCCAGCAGCACCACGGCCGCCAGCATGGCGAACCCGGCCCAGTTGAAGGCACGGCTCTCTCGTTCGCTGTAGCGTCCCATCTCGTCGGCACTCTCCAGATCCTCGTTGAGAGGCACCTGCTTGAGGCGCGGCTCGACAATTCTCTCGGTGACGAACCAGCCCACACAGATGATCAGCAGGGAGGAGGCGCCGGTGAAGATGATGTTGCACAGGGTATTGACCATGTAGTCGGGGTCGAGCAGCTGGGCAGCGGACTGGGTGAAGCCCTGCAGCAGGGCGTCACCGCCCGAGGGCAGAAAGTTCGCCGCAAAGCCGCCGGAGACGCCGGCAAAGGCGGCGGCAATCCCCGCCAGCGGATGACGACCCGCCGCGTGGAAGATGATGCCACCGATGGGGATCACCAGCACGTAGCCCGCATCGGCTGCGGTATGGCTGACGATGGCCACCAGGATCAGCATGGGGGTCAGGAAGCGCGCCGGCGTGACCTTGAGCAATTTCTTGAGCCCGGTGTTGATGAAGCCGGACTGCTCGGCCACCCCGACACCCAGCATGGCGACCAGCACGATGCCAAGGGGGGCAAAACCGGTGAAGGTGGTGACCATGCTGGAGAGGAATTCGGCCAGGCCCGCCCCGGTCAGCAGGTTGTTGACGACCACGGCCTCCCCGGTACGGGGATTGACCAGATCGAAGGTGAACTGGGAGCCTATCCAGGAGCCGACCCAGACGATCAGCAGGGCATAAAGGAACAACATGGCGGGATCCGGCAGCTTGTTGCCCGCCTTCTCGACCCCGTTCAGAAAGCGGTTCAACCAGCCACCGGCATTGGCCGGACGCTCGTTCACTGCGGCTTGACTCATTATGGTGATACTCCGTTACCAAGGAATGAGCGCGCATACTAGCGATAACGTCCAACGAATCCCATGATTCGAGACAAATATTCGATTAATTATGTTTAATTTGGCATGTCCCGCTTCATAAATGGGACATGCCGCACATTTATCGGCAAGGATCTCAACGGCTTGCGAGGGGATAATGCCCCAGTCGGCACTGGACGCCGAACCCCGCCGCCGCCACCGCGTCAGGGGTCATGGGCTGGCTGAACAGGAACCCCTGGAAGACGTGACACCCCTGGGCCTGGAGCGCCGCCAGTTCGTGCTCGTCCTCCACCCCTTCCGCCAGGATCCCGAGCCCCAGGCTCGTCGCCATGGCCACCGTGGCCCGGATCACCGGCAGGTTGAGGCCGACCACGAAGGAGCGATCCAGCTTGATGGTGTCGATGGGCAGCCGGTTGAGATAGGCCAGGGAGGAGTAGCCGGTACCAAAGTCGTCGATGGCGATCTTGATCCCCTGCTCGCTCAGGGCATCGAGGATCTCGATGCTTCCCTTCATGTCCAGCATCAGCACCGTCTCGGTCAGCTCCAGGGTCAGCAGTTCTGCCTCCACGGCGAACTCCTCGAGCTGCCGGGCCACCAGCTCGGGCAGGTCGGAGGAGAGCTGGAAGCCCGACAGATTGACCGACACCGGCACCCGCACCTGCCATTGGCGCTGCCACTCCCCCATCTGGGCCAGCGCGGTGGAGAGCACCCAGCCGCCGATCTCACGGATGAGCCCCATCTCCTCCGCCAGGGGGATGAACTCCGCCGGCGATACATGTCCGAGCACGGGGTTGTACCAGCGCACCAGGGCCTCGAAGCCGATGACCCGGCCCTGAACCGCATCCACCTGAGGTTGATAACACAGGTTCAGCTCCCCCCGGCCGACGGCCTTGGCCAAAAACTGCTTCAGGGTCAGCTTGCGGTGCAGGCTCTGCTGCATGCTGGGGGTGAAGCGCTGCCAGCGCAGGCGCCCCATCTGCTTGGCCTGGTACATGGCCATGTCGGCTCGCGTGATCAGGTTGTCCCCGTCATCGGCATCGTCCGGATAGATGGCGATGCCGATGCTGCCACCTATGGTGACCTCGGGCACACCGCTCAACTGCAGCGGCTTGCTCATCTGGGAGAGCATGAGGTCCGCCACCTCCTGGGCCCGCTCGCTTGCCTGATTGAGAGGCACCAGGGCCGTGAATTCATCTCCCCCGAGACGCGCCAGTTCCACGTCCCGGGGGCAGATCTGCTTTAGGCGGCCGGCGACCCGTTCCAGCAGACGATCCCCGGCCTTGTGGCCATAGTTGTCATTGACCAGCTTGAAGTTGTCCAGATCCATGAAGACCAGGGCGAAGCGTCCCCCAAGGCCGCAATAGGCCTCGAGGGACTTCATCAGTCCGTAGCGGTTGAGCAGTCCGGTGAGGGAGTCGTGCCAGGCCAGGTGGCGGTGTTCCAGCTCCTCGAGCTTGCGGTCCGTGATGTCCCGCATGGTCAGCAGGATCCGGGCGCCCTGCTGGATGTGGCGAAACTGGTACTGGAACCAGCGCATCCCCTTGAGGGTCCGGCACTCCCCCTCGGCCACCACTTCATCCAGGCGGGAGAGGCGGTGATAGAAGGCATCGTCCGCCCCGGAGAAGACCTGGTCCAGGCTGCCGATACCATCTCCGAAACACATGTCGAAGTGGTAGTTGCCGCTCTCGAGCACGCCCAGGTTGTCAAACAGGCAGGCCAGGGTGTCGCCGGTGGCGAGAGAGGACTCCTGATAGAGGGTGTCCGCATCGATGACCGCTTCCGCCATCATCATCTGACGCCCGGCAAGCTGGATGCCGGAAAGACGCAGGTAGACCTGCTTCTTGACGCCCTTTGGGGAGAGGGTCCACCACTCGTTGTAGCTGCGATTCTGTTGGAAATCGCCGAGATAACGTTGCAGCAGCAGATCGATGGCGGCGGCCATGTCGGAGGAGAAATCCCGGGACTGCAGCTCGGCCAGCGAACTCGCCTCCCACAGCCCCAGCGCCGAGCCGTTGGCCCAGTAAATATGATGGCGCTGGATGTCATAGACCCAGACGGGCGTATGGAGTACATCCATCACGGTGAGCTGGCGTTCGTCTAGCGTATTCATGTTGAGTGATGATTCATGCTGAAAAACTCATGGCCGGACCAGCCATCACCACGCCGCTCGGACGCGATCCCGCTGGTACAAAATCCGTTTCGGCCCATAATCTGGTAACAAACATGTAAAAAAAGGGCCGAAATCATATGAAAACGCTGCATGTGAGACCCATGGTCAGGAGAAATGGACTCACACTGGTATTGTTGGGCATGGTGATAACCATTGCTATGATTTTTATACTTTTTTTTCTCAGTGAACAACTACTAATGCCCGCGATTTCCCTCCTCCTGGCGGGACTGATGACAATTCTTGTCGGAGCATTGAAGCTGGGTGAGCCTCATTTTAGTCTCTCTTTGTGTCAGGATTGTCTGCAATACCACCACAAGTACGGTGGCTGGATACTGAAGTGGAGAAATATTCAGCGAATTGACCAACCACGCATCCATTCCGGGTGGGATCTCGTGGACCTGCCCTACATAGGTTTGAAGATAAAAGATTACGATGATTTTTTGACGCTGATCACACCCAGGCTCGCCGTGCGCCTGCTGACCGAGCAGCGCGCCGTGCTGTTGCAGGCCATGAACAGCGAGCGGCCCGATTGCCCCACCGGCGGCTGCGGTGGCGGCCTGCTGGGAGAAGGCCTGCTGGAAGAGAGCCGCTTTCGCTCCCCGTCGGGCCACCACTACGAGGGGGTGATCGCCATGCTCGGCAACCGGATGACCCGGCTTCGGGATCTCCTCGGCTACGATCTGCTGGTGCCGGACAACAGCCTGGACAGGCCCCCCGCCGATTTTGTCCATTTGCTGCATCAATACCAGCGGGAGTCGAATCTAATCCAGATCAATTAAACGCCGGATTGCGCTTGCCAAGCCTGGCGACACTTCATAAGGTCTCTGGCCTGTTACAGCCAGCACACCCCCTAAACCGCTTATGAAGTACATCGAAGAGTTCTATCTGTTCGTCAAGGTGGTGCAAGAGGGCGGTTTCTCCCACGCCGCCGCCGCCCTGGGCATGCCGACCGGCACCATCAGTCGCCGGATCTCCCAACTGGAAGAACAGCTCGGATGCAGCCTGCTGCACAGATCCACCCGCAAGCTGCGCCTCACCGACGAGGGGCTGCGCTATTACGAACGCCTGTGCACCCCGCTGGCCGAAATCGAGCAGGCGACCGGCGAGATCCGGGGCGAGGAGACCGACATCAGCGGCCTCATCCGCCTCGCCGCCCCCATCGCACTCTCCAACACCATCCTGGTCGACATGCTGGCGGACTTCGGCCTGCGCTATCCCGGGGTGCAGTTCGACATCCGCCAGACCAACGACCATGCCCCCCATGCGGATCAGGACAGGGATCTGGTGTTTTTCAACGGCGAGCTCTCCCAGACCCTGCCCAACGCGATCTGCCTCGGGCACATCGAATACGGCCTCTTCGCCTCCCCCCTCTATCTCGAGAAGATGGGTGTGCCGTCCCACCCTGCCCAGCTGGAAGATCACGCACTCATCTACTGCTGGCCTCACCAGTACTGGCAGCTGAGCGGCCGGGACGAGCAGACGGTCTGCATCAAGCGCACACCACGCCTTTGCATCGACCAGACCCAGGCCGCAGTGCGGGCGGCCCGCCGCCACCTCGGCATCGTCAATGCCCCGCTGCACTACGTCCACCCCTTCCTGCAGGACCAGCAGCTGGTCCCTGTACTGGCGGACTGGCAATCCGGGAGACGCCCCTTCTACATGCTCCATTGCCAGCCCCAGTTCACTCCGCTGCGTGTTAAGATGTTCGCCGATTTCGTCGAGAAATATTCCGTGCGCTATCGCACCCATCAGCGGGACGATCAATTCTTGCCGGCCCTGCCGCTGCCCGTTGCATCTGACGGCTGATGACCCACACTTAGCGCAACCTTCGTTGCACAGGTCGGCTAACACTATGAATGTATTGGTATGTGATGACTCAGGGTTCGCACGCAAGCAGCTGATGCGTGCCCTCCCTGCCGACTGGCATGTCACCCTGCACCAGGCCGCCGATGGCCTGGAGGGGGTGGAGCAGATCCTGATGGGCCACGGGGATCTCATCTTTCTGGATCTCACCATGCCGGAGATGGACGGCTACGGCGTGCTGGAGACCCTGCGGCGGGAAGGGCTGCGCAGCAAGGTGATCGTCGTCTCCGGGGACATCCAGCCGGAGGCCCATGAGCGCGTCATGGCGCTCGGGGCCCTCGACTTCATCAAGAAACCGGCGTCCCCCGAGGCCCTGCTGACCCTGCTCAAGCGCCACGGCCTGTGGCAGCCGGCGGAGAAGCCCCCCGTTCTCCCCGCCCTGCCCGCCAGCGACCACCAGCCAAGCCCCGCTCCGGCCCTGCTCACCCCCGAGCTGCGGGATGTCTATCAGGAGCTTGCCAACGTCGCCATGGGCCAGGGGGCGGATCTGCTGGCTCGCCTGCTCGGCGCCTTCGTCCAGCTTCCCATCCCGAACGTCAACGTGCTGGAAGTCTCCGAGCTGCACATGGCCCTCTCCGCAGCCGCCGAGTCGGATACCCTCTCCGCGGTCTGCCAGGGCTTCATCGGTGCCGGCATCGCCGGCGAGGCGCTCCTGCTGTTCCACGACGCCAGCTTCCAGGATCTGGCGCGGCTGATGAACCATCAGGGGGCACTGGATCACGGCGCCGAGCTGGAGCTCTTGATGGACACGGCCAACGTGCTGATCGGCGCCTTCCTGCGCGGCTATGCCAACCAGCTCGATACCCCTTTCAGCCAGGGCCATCCCGTGGTGCTCGGCCAGCACAGGCCCATCCAGGAGCTCATTCGCACCAACCAGAGCCGCTGGCGCCGTACCCTGGCCATCGAGATCAACTACCGGGTGCAGGGTTACGCGGTGCAGTGCGATCTGCTGCTGCTGTTTACCGAAGATTCCATCGCCACCATGAACAACAAGATCATGCATATGCTCTAGCGATTTGGTCCCATCGCCAGCATCAATAACAACATCAAGCACCTGCTCTAGGAGTGACCATGGATATTCGGGAATTTCATTGGCTGATGAACATAGTCCAGAACCTGGACGTGGGGTTGGTCGTGCTCGACAAGGCATACCGGATCCAGGTGTGGAACGGCTTCATGGAGAGCCACAGCGGCCGACTGGCCAGCGAGGTGCGCGATCAGGGGCTGTTCGAGCTCTTCCCCGATGTCGACAAGGCCTGGTTCGAGCGCAAGGCCAACATGGTCTTCAAACTCAACAACCGCGCCTTCAGTACCTGGGAGCAGCGCCCCTATCTGCTGCGCTTCTCCAACTACCGCCCCATTACGGGCTCGGCCCCCTACATGTACCAGAACCTGACCCTGGTCCCCCTGGCCGACTTCACAGGCGAGGTCACTCACCTCGCCATCATGATCTACGACGCCACCGACGAGGCCATGCTGATCACCAACCAGCGCCAGGGCTGATCCAGTGAACCAATGCAACAAGGGCGCCGATGGCGCCCTTGCTCTTTGCGGTTGAGGCCGCGCTCAGTCGTTCAGAAACTCGGTGAACGCATCGATCACCTCGTCGATGTCGTCGTCGGTGATCTGCAGGTGGGTGACCAGTCTGAGCTCTCCGTACCCGGAGAAAAGGATGCCGCGCTCCTTCATGAAGGCGAGCAGCTCTGCACTATCCCCCTTCGCCAGGCGCAGGAACACCATGTTGGTCTGCACCTCCCCCAGGTTCAGCACGATGCCGGGCAGGGCGGCCAACCCCTCGGCCAGGCGCCTGGCGCGGCGGTGATCGTCCGCCAGCCGTGTCACGTGCTGATCCAGGGCAAACAGGCCAGCCTGGGCCAGGATCCCAGCCTGGCGCATGCCACCGCCCAGCATTTTTCGCAGGCGCCTGGCGCGTGCGATGAAGGGAGAGCTGCCCACCAGCAGGGAACCAACCGGCGCCCCCAATCCCTTGGAGAGGCAGACGGAGACGCTGTCGAAGGGGGCCGCGATGGCCGCGACCGGTTCGCCGCTCGCCACCACCGCATTGAACAGGCGGGCGCCGTCCAGATGCAGTCGCAGACCGTGCACGTCTACCAGGGCGCGCATCTCGCGCAGATAGGACAACGGCAGCACCTTGCCATTATGGGTATTCTCGAGACAGACGAGGCGCGTCTGGACGAAGTGGGCGTCGTCGGGGGCAATGGCGGCCCGCACGTCTTCCAGTGCCAGGGTGCCGTCGGCCTGCATGGGCACGGACTGGAGGGCCACCGAGCCCAGCACGGCAGAGCCTTGCGCCTCGTAGCGATAGATGTGGGAGGCCGCCCCCAGTATGGCCCCTTCCCCGCGCTGGCAGTGACTCATCATGGCCAGCAGGTTGGACATGGTGCCGGAGGGCACAAACAGGGCCGCCTCCTTGCCGAGCAGCTCCGCCCCCCGGCGCTCCAGCGCATTGATGGTGGGATCTTCCCCGTAGACATCGTCCCCCACCTCGGCATGGAGCATGCTCTGGCGCATGGCCTCCGTGGGCCGGGTCACCGTATCACTTCGCAAATCGATATAGCGCATGTCATCCTCCTGATGCAGGACGATGACATTAACCAGCCGGAACCCGGCTGGCAAGGGAAGGGAGACGGGAATGTGAGCCCGGCGACTCACCAGGGCAAGGGGTCGCCCTGCAAGTCCACGAAGCGGCCGGAGTGTGCCGGCGTCAGCGTCCCCAGGAGGTCCAGCAGGCGGCTTGCGACCCGGGCGGGATCCTGCAACTGGGCAGCGCCAATCTCCTGCCGGAAGGGTTGCTGCATGGGGGTGTCCATGAGTCCGGGATGCACAGTGATGACCCCGGCACCGGGGAAACGCTCGGCCCACTCCCCCGCCAGGATCCGGGCCCCCATGTTGAGGGCTGCCTTGCTCATCCGGTAGCTGTAGCGGCGCACCGGGCTCCGATCGGCGGCCGCCAGGCTGCCCGCCAGATCCGAGAGGGAGCAGAGCCAGAGCCGGCTCTCTGGAGTCATCAGCCTGCTCAGGCAGGCGCCGAGGGCCAGGTGGGGCCAGGCATTGGCCTGCAGACTCTCCTCCAGCCACTCGGGGGTCACCTCCTCCACCCGCCGCTCCGGCATGTGGGCGAGATCGTGCAGCAGGCCTATGGTGTTGATCACCACTGTGGGCAGGGAGTCCCCATCGTAGAGGGTGAACAGGGCCTCGAAGGAGAGCGGGTCCACCTCCTGCAACGGGAAGTAGCAGGCCGGATCCAGCCCCTTCGGCAACTGCCTGCCCGCCAGCAACCACGCTTCACCGCGCTCCGCGAGCTCGTGCGCCAGCGCACAACCCAGTCCGCCACTGCCCAGGATCAGATAGCTCATCTGCGTGTCCTTGGATGTATTCACTGCTTAGAGGGTATCAGAAGAACGGCGGCCTGCCGCACGCCGCCCCCGGCTCAGGCCTCAGCCAGGTGACGGCCAAACTCCCGCGCCCGCGCCAGGTCCAGAAAGCCGTCGGCCTGCTTGTGGCTGCGCAGGAACTGGTAGTAGGCGAGCAGGGTCACCAGATGGGCCTCGTCCGGCATCGGTTGGCCGGGGAGTTTCTCCTGCACCAGGGCCCCTGCCGCCGCCAGGGCGTCCCTGTCCACCACCTCGGCCTGACGATAGAGGTAACCGCAGCCGGTGGCGAGCCACTCCAGGGAGCAATTCGCTCCCATGGCGATCTGGTTCGCCTTGCCAAGGCCGGGCTCGGCCCCTTTCAGATACTTGCGGATCAACGCCTCGCTCAACCCCACCTTGCGGGCAAACGCGCTGACACTCCCCTCCCCGATCAGGCTTTGCAGCCTGGTGGCAAATCCTTCCATCACAACCTCTCTCATCAATCGGGCATGCAGGCCCGGGCTCGTCTGTCGGCCAGAACCATAGTTCGAAATCAAGAAGGGCGCATTATTGCCTTGTCCAGCGGAAGAGACCAAGATGCTGGCAGCACTTTTATCCGTCTCTTTATCCTCAGAGGAATCACCATGTCCGTATCCCGCCTGGCCCTGCACGATCAAGGCCCCACCTTCTCCCGCCTCATCATGGGTTACTGGCGCCTGATGGAGTGGCAGCTCTCCCCTGCCGCCCTGCTGGACCTGATGAAATACCACCTGGATCTCGGGGTCACCACCATAGATCACGCCGACATCTACGGCGGCTACCAGTGCGAGGAAGCCTTCGGCAACGCCCTGCGCCTGGAGCCTTCCCTGCGCCACAAGATGGAAATCGTCAGCAAGTGCGGCATCGCCCTCACCGCCAACCCGGCGCACGCGCTGAACCACTACAACACCGGCAAGGGGCACATCGTCGCCAGTGCCGAAGCCTCCCTGCAAAAGCTCGGCACCGACCACCTGGATCTGCTGCTGATCCACCGCCCCGATCCTCTGATGAACGCCGACGAGGTGGCCGAGGCCTTCATCAGCCTCAAGCAGGCCGGCAAGATCAAGCATGCCGGGGTCTCCAACTTCACGCCCCACCAGTTTGCCCTGCTGCAGTCCCGCCTGCCCTTCCCGCTCGTGACCAACCAGCTGGAGATCTCGCCGCTGCACCAGGAGGGCACCCTGGACGGCGCCCTGGATCAGTGCCAGCAGTTGCGCATCAAGCCCATGGCCTGGTCCTGCCTCGGGGGCGGACAACTGTTCAACGATCCCGCCTATGCCCCGCTGCGCGCCGAGCTCGAGCAGATCCGCCAGGAGGTGGGTGCCGAGCAGATCGAGCAGGTGGTCTACGCCTGGGTCATGATGTTGCCGAGCCAGCCGCTGCCCCTCATCGGCTCCGGCAAGCGGGAGCGGATCGCCGCCGCCGTGGCGGCCGAGTCCATCCAGCTCAACCGCCAGCAGTGGTTCCGTATCCGCAAGGCGGCCCTGGGGTATGACGTGCCCTGAGTCTTGCCCAGACCCTGAAAACAAAAACGGCATGGAAGATTCCATGCCGTTTTGCGTTATCGAGACGATTCAACGATGGCGCTGGGGGCGACCACGTGGTGCATCTGTCTTCGGTTTGGCCTGATTGACCGTGATGGTGCGGCCGCCTACCTCGGTGCCATGCAGTTCGGCAATGGCCTTCTCGGCATCCCCGTTCACAGGCATTTCAATGAAGCCAAATCCCTTGGACTGACCGGTATCCCGGTCGATGATGATATCGACCTTGTCTACCTGCCCAAATTGGCTGAACACGGTTGTCAGTTCGTCGGCCGTCATCCGGTACGACAGATTACCTACATAAATCTTCATGCCATCCACTCTCGATTCAAGGTGCCTTATCTATGCATCCACCGATCTGGGAGTAAGGGCACAACCCCCAGGCCGGACCAGCCATGGCATCATGCCGTGGCGCTTCCCGCTTCGCATTCCAAGTCGTTGATCTCTTGGATTATCGGAGCAGAAAAGATCAAATCGAATCAGACGCAGTATCTGAGCTTTGGCACGAGTTGTCGAGAAAATAGTCAGACGGGGTAGAGCGTGGCCAGCACCCTGTCCAGGGCGCGGCGGCTGTGCCAGGCCCGTTTAAACCCGAAGCGATAGACACCGGGTGCCGTCTCATGGGTCCCTTCCCGGCCCAGTCCCAGCAGGGTGGTGGCGTCGGCCAGTGCAGTGTCATCCAGTCCGAGATCCAGGCTGAAGTCGAGCCACTGGCCATCGTGGCCCACCTTGCGATCCCGCGTGATACCCACCAGTACCGCCCTCGGCAGGGCCAGCGCCCTGTCCTCGCCGCCGTTGAGCAGGTAGAGGTGATGCTCATCCCAGGCGATCTCCGCCAGGCGCCAGCGCTGCCAGTTGCGCGGCAACACCATCATCACCAGCACGATGCCGCCAAATACCAGGCCGACCCAGGGCAGCAGCCCCATCTCGGGATAGCCCAGCCAGAGCGCGGCCACCACAGTGCCCAGGCTCGCCAGCAGCAACACGCTCATGATCCCGTAGAAACGCCGTGCCGGGGGCATCAGCCAGTTCACGTTCTCCCGCGTTGCCAGCTCACTGACTCTCATCTCCACTTCTCCTCATATGGTTGCAGACGGTCCTACCGTCGCCGCGTTGCCGCGCATTGTGCGCGAGCCGGGCTGCCGGTTGCAATCGGCACGCGGCGCGGATGACGGCTGGCGGGCACTCTTGGTATGCTTGGGGCTGTCTGAGCCCGCACCGGGCGTCATCACCGGGAGTCCCATGTTCGCCACTGCCCTGCTGTTCACCACCAGCGCCCTCTATGCCGAAGCCATCGGCGGCTACTCGGCCGGCTGCCTGAAAAATGCCGTGGCCCTGCCGCTGGAAGGACCGGGCTATCAGGTGATCCGCAGCAAACGGCTGCGCTATTACGGCCACCCGGATCTCATCCACTATCTGCAGCACCTGGCGAACCGGACCAGGCTGGCGGGCATGCCGGATCTCTATATCGCCGATCTCGCCATGATGCACGGCGGCCCCTTCACCTCCGGCCATCGCAGCCACCAGACCGGCCTCGATGCGGACATCTGGTTCCGGATGGCCGACAGACCCATCAGCAAATGGGAGCAGGATGCCCCCAGGGAGTGGGCGTTGATCGACGAGCCCAGCTACCGCATGCTGCCCGGCCGCTTCGGCCCCCGGCAGCTCAATTTGCTGCGCATGGCGGCCGATCAGCCCGAGGTGGCGCGCATCTTCATCAACCCCGTCATCAAGGCCGAGGTGTGCAAACAGGCCCCCGGCGAGGCCTGGGTCGCCAAGCTGCGCCCCTGGGTCGGCCACTTCAGCCACTTTCACGTGCGGCTGCGCTGCCCGGCGAACAGCCCGGATTGCCAGCCCCAGGCCCCCATCCCCCCCGGCAACGGCTGCGGGGAGGAGCTGGCCTCCTGGATCA
>NZ_CDDD01000095.1 GCF_000820165.1 Aeromonas taiwanensis
TGGCGCCTGCGAGCCCGGCCTGGCCGGGCTCGCAATGGATGGAGGCTTCCTATGGGTGATTTAACGATGGATTTCTTACGACTGATGCTGATGGCGGCGATGCTGCTCACCAGCCTGCAGGGCCAGGCCACCGAGCAGACAACCGCTCCCGCCGCCGTGCCCCCCACCCACGCGGTGGAATTCTTGCGCAGCGCCGACAAGGCCTGCACCGACTGCCACAAGGATCAGGACGACGTCATGCACGGCAAGCATGGCCAGGCGACCAATCCCAACAACCTCAAACCGGTGACTTGCACCAACTGCCACGGTCAGCCCTCCCCCCAGCACCGGGAAGGGGTCAAGGACGTGATGCGCTTTAGCAACAGCTTCAGCGACAAGAAGAGCACAGAGGCCTACCCCATCGTGGAGCAGAACAGTGTCTGCATGAGCTGCCACGAGCCCAAGCCCCTGCGCGAGGCGCTCTGGGCCCACGATGTGCACGCCACCAAACTCACCTGCACCAGCTGCCACGCCCTGCACCCGGCCAAGGAGCCCATGGTCGCTATTCCAGAGAAGTCCCGCATCAAGCTCTGCGTCGACTGCCACAGCAAACAGCATGAGGCGGCCAAGGCCAAGGTCGAGGCAAACCAGGTCAAAGTGGCCCCGGGCAAGGAGGCATCATGAGCTGCTCTCGCCGTCAATTCATGGCGGGGATGAGCGCCGGGGCCCTCATCATGATGACGGGCCCCGTGCGAGCAGGCGCAGCCACCCTCGCCCACAGCCAGACCATCGACGGGGTACGCTTTGGCATGCTCCACGACGAACAGGCCTGCATCGGCTGCACCGCCTGCATGGACGCCTGCCGGGAAGTGAACCAGGTGCCGGAAGGGGTCTCGCGCCTCGAGATCCTCCGCTCCGGCCCCGTCGGCGAGTACCCCGACGCCGAGTACCACTTCTTTCGCAAGTCCTGCCAGCACTGTGACAACGCTCCCTGTGTCCACGTCTGTCCGACCGGTGCCTCCCATATCCGCACCGAGGATGGCATCGTCGACGTGGACCCGGATCTCTGCGTCGGCTGCATGTACTGTCTGGCCGCCTGCCCCTATCAGGTGCGCTTTATCAACCCGGTCACCCGGGTGGCAGACAAGTGCGATTTTTGCCGCAAGACCAACCTGGCCCAGGGCAAGGAGCCGGCGTGCGTGGTCTCCTGCCCCACCAAGGCACTGGTGTTCGGCAATCTGGACGATCCCGACAGCCCCATCGCCAAACGGCTGGTGAAGGAGACCACCTATCGCTACAAGCAGGCGCTCGGCACCTCGCCCAAGATGTACCGCGTGCCCAAAGGGGAGATAAAGTCATGACGATGCAAGAGGCATTTCACTTCCCCTCGCTGGTGTGGGACTGGCCGATCGCGATCTACCTGTTCCTGCTCGGTATCTCCGCCGGGGCCACCACCCTCTCGGTGCTATTGCGCCGCAAAGGGGCAGGCAGCGAGAGCGGCATCATCAAGGCGACCGCCATCCTGGCGCCCGCGAGCGTGATCCTGGGGTTACTCATTCTCATCTTCCACCTGGCCCGCCCCTGGACCTTCTGGAAGCTGATGTTCCACTATCAGTTCGACTCCGTGATGTCCATGGGGGTCATGCTGTTCCAGCTCTACATGGCGGTGCTGTTCGCCTGGCTGGCAGTGGTGTTCAGAAGCGAGATCGAGGCCCTGCGCAGCCGCTTCCTCAAAGAGAAGTTCGCCTTTGTGGATGGGCTGATCGCCTGGCTTGCCCGCGTTGAACAGATGCTGGCACCGCTCTTGTTGCTGCTCGCCGTGCTGCTGGGAGCCTATACCGGCTTCCTGCTCTCGGCGCTCAAGACCTATCCGCTCCTGAACAACCCGGTACTGCCGGTGCTGTTCCTGGTCTCCGGCGTCAGCTCCGGCATCGCCTCCACCATCTTGCTGGCGGTGACCCTGTTCAGGGAGAACCACCACAGCCAGGGGGTCAGCTTCGTCCACCGCTTCGAACGGCCGGTGCTGGCGGTGGAGGTGCTGCTGCTGGTCTGCTTCTTCACCGGCCTCTACTTCGGTGGCGGCCAGAAGGAGGTGGCCATGTGGGCCGCCATCGGCAGCGGTTTCTGGGCCCAGGTGTTCTGGGTGGGGGTGGTGGGCATCGGCATGCTGCTGCCCCAGCTGATCGCCCTCTTGACCCCGGCTCCCCTGCGGGAGAGAAACGGCCATCTGGTGCTGGTCTGCAGCCTGACTCTGGTGGGGATACTGCTGCTGCGCTACTTCGTGCTCTACGCCGGTCAAATGACAGTCGTATAACGGTATGATCACCAGCGCCAGCCACCTTCGGGTGACTGGCGCTTATTTGTTGCGATTGGTTGTTACCAGGAATGTGGATGTTATCCCCCAGCGCCGGTACGGTGCAGACGCTGCGGCATAACATAGACGAATGATTGACTGGAGGTTGTGTGCTGGCGGAGTTCGGCTATCTCTCACTGCTGCTGGCGACCGGGCTCGCCCTGGTGCAGGGGCTGCTGCCCTGGCTGGGTCTGCGACTCGCCTCCCCGGCCTTGCTGGGCTGCGCCAGGCCGCTGGCGCTGCTCAATGCCGCCCTGCTCGGCGCCGCTCTGGTGCTGCTCGGGATCTGCTTCGCCCAGAATGACTTCACCTTGGTCTATGTGGCCCAGCACGCCAACAGCGCCCTGCCCCTGGGGTTCAAGCTGGCGGCCGTGTGGGGCGGCCACGAGGGCTCCATGCTCTTCTTCGTCTTCGCGCTGGCCCTCTGGGGCGCCCTGGTGGCTCTTTGCTCGGCGCGGGTCGACTCGCTGATCCTGGTGCGGGTACTCGCCATCATGGGGCTTATCGTCGGGCTGTTCGGCCTCTATACCCTGATCTTCTCCAGCCCGTTTGACAGGCAGTTCCCGGGGCCGCTGGAGGGGCGCGATCTCAACCCCATGCTGCAGGACATCGGACTCATCCTCCACCCGCCCCTGCTCTATCTCGGCTACGTCGGCTTTGCAGTCAACTTCGCCTTCGCCATGGCGGCGCTGCATTCGGGCCGGCTCGACGGTGCCGTGGCCCACTGGAGCCGCCCCTGGGCACTCGGCTCCTGGGTGTTTCTCACCGCCGGCATCGTGCTGGGCTCCTGGTGGGCCTACTACGAGCTCGGCTGGGGCGGCTGGTGGTTCTGGGATCCGGTGGAAAATGCCTCCCTCTTACCCTGGCTGCTCGGCACCGCCCTGCTCCACGCCCTGGTGGTGTGCGAGAAGCGCGGCGCCTACGGCCACGCCGTGCTGCTGCTCTCCATCTTCACCTTCTCCCTGAGCCTGCTCGGCACCTTCGTGGTGCGCTCCGGCGTGCTCACCTCGGTGCATGCCTTCGCGGTGGATCCGGATCGCGGCCTCACCCTCTTGCTGCTGCTCGGTTTGCTGCTGACCTTCGCTCTCACCCTGTTTGCCCTGCGGGCCGACACCCGCGCCCCCTACGCCCGCTTCGGCTTGCTGTCCAAAGAGGGGCTGCTCGGGGCCACCATCTTGCTGCTCTGCGTGGCCTGCGCCAGCGTGCTGCTCGGCACCTTCTACCCCATGGTGTTCCAGTCGCTCCATCTGGGATCCCTCTCCGTGGGCGCCCCCTACTTCAACACCCTCTTCGTGCCCCTGGCCCTGGTGCTGATGGCGCTGATGACCCAGCTCCCCCGTCTGCGCTGGCAGAGGCTGGCCAGCTGCTCCCGCTGGCGCTGGCTGTTGCCGCTGCTGCTCGGCGTGCTGGGTGGCGGGCTCCTCAGCCTCGCCTATCGGGGACAGGGAACCGCAGGCTGGAGCGGCATCCTTGCCAACATGGTCGGCCTCTGGCTGGTGGCGAGCCTGCTGCTCCCGCTCTCCCAACCGGCCGCCCTGCGCGAGCTCACCCTCAATCGGCTCGGCAGCCTGCTGGCCCATCTCGGGGTGGCGGTGTGCGCCCTCGGCATTGCTCAGGTGAGCCACCACAGCCAGGAGGGGGGAACCGTGCTCGCCGCAGGCCAGCCCTATCGCCTTGGCGCCTATGAGTTTCGCTATGAGGGGAGCGAGCCGCTGATCGGCCCCAACTACACCGCCGAGCGCATCACTCTCAGCGTGCACAAGGGGGGCCAGGAGGTTGCCAGACTCGCGCCTGAACGGCGCCACTACAGCGTGCGCACCATGAACATGAACGAGCCCGGCATCGCGTGGGGAATGCTGGGCGATCTCTACGTGGTGCTCGGCGAGAAGATGGGACCCAACGCCTACGCCATGCGCCTTCACCACAAGCCGCTGGTGCGATGGATCTGGCTCGGCGGCCTCTTGATGATGGCGGGGGGCACCCTGCGCCTGCTCGCCCGCCGCCCCTTGCTTGCGGCCCGTCCGGCCCCGACCACAGCCCCCAGCCCCCGGCTCGAACGGGAGTCCCTATGAGATCCCGCCTGCGTCTCTTTCTTCCTCTCGTGCTGACCCTGGGCCTCGGCGCCCTGCTCTGGCTCGGCCTTGGCAACAACCCCTACGGCCAGGATGAGGCCGGCAGGGTGCGCCC
>NZ_CDDD01000096.1 GCF_000820165.1 Aeromonas taiwanensis
AGCCCAGTAACGACCACCATCTTGAAAAGCCTGCAGCCAGCGGGCTTTTTTGTTGCTGTTTGCCAGTGCTCTCGCCATCGACTGACTTGCCGACGACGGCGTCACTTCCCTCTCCATACCATCTGACTGCGCCATGGAGCCGTGATCCCGCAGCGAGAGAGTTCCCCTAGAGGCAGCCCGGCGTGAGCAAGCCCGGTGCCATCCGGCAATACCTTCGGGCCGGAATGAGAACAGATTGCTCATGCAGGCGTCGAGAGTGGGGCTGAGATGGATTTGCTGATGGGTTTGTGCACGGCTTCTGGTTATAATTTTGGCCTTTCCGAGCGTTGATGGAACAGTCGCAATGAGCAATGCACTGAACAATGTCCCGCCGGTAGTCGAGATGGACTACCCCTTTCCGGCCAAGCCGAAGCCCCTGACCTCCGAGCAGAAGGCGACCCTGATCGCCGAGATCAAGACGCTGCTGCAGGAACGCCAGGCCGTGCTTGTTGCCCACTACTACACGGATCCCGAGATCCAGGCCCTGGCCGAAGCCACCGGCGGCTTCGTCGGCGACTCCCTCGAGATGGCCCGCTTCGGGCGTGACCATGCCGCCCAGACCCTGATCGTGGCCGGGGTGCGCTTCATGGGGGAGACCTCCAAGATACTGAGCCCCCACAAGCGGGTGCTGATGCCGACCCTGGAAGCGGAGTGCTCCCTCGATCTGGGCTGCCCCATCGACCAGTTCTCCGCCTTCTGCGATGCCCACCCCGATCACATTGTGGTGGTCTATGCCAATACCTCGGCGGCGGTGAAGGCGAGAGCCGACTGGGTGGTCACTTCCAGCATCGCCCTGGAGATCGTCGAGCACCTGGACAGCCAGGGCCACAAGATCATCTGGGGACCGGACAGGCACCTCGGCGCCTATATAGAGAAGAAGACCGGGGCCGAGATGCTGCGCTGGCAGGGTCACTGCATCGTGCACGACGAGTTCAAGGCCAAGGCGCTGCGTGAGCTCAAGGCCCAGAACCCTGATGCCGCCGTGCTGGTGCACCCGGAGTCCCCGGCCTCCGTCATCGAACTGGCGGATGCGGTGGGTTCCACCAGCCAGCTCATCAAGGCAGCCAAAGAGCTGCCCCAGCAGAAGCTGATCGTGGCGACCGATCGCGGCATCTTCTACAAGATGCAGCAGGCCTGCCCGGAGAAAGAGATGGTGGAAGCGCCGACCGGCGGTGATGGCGCCACCTGCCGCAGCTGCGCCCACTGCCCCTGGATGGCGATGAACGGTCTGGTGGCGATCAAGGAAGCGCTGACCGACGGCGCCGAGCGTCACGAGATCCATGTGGATGAAGCGCTGCGCCTGAAGGCCCTGATCCCGCTGGACCGCATGCTCAACTTTGCCGCCGAGCTCAGGCTCAAGACCAGTGGCAACGCCTGATCGTCTCCGAGAACAAGATGCAAAGAGGGCTCCTGCGGGAGCCCTCTTTTTTTATGGGATTGTCACACCCATCAGATGATGACGGTGGAGAAGCTGTGCTCCTCGTCCGGCGCCACAGTGACACCGGTCTCGTCGGAGATGGCCGCCTCGACACATAGCATGGTGAGATAGCCATCGTCACTCATGTCGGCCATGGCGCTGGCGCCTTCCAGCCAGGGTGTCCAGACTACCACGCTGTCGTGGTTGCCATTCACCACCCGGGTGGTGCGCTCGCCATCCTGTACGCTGACCATGGCGTCGGGCTGGCGATAGATGCGATCCATGGCCGCCGTCACCCTCAGGGGGCCCTGCTGACGCTCGGTCTGGCCGGTCAGCTTGTCCAGATAAGGTTCGCCCAGACCGGTCACGGCTACCGCGTGCGGCGCGCTGATCTGCAGATAGGTGTGCAGGGCTGCGTTGTAGGTGAGAGGGGCCTTGCCGGTGTTGCGGGTGGTCAGCACCAGGGAGAGCTCCTTGCCTACCAGCACGTCCAGCTCCAGTTCGAAGGCGTGGGGCCAGAGGACGCGGCTGGCATCGCTATCGCGCAGAGACAGGTGGACGAGCGTGCCATCCCCGTGGTCGGAGACGCCATCCAGGGTCCACAGGCTGGTGCGGGCGAAGCCATGGGCGGGCTTGCCGCTGCCGACCCGGGCGGGGGAGGGGCCAAACCAGGGCCAGCAGAGGGGAATACCACCGCGGATGGGCTTGCTGCCATCCAGTATGGCCTTGTCGCTGAGCCAGATGGAGGCGGGCTCGTCATGGCGCTGATAACTCAGTACGTGGGCGCCAAACAGGCTGATCTCGGCCCTGGCGTATTGGTTGTCGATGGTCAGTTGCGGTTGGCCATCCGCACGATGGCTGAGAGTACAGTGAGCGGTCAGAGTGCGTGTCGGTGTCATAAAGAGTCCTGTGCTCGGTAGTTCGGAAGGAATGCCTGGGATTCAGAATACAAAAAAGGCGGCCAATGGCCGCCTTTTTTCACGCTACGCGATTGCGCATCCCAAATTACTTGGAGATGTGAGCGATCAGGTCCAGAACCTTGCTGGAGTAGCCCATTTCGTTGTCGTACCAGGAGACGACTTTCACGAAGGTCTTGTTCAGCTGGATACCAGCCTTGGCATCGAACACGGAGGTCTGACGCTCACCCAGGAAGTCGGTGGAAACCACTTCGTCTTCGGTGTAGCCCAGAACGCCCTTCATGGCGCCTTCGGAGGCAGCCTTCATGGCCTGGCAGATTTCAGCGTAGGAAGCTTCTTTCTTCAGGTTGACGGTCAGGTCAACAACGGACACGTCCGGAGTCGGAACGCGGAAGGCCATGCCGGTCAGCTTGCCGTTCAGTTCCGGGATGACCACGCCAACAGCCTTGGCAGCACCGGTAGAGGACGGGATGATGTTCTGAGCCGCGCCGCGGCCACCGCGCCAGTCTTTGGCAGACGGACCATCAACGGTCTTCTGGGTAGCGGTGGTAGCGTGAACGGTGGTCATCAGGCCGGATTCGATACCGAAGGTATCGTTCAGAACCTTGGCGATCGGGGCCAGGCAGTTGGTGGTGCAGGAAGCGTTGGAAACGATGTCCTGGCCAGCGTAGGAATCCTGGTTAACACCCATGACGAACATCGGAGTGGCGTCTTTGGACGGGCCAGTCAGAACGACTTTCTTGGCGCCGGCAGCGATGTGCTTGCGAGCGGTCTCGTCGGTCAGGAACAGGCCGGTAGCTTCGGCAACAACGTCAACACCGATCTCGCCCCATTTCAGGTTGGCCGGGTCACGTTCAGCGGTAACACGTACGGTTTTGCCGTTAACGACCAGGTTGCCGTCTTTGACTTCAACAGTGCCCTTGAAGCGACCGTGAGTGGAGTCGTATTTCAGCATGTAAGCCATGTAGTCAACGTCGATCAGGTCGTTGATACCAACCACTTCGATGTCAGAACGCTCAGCGGCCAGACGGAATACGAAACGACCGATACGGCCAAAACCGTTAATACCTACTTTGATAGTCATAATTGGTTACCTAACTGTTCAGTAGTCAAAGAAAATTCCGTTTGTAAATTTACTAGAACTCACCTGTGAGTCAACCAACATTCTGCGCGAAATTGCGCTATATCATGAAAAACTGTGAAATTTATTTTCGGTTTATGTAACTGGCTACCAGCTTTTGTTGAATGCATCATCAGCAAAGTGGGGCGCAGAGAACAACAATAGTGCCTGCCCGGTCACACATCCAGCCGGGGAGATATGTAAAAATGTGCCCGGTTTAGCATGGCCAAAGAGCCACTGTTCAAGTACCAACCATAAAAATTAATCACAAAATAGCGTAGACAGAATCCACAGCGGGAATTCTCAAACTATGACCACCCTGATTGAACAGCTGGCTGCCGCCAAAGGCATTGCCAGTGAATATGTCGATGCCTGGGGCCAGTCGGCCCTGGTATCCGAAGAGAGCAAGGCCGCCATGCTGGGCGCCATGGGTTACCGCGTCGATGACGAGGCCGCCCTGACCGAGCAGCTGGAGCAGGAGCATCGCCAGCACTGGCTGCGGCCACTGGATCCCGTGATGGTGGTGCGCAGTGGCGAACCCATCAGCCTTGAAGTCCGTCTGCCCATCGAATTCGTCAACGACGCCCTCCACTGGCAGATCGCGCTGGAGCAAGGCTCCCGGCTGTCCGGCCAGCTGACTCCCATCGAAGGGGAGCTGGTCGGTGTCGCCGAGTTCGAAGAAATGGAGTGCCAGGCCTACCGGGTTGCCCTGGATGTGCAGCCTGCGCTGGGGTATCACCAGTTGCAGCTGCTGGAAGAGGGCAATGACGAACCGCTGGCCTCCATGCGTCTCATCGTCGCCCCCAAGTCCTGCTACAAGCAGGCGCCCATCGCCAACGGCCGCAAGGTGTGGGGTCCGAGTGTGCAGCTTTACTGCCTGCGCAGCCGCCACAACTGGGGCATCGGCGATTTCAGCGATCTCGGCCAGTTGGTGGAGAAAGCCGCCGCCTGGGGTGCCCACTTCGTCGGTCTCAACCCCATTCATGCCCTCTATCCGGCCAACCCGGAGAGTGCCAGCCCCTACAGCCCCTCGTCCCGTCGCTGGCTCAACGTCGCCTATATCGATGTGGAAGCGGTGCCCGAATTCCTGGGCAACGCGCGCCTGAAAGCGGAGGTGGCGAGCCCGGCCTTCCAGCAGCACCTCACCTCCCTGCGGGTGAAGGACAACGTGGACTACACCGGCGTCATCCAGACCAAGATCGGCATGCTGCGCCAGGTGTTTGACGAGGCAAGCTTCAGTGCCGAGCGTCAGGCGGCGTTCGATGCCTTCGTGGCCGCCGGTGGCGACAGCCTGCAGCAGCAGGCCGCCTTCGACGCCCTGCAGGCCCACTTCTATGGCCTGGGCGACAATGCCTGGGGCTGGCCGGTGTGGCCTGAGCCGTTCCGTGACTACCACAACCCGGCCGTTGCCGCCTGGATGGCCGAGCACAGTCAGGACGTGGCGTTCTACCTCTACCTGCAGTTCCTGGCCGACGAACAGCTGGCCCGGGCCGATGCCCGCGCCAAGGCCGCCGGCATGGTGATGGGGATCTACCGGGATCTGGCGGTGGGCGTCTCCGAAGGTTCCACCGAGATCTGGGCGAACCGGGATCTCTACTGCCCGAAAGCATCGGTCGGTGCGCCGCCCGATATTCTCGGCCCGTTGGGTCAGAACTGGGGCCTGCCCCCCATGAACCCGAACCAGCTGTTCGAGGCTGCCTACCAGCCCATGGTGGATCTGTTCCGCGCCAACATGCGTTCCTGCGGTGCGCTGCGTATCGACCACGTGATGGCCTTGCTGCGTCTGTGGTGGGTGCCGCCCGGAGCGTCCGCCGCCAAGGGGGCCTACATCTATTATCCGGTCAACGACCTGCTGGGGATCCTGGCCCTCGAATCCCACCGCAACCAGTGCCTGCTGATCGGCGAGGATCTCGGCACCGTACCGGAAGGGATCGATGTGACCCTCAAGGAGAACGGTGTCCACTCCTACAAGGTGTTCTTCTTCGAACGCTCCAAGGACGATGGCGGTTTCATCTCGCCTGCCCATTACGCCGAGCAGGCGATGTCCGCCCTGACCACCCACGACATGCCGACCCTCAAGGGCTTCTGGCATTGTGACGATCTGGCGCTGGGGCGCGAACTGGGGCTTTACCCCGATGAAGAGGTGCTCAAGACTCTGTATGCTGATCGCCACCAGGCCAAGCAGCGGATCCTTGACAGCCTGCACGGTCATGGGGTCATCTCTGACAATATCAGCCACGACGTGAACTGGGTCGGCATGAACACCGAACTCAACCACGGTCTGCAACTGCACATGTCCCGTGGCAGCTGTGCCCTGTTCAGCACCCAGCTGGAAGACTGGCTGGAGATGGACAAGCCGGTGAACGTGCCGGGCACCAGTTATGAATACCCCAACTGGCGTCGCAAGCTCTCCCGGGATCTGGAGGATATTTTTGCCGATGAGGCGCTCAAGAATCTGGCGGGCAAGATGAGCCGGGCCCGTGACGAGGCCAGCCGTTGAGCCTTAATCGCCAACATGTGACTCACTTTCATCCGCTTCGGCCCAGGCCGAAGCGGATGTTCAGCCATCAAAGGAAATGTCGATGCCCGTTGAACGTTTGGTTGCCGCCCGCTGTGCCGATCCCTTCTCCCATCTAGGCCTGTTGGCCAATCCGGATGGGCCAGGCCTGAAACTCACCGCCTGGTTGCCCGATGCGCTCGAGGTCCGGGTCAGAGACCTCAAGTCCGGCAAGATAGTTGCCACCCTGACCGCCGCTGATGAAGCGGGCCTCTTTGAAACTGTTTTCACCCGCCGCAAGAATCCCTTCCCCTACCAGCTCATCGCCCGCTACGCCGACGCCAGTGTCGACATCATCGATCCCTACCAGTTCCAGGCTGCCGCCTGGGAAGGACTGGCAGAGCTGACCTGGCAACCGGAGAACCTCTACCACACCCTCGGTGCCCAGCTGCGCACCGTTGAACACCTCGGCCAGCAGGTAGAAGGGGTGCGCTTTGCTGTCTATGCGCCGAGCGCCACTGCGGTGAGCCTCATCGGCGACTTCAACTTCTGGGACGGCCGTCGCCACCCCATGCAACGCAGCCAGTGCGGCCACTGGGTGCTGTTCGTGCCGGGCCTGAAGGCGGGGGATCGCTACAAGTTCGAACTCAAAGACCCCATGGGCAACCGGCTGCCCCACAAGAGCGACCCAGTGGGCTTTTACAGTGAACAGTACCCCTCTTTTGCCTCCGTGGTGTACGACCACGATCAGTACCAGTGGCAGGATGCCGACTGGCGCGAGAGCCAGCGCAATGACAAGCGGGAGCAGCCGCTCTCCATCTACGAGCTGCACGTCGGCTCCTGGAAGCGCCACCCCAACGGCGACAGCCTGAACTGGCGCGAGCTGGCGGTGGATCTGGTGAACTACGTCAAGGAGATGGAGTACACCCACATCGAACTGCTGCCGGTCTCCGAGCACCCCTTCACCGGCTCCTGGGGCTACCAGCCGGTGGGCATGTTCTCCCCCACCAGTCGCTACGGCACGGCTGATGATTTCAAATATTTCGTGGATCAGTGCCACCAGGCCGGGATCGGCGTCATCCTGGACTGGGTGCCCGCCCACTTCCCGTCCGATGCCCACGGCCTTGCGCGCTTCGACGGCACGCCGCTGTATGAATACGAGGATCCGCGCCGTGGCTGGCACCCGGACTGGAACTCCTACATCTATGACTTCGGTCGCGACACCGTGCGCCAGTTCCTGGTGGCCAGCGCCCTGTTCTGGCTCGACAAGTTCCACGTGGACGGCCTGCGGGTGGATGCTGTCGCCTCCATGCTCTATCTGGACTATTCGCGCAACGCCGGCGAGTGGGTCCCCAACGTCGATGGTGGCAACCACAACTACGAGGCGATCAGCCTGCTCAAGTGGACCAACGAGGAGGTGTACGGCAAGTATCCCCACGCCATGACCATCGCCGAGGAGTCCACCGCCTTTGCCGGTGTCTCTCGTCCCACCTTCCTGGGGGGCCTGGGGTTCGGCTTCAAGTGGAATATGGGCTGGATGCACGACACCCTCAGCTACATGCAAAAAGAGCCCATCCACCGCCGCTACCACCACAACGACATGACGTTCTCCATGGTGTACCACTATGACGAGAACTTCATTCTGTCCCTCTCCCACGATGAGGTGGTCCACGGCAAGCACTCCCTGCTCTACAAGATGCCCGGCGACGAGTGGCAGCAGGCGGCGAACCTGCGCGCCTACATGGGCTTCATGTATGCCCACCCCGGCAAGAAGCTGAACTTCATGGGGACCGAGATCGCCCAGAGCAACGAGTGGAACCACGATGCCCAGCTGCCCTGGCACCTGCTGCAGTATCCCAAGCACGGCGGTCAGCAGCGGCTGATCCGGGATCTCAACCACCTCTACCGTCATGAAGCTGCCTTGTACGAGGCCGACTATGAGCAGACCGGCTTCCGCTGGCTGGATCACAACGACGCCGACAACAGCATCTTCGCCTGGCTGCGCGCCGACAAGCTGGGGGCTAACCCCCTGGTGGTGGCCTGCAACTTCACCCCGGTGCCGCGCATCGCCTATCGCCTGGGGGTGCCGGCGGCCGGTCACTACCGGGTGGTGCTCAACACCGACAGCGAGCATTACTGGGGCAGCAATTACGATGTAGGTCTGGTTTTCGTCGCCGAGCCGACCCCCTGGCAGGGCATGGCGCACAGCATAGTGCTGGACTTGCCGCCGCTCGCGACCTTGTTCATCAAACAGGAGTCTTGATGTTCACAATGGAAAACGGGGTGGATCACCCGCTGGGCGCCCGTCTCGACGAGACGGGCTGCCATTTCTGTGTCTGGGCTCCCCAATCGGACAAGGTGGAGCTCTGTCTGTTCGACGAGCAGGAGCGCGAGCTGGCCCGACTGGCCTTGCCCGGTCGGCGCGGCCAGTACTGGTTCGGCCATGTGCGCGGCGTCAAGGCCGGTCAGCGCTACGGCTATCGGGTCCATGGCAAGCCCCAGGACGGCCTGCTGTTCGATCCGGACAAGCTGTTGATAGACCCTTATGCCCGGGCCCTCAGCCGCCCCACCCGCTGGGATGACGCCCTCTATCAGGGGGACAGTGCGGCCATGGTGGCCAAATCCGTGGTGGTGGACGATGCCTTCGACTGGCAGGGCGTTGGCAAACCCGGCATTCCGCCCGAGCGGGTCGTGCTCTATGAGGCCCACGTCAAGGGCTTCACCCGCCAGCACCCCGGGATCCCCAAGGCGCTGCAGGGCACCTACCTGGGGATCAGCCATCCGCTGATGATCGAGCACCTGCAGGCGCTGGGGGTCACTTCGGTGCAGCTGATGCCGGTGGCGGCCTTCATGTCCGAGCCCAGGCTCGAGCAGCTCGGCCTCAGCAATTACTGGGGTTACAACCCCGTCGCCTTCTTCGCCCCCGAGCCGCGCTACGGGGCCGAGGAGGCGGTGACCGAATTCAAGACCATGGTGCGCGAGCTGCACCGGGCCGGGCTCGAGGTGATCCTGGACGTGGTCTACAACCACACCGCGGAATCCGGTTTCGATGGCCCCATGCTCTCCTTCAAGGGCTTTGACAACGCGGGCTACTATGCCTTCGAGGCGGGGGCCCACGGCCCGGACTACCACCGCCACGCCAACGTCACCGGCTGCGGCAACAGCGTCAACCTGGATCACCCCAACACCCTGAGGCTGGTGCTCGATGCGTTGCGTTACTGGGTCACCGAGATGCAGGTGGATGGATTCCGCTTCGATCTGGCGGTGACTCTGGCGCGCGAAGCGGGGGAGTTCGACCCCATGAGCGCCTTCTTCAAGGCCATGCTGGCGGATCCCGTGCTGGCGCGGGTCAAGCTCATCGCCGAGCCCTGGGACATCGGCCCCTTCGGCTATCGTCTCGGCCAGTTCCCGAGCCAGTGGCTGGAGATCAATGACCGCTACCGGGACACGGTGCGCGCCTTCTGGCGCGGGGATGCGGGCAAGATGGGGGACTTCGCCACCCGGCTGGTCGGATCGCGGGATCTCTTCCCGAAGAACTGGCGCGCTCCGCACACCAGCGTCAACTACCTCTGCTACCACGACGGCTTCACCCTGGAGGATCTGGTCTCCTACAACCAGCGCCACAACCAGGCCAACGGCGAGGACAACCGGGACGGCCACGGCAACAACCTCTCCAGCAACCACGGGGTGGAGGGGCCGACCCTGGATCCGCGCATCAACAACCTGCGCCAGCAGCAGAAGCGCAACCTGATCGCCACCCTGCTGCTCTCCCAGGGGACGCCGCACTTCCTCGCGGGGGACGAGATGGGGCGCAGCCAGCTCGGCAACAACAACGCCTACTGCCAGGACAACCAGATAAGCTGGGTCAACTGGCAATTGCGCCCGGAGGATGAGCGGCTGCTCGTTTTCACCCAGCAGATGATGGCGCTGCGGGCGGAATCGGGGGTCTTCTCCAACCTGCAGCTGAGTGACGACAGCTGGAACGGTGCCCCCAGTAGCTGCCACCAGGTCAACTGGTACCACCCGGACGGTCACCAGCTCACGGATCAGGACTGGCATGCCCCCATGGGGCAGGCGTTCGCCATGGACATCGGCATGATCGGCTGTGCCGGTGAACGCTGGTGCGTACTGTTCAACGCCAGCGATTACGACATCCAGTTCCGCCTGCCGCCTCCGGGGGAAGGCATGGAGTGGATCCAGACCATAGATACCGCTACCAACGACGGTCTGCCCTTCTTGCCTGACGACATCAAGCGGCAGGTGGCGGTGGGGCGCGCCCACTCCCTCAAGCTGCTCAAGCGGATCGCTCTGCCGGCGGTCGCCCTGGCCAAGGAAGAGGCGACCACCACGGCGGATGTTGCCGCCGTGTTGCCAACGGGATCACAGTTCCCGCTGGCGGGGTAGAGGGAAGCGGCCGGAGTGGGTATGCTGGCCACCGTTATCAGTGGTGAGGAGTCGGAATGAGCAGTAACAACCCCGAACAGTGGCGCGACAAGCTGAGCGCCGAACAGTATCACGTCTGCTGGGAGAAAGGCACGGAGCGTCCCTACAGTGGTGCCCTGCTGCACAACCGCAAGAGTGGCGACTACCTGTGCGTCTGCTGCAAGAGCGTGCTGTTTCACTCGGATGCCAAGTTCGACTCCGGCTGCGGCTGGCCTTCGTTCGACCGGGCCATCGAGGGGACGGTGACCTACACCGAAGACAACAGTCACGGCATGAAGCGGGTGGAGATCACCTGCAGCCAGTGCGGTTCCCACCTCGGCCACGTCTTCCCTGACGGGCCGACCGAGACCGGCCAGCGCTACTGCGTGAACAGCCTGAGTCTGGACTTCGATCCCGACGCCTGAGGTTTTGCCCGGCATAGAGACAACAACGGCGCCCCTGCCAGCAGGGGCGCCGTTTTCGTTGTGGCCGTATTCAGACCTGCAGCAGGGCGGCCCCCGCCAACAGGCCGGCGAGGATCAGGATGGGCAGTTTCTGCACGCGCAGCAGGTAGAAGCCGAGGGCGGCCAGCGCCAGATCGGTGGGGGCCAGCACGGCGCTCAGCCACACCGGCTGATAGAGGGCGGCCAGCAGCAACCCCACCACGGCGGCGTTGATCCCGGTCACCGCCCCCGCCAGCCTGGGGCTGGCCAGCCAGCTCTGCCAGCAGGGCCCGAGGGCCCACAGCAGCAGGAACCCCGGCAGGAAGAGCGCCAGGGTGGCGAGCAGGGCCCCGGCCAGGGGCGTGGTGGGCAGCAATTGGGCGCCGAGGTAGGTGGCCAGGGTGAACATGGGGCCCGGCACCAGCTGGGCCAGCCCGTAACCGGTCAGAAACTGTTGCTGGTTGAGGGCGTGTCCCACGCTCTCCTGCAGCAGGGGCAGCACCACGTGGCCACCGCCAAACACCAGGCTGCCCGCCCGATAGAAGTCGGCGGCCAGCTGGCCGAGGGGGCCACCCAGCAGCGGCAGGCCGAGGAACAGCAGGGCGAACAGCAGCAGGGTGGGCCAGTGGGGTTGGCGCCGCGCGCCGGCCTGTGCAGCGGCCCCGCGCCCTTCCTGCCGGGCGCAGATGAGGGCCGCCCCCGCCAGCATGACGAGCTGGGTCAGGAGGCCGGGTTGCCACCAGAGGGCGGCGGCGGTGACCACCATGATCCCCTGTTGCAGCCCCGTCTTGCAGAACTGGCGGCTCATGGTGAGCACGGCATCGGCCACCACGATGAGCGCCAGCAGCTTGAGGCCGTGCAGGGCGGCATCCAGCCAGACATTGGCGCCCAGATAGCCCACGCCGATGGCGGCGGCCAGCAGCAGCAGGAAGGAGGGGAGGGTGAAGCCGACGAAGGCGGCCAGGGCGCCGCCGAACCCGGCGCGGTGGCGGCCGATGGCGAAGCCAAGCTGGCTGGAGGCGGGGCCGGGCAACAGCTGGCACAGGGCCAGCAACTGGGCGAACTCGGCCTGGGTCAGCCAGCGCAGGCGCTCGACGAAGGTGCGCTGAAAATAGCCGATATGGGCTGCGGGCCCGCCAAAGCTGACACACCCCAGCCACAGAAACTGAATAAACACCTGCCCCACGCCACCACTCCTGTCTCGTTATCAAAGGCTCTGCCGGGATGATATGACAAAGGGATGAACCTGTTATGACTATTCGGGCTATCCCGTTTGCACAGTGTGTCGCCCCGCGAACGATGGCTTATGGGGTGGGCTGGCTCGGTGTTGGCAGATAACAGCGGTCAGCCAGCCAGCAGGCGATGGACTGGCGACTGGCATCGAAATGAGGTTCGGGCAGGACCTCGGGGTCGCACCAGACCCAGCCCTCACACTTCTCCGGCTCCAGCAGTTGCGGCTCCCCTTCCACCTCGGCCAGCAGGGTGACAGAGACGTAGTGCAGGCCGCTCTCGCGCCAGGTTTCCAGGTTGTTGGTGACGGCGATGACGCGGGGATGGTGGATGACGAAGCCCGTCTCCTCGGCCACTTCCCGGATGGCCGCCGACTCGAAGGTCTCCCCCAGCTCCAGATGGCCGCCGGCGATGGACCAGTAGGGGGCATGGCTTCCCTTGCGCTTGCCGAGCAGCACCTGGCCCTGGCGGTTGGTGAGGATGACGCCGACCCCGACGCGGGGATAGGGAGTAGACATGGGGACGCTCCTGGCTGTGGTTGTACGACGAGGGGGATCCTGGCGCTGCACGATGGCTCCACCCAAAAAAACGGGCCCACCTTAGGACGGATAAGGGCGTTTCGCAAGCAATGGCCCCGGGGATCTTGATTGTCCACCACCCATCCGGATGGGGGGCTGGTGGGCCAACTGTCTTGCGTGCAAATTATTCAGCCCTCACTGCTCATGGGGTATACTACCCCCAGTCGTCAGCGGGGTGCCCCATGAGTGAATTGAAAAAGCAGGTCTGTTTTGCCCTCTACAGCGCCTCCAATGCGGTGATGCGGGCCTATCGGCCACTGCTGGACAAGCTGGACCTGACCTATACCCAGTACCTGGTGATGCTCGCGCTCTGGGCCCGGGACGACGTGAGCCTCAAGGAGATTGGCCAGGAGACCGGGCTGGATGCGGGTACCCTGACCCCCATCGTCAAACGTCTGGAAACCAAGGGGTGGCTGACCCGCACCGTCTCCCGCGAGGACGAGCGGCAAAAATGCATCCGCCTGACCGAGGCGGGGCGCCAGCTGCAACAGGAGGTCAGGGCCTGCTGCCTGGGGGACAGCTTGCGCAACCAGGTGGATCTGGCCGATGCTGAGCTGGCCCAGCTCAAGCAGCTCTGCGATCGCGTATCGGCTCAGCTGGGGCGCTGATCCCTTTTCCTGTCTGGAGTCATCTGATGAAGATCATGATCCCCCTGTTTGCACTTCTGCTGGGCGCCTGTGCCGGCACCGGCAAGGGCCCCTCCGAACTGCGCATCGACGATGCCGATGCCTGGCAGGCCGTCTGCAAGGATGGCGTTCGCGTCAGGGCCATCACCGACGAGGGTATTTGTGCGGCGCATCGCGGCGTGGCCATGTGGATGAATAAACCAAGGGCCGTGCGGATGGCAGAAGAAGCGGCCAAATAGTGTGATCAAGACGCCATAAAATGACAAAGCCGACCCTGGGGTCGGTTTTTTTTCGCGATCTCGCCAGCACTTTGGTGCCTTGTTCATGGTGCGCTCATTGTTCTCTTCCCATACTGGCCCTCAAGTGCCAAACGAAAAGGAGAGAGAGATGCAGTCATCCATCGTGGGGCTCTCCATTCTGTGGGGACTGGCCAGTTTTGGCGTGCAGGGGGATTTCATCGAGAGTCGCGAGACCGTGGTCCCGTCCTGGCAAGCCGAGTCCAGAGTGGAGATGGAAGGATATTTGATCGCGTCCCTGGGGGCGGATCGCTGGGTGTTCGACAACGGCAGCGAGAGCCTGGAGATCGCCCTGCCCAAAGGGCAGTGGGTCTCCACCGGCGAGCGCCTGCGCTTGAGTGGCGAACCCCTGCAGGAGCAGAATGGCTGGTTGCTGCAGGTGCAGGACGTCAGCCCCGTCGAGGCCTGACAGCGGGCTCTCGGCGCCAGAGACGACAAAGAGGAGGCCATGGCCTCCTCTTGCATTTTGTGTCTGTCAGCCTAGGTGCCGGGCCCTCAGCCCAGGTGATTGAGGGGCAGGGCCGTCTTGTGCTTGATGCGGCGCAGCACGAAGCTCGAGCGCACCCCGGTCACCCCGGAGATGTGGGTCAGCTTGTCCAGCAGGAAGTGCTGGTAGTGTTCCATGTCCCGCACCACCACCTTGAGCTGGTAGTCGGCGTCGTTGCCGGTGATGAGGTCGCACTCCAGCACCTCGGGCAGATCCTTGACGGCCCGATCGAAGTTCTCGAAGCGCTCCGGTGTGTGCCTGTCCATGGAGATATGGATGTAGGCGGTGAGGGTGAGCCCCAGCTGACGGGCGTTGAGCAGGGTCACATGGGTGTCGATGAGACCGGCATCCTCCAGCGCCTTGACCCGGCGCGAGCAGGGGGAGGGGGAGAGGCCGACCAGCTCGGCCAGCTCCAGGTTGCTGATGCGGCCATTCTCCTGCATCAACTCCAGAATATGCCTGTCTATACGATCAAGTTTCAGCATTCTCCGTTCCTCGTTGCAATTACTAATCCACTTTTCCTAGATTAAGGGTGAACTATTGCAAAAACAACTGAAAATACCTGCTACTTCACAACCACTCACCGCATGACCGGGGGTACTATGGTGTCATCTTCCGGTGGCAAGACAGATGCCCAACCCGGCGCCTGTGGTGAAGGACCTTACCGGGTCACCAACCCCATCAGCCGTTCGACCCAACCGGGAAGCGACGGGCTGGAACGAGAGCACCCTCTCCCCGAAGGCAACAAAGCAGGCATCCCGGCGCCTGCTTTGTTGTTTTTGCTGCCCGCTCACTCAGGGCTGCGGCGGCCGGATGCGATAGAGGCAGCGCCTGTCCCCGTCCAGCAGATACTGCTCCCGTTCCACCTCGGCCGGCGCCAGCAGCGCGCGGAACATCGCCAGCTCACTGCGACAGAAGCCCCGGCAGGCCCTGGCCGCGCTGCAGATGGGACAGTGGCTCTCCCACCACAGCCAGCTGCCGTCCTCCTCCTGTGACATGTCTGCCATATAGCCCTCCAGGCTGCGCATCACCTTGAGCTCCGCGAGCCTATCCGCCAGTGCCGGCTGGGTCAATCTGGCCTGATAGCGGTGCAGCATCTGCTGCTCCCGTCGGGCAATGAGCTGCTCCATGCCCTCCTCACCAAACAACTGCCTGACGTCGTCGATCAGTTGCAGAGTCAGCTCGCCGTGAGTGTCGGGGAAGCGTTGCCAGGCCTGCTCTGTGAGCTGCCACAGGCGTACCGGACGGCCACGGCCGCGGGCCTCGTCGCTGAAACTCACCCAGCCTTCGGACTCCAGGGTCATCAGATGCTGGCGCGCCCCCATGGAGGTCATCTGCAGCTGCTCCCCGAGCGCGGCTGCGCTCTGGGGGCCCCGGGTCTTCAGGAGGTGGAGGATCTTGTCGGTGCTGGCGTTCATGGAATGACTCTGGTTGTGGAGATCGGGTCTGAGAGGCCCGGCTAGGGTCATTATGGGCAGGGGCCCCATTTAAATCAACGATATGCTTTACTTAATGCCCGAGTCCTTACAATATAAATAAACAAATAACTTTATTTAATGAGGCTGACATGGAAGGGATCAAGGGACAGGCGACCCTCTGGGTGCTGGTCATGACGGTGACGCTGGCGGTGGCGGGATTCAGCCTGCCGTCCCCCGTGCTGGCACCGCTGATGCTGGATCCGGCCCAGGGCATGCTGACGCCGGAAGCGTCGGACTGGAGCCGCAAGGTGTGGCTCGGTGTCATCATGGGGCTGTACCCGCTGTTTCAACTGCTGGGGGCCCCCTGGCTCGGCAAGCTGTCGGATCGGCATGGCCGCAAGCCGGTGCTGACCCTCTGCCTGGTGGGCGTGCTGGCGGGGTATGTGCTGATGGCGCTGGGGATCGCCTGGCGTTCCCTGCCGTTGTTGCTGCTGAGCCGGGTGGTGGAGGGTTTCTTCAACGGCGACATCGCCATCGTGCAGGCCATGGCGGCAGACATGAGCACGGCGAAAACCAAGGCGCGCAACTTTGCCCGCATCAACATCGGCATGAATCTGGGCTGGGTGCTGGGCCCCATGATAGGGGGCTATGCGGCCGTGGTGTCGGGGGATTACAGCCTGGCGGCCTGGCTGGCGGTGGGGATGACGGTGATCAACCTGCTGCTGGTGCTCTGGCTGCTGCCAAATCGCCCCCCTCTGTCGGCGACCCGGGATGAGGTTCCCCTCACGACCCGCCAGCTGCTGCTGCAACCTCGCCTCCTGCCCTACTTCGCGCTGACCCTGGCAAGCTACGGGGCGGTGCAGCTCTACTTCACCTATTTCAACGTCTGGCTGGTGGAGCGGCTCGCCTGGGATCCGGTGCAGCTGGCCCAGGCCGCCGTGCTGGTGAGCGTGCCCATGATGCTGGGTTCCTGGATCGGGGAGCAGCTGGCACGCCACTGGCGCGGCAGCTCCCTTGGCATCGTCGGCCACCTGGTGATGGCGGCGGGCATGCTGATGTTCATCCTGCCGACCCAGTGGTGGGGGCTGGCGCTCACCTTCATCCCGGCCGGCATCGGCATGAGCCTGGGGGAGCTCGCCACCTCGGTGGCCGTCTCCAACCGCAGTGATGCCAGCCAGCAGGGGCAGGCGATGGGGATCTATCGCGGCCTGGCGGTGGGCAGCGAGATCCTGGCGGTGGTGCTGGGCAGCCTGGTGTTGCTGGCGGGCACCGAGTGGCCCTTCTACCTGGCGACGCTCTGCGGTGTGCTCTGTGCCCTCGGCTTTTATGGCCTGCGCCGGCGGGCGGACAGGAGAGAGGCCGTCACCGGGTGCGCGGAGGCTGGCTGATCCCGACGCGGCGGGATCACAGATTGGCGCCGGGGCGGCAGCCCGGGCTTGCATCGCGGCGCCGAGTCTGGGACGGTATGACTTCTTGCTCCGATTTACCCCGTCGCCCGGCGACCGCTTTCTCCATCATGCGCCCCGCGATGCCCACTCTTTGGAGGTGATATGAGTCGTTTTCAGGCCATTGCACTGGAAGCGGGACAGTATGGTACCCCAGCCGTTTCGACACGCTTGGAGGTGATATGAGCCGTTATCAGGCCATTGCACTGGAAGCGGGACAGTATGGTACCCCAGCCGTTTCGACACTCTCGGAGGTGATATGAGTCAATATCAGGCCATTGCTCTGGATATGGATGGCACTCTGCTGACCCGGGATCACAAGATCTCGTCTGCCACCCGGGCCGCCCTGGCCCAGGCCCGGGCTCACGGCATCAAGGTACTGCTGGTGACCGGCCGTCACTTCATGACGGCGCGCCCCTTCCACCACGAACTGGCCCTCGAGACCCCCATCATCTGCAGCAACGGCGCCTACCTCTATGATCCGGCGCAGGAGAGGATCCTCGCCGGGGATCCCCTGGCGGTGGCGCCGCTCACCGCCCTGCTGGCCGAGGTGCAGTCCCAGGAGATGGGGGCGCTCTTCCATCTGGGGGACGGCATCGGCTACCTCGGCTGCGAGGAGCACGTGGGCCGGATGCGGCGCTGGTCCGCGAACCAGCCGGATCACCTCAAGGTCTCCCTGTTGCCGGCCCAGGATATCGACGCCTGGCTGCAACACCCCATCTGGAAGCTGGAGCTGTTCCACCAGGATCCCGGTCGGCTGCACCGTTTCGTGGGGGAGGTAGTGCAGGGGTTGCCCTTCACCCAGGACTGGGCTGCCCCCTATGCGGTGGAGCTGGTGCAACCCGGCTGCAGCAAGGGCAACCGGCTGGCCCAGTGGGCGGCGAGCGAAGGGATTGCGATGGAGGACGTGGTGGCGTTTGGTGACAACAACAACGACATCAGCATGTTCGAACAGGTGGGGCTGGCGGTGGCCATGGGCAACGCGGCACCCCAGATCCAGGCCCATGCCGACCGGGTCACCGCCGACCACAACGAGGATGGCATCGCGCTGGCGCTGCAGCGCTGGGTCCTGCCCGCCTGAGGGGAAGAAACAGACAGCGGCAGAAACAGAAAGGGGCCATATCGGCCCCTTTCTGTTTGTCAGCTCCCGAAGGAGAACTGGATCACCCGATCCGGGAAGCGGATGCGGTTGTACTCCCGGCGCACTCCCTCGTAATGGCGAATGGCGCGCTCGCGCTGGGCACGGTAGTAGTCGCGCTGCTTGCTGTCGCTCTCGCTGCGGATCTGCTGATCGAACTGGTAGATGCTTCGCTCGGTGCGATCCAGCTCCTGTTGCAGTTCGGAGAGACGCTGCTCCAGCAGGTACTCCTTGCGACCGCGCTCGAACTGGGTGAGGAAGCTGGTGTCATTGGGGCAGACCCCCAGGTATTCGCTTCCCCCCCGCCCCTTGGTGTAGGCGAGCTCGGGGATGCAGTAGAGCTCCAGCCCCTTGGCGTAGCCGCGCTGCCACTCCGCCTCGTCCACCCTGAGGCCGTACTCCCCGCAGGTTTTCTTGTAATCGCCGGTGGCGGCCCGGGTCTTGCCCTGCTCCCCGTCCTGATAGCCCTGGTTGTACCAGCTCATGGCACGGCACTCCTCCTCCGACAGGGCGCTGCATCCGGCGAGCAGCAAGGGGAGGGTCAACAGCAGGATCTTGGGGGACATGAAGGGGCTCCGAGAGTAAGGGTGGAGAGGCATTCTAGAAGAGGAGGCCTGCCCGGGACAAGGGGCGGGCTGCCAGGCGGTGTCATGATGTTTTTGTCAGTATTTTCAAACCGTTGCGAATGGACTGTCGGCAACCTTTTCTTGCCGGGGGAGGCAGGGTAAACTGCGCCTACTTTTAACTGGCATGTAACAAAAAAACAATGAAAGTCCTGACCGTCGATTACCGCTCCCCCGACGCGGCCGAGCGTTTCACCGAATCCCTGCGGACCACGGGGTTCGGGGTGCTGACCAATCACCCCATCCCGAAAGAACTCGTGCAGTCCATCTATGACAACTGGTATCGCTTCTTCATGAGCGAGCAGAAGCAGGATTTCCTGTTCAACCGCGAGACCCAGGACGGCTACTTCCCGCCCTCGGTGTCCGAGGTGGCCAAGGGTCATAGCCAGAAGGACATCAAGGAGTACTTCCACATCTACCCCTGGGGCCAGATGCCGGAAGAGCTGAAGGCGCAGGCGATGGAGTACTACCGCCTCGCCAACGGTCTGGCCGCCGAGCTGCTGGGCTGGGTGGAGCAGTACACCCCGGGCGACATCGCCGCCCACTACAGCTGCCCGCTCTCTTCCATGATTGAAGAGAGTCAGAAGACCCTGCTGCGGGTGCTGCACTACCCGCCGTTCGACGGTACCGAGGAGCCGGGTGCCATCCGCGCCGCCGCCCACGAAGACATCAACCTGCTGACCATTCTGCCCGCCGCCAACGAACCTGGCCTGCAGGTGAAGGGGTCCGATGGCGAGTGGATGGATGTGCCCTGCGATTTTGGCACCCTCATCATCAACATCGGTGACATGCTGCAGGAGGCCTCCCGCGGCTACTACCCCTCCACCACCCACCGCGTCATCAACCCGACCGGGGGCAGTGCCGCCAAGTCGCGCATCTCCCTGCCGCTCTTCCTGCACCCCCGTCCGGATGTGGTGCTCTCGGAGCGCCACACCGCCCACAGCTATCTGATGGAGCGGTTGCGGGAGCTGGGGGTCATCTAATCCCGCCAGACCCAGGCAGACAACAAACCGGAGCATCCCCGCTCCGGTTTTTATTTTGTGGCACGATTGGTGGTTTATCCGAATTTTATTGGTTAATGATGCCAAGAAATGAGTTTTATATCGGATATACGCCGAGTGATTGCGTGCCCGCGGGCGTACTCTGAGCGCCATTTCGGGCCTCGCTGGCAGGCCCCTCGCGTGGAGTTCTTATGAAGCAGTCCCAATGGTCATCCCGGCTCGGTTACATCCTGGCCGCCGCAGGTTCCGCGGTCGGTCTCGGCGCCATCTGGAAGTTCCCCTATGTGACCGCCGCCAACGGTGGCGGCGCCTTCCTGCTGGTCTTTCTGCTGTTCAGCTTTACCCTGGGGGTAGCGGTACTGATGGGGGAGACCCTGATCGGCAGCCTGACCCGGCGCGGGGTGGTGGGGGCCTTTGGCGAACTGATGGGCACGCGCTGGCGCTGGGTCGGCGCCATGGGCTTGCTGTGCAGCCTGCTCATCTTCTGTTTCTACAGCGTGGTGGGGGGCTGGACCCTGGGATACACGGGCATGGCCCTGGCGGGCGAGCTGCAGCACGGCGACGGCGCGGCACTGACCGCCCGTTTCAACGACTACGTCGGTGATCCCCTCTGGCCTGTGCTGACCCACCTGCTGTTTGCCGGATTGACCTGGTGGTTCGTGCGGGGCGGCGTGCAGCAAGGGGTGGAGCGCACCCTGCGCTGGATGATGCCGGCCCTCTTCATCATGATCCTGCTGCTGGTGGCGTTCGGCCTCACCCTGCCCAACGCCATGGCCGGGGTGCGCCACTTCCTGATGCCCGACTTCAGCAAGCTCGGCATGTCAGGTGTGCTGGACGCCATGGGGCTGGCCTTCTTCTCCCTCTCCATCGGTCTTGGCATCCACACCACCTACGGCGCCTACCTGCCCTCCAGCGAGGGGGTCGGCCGCTCCAGCCTTTGGGTGGTGTTGCTGGCGAGCGTCATCGCCGTGCTGGCGGGGCTGATGATCTTCCCGGTACTGGCGGCGACCGGCATCGATCCCGCCTCGGGTCCGGGCCTCACCTTCATGACCATGCCGGCGGTGTTCCAGCAACTGCCCTTCGGCCAGGGGCTGGCGGTGGTGTTCTTCTCCCTGCTGGTGGTGGCGGCACTCTCCTCCTCCATCTCCCTGCTGGAGCATTTGCAGTGCTTCCTGTGCGAGAGCCTGGGCTGGTCGCGCCGTGCGGCATGCACCTTCGTCATCGCCCTGGTGATGGCGGGCGGCATCCCGGTCAGTCTGTCGTTCGGTCCCTGGGCCACCCTGACCCTGTTTGGCAAGAACATCTTCGAGCTGCTGGATTTCATCACCTCCAATCTGATGATGCCGCTGTTCGGGCTGGCCCTGACGCTGCTGCTGGGCTGGCAGCTCGGTCGCCGGGCGCTGCCCGCCGGGCTGGCACCGCACTGGCGGACTCTGCTGATGGGCTGCTGGCGCTGGCTGGCCCCCCTGCTCATCGGCGGCATCCTGGTGCGCGGGCTGGTGTAAGGCTGGGCAAGTGGCGGGCCCGGAGCCCGCCATCAGGGCATCTCCGGGGGATTGCGCCAGACCGGGCATGTCTCCTGCGGGATTGACACTATATAAAAGTCTGTAAAATAGAGAATATTCGAAGTATTCGTCAGGAATATCTTTGTTTTTTGTTTTTATATTCCATTTTTAGTGCCTTTATTGACGAATAACTGTCAACTTCTCTTGCCATGGTTTAGGCTGTGGCCCCTTTTCCCGTGCAGGCGGCGCGTATCATGTCACCCCTCATCGCCCTCTTTGGCCGATTTTTACGCTCGCAAGAGAGGTGACCTTGCACGTGCCGTTTGTCTGAATGCCCATTGCAAAGGTCGCCGCCAGGCGGCCTTTTTTGTTGTGACGCAGAGCGCGTCTACCCATGGAGTATCGATGTGATGTTGTCTTGCCCGGAGGTTGTATGAGCCAGGTTCAGTGGTCTTCCCGTCTCGGTCATGTGCTGGCTGCCGCCGGCTCGGCGATCGGTCTTGGCGCCATCTGGAAGTTTCCCTATGTGACCGCCACCAATGGCGGTGGTGCCTTCCTGCTGGTGTTTCTGCTGTTCAGCTTCACTCTGGGGGTGGCGGTGCTGGTGGGGGAGACCCTGCTCGGCAGCCGCAGCCAGCGCGGGGTGCTTGGCGCCTTCCACAAGCTGGTAGGGCCGAACTGGCGCTGGATGGGTTACATGGGGATCCTGTGCGGCTTCTTCATCTACAGCTTCTACAGCGTGGTGGGGGGCTGGACCGTGGGGTACGCGGCCCTGGCCATCGGTGGCGAGCTCAACCTCGGTGAGGCGAGCGCCCTCACCGCGCTCTTTACCGGTTACGTGAGCGATCCCCTCTGGCCGGCCATCACCCACCTCATCTTCGCCGGGCTCACCTGGTGGTTCGTGCAGGGGGGCCTGCAGAAGGGGGTGGAGCGGGCGCTGCGCTGGATGATGCCGGCCCTGTTCGTGATGATGCTGCTGCTGGTGGTGACCGGTCTCTCCATGCCGGGGGCCATGGCCGGGGTGCGCCAGTTCCTGCTGCCCGACTTCAGCCAGCTCACCGGCCAGGGGGTGCTCGATGCCCTGGGGCTGGCCTTCTTCTCCCTCTCCATTGGCCTGGGGGTACACACCACCTACGGCGCCTACCTGCCGAACAGTGAGGGCGTGCTGCGCTCCGGGGTCTGGGTGGTGACGCTGGCGAGCCTCATCTCTGTATTGGCGGGGCTGATGATCTTCCCGGTGCTCGCCTCCACCGGCATCGATCCGACCGCCGGCCCCGGCCTCACCTTCATGACCATGCCGGCGGTGTTCAACCACCTGCCGTTCGGGCAGGGGCTGGCGGTGGTCTTCTTCCTGTTGCTGCTGGTGGCGGCGCTCTCCTCCTCCATCTCCATGCTGGAGCACCTGGTGCGCTTCACCACCGAGGAGTGGGGCTGGTCGCGCCGCAGTGCCTGCCGGGTGCTGACCCTGCTGATCATGGCCTGTGGCATCCCGGTCAGTCTGTCGTTCGGCCCCTGGGCCGAGTACACCCTGTTCGGCAAGACCCTGTTCGATCTGCTGGACTACCTCACCTCCAACCTGATGATGCCGATGTTCGGCCTAGTGTTGACCCTGCTGCTGGGCTGGCGGCTCGGGGACAGCATGGTGCCGGCGGATCTCTCGCCGGGGCTGCGCCTGGCCCTGCTCTGGTGCTGGCGTCTGGTGGCGCCGCTGCTGATCGCCGGGATCCTGGTGCGCGGTCTGCTGTGATCCGGGGCCGCATAACGGAGACCTTGTCCCTTGCGCGGTGTGTTGCTTATTCAGATAGACAAGAGGGGTTGGCCTGGGCCAACCCCTCTTCTGTTCTGGCGGGTTATTGCAGGCCAGGGCCCCTGGCGGAGAAGGGGCAGTCGCGCTGCAGGATGAGGCGGCTGCCCGGCTGGTCCTCTCCCTGCCAGGCGAGCTCTAGCTGACCGAGGCGACCGAGGTGGCGCAGCTCGAACTCGTAGCGCAGGCAGGGCTCGTCGAGGGGCAGGCTGGTCATGCCGGCCGGCAGGCGGTAGTCGTAGCGCAGCAGGGGGCCGTCCTGCAGCCGGCTCTGCACGGGCACCAGCCCTTCCGCCGTCGGGGCGGGGGCCTGGAGGTGGCGGCGCAGGGTCACAGGCGCATCTATGGCTTTCTGGTAGTGCAGCCCGTTCATGGCCGCCAGCTCCTCCTCCAGCCGCGTCAGCTCCCCCTCCAGACCGCTCAGGGCTGCTCCCAGCTGTTGATGGGCGGGGGAGGCGCAGCCTCCCAGCAACAGGGTGACAAGCAGCAGGGCGGGGCGGATGGCAGACATGTTCACTCCTTGGGGCCGGGTCGATGACTATAGCAGGGGATTGGTGGGCGGCGTGGCGCGCAGCAGGCTGGCGAGCCGCTCCAGCCCTTCCGCGACGCGGGCGTCGGTGGCGGGCTGGCTCAGGCTCAGGCGCACCCCCTGGGGGGCGGCGAACTGGCCGGCGGCGAAGTGTTCTCCGCTCGCCACCCCGACGTCAAGGGTGTTGGCGGCCTCGGCGAACTCCTGGCTGCGCCAGGGCTCCGGCAGCGGCAACCAGGCGTGCATGGAGCCCGCCTGCCAGCGGGCTCCCGGCAAGAGATGGCGTAGCAGCTCGCCGCGACGTGCCAGGATCTGCCGCTGCTGCTCGACCAATGGCATGATCTGGCGCTGGCTCACCAGCTTGCAGGCCAGCTCGATGAGGAGCGGGCTCACCATCCAGCTCGACAGTCGCATCGCCTGGGCGAAGGCGCCGCGCAAGTGGGGCGGGGTCAGCACGAAGCCGACCCGCAGACCGCCGCAGGCGATCTTGGCCAGGCTGCCGAGGTAGATGACCCGCTCCGGCGCCAGGTTGACCAGGGGCGTCACCGGCTGCTGGGGCAGCAGGCCGTTGACGTCATCCTCGATGATGAGCAGGTCGTGGCGACGGGCGATGGCGACGATGGCCTCCCGCCGCGCCCGGCTCATGGTGGCGGTGGTGGGGTTCTGCAGGGTGGGGGTCAGGTAGAGCAGCTTGGCGCGACGGGTGCGGCAGGCCGCCTCCAGCGCCTCGGGCAACAGTCCCTCCTCGTCCATCGCCAGCCCCACCACCTGGTTCTTCAGCTGGCGCGCATTGCCCAGCATGCCGGGGTAGCTGAGCCCCTCGCAGAAGAGGGTCTCCCCCACGCAGCCGGTGGCCAGCAGGGCCAGCATGATGCCGTGCTGGGCACCGTGACTGAACAGCAGGTACTCCTCGCGGCCCGCCACCCCCTGCTCGGCCAGCCAGTCGATGAACAGCTGGCGCTGGGCGGGCTGGCCCGCCTCCTTGTCGTAGCCGAGCAGGGCGTTGAGATCCCCGTCCGCCACTTCCGCCAGCATGGGGCGGATGATGGCGGCCCGGTCCAGCTGCACCGGCAGGTTCTGCCACAGCTCGATGCGGTGCCCCTCCTCCTTGCGGATCACCCAGGCGTTGGCCGGATCCTCGCTCTCTCCCTTGACCCAGGTGCCGTGCCCCACCCGGGCGGCCAGCAGGCCGCGCCGCTCCGCCTCGCCATAGGCGCGGGTGACGGTGCCGACGGTGACCCCCAGCTTGTCCGCCAGCGCCCTGTGGGTGGGCAGTCGAGTCTCGGGCGGCAGGGTGCCGTCCTGAATGGCCTGCTCGATGGCCTTCACCAGCTTGAGGTAGAGGGGGCCGGCGAAGGGGGTGAGGTCCGGAGTCCAGATTGTCATGGTGACAATAAATCCATTGATCGAAGTGTATCGGCAATATAGCGTGAATTCAGACCGAATAACAATCAAGTACGGCACATTGTATCGATACAATGTGGCGATTCAGGAGTACAAGAAGATGACGATCGAATGGTATGCCACCCTGTTTGGCTTTGCTCTGCTCACCTGCGGCACACCAGGCCCCAACAATCTCATGCTGACCGCGTCCGGCGCGAACTTCGGGGTGCGCCGCACCCTGCCCCACCTCATCGGGGTGGCCGTGGGCCAGCCCGTGCTGCAACTGGTGCTGGCGCTGGGCTTCTATCCGTTGTTCGAGCGCTGGCCCCTGCTCAAGCTCAGCCTGCAGGTGCTGGGCAGCCTCTATCTGCTCTGGCTGGCCTGGCGCATCGCCGTGGCCGGGGCTCCCGGTGATCCGGCCAGCCGTGCCCGCCCGCTGACCCTGCTGGAGGGGCTGGGGTTCCAGTTCCTCAATCCCAAGGCCTGGATGATGGGGATCTCCGCCATCAGTCTGTTCAGTCTGCCGGGGAGTGACTACTGGCCCAGCATGTGGGGCATCATGGCCGTCTTCCCCATGGCGGGATTGCCGGTCTGCTTTGCCTGGGTGGTGTTCGGTCATCAGCTCAGCCGCTGGATCAACTCGGACAAGGGGTGGCGCCGGCTCAATGGCAGCCTGGGGGCGCTCACCGCCCTCTGTGTGGTGATGCTCTGGTATTGATGCCTGCCTGACTATTCATGCAAAGAAAATGCATTGCCGGCCTTGTCGTCAGGGCGCCGGCTCTGCATATTAGGAGGCTTGCCGTATCTGAAAGAGGTTGAGATGGATCTGAACTGGTTGCTTCCCCTGGCAGGCTTTGCCCTCATCACCTGTGGCACGCCGGGCCCCAACAACATGCTGCTCACCAGTGCCGGGGCCGCCCAGGGATTTCGCCGCAGCGTGCCCCTGCTGGTGGGGGTGGTGGGAGGCATCAACCTGATGATCCTGGCCACGGCCCTGGGGCTCGGAGTGGTGTTCGAGCAGGTGCCGCTGCTGCATGACGGCCTCAAGCTGGTGGGCTCGGCCTACCTGCTCTGGCTGGCCTGGAAGGTGGCCAACGCCAGTGGCCCGGCGGAGGGCAACCGGCCGCTCATCCCGGCCCATCAGGGGGCCATGCTGCAGCTGCTCAACCCCAAGGCCTGGATGATGGCGCTCTCCGCCATCAGCGGCTTCACCCTGGCGGGGGAGTCCTACTGGCCGTCTGCCGGCTGGGTGCTCGGCATCTTCTTCGTGACCGGCCTCTATACCGGCGCCTTCTGGGTGTTGTTCGGTGCCCAGGTGCGCCGTCTCATCCGTACCGCCAGGGGCTGGCGTCGTTTCAATCTGGGCATGGGGCTCGCCACCGCGGCCTGCGTGCTGATGATCTGGGTTTAGGCCTCGGCCTGAGCCTTTACCGGCTGTCTTGTTGGCCCTTCGGGGCCTTTTTTTATGCCGTCGGCGGTGCACCATGAGGCGAGCACTGCCCTGTGCCCCGAGGGGCAAGGAGGTCCCATGAAATGTATCGGTCTGCTGGGTGGCATGAGCTGGGAGTCCACCGTCAGCTATTACCAGGCTCTCAACCGGGGCGTGCGAGCGCGCCTCGGCGGCCTGCACTCGGCGCGGGTGCTGCTTGCCAGCGTCGACTTCGCCGAGATAGAGCGGCTGCAGCACGCCGGTGACTGGCCCGCCACTGCCCGCCTGCTGGCGGCCGAGGCCAGGGCCATCCAGGCTGGCGGCGCCGATTTCCTGCTGATCGGCACCAACACCATGCACAAGGTGGCGCCCGAGATCGAGGCCGCCATCGACATCCCGCTGCTCCACATCGCCGATGCCACCGCGCGTCAGCTGCAGGCGGACGGGATACAAAGGGTCGGCCTGCTCGGTACCCGCTTCACCATGGAGCAGGATTTCTACAAGGGGCGGCTGCAGGAGCGCTTCGGGCTGGAGGTGCTGGTGCCAGAGGAGGCCGAGCGAGAGCGGGTGCACCGCATCATCTATGACGAGCTCTGCCTCGGCGATCTTCGCGAGTCGTCCCGGGCCGAGTACCTGGCCATCATCGCCGCCCTGGCCGCGGCGGGTGCCCAGGCGGTGATCCTGGGGTGCACCGAGATAGCCCTGCTGGTGGGGGAGTGCGAGGCCGCCGTGCCCCTCTACGACACCACCGCCATCCACGCCGAGGCCGCAGTGGCGCTGGCCCTTGCCTGATGTGATGCGGGCGGGGTGAGAGGGCCTGTCCCCCCTCGGCGCCCCGCCGGTTTTCCCTCCTTTCATAACTGTGAGTCAGCCTTCACTTCAGCAGGGCAAGTGCCGTTTTTATTGTCAATCGGCTCACATTTTCCCCTTTTGTCTCTTGAGTCCGGGGCGTCAGACGCCTAGTTTTTGATCGCTGAAACGATTCAGCTTCTACAAAAACAAGAGACACGAGGATAAAGCCATGTTGAAGAAACTCTCCATCGCCGTGCTGCTCGCCCTGGGCACCACCGCAGGCCATGCCGCCGAATTCCTGCTGACCGACTCCCAGCAGGGACTGGACGTGGGGGACTGGAAGATCACCAGCGACAAGCTGGGGATCAAGAGCCCGACCCCCTTCACCATCGAGAAGAAGCGCCTGCATGGCGGCCGCCAGGAGGGGGTGGATCTGCTCATCGTCGACAACGGCGTCATGAAGATCACCCTGGTACCGACCCGTGGCATGGGGATCAAGGAGGTCAAGGCGGCCGATCTGCGCCTCGGCTGGGATTCGCCGGTCAAGGAGGTGGTCAACCCCGCCTTCATCGATCTGGAGAGCCGTGCCGGCCTCGGCTGGCTCGACGGCTTCAACGAGATGCTGGTGCGCTGCGGCTATGAGTGGACGGGTCACCCCGGGGTGGATGACGACGGCCGCCTCAAGAGCCTGCACGGCCGGGTGCAGAACATACCCGCCTCCGTGGTCAGCGTGACCGTGGACGAGGAGCCCCCCTATGCCATCCATGTGCTGGGCCGGGTGGACGAGCGTACCTTCAAGATGAGCGAGCTGGTCACCTGGACCCAGCTCAGCGTAGTGCCGGGCCAGGCGGAGTTTGCCCTGCAGGACAAGCTGACCAACCACGCGGACTACGAGAACGAGTACCAGATCATCTATCACGGCAACTTCGGTGCTCCTATTCTGGAGGAGGGAGCCAGGGTGAGCACGCCGGTGAAGCAGATCTCCCCGTTCAACGACTATGCCAAGGCCGGACTCAAGGGCTGGCAAACCTATCTGGGGCCCACCAAGGGCTTCGACGAGATGGTGTTCAACCTGGTGCCCTACAGCGACGCCGACGGCAATACTCTGGCGGTGCTGAACAACAAGGCCGGCAACGCCGGGGTGGCGGTGGGCTACAACACCAAACAGTTACCTGTGCTGACCCTCTGGAAAAACACCGACACCCGGGCCCAGGGCTATGTGACCGGCATCGAGCCCGGCACCAGCTATGCCTACAGCACCAAGTACCAGCGCCCGCTGGGGCTGGTACCCAAAATTCAGCCGGGGGAGACCAAGACCTTCGATCTGACCTATCGTCTGCTGCAAAATGCCGACGAGGTGAAGCAGGCCCTGGCCCGGGTGGAGAAGATCCAGGGCGGTCGGGCCACCGAGCTGCGCGAGCAGCCCCTGGTCAAGTTGCCCTGAGTCGCAGGCAGACAGCCACAAGCCGCTCCATGAGCGGCTTTTTCATTGTCCTGCCCCTGGGGGCGGGAGCACGGGCTGGTCAGCGGGCTTCCGGCTTCATGAGGGAAGGTTGAGGCAGTCCCGCCAGGCGCCGCAGCTGGGTCAGCAGGTAATCCCGGTAGCACTGCCCGAACAGCTTGCCGGGCTCAAGGGAGGCGAGGATTGTCTTGCGCAGCCGCTCCCGGTTGCCGGGCAGGCGGCGCACATGGGTGTCGATCCAGACGATGTGGCCGGAAGGGGAGAGCATCAGGTTGCCCAGATGCAGATCCCGGTGGTAGTAGCCGTGCCTCGCCAGCTGATAGATGTCCCGGGCGAGCCGTTGTAGCAGGGCCAGGCGAGCCGCCTCGTCGGCCTGCTCGAAGTAGTGCTCGCCGGAGCAGTGTTCCGCCAGGTAGTGCACCGCCAGGAAGGAGGCGTGGGGATTGAGCGGGTTGAGGGCGATGCCGGCCGCCTTGCACTGGACGGTCTGGAGCCCGGCCTTGCGCAGGCGGCGATTGCTCTGCCACTCGCGCAGGGCGTCGATATGACCGACCAGGCGCTTGCTGAACTGGTCCCGGCACCACCAGCCGAGAGTCCAGCGCGGGTACTTGTCGGGCACTATCTTGCACAGGCTGTTGCTGGCGGGATGAAGCCAGAACTGGCTGCTGGCGATGCGCTCCAGGCGGCGGGTCTGGTCGGTCTGCTGCAGCGACCAGTGGTCCAGCTCGAGCTGGTCATGGAGCAGCAGGTAGTAGTGTTTCTTGCCGTGCAGGTCGAGCTTGGTCAGCTTCATGGGAATGGGCGTTGAATGGCGTGATACATCGCTTCCTCGAAGGAGGCTCCTTGTCAGGTGTGCCAATGTGCGGTGTCGTGGCTGACTGGCGCTGAACGAGCAACAAAAAAGCCGCTCATGGAGCGGCTTTGTTGGCGGTGCAGAGGCAGTGTCAGACGTGGCTGTACATGGCCTCGATCTCGCGCTGGTACTTGGCTTCGATGATCTTGCGGCGCAGCTTCATGGTGGGGGTGATCTCCCCGAGCTCCATGGAGAAGGCGCTCGGCAGCAGGGTGAACTTCTTCACCTGCTCGAACTTGGCCAGCTCCTTCTGCAGATCCTGGATGCGGGCCTCGAAGAACTCCATCACCCTGGAGTGGCGCAGCAGCTCGGTCTTGCACTGGTATTGCAGATTGATGGAGCGAGCGTACTCCTCCAGCGATTCGAAACAGGGCACGATGAGCGCCGACACGAAGTGGCGGGCATCGGCGACGATGGCGATCTGTTCGATGAAGCGATCCTTGCCCAGCGTCCCTTCCACCAGCTGGGGGGCCACGTACTTGCCGTTGGAGGTCTTCATCAGCTCCTTGAGGCGCTCGGTGAAGTAGATGTTGCCCTGGCCGTCCAGCTCGCCGGCATCGCCGGTGCGCAGGAAGCCGTCCTCGGTCATCACCTCGGCAGTGGCTTGCGGCTTGTTGTAGTAGCCGCGCATCACGGTCGGGGAGCGCACCAGCAGTTCGTTGTTCTCACCGAGTTTCACCTCGATGCCGCCGAGGGCCGTACCGATGGAGCCCAGCTTGAACCGGGTGTCCTCGTAGCAGCAGACGGTGGCGGTGGTTTCTGTCATGCCATAGCCGTACTTGAGGTTGAGCCCCATGGCCTGGAAGAAGAGGTTCACCTCGTCGGCGAGGCGGGCGCCGGCCACCGGCAGGAAGCGGGTGCGGCCGCCGAAGCGGGCGCGCAGCTTGCGAAATACCAGGCGCTCGGCGAGCCAGAGCTGGCCGTAGAGCAGGGGGGAGGCAGTCTTGCCCGCCTGGCGGGTGGCGACCATCTGCTTGCCGACCCGGGTGGCCCAGCCGAACAGGGCGCGGCGCAGGGGCGGTGCCTCGGCGACCTTCGCCTGGATCATGGCATAGGCCTTCTCGTAGAGGCGGGGGACGGCGCACATCACGGTGGGTTTCACCTCGCCGATCACCTCCATCACCTTCTGCGGGTCGCGGATGTAGACGTTCTCGGCGCCGCAGTAGAGCACGTAGTAGGTCCAGGCGCGCTCGAACACATGGCTGAGCGGCAGCATGCAGAGGGACACGTCCTGTTCATTCAGGTCGAGGCGGCGATCGTGCATCTCGAAGCAGGCGGCCATGTTGGCGAAATCGAGCATGACCCCCTTGGGCTCGCCCGTGGTGCCCGAGGTGTAGATCAGGGTCAGCAGATCGTCCATCCGGTACTTCTGCTCCCGCTCCTGACGCACCAGCTCGCTGGGCTGATGGTTGCCGGAGACGAGGAAGGTCTGGAAATGGCTGGCCGCCGCGCAGCCGCGCAGATCGACGGTGCCGTCCAGGGCGACGATCTGGGCGATCTCGCCCGCTTGCAGCAGACTCAGCGCCTGATCGAACTGGGGCTGTTCCCCCACGAACAGCACCTTGATGCCGGCGTCCTTGACGATGTAGCGCAGCTGATCCTGGGTGCTGGTGGGGTAGATGGGCACGCTGACGCCGCGGGCGGCCAGGATGCCGAGATCGGCCTGGGTCCACTCCGGCATGTTGCGGGCGTAGATGCCGACCATCTCGCCGGACTGGTGGCCGGCGCGGATCAGCCCCTGGGCGCAGTAATCCATGGCCTGGCCCAGGGTTCGCCAGCCGATGGCGCGCCATTGACCATCCTGCTGGACGCGCAAGGCTGCCTTGTTGCCAAGGCGCGCAATACGCTCGCGCATCACTCTAACCAGATGAAACTGCGACATCTCACTCATCCTCAAGTAACAGTTGTGCGCCCGCAGGGGCACTGAAAACGGGGCTGGAGTTTAAACTCTACTATTACAGCTTACAAGTGTTCGCCATTTGTTCTGGATCACAAAGTCGTCAATCTGGGGAGAGTGAGGCATGATGAAGGCAGGGAGCGGATTCATTCAGGGAGTCGAGCCATGAACATCGGGATCAAGAGTCTGTTCACCGGAGCCTTGCTGCTCCTGGCCGGGGCCGGCGCGCTCTGGTTTGCGCTGGGTGGGGGAGATGGGCAGGAGAATCCCTGGCTGAATGGGGCCGAGGGATACGAGCAGGCGCAGCGCCTGGCCCTGAGCGAGGGCTATCCCCTGCTCTATGTGATCGAACGCGCCAAGTGTCGGCGCTGCAAGGCGCTCGACAAGCTGTTGTGGCGCGCCCCCGAGATGCAGTCCGCCCTGGCGGGGCTGGCCAAGGTGCGGCTCAATCCGGAGGCGGGGGATGGCAGCGAACATATCCTGCGCCGCTTCCCCAGGGTGGCGACGGCCCCGGGCATCTATGTCCAGCGCCCCGGGGAGCCCCTGCGCCCCGTCAAGATAGCGGTGGATCTGGAACAGATCTGGATGCCGGGTGTCACCTATGGTCGCGGCTTCTTCATGCCGCTCTCTGAACCCGCCTTCGACGCCGTGATGAGGGTGACCCTCAGCCTGGAGGATCCCTCCATCGACAATGCGCCTCTGCCCTGATGGGGGCGGATAACGGGATCCGGCCATGAACAGTGGCCGAAACCCTGAGATGCCGCGCTCTTAACCGAAGTCGAACAGGCGGGACATCAGCACGGCATCTTCCCGATCCTGGCCGGTGCCGTAGTAGTCGGCGCGGCGGCAATACTCGGCAAACCCCTCGCTCTCGTAGAGGTTGATGGCGGTCTGGTTGCCGGCCCTGACCTCGAGGAACCAGGCCTCGGCCTTGCCGGCCTTGCTGCGGGCCAGGTACTCCCGAAGCAGCGCCCGGCCGAGCCCCTTGCCCTGGAAGTCGGGGTGCACGCAGATGTTCATCAGGGAGCTGTCCCCCGCCACCAGATCCGAGATATAGAAACCGGCGGGGCGGTTGCCCACCAGCATCAGGCCGTTGAGATAGCGGGGCCCGAAGCAGGAGAGCAGGTTGGCCTGGCTCCAGGGCTCCCGATGGGCGGCCTGCTCTATGGGGTAGATGGCCTCGAAATCGGATTCGAGCAGGGGGCGAAAGCTGGGTGAGAGGTCAGACATGGTTACTCCGGGCGGGATTCGGACTTGCGAGGGATACCATGGCCGTGCCATGGTCGTTGCGTCAGGGGGCCCGGTTCAACCGGGCTGGCGATGCCGGCACTGCTGCCATAGGGCGCGCTTGTGCGCCGCGTCCGGGGCGAGCGGGCAGATCAGGGCGTCGGGCCAGCGGGCATCCGGCGCAGTGAGCCAGATCAGGGGAGGCGTCGTCCCCTCGGGCAGCGCGGGGATACTGGTCAGCAGGGAGACTTCGTCCGTGCCAAGACCCAGCCAGCGGCAGATATCTCCGAGCAGGGGCGGGGCGGGCAGGGCGTCGGCCTGCAGCCAGAGCCTGCCGGGGGGCAGCGCGGCCGCCACCGGCGGATGCCCGGTCTCTGCCTGCGTCGGCTCGGTTTCCTGCATCGGATCCGGCGTCTGGCCCGGCAGGGCCTGGCCTCTCAGCTGCCAGACGGCGATGCCCATACGGGCCAGGATGCGCTGGCGCAGCGGGTCCAGCAGGGGATCTTGCATGACGAAGGCTCACTCTTGATCTGCATTGGGGTAAATTCTGATGCGCAGAGTACACTCTCGCGGGTTTTGCTGCACCCCGGACGTTGCCTTTTCGCCTCGCGGCGATGGTGGGTGAACGCCGGCCGGGGGCAGAGATGACAGACAATGACGACGGGACGGGGCCAGAGGCCGGACCCCGAATCCCTATGACCATACCAGCTTCGGAACTGTGCCTATGCCGCCTTTAGCCCAGAATACTGTTCGTGCCACCCCCATCCATGAGCGTCTGCCCAGATTGCTGGCCGCCCTCGGAGAGGGGTTGTACGAGCGCCAGGATGCCCTGCGGCTCGGCCTCCTGGCGGCCCTGTGTGGCGAGAGCGTCTTCCTGCTGGGCCCCCCCGGCATCGCCAAGAGCCTGATCGCGCGGCGTCTCAAGCTGGCCTTCCAGGATGCCCGCCACTTCGAATACCTGATGACCCGCTTCAGCACGCCGGAGGAGGTGTTCGGCCCCCTCTCCATCCAGGCACTCAAGGAGGACGGCAAGTACCTGAGACTGACCAGCGGCTACCTGCCGGAGGCCGAGGTGGTCTTCCTCGACGAGATCTGGAAGGCGGGCCCGGCCATCCTCAACACCCTGCTCACCGCCATCAACGAGCGACAGTTTCGCAACGGCGACAGCCAGCATCCCATCCCCATGCGGCTGCTGGTCACCGCCTCCAACGAGCTGCCCGCCCCGGACAGCGGGCTGGAGGCGCTCTATGACCGCATGCTGGTACGGGTCTGGATGGACAGGGTACAGGAGAAATCCAATTTCCAGGCCATGCTGGCGAGCGATGGCCAGTCCCATCAGAACCTGATCCCGGCGGTGCAGATCCGCGGGGAGGAGTACGACGCCTGGCAGGAGGAGATAGAGCAGGTGCGCCTGCCGGACGCCTGCTTCGAGCTCATCTACCAGCTGCGCCAGCAGCTCGACAGCCAGCTCGGGCACGGCTGCTATGTCTCGGATCGGCGCTGGAAGAAGGCCGTGCGGCTCATCAAGGCGAGCGCCTTCTTCAATGGTCGCGACGAGGTGGCGCCGCTGGATCTGCTGCTGTTCAAGGATTGCCTGTGGCACGACGAGGCGTCCCGCACGTCGCTGCTGGAGATGATCGGCGAGTTTTCCCGCCTCTACGGCTATCAGCAGCTGGCGCTGACCCGGGAGCTGCTCTCCTTGCGCGAGGCGTTCAAGCAGTTGCAGGGGGCCGTCGCCCAGCGCATCGGCTGCAAGGCGGTCAAGCGCAAGCAGTGGTTCGGCCGTCGTGCCCGCGGCACCGAGCTGCCGCTGGCCAACGCCAGGCCGTTCGGCAAGCTGGTGCATTTCCAGCTGCTCACCCCGGCGCCCCTGGATGGCAGCGACCCGGAGCGCCTCACCGGCACCCTCACCTTCGATCGCGCCCTGCTCTCCCACTGGCACCCCACCGGGGAGGCGCTGGTGGGCTGGCCGCTTGGCAACCCCAAGGAGGGGCACTACGAGCTGGTGCTGGACGAGCAGCTGCGGCTGCACGTGCTGGACATCCAGCGCCAGCCCGTGCCCCTGATGCTGGTGGAGCGGACCCCCATCCCCGAGGTGGTGATGAGCCCCTGGCTGGCGGAACTGGGGGAGCTGGCGAGCCGGGTGAACCGGGTGCAGCAGAGCCTCAAGGGGCAGCGGAACCTGTTCGAGCGCCACCAGCCCCACCTGTTCGTGGGGGAGCACTGGCTGCGGCAGGTGGAGGACAGCTTCTTCGTGCTGAACCGGGATCTGGAGCGCCTGGGGGCCGAGTTGCAGCAGTGGCGGGATCGCCTGCCGGGTCTCGACGGGTGAGATGCCTGTCGCCGATGGCCCGGACCGGGATGCCGCAAGTTGAGCGGCCCGGCGACGCCGCGCGCCACCTGAACGGGAGGTGCGGATGCTGGAGATAGGCATGATGGATCTGGGGCTCCTCATGGGAGAGGGGGAGCTGGCGGGAGAGATGGCGCTCTTGCTTGCCTCCAGCCCCAAGATATCCGAGTTTCTCAAGCGCTCGCCCCTGCAGGGCAAGCTGCTGAAGAAGCGGATCCAGCGCTGGAGCGAGCAGCTCGGTGAGGAGATGCGCCACAAGCCGGTGCCGGTGGCCCTGGAGCGAGAGTACCTGCTCTATCAGGCGCATCGCCAGTTGCCCCTGCCGGAGCTGGTGGGGCGGCTGCCGACCCTGCTGGAGGCCCTGGAGCAGCACAGCCCCTTCGCCGGGGACGCCCGCAGCCTGGTGCGCCAGATAATGGCCCAGCCCACCGAGAGCCTGCGCCAGCTCTTCATCGAGAAGTGGCGCGCCAGCCTGGTGGGCAGCCTGCTGCAGTTGCAGCAGCAGATCGCCGAGGCAGAGCGGGAGAAGCAGCGCCAGGAGATAGAGGATCAGCTGCTGGCGAACCGGACCCTGGCCGATGCCCTGGATCCTCACCAGATCTCGGCGGGCGGCCTCTGGGATCTGGCCCAGGGCAGCTGGCACAAGCGCAGCCTGGTGCTGGTGAAACAGTACGCCCGCATGTTGCAGCAGGAGCCCCTGCTGGCGGAGATCGCCGCCCTGCTGGGGCGCAGCGAGCGGGAGCAGCGCAGCGAGGACAGGACGCAGCCGCCGATCCCCGTCCATGAGCTGGAGGAGGTGCAAAGCGACGACGTGCCTGACGATCTGGTGGGGGTGCACCCGGCCAGCGATCTGATGCGGTTGCTGCCGAGCGAGGCGGTGATGCTGGCGCTGCCGGAGCTGGAGCTGGAGTTCTATCGCCGCTATCTGGAGCGGCGCCTGCTGAGCTACCAGTCCAGGGGCACCCTGCCGCGGCAGCGCCTGATGCTGCGCTCCCCCGAGCAGGGGGGGCAGGAGGTGCAGCCCCGCGGCCCCTTCATCGTCTGCGTCGATACCTCGGGCTCCATGGGGGGTTACCCCGAGGAGTGCGCCAAGGCGCTGTTCCTGGCGCTGCTCAAGGTGGCGATGGACGAGAAGCGCGGCTGCTATCTGATGCTCTTCTCCACCGAGGTGGCGACCCTGGAGATCACCGCCGACACCGGGTTGGAGAAGGCGGAGCGCTTCCTCTCCATGAGTTTCCACGGCGGCACCGATCTGGTGCCTTGCCTCGAGCAGGCGCTGATCCAGCTGGAGCAGCCGACCTTTGCCAAGGCCGATGTGCTGGTGGTCTCCGACTTCATCGCCCAGAGCCTGCCCCACGACCTGCTGGCGCGGATGAACCAGCGGCGGGCGCAGCAGACCCGCTTCCACGCCGTGGCCATGTCCCGCCACGCCAAGGCGGCCATCCTGCGGGTGTTCGACAACAGCTGGCTACTCGACTGCGGCCTGCGCGGTCGCCTGCTGCGCCGCTGGCAGCGCAGCTGACACGCGCCGTGCCGGCAGACTGGCCAGCACCACCCCGACACACAAGAGGCCAAGCGCCAGCCACACCGGCGGCGTGACGGTTTCCCCCAGCAGCCACCAGGCCAGCATGGCCGCCATCACGGGCGTGAGGGAGCCCAGCGCCGAGCTCACCTCGGCGCCCAGAGTGCGGATGGCATGGGCGTAACAGAGCGCCGCCAGCAAGCCGGCGCCTATCCCTTGCAGCAGGCCCTGCCACAGCCAGACGCTGGCATGGCTCACGGTGGGCAAGGGGCTCCACAGGAGTGTCGGCAACAGCAACAGGGCCGAGGGCACCGCCACCAGCGCGGCGGCATCCAGCGCCGCCAGCCCGCTGCGTCTGACCGCCAGCGTAAACAGGGCCCACAGCAGGGCCGCCCCCAGAAAGCAGAGTTGTCCCTGCCATATTCCCGGTTTCCCGCCCAGCAACAGGATGGCGGTGGCCTGGGCGATGAGGACGAGCCCCCAACGCCGCTGCACGGGGCAGGGGGCACGCCACAGCAGCAAACCCAGCAGGCTGACCATGAGGGGCACAGTGCCCGGGATCAGGGCGCTGCCCTGCGCCACGGGGGCCAGCTGCATGCCGGTGGCGCCGAGCCAGAAGAAGGGCAGGCCGGCCCCCGCCAGCATGGCCAGCTGCCAGCGCAGGGGCGTGCGGCGCAGGCGGATGCGGTGACGCCAGTAATAGGGGAGGAGCAGCAGGGCCGGGATGCCAAAGCGCAGCAGCGCCAGCGCCTGCGGCGGCAGCTTCTCCTCGGCGCCCAGGCGCAGGGAGAGAAAGAAACCGGACCAGAGCAGCACGGTGGCGAGGGCGGCGGCCCAGCCGCTGCAACGGGGTGATGGTGTGAATGACATCGGGCTCCCTCCATGGTGTGTCCCGGGTCATTATCCCGCCAGGGGGGAGGGTGTTGCAGGGCAAACTGTTTGAGAAATCAGGGTGTAATTGCTAGTTTCAGCCAATCCAAAAGGGATTTTTACCGGATATCACCAAGATGCTCGACAGGATTGATTTACATCTGCTGCGCTTGCTGCAACAGGATGGGCGCCTCACGACCGTGGAGCTGGCGGAGCAGGTCGGCTTGTCTGCCTCCCCCTGTGCCCGGCGCCTGAAGCGGCTGGAGGGGGAGGGCCATATTCGGGGGTATCGCGCCGTGCTGGCGCGGGAGAAGCTCGGGCTTGGCATCACCATCTTCGTCAACGTGCGGCTCAGTCAGCACAGGGAGCCGCTGGTGGAGGCCTTCGAGCAGGCGGTGGCGGCCATGGCGGAGGTGATCAGCTGTCACACCGTCTCCGGCAACTACGACTACCTGCTGGAGGTGGTGGTGTCCGACCTGCCCGCCTACGAGCAGTGGATCCGGCGGTTGCAGTCCCAGGACATGGTCAACGACATCAGCAGCCACTTCGCCATTCGCGCGGTCAAGGTGATGGGGCCGCTCCCCATTTGACCCTCTTCAGGTGTTGGGCCTGTGGTAGAGACCCCGCTCGTTGACCTGTTCCTGATCCAGCAGTGGCTGACCGCTCGGGTGGGCGATGTGGAAGCCGTGCTTGGTGCCGCGCTTGACCCGGTACATGGCCTGGTCGGCCCGGGCCAGGGCCGTGCTGAAGTCGTCCTGGGGCCGGATGGCGGCGATCCCCATGCTCAGCCCCACCGAGGCGTCACCGTTGGGCAGCTCGAATGGCGTGGCGATGGCGTCGATGCACTGGCGGGCGAGGTGACTGGTTCTGGGGTCATCGCTCGGCCAGGGCAGCAACAGCACGAATTCGTCCCCGCCGATCCGGCCGAGCCTCACCTCCTCGCCGCAGCAGTGGCGAAGGCGCTGGGCGAGGGCAATCAGCAGTTCGTCGCCGGCGCGGTGACCCAGGTTGTCGTTGACCAGCTTGAAGTCGTCCAGATCGATGAAGCAGATGGCCTGATGCTCGCCGGGGAACTGGCGGTGCAGGGCCGTGCGGTTGAGCAGGTTGGTGAGGGGATCCCGGTGGGCGAGCTGGGCAAGCTGCTGCTCGTACTCCTTCTCGTGGGTGATGTCGATGTGGGTGCCCATCACCCGGACGGGGTTGCCCTGCTCATCCCGCTCCACCACCCGGCCCCGGTCCAGTACCCAGGTGGTCTTGCCATCCTTGGCGATCATCCGGTGCATCGCCTGATAAAACGGGCTCTTGCCCGCCAGGTGATCGAAGAAGGCCTGCAGCACCTGTTCCCTGTCCTCCGGGTGCAGGTGTTCGCGCCAGACGTCGAAGTGGGCCGACAGCTCCTTGGGCTGATAGCCGAGCATGGAGCCCCAGCGCCGGTTGAAGATGATGAGTTTGCCGGTGGGCACATGGTTCTGCCAGATGCACAGGCCGGTGCCGTCCATGGCGGCATCCAGCTTCTCCCGCGCGTCGTCGGCGATGCGCTTGAGGCGCTCGTTCTCCAGCAACAACCTGTCGTAAGCCTCCCGCAGCTCCTCGTAGGTCATTCCCCATCCCTTCCCAGTTTGAAAGCCTATATAGTCGATGCAGACTTTCCTTCTGTAAAGAAGGAGATAGCCGGGGGAGGTTTCGTGGGCGATGAAGGTCTCGATGCCCTGGCGACTGTGCGGCCGGGGGGCAGGAGGGATATGATTGGAGCGATGAACGCGGCATCCTGGCCGGCGAACGGGGGGAGTGAATCTGCATGAAGAGTCTGATGGGATTGAGCCTGCTGCTGTGGCTGGGGATGACCCCTGCCCTGGCGCAGCCCTCGGGGCTCTCCGGGCCCGAGCTGCTGCATGAATTGCAGCAGCTGGAAGACTCGTCGCTGCCCGTCCAGCACTTTCGCGAGCGTGTCGCCGCCCTGGCCGCCGCAGAAGCACAATATCCGCCCGAGGTGCAGGGGCGCCTCGTTCGTCTGCAGTGCTGGGCCCAGCCGAGCGATCGGGACGACGACTTCCGGCGCGCCGTGGCATTTGCCGAGCAGGGGCTGGCCGAGGCCAGAGCCCGCAAGGACAGGGTCACGGAGGCGGGCCTGCTCGCCTGTCGCGGCTATCACCGCCAGCTGCTCGGCAACATGGTCGAGGCCAGAGAGGATTACGACGCGGCCCTGACCCTGGCCCGCCGGCTGGGGGATGAGCGTCAGCGGGCCGACACCCTCAACCTGCGGGGGGAGATGTACGCCTATCAGGGAGAGCTGGCCGAGGGGCTGATGGATCTCATCGATGCCCACCGCCGCTACGAGTCCCTCGGCTTGGAGGCCAAGGGGCGTGAGGTGCTGACCCGGATCGCCAACACCTACCGCAGGATGGGCTTCTACGAGCGGGCCGAGAGCTACTTCAAGGATCTGGAGCACGACTACCGGCAGCTCGAAGACGAGGAGCATCTGGTGGACATCCACAGCCAGCAGGGGCTCCTCTATATGGAGACGGAAGAGTACGGCAAGGCGCTGCCCCTGATGGCGGAGGCGGAACGCTACTACCTGGGGCAGCAGCAGGAGGCCATGCTGGCCTGGACCCGGATCGAGATGGCCACCATCCTGCTCAAGCAGGGCAAGACACCGCAGGCCAAGACCAAGCTGGCAGAGGCCGCCGCTCTGCTGCACCAGAGGGAAGGGGCCGATAGCGTGACCCTGGGCCACTGGCACATCGTCATGGCCATGGCCCTGGAGGCCGAAGGCAAGCCGGCCGAGGCCCTGCAACACCTCGGGAAGGCGGAACCCGTCTTCACCCGGGAGCAGAACCTGCGTTTTCTCGCCCGGGTGCATGAGGTGCGTGCCCGGGTGCTGGAGCGCCAGGGGCACATCCAGGCGGCGCTAGCCAGCCTCAAGAGCTTCGTCCAGACCCGTCATGCCCTCGAGCAGCGGCTGCGGGAGCAACGCACCCTGCAGATGCGCTTCGAGTTCGATCTCTCCCGCAAGGAGCTGGAGAACCAGACCCTGAGAGCGAGCCAGCAGTTGCAGGCCGAGAAGCTCAAGCAGTTGCAGGAGCGGCGCTACTGGCAATATCTGGTGTTGTTCCTGCTGCTGCTGGTGATGGGCATTCTGGTGGTGCACCAGCGTGGACGCACCCGCAAGATGCAGCGCCTCGCCATGACGGACGAGTTGACGGGCATCCACAACCGGCGCCAGATCCAGGCCAAGGGGCGCAAGTGGTTCATCCAGGCGCGGGAGGAGGGCAAGCCCCTGTGCGTGCTGCTGCTGGACATCGATCACTTCAAGCGGGTCAATGACACTCTTGGCCACCACGTCGGGGACCGGGTGCTGACCGCCGTGGCCCAGTGCATCGAGTCTCAGCTGCGCAGCCTGGACAGGGTGGGGCGCAACGGCGGCGAGGAGTTTCTGGTGCTGCTGCCGGACACCCGTCTCGACGAGGCCGCCGAGGTGGCGGAGCGGATCCGCCAGGAGGTCGCCCGTCTCGCCATCGAGGAGGTGCCGGCGGATCACGCCATCCGCATCAGCATCGGCTGCGCCGAGTTCAAGCGCGAGGATGACAACCTGGGCGAACTGATCCGCCGCGCCGATGAGGCCATGTACGAGGCCAAGCTGGCGGGCCGCAACCGGGTGATGAGGGCGTCGTGATCCCGCCCGGGCCGGCGCCGTCGATGCCGGGCTGGGTATTTTTCACTCGCGCGGGTATAATGCCGCGCAATTTTGCTTTGGCTCAGGCGAGAAGACCCATGTAACGCAACCCTCTTCCTTGTTTCCACCGGCCGGTCCCTGACCCGCCCGCGTGGCGCTGTTGCCTGCATGGGCGCCCTGATCCCGAGGTGCTGTCCCGCATTTATTCCCACGGTGGCCCGTGCCGCCGCTCAATAGAAGAACGTCGAATTATGTCAGCTGAATTTCTGAGTGAAGTCTCCAAGAGACGCACTTTTGCGATCATCTCGCACCCGGATGCGGGTAAAACCACCATCACCGAAAAGGTCCTGCTGTTCGGACAGGCCATTCAGCGCGCCGGTACCGTCAAGGGCCGTGGCTCGGGCCAGCACGCCAAGTCCGACTGGATGGAGATGGAGAAGCAGCGCGGTATCTCCATCACCACCTCCGTGATGCAGTTCCCCTACGCCGACTGCCTGGTCAACCTGCTCGATACCCCGGGTCACGAGGACTTCTCCGAAGATACCTACCGTACCCTCACGGCAGTCGACTGCTGCCTGATGGTCATCGACGCCGCCAAGGGTGTTGAAGACCGGACCCGCAAGCTGATGGAAGTGACCCGGCTGCGGGACACTCCCATCCTCACCTTCATGAACAAGCTGGACCGCGAAGTGCGCGATCCCATGGAGGTCATGGACGAGGTGGAGCGTGAGCTCAACATCATGTGCGCCCCCATCACCTGGCCCATCGGCTGCGGCAAGTCCTTCAAGGGTGTCTACCACCTCTACAAGGACGAGACCTATCTGTATCAGAGCGGTCAGGGCCACACCATCCAGGAGAAGCGGGTGGTCAAGGGGCTGAACAACCCCGAGCTGGACGCCGCCATCGGCGAAGATCTGGCAGCCCAGCTGCGCGGTGAGCTGGAGCTGGTGCAGGGCGCCTCCCCCGAGTTCGATCATGACGCCTTCATCGCCGGCGAGATGACCCCTGTCTTCTTCGGGACTGCACTCGGCAACTTCGGTGTCGATCACATGCTGGACGGCCTGACCGACTGGGCGCCGGCCCCCATGCCGCGCAAGGCCGAGAGCCGTGAAGTGGTAGCGACCGAGGAGAAGTTCTCCGGCTTCGTGTTCAAGATCCAGGCGAACATGGATCCGAAACACCGTGACCGTATCGCCTTTATGCGCATCGTGTCAGGCACTTACAGCAAGGGCATGAAGATGCGTCACGTGCGCATCGGCAAGGACGTGAACATCTCCGACGCCGTGACCTTCATGGCCGGTGACCGTGAACAGGCGGTCGAGGCCTGTGCCGGCGACATCATCGGCCTGCACAACCATGGCACCATCCAGATCGGTGACACCTTCACCCAGGGCGAGGATCTGAAGTTCACCGGCATCCCGAACTTCGCACCGGAACTGTTCCGCCGCATCCGCCTGCGCGACCCCCTCAAGCAGAAACAGCTGCTCAAGGGGCTGGTGCAGCTCTCCGAAGAGGGCGCGGTGCAGGTGTTCCGTCCGCTCATCAGCAACGATCTCATCGTCGGTGCGGTCGGTGTGCTGCAGTTCGACGTGGTGGTCTCGCGCCTTAAGAGCGAGTACAACGTCGAGGCCATCTACGAGGCGGTCAACGTCGCCACCGCCCGCTGGGTGGAAGGGACAGACGTCAAGAAGTTCGAAGAGTTCAAGCGCAAGAACGAGGTCAACCTGGCCCTGGATGGCGGTGACAACCTCACCTACATCGCGCCGACCATGGTCAACCTGCGCCTGGCCCAGGAGCGTCACGCCGACGTCCAGTTCCGCCAGACCCGCGAACACTGATCACCCCGCCCGCGCCCAGCGGGTGGCTGATGCAATAAGAGAGACCCCGCTTCGGCGGGGTTTTTTGTTATGGGGCGTTTTCTGGGAAGGGGGGCGATCCCCATCCGGGGGTTGATGGGTGAATAAAAACAAAGGATAAGTGATTTAAATTTCATTCATGGAGAGGAACATGTCCGTCATCCAACCCGTAGAGGCGCAGTTTGCCGCCTACAATGCCCACGACCTCGACGCCTTCGTGGCCTGCTTTGCCACGGATTTCAAAGGCTATCGCATGCCGACCGAAACCCCCTCCCTCGTCGGCAGGGAGGCGCTGCGGGCCTTCTATGGTTCGCATCGCTTCAACAACCCGACACTCAAGGCGGAGCTGATCACCCGAACCCTGCTCGGCAACAAGGTGTTCGATCACGAGCTGATTTATGGCCTCTCCCCGGAACCCATCGAGAGCGTGGCGGTATTCGAGGTGGAGGAGGGCCTTATCAAGACCGCCTGGTTCTATTTCCCCTCCTGAGTGTCCACTCCCGAAGGGAGAGGGCAGACATCCTGTGTCTGCCCGAAACTGGGCGGGATCTTGTTTGCCTCCTTCCCCCTCCTTGTCAGATAAACGGGAGAAGGGGTTGGGATGAGGGACAGAGGACGCGCTGACTAGAAGGTGCGCAGCAAGCGGGCGGGGTTGCCGGCATAGGTGCCAGGGATAGTGATGTCCCGGGTCACCACGGCGCCGGCACCGATGACGGCCCCCTGACAGATCCGCACCGGCAGAATGGTGGCGTTTGAACCGATGGATACATTGTCCCCGATGTGGGTGCGGCCCCAGCTGGCGGGATCCGGGTCGGGGGCGCCACCTTGAAAGAGGTCATTGGCAAACATGACGCCGTGGCCGATGAAGCAGCGCTCCCCTATGGTCACATGCTCGCAGATGAAGCTGTGGGACTGGATGCGGGTTGCACGCCCGATGGAGACGTTCGACTGTATTTCCACGAAGGGGCCGACAAAGACATCGTCAGCCAGGGTGCAGCCGTAGAGATTGACGGGTTCAACCAGCCTCACCCGTTCGCCGAAGCTGACATCCCGTATGCCGGCAGAGAGCCGTGTCGGTTCATTCATATTGCCTCCTGCCCGTCGAGTGCCAGCACCATGCAGATCTCGCAGGCGTCGTGACCGGTGCAGCCCAGGGGCCCCGGCAGGTGTTCGAAGCCCAGGGATTCGTAGAGGCTGGTGGCCTCGCGTAGCACGGCGGTGGTCTCCAGATAGCAGCGCTGATAACCCAGGATGCGCGCCTCGGCCAGGGCCTGCAGCACCAGGCGCCGCCCCAGCCCGAGCCCCCGCAGGGCGGGCAGGAAGTACATCTTCTGCAACTCGCACACATCCGGTGCCCCCGCCAGCGGCGCTATGCCGCCGCCGCCGAGAATGCTGCCGTCAGGCCCCTCGATCACCCAGTAGCGGCTGCGCTCCCCCTGATAGGTCTCGTGGAGGAAGTCGAGGTTGGGATCCGCCACCCCATAGCCCTTGTCGGCGGTGAGGCCGTATTCGGCGGAGACGGCGCGCACCACGGCGGCGATCCGGGGATCGTCGTCGGCCCGGATGGGGCGGATGAGGTAGCCGTGCTGACGGCGGGCGCGGGAGAGGGCGCTGCGATAGAGTCGCATCCCCTCCCAGATCTGCTCGCACTCTGCGGGGGAGAGCTGGGCCAGGGCGCCCGCCATGGTCTCGTCCATCTGCCGGTGCAGCTCCTCGAGCTGTGCCGCGCCCTGTTCGGTGAGGGTGGCCTCCTTGCTGCGCCCGTCCGAGGGGTGGGGCTGCCAGGCGATGAGCCCCCGCTCGGCGAGGCGGGCCAGGGGGCGGCTGGCGTTGGATTTGTCGATGCGAAGGCGCTCGGCCAACTGCTGGTTGGTGGCGGGGCCGTTTTCCAGCTCAATCAGCAGGTGGGCTTCCAGGGGGCTGAGGGCCAGGGAGCCACACTGTTGGGAGAGCATGCCGAGTTCGCGTACCAATTCCCGTGACAGGGCGCGCAGGGGACGGGGATCCATGGATGAGTGTCCTTCTGGTGATGTTGGTTGTGATGCGCAACCAATATAGCCTTTTGGTTGTTTGTGACAACTATTTTTTCGGTGGGCAGAAGGGGGCGAACGGGCGGAGAAAAACGGGCAGAAAAAAGGGCCCGGGAGGGGGCCCAAACATTGGAAACCCGCGCCGGGGCGCGGATCCCATCCTTGGTCAGTGACGTTGCCCGCCACACCCGCTTAGCCAGCCAGGTGTCGGCTGCGGAGCGGTGTCTGGGCGTGGCTTATACCAGTTCCGCCAGCATGGTGTCGGCATAGGGCGTCAGCGCCTCCCCCTTCTTCACCTTGGCGAGGTAGTCCGGGTTGGCGATGAGCGGGCGACCGATGGCGATGAGATCGAAGCGCTCGGCCTTGATGGCATCGAGCGCGGTCTCGGCGCTGTAGTTGCCCACCCCGACCAGGTGGCCGTCGTAGCGGGCACGCAGGTAGTCGGAGGCGCGGCCATCCAGATAGTCGAAGGTGAGGCTGTCGTCGAAGATGCCGAGGTGCACATAGGCCAGGGTGCGCTGGTTCAGCTCGGCCAGCAGGTGGTCGAACACGGCGCGATCCCGCGCATCCCCTTCCAGGTGCACGTAGGCACCGGGGGAGAGGCGAAGGCCGGTGCGATCCCCGCCGATGCGGGCGGCGATGGCATCCACCACCTCCAGGGCGAAGCGGCTCATCTTCTCGGGGCTGCCGCCGTAGCTGTCGGTGCGCAGGTTGCTTGAGTGGTGCAGGAACTGATCGATGAGGTAGCCGTTGGCACCGTGGATCTCCACCCCGTCGAAGCCCGCCTCGATGGCGTTGGCGGCGGCCTGGGCGTAATCCTCGACCAGCCGGGCAATCTCGCTCTCGGTCAGGGCGCGGGGCACCTGGTAGACCAGGTCGCGCATGCGCGGCACAGTGCCTTCATGGGCGACGGCGGAGGGGGCCAGCACCTCGGCATTGTGGAAGAAGGGGTGGGAGAGACGGCCCACGTGCCACAGCTGGGCGAAGATCTTGCCGCCGTTGGCGTGCACGGCGCCGGTTACCTTCTTCCATCCTTCGATCTGCTCGGCGCTGTAGAGCCCCGGCGTGTTGGGGTAGCCCTGGCCGTCCGGACGAATGATGGTCGCTTCGGAGATGATGAGGCCGATGTCGGCGCGGCGGCCGTAGTAGGCGGCCATCTGTTCGGTCGGCACCAGTCCCGGGCCCGCCATGCAGCGGGTGAGGGGAGCCATCATGAAACGGTTCGCGAGGGTGAGAGTGTCGTTGAGGCGGTACGGCTGAAACAGGGTATCCATGGTCGTCTGTCCTGAGGGGATGATTCTTGAATGCGCATTCAAGACGTTTTTTGGTTTGTGTGCAAGTCTTTTTTGAGCAAGCATTCAACATGGATTGGACAGGTCTGCTGGGGTAAACTTGCCGCCCTGTTTTTCACCGTCCTGCGGGACCATAGCCAACGGAGACCCCATGCGCACTGCCGAATACGATCGGGCGTTTGTCCTGCGAAGCGCCATGGAGGCGTTTCGCGCCAAAGGGTATGCCAAGACCACCATGCAGGAGCTGGTGGCGGCGACCGGTCTGCACCCGGGCAGCCTCTACGCGGCCTTTGGCAACAAGCGCGGCCTGCTGCTGGCGGCGGTGGATCACTACGTGGAGGAGAAGGGTTCCCTGCGTCGCAGCTGTTTTGCACAGGGGAGTCCGCTGGTCGGGCTGCACGCCTACTTCACCCGGCTGGTGGACGATGCCCTCTGCGGCACCTGCCTGGTGACCCGCACCCTGATGGAGCTGGCGGCACAGGATGAAGAGCTGCACCAGCGCTTCAAGGCCATCTATGGGGAGCTGGAAAGCGACCTGGCCTGGCTGCTGGGCCAGGCGAGCGAGCAGGGGGAGCTGGTGGCCGGGTGCGACGTGCCCACCCTGACCGCCTTCCTGCAGGTCAATATCCAGGGGCTGATCACCTTCGCCCAGTGTCACCCCGATCGCGCCCTGCTGGAGGGGGTCGTCAACCAGGTGATGGCCGCCCTGCCCAGAACACGCTAACGCGTTATTCTACCGCTCATTTTTCCTCTTCCCCCTTGCCCTTGCGGCGCCCCTCTTCCATCTTGATGGGGGGATCCCGTGGAGGAAGATGAAATGCCCAAAAAGTCCAAGTCACAGGCGATGCTGCTGCACTTCACGTCGCCGCGCCTCTCCATCGAAGAGCGCTTTGCCGCCGGCAAGGCGCTGCGTGAACACGTTCCTCGTGAATCCCATTCCCTGTTGCCAGCCCCCCATCCGGGACGGGATCCCATTGCCGTGCTCAAGGCCCAGGCCGCCACCCGGGTGCAGTGGCTGGTGCCGGTGCGTCACGCCCGAATGCAGGAGTCCCCCTTCGCCTTCCTGCGGGGGGCGGCGGCCATCATGGCGTCCGATCTGGTGGACACCCCGAGAACCGGGCTCATGGTGCAGGCCTGCGGTGACATGCACGTGGCCAACATCGGCCTCTATGCGAGTGCCGAGCGCAATCTGGTGCTGGCCATCAATGACTTCGACGAGACCCACATCGGGCCCTGGGAGTGGGATCTCAAGCGCCTCGCCACGAGTGCCCTGGTGGCGGCGGACTACCTCGGGGCCAGCGCCGCCCGCCAGCGGGAGGCGGCCAGGATGATAGTGAGCGGATACCGCACCCGGATGCGGGAGTACGGCAAGATGGGCTTCATGCATGTCTGGTACGATCGCATCGATCAGGCCTCCGTCCTTCACGCCTTCTCCGAAGATGCCCACCGCAGCGTCGAAGCCGCCTTCGCCAAGGCCAGGGGGCGCAACCACCTGCAGGTGCTCGGCAAGATGACGGATCTGGTGGACGATCAGCACAGGATCCGCGAGCTCCACCCCTTCGTCATCCGTGAAACCCACACCGAGAACGGCGAGCCCATCGATGTGGTGCTCGGCGATCTGCTGGAGGCCTATCTGGCTTCCCTGCCGGCCGACAGGCGCATCCTGCTCAAGCGCTATCGCGTGGTCGACGTGGCCCGCAAGGTGGTCGGGGTCGGCAGCGTGGGCACCCGGTGCTGGGTGATCCTGATGACGGGGGCCGACGACGACGACCCGCTGTTCCTGCAGGTCAAGGAGGCCCAGCCCTCGGTGCTGGCCCCCTATTTCACCTCCGAGGATGACAGCGGCAACCAGGGGCAGCGGGTGGTCAGGGGGCAGCGGATGATCCAGGGCTCGCCGGATATCTTCCTCGGCTGGTGCGAGCTGCGGGAACGCCACTACTACGTGCGCCAGTTGCGGGACATGAAGGGGGGCATGGAACTGACCCCAGGCACGGTCAAGCCCCGCCATTTCGTGGAATATTGCCAGCTCTGCGGCTGGGCGCTGGCCCTGGCCCATGCCAAGTCCGGGGATGCGGCGCGGATCGCCGGCTATCTCGGCAAGTCGGACGTGATGGACGAGGCCATTACCGAGTTCGCGGTGGCCTATGGAGAGCGCACCCGGGAGGATCATGGCCGCCTGCTGGCCGCCATCGCCTGTGGCGAACTGGAGGCGGCCAGCGAGGCCCGCTAATCCTTTGGCTATCACGGCATCAGCGGCGGTGCCCCGGGCGCCGCCGCTCCTTTTCCGGTTGCTCCCCTCTATCCCTCTTTGCACTAGGCCCGCCAGGATACCCGCATGCGGTATGCCAGATGCAGTCTGTTGGGCTAACTCGGTTCCTGATTGACCAGCTCCCTTATCAACGCTTTCAGCCAGATCAAGGCAGGCTGCTGCGCGTGGTACCTGGCATGCCAGACGCAGGGGGTTACTCCTGATTGACCAACTCCCTCATCAGCGCTTTCAGCCAGATCAATGCAGGCTGCTGCGCATGAACCGGGTGCCAGACGCAGTTGAGGTGGTAGTCCGGCACGTCCTCGGGCAGGGGCAGGCTCTTGAGCGGCCAGTGGTGGGCGAGCAGCTCGGCCACCATGCTCGGCAGCACCAGCAGGTGATCGCTCTGGCTCACGATGGCGGCGGCGGACATATAGCTCTGGCTGTTGACCGAGATGGTGCGGCCAAAACCCAGGCTCTTGAGGTAGCGATCCAGGCTCGCCTCCGAGGTGCCGAGCGGCGAGTGGAACACGTGGGGCATCTCGATCAGCTGCGCCAGCGTGATGCGCTCCTGCGCCAGGGGCAGGGTGTCGCGCACCAGCCCGGCCAGGGGCTCGGTGAGCCAGGTCTCCTTGCCCAGATACCCCGGCACCTGCATGTACTCGTCGAATCCCAGCACCAGGTCTATCTCGCCGCTCGCCAGCTCCGCCTCCGGCAGGGTGTCGCGCAGGATGCGGATCTCGATGGTGACGCCCGGCGCCAGCCCCCTGAGGCGCTGGATAAGGGGCGGGATCAGCACGCACTCTACGTAGTCCGTGGTGCAGAGCACGAAGCGCCGCTTCGAATGGCGCGGGTCGAACTCGTCCTCCTCGCTGAGCTGCTGCTCCAGCAGCCGCAGCGCCTGCTGCACCCCCAGGTGCAGACGCTGGGCGCGGGCGGTCGGCAACATCCCCTGGGGGGTGCGCACCAGGAGCGGGTCGTCGAAGAAGGTGCGCAGGCGATTGAGCGCGTGGCTCATGGCGGGCTGGCTGACGAAGAGCGATTCGGCGGCGCGGGTCACGCTGCCTTGCGTCATCAGGGCGTCAAAGGCGAGCAGCAGATTGAGGTCGAGCTGGTGCAGTTTCATGGGGGGATTATTCGCCGTATCTATGGGACAATCCATCCTATTCATTTGATGGATGGGCGCGCAACTTCTTACACTGCGGCTCACTCTTATTTTTCCAGGGTTCCCGTCTCAATCCGGGGGCCTCAATCCATGCAAGGAGCCTTGCGATGAGCATCAAGACCATGAACACCACGCCGGCCGCCGACGGCTTCACCATGCCCGCCGAGTGGGCGCACCAGCAGGCCGTCTGGATGATCTGGCCGTTCCGTCCGGACAACTGGCGGGGCGCCGGCCGCTTCGCGCAAGCCACCTTCGCCAAGGTCGCGGATGCCATCGGTGGCGCCACCCCGGTCTTTATGGGGGTGCCGGCCCAGTTCATGGAGCAGGCCCGCGCCGTGATGCCGGCCCACGTCACCCTGGTCGAGATGAACAGCGATGACTGCTGGGCCCGCGACAGCGGCCCGACCGTGGTCACCAACGCCGCCGGCGAGTGCCGCGGGGTGGACTGGGGCTTCAACGCCTGGGGCGGCCACAAGGGCGGCCTCTACTATCCCTGGGATCAGGACGAGAAAGTGGCGGCCCAGATGCTGGAACAGCACGGTATGGATCGCTACGACGCGCCGCTGATCCTGGAAGGGGGCTCCATCCACGTGGACGGCGAAGGCACCTGCATGACCACCGCCGAGTGCCTGCTCAACGAGAACCGCAACCCGGATCTCACCAAGGCGCAGATTGAAGCTCACCTGCGCGACTATCTGGGCGTCACCAGCTTTATCTGGCTGGACGAAGGCGTCTACATGGACGAGACCGACGGCCACATCGACAACATGTGCTGCTTCGTGCGCCCGGGTGAAGTGGCCCTGCACTGGACCGACGACGAGACCGATCCCCAGTACGCCCGCTCCCTGGCCGCCCTCAAGGTGCTCGAGGCCGCCGTGGACGCCAAGGGGCGCAAGCTGAAGGTGTGGAAGCTGCCCCAGCCGGGCCCGCTGTTCTGCACCGAAGAGGAATCCGCCGGCGTCGAGAGCGGCACCGGTGTACCGCGCGAGGCCGAAGGCCGCCTGGCCGGTTCCTACGTGAACTTCCTCATCACCAACGATCGCATCGTCTACCCGCTGCTGGATGCCGCCACCGACGGCGAGGCCCAGCGCATCCTGGAGGAGATCTTCCCGGAGCACAAAGTGGTCGGCGTGCCGGCCCGCGAGATCCTGCTGGGGGGTGGCAATATCCACTGCATCACCCAGCAGATCCCCTCCGGCCAATAAGCCGCCGGGTAACGCCCCCCGGTCTTGGGGGGCGCTGATTGCTATCGTGGTCGCATCGGCAGAGCAGCCGCTGCGACCACTGCCTCACGGCGCCAAGCCATCCCCGTGCGGCCCATATCCTGACACCGTCACCCTATTGCAGGAGATCCCAAAAATGATCGAAGTGACCGAGGTTTCCATCGCCGAGCTGCGTGCCGCACTCGAATCCGGCCGCACCACCGCGGTCGAACTGGTCAAGGCCTATCTGGCCCGTATCGAGGCCTATGACGGCCCCGAGACAGACACCAAACTTAACGCCGTCGTGGTGCGCAACCCCGATGCGCTGAAAGAGGCCGAGGCTTCCGATGCCCGCCGCGCCCGTGGTGAAACCCTGGGGCCGCTGGACGGCATTCCCTACACCGCCAAAGACAGCTACCTGGTCAAGGGGCTGACTGCCGCCTCCGGCAGCCCGGCCTTCAAGGATCTGGTGGCCCAGCGCGACGCCTTTACCGTGGAGCGCCTGCGCGCCGCCGGTGCCATCTGCCTGGGCAAGACCAATATGCCGCCGATGGCCAATGGCGGCATGCAGCGCGGCGTCTATGGCCGTGCCGAGAGCCCCTACAACGCCGACTACCTGACCGCGCCCTTTGCCTCCGGCTCCTCCAACGGTGCCGGTACCGCCACCGCCGCCAGCTTCTCCGCCTTCGGTCTGGCGGAAGAAACCTGGTCGAGCGGCCGGGGCCCTGCCTCCAACAACGGTCTGTGTGCCTACACCCCGTCCCGTGGCGTGATTTCGGTGCGCGGCAACTGGCCCCTGACCCCGACCATGGACGTCGTCGTGCCCTACGCCCGCACCATGACAGACCTTTTGGAAGTGCTGGATGTAGTCGTCGCCGACGATGCCGAGACTCGCGGTGATCTCTGGCGCATGCAGCCCTGGGTGCAACTGCCCAAGGCCTCCGAGGTGCGTCCGGCTTCCTATCTGGATCTGGCCGCCGGTGCCTCCGCCCTCAAGGGCAAGCGCCTCGGCGTGCCGCGCATGTTTATCAACAAGGATGAACTGGCCGGCACCAGCGACAGCCCCGGCATCGGCGGCCCGACCGGTCAGCGCATCCAGACTCGCGACTCCGTGATTGCCCTGTGGGAACAGGCCCGTCAGGCACTGGAAGCCGCGGGCGCCGAAGTCATCGAGGTGGACTTCCCGCTGGTCTCCAACTGCGAAGGGGACAGACCCGGCGCGCCGACCGTGTTCAATCGCGGCATCGTGAGCCCTGAGTTCCTCAACGACGAGCTGTGGGAGCTCTCCGGCTGGGCCTTCGACGACTTCCTGCGTGCCAACGGCGACCCCAAGCTCAATAAGCTTGAGGATGTCGATGGGCCCAAGATCTTCCCCCACGATCCGGGCACCCTGCCAAACCGAGAGGGGGATCTGGCGGCCGGTATGGACGAGTACGTCAATATGGCCAAGCGCGGCCTGAAATCCTGGGACGAGATCGCCACTGTGCCGGACGGCCTGCGCGGTCTGGAAAAGACCCGCAAGCTGGATCTGGAGGACTGGATGGACGGGCTCAAGCTCGACGCCGTGCTGTTCCCGACCGTGGCCGACGTGGGTCCCGCCGATGCGGACGTGAATCCGGCCTCCGCCGACATCGCCTGGAGCAACGGCATCTGGGTTGCCAACGGCAACCTCGCCATTCGCCATCTCGGTGTGCCGACCGTCACCGTCCCCATGGGTGTGATGGCCGATATCGGTATGCCGGTGGGGCTGACCTTCGCCGGTCGCGCCTATGACGACAACAAGCTGCTGCGCTTTGCCTCGGCCTTCGAGTCCACCGGCAGCAAGCGACTGGTGCCGCCACGGACGCCGCCGTTGGCTTGATTTGTGTGGTGAGTTAAATCTCTCTGGTTTATCCGAAGATAATGAAAAAACCACCCGTTATACGGGTGGTTTTTATTTAAATGTGTTATTGGTTCGGTATTTCCATCTTATGTTCACCAAAAATTTCCACGCCTGAATATGCTACCTTGGGTAAGTGGACGCTCCACTCGCAATTTTCGTTGTAAGGTTTTTTAATTAGGCCTGCATTTTTGTTTGTTAATACCATTTCATAGTACTTTATACTTGGTTGTCGACCATCCATCATTTTTATAATCGCATGCCTTATTTCAGCTGGGCATCGGAGACCAAACGTGATTTCCTCTAACATTAGGGGCGAGTCTTGAAGACCAATGTTACTTATCAGTCTGTATTCTTTTTCATATTTCCACGTTCTGCTTTTCTTTAAGAGGATTTCATTTTCTATGATGGTTTGTTCATCTTTATCATTTTTAACAAATGCATTGTAAAGTGATGATGTTTTTATCACGCCATGCTTGCCATATATCACAGGCTTGATATCAGGAACAGGCTTTCTATTATCGCTATATCCAATACAGATACCTTTATGTTCATCACCATAATGGCTCCACATTAGCATGTTTTTCCCATCTTTCGAAAAACAGAAAACACCTCTACTGTAATGTTCCCTTAACTCTGAAAGTATATTTGAAGTTAATATTCCAGTTTCAGCATCCTCCGGTGTACAGGTATACTCTGGATCGGTTGAGTTATAACTCATTCTATTTAAGTCATCTATTATTATAGATTTTGCCATTTCTTCTAGTAAGGGTTTTATTTTTGCTTCAATGTCTTTACCTCTAATGTTCTGTTCTGCATTTTTAAGTGTTCTAGGAAACTTTAGCCTAGCATATATCTTTCTTAGCTCTTCAATTGAAGAATTATTCTCAATGGAGAACATTTTGCAGTCAAGTGGGTCATTAAAGGTGGCGGGTGAAGCATAAAATATTTTATCCCAACAAAGAGATTCTATTAGGTTAGTATTCATCGCCCTGTATTTGTAGAAAGTTTCTTTCTTCATCACCGTACCTGCACGTTTTAGTGAGTAATTTCATGCATCATAATATGATTTCATATTTGTTTTCTAATCTATTGTCGGGATAGATTGAGCATTGTTTAGCTTGCATGATTGTCTTCACAGTTAGTGCCATGGGTTCGAATAGTGAATCGTATTCAGACGATCGCGGACAGGTCGTGGCCGAGAAGCAGGTGATATTCAGAGTTTCCTGTTGGCCTTGCCATGACTCGATGCGTGGCGATAAACGGACGATTACGCTGCGCTAATCGACCCTACATTATGGGATTTATTGTTACCTCCCCCTCATCCCCAGCCCTTCTCCCGCAAGGGGAGAAGGGAGCAAATATGCGCCTCTGATTTGGTCTGGCAACCGGGCTTGGAATTGGGACGGGCCATCCCCTCTCCCTTGGGAGAGGGTGAGGGGGCGCTATCTGAGTTGTAGGTTCGAATAGCAAAGCGTATTCGGACGATCGTGAATGGGGGCCGAGAGTCCGCAGTTGTCCAAAGTTTCCTGCCTGTCTTGCCATGACTCGGTGCACGGCGGTATGCGGACGATTACGCTGCGCTAATCGTCCCTACATCAGGCGTTGATTGCGTATGTCGAGTCTTTACCTCTCGCCATTCCCCGCATTGCCAACCGCCATCTTTGTCGTGACTCGCTGCTGATTTTTCCTGACGTCCCCCGACTTCACCCTGGCTTCACACAGCCTCATTTTTTCCTCACAAAGCCCTTCTATCTTTTGCCCACTGATAAATGGGTCTGCTTGCCACAGGGTGGCGAGGGCCAAAGAGAGGGGCGCGAGACGATGAAATCCTGGATCAAATACGGGCTGGCCGGGGCCCTGATACTGGTGGCGAGTTTCTGGGGCGGCAGCGTGCGGGCGGCGGGGGCGTGGCCCGCTCAAGGGGGCCCGTGCCCGCCTGTCTCCCAGTTCCCCTAATATCAGGCCAATGACTGAACGCGCCGGGCTGGCCTGTCAGCGAAAGCGGAACAGCTCCCGGTGCAGCGGCGATGTCAGATGGGCATCCAGGGTGTGGGCCATGGGCTCGGGGCCGCAGAACCACACCGGGGTGTGCTGGCGTTTGCCCAGGGCGGCCAGATCCAGTCGGCCGCGCTCGGCCTCCAGGTGCAGGCGGTAATCGACCCCGGCCCGGCGGCACAGCTCGGCGAGGCGGCCGTGATAGGGGGCGGCCTCGGCGGTGGGGGCGCATTGCAGCAAGGTGGTGCCGGGGCGTTTTTCGCCGCGACGTACCAGGGCCTCCAGCCAGGCGACGAAGGGGGTGATGCCGATGCCGGCCCCCACCCAGAGCGCGGGGGCAGGATCCGGGAGCGCGAAGGCGCCATAGGGGCCGGTGACGGTGACGGCATCCCCCGCCTTGAGGTGCTGGTGCAGCCAGCGGGTGTGATCCCCGAGGGCGCGTACCGCCAGGGTCAGTGTGCGGCGGTCCGCCGAGACGTCCACCAGGGTGTAGGGGTGGGGCTCGCCGCGCCCGGCGAAGTCGAAGAAGGCGAACTGCCCCGGGCGGTAGTGAGCGAGAGGGGTGGCCAGGTCGACCCGGATCTCCAGGGTGCGATCGTCCAGAGGGGAGAGGGCGCTCACGGTCCCGTGGTGGCGCTGGTCGCGCCCCACCCGGCCAGAGAGGGAGTAGAGCGCCCCCAGGGCTCCCACCCCGCCGCCGACAAGCAGGGTCAGGCCGACCGGGGTCAGGGCGCCTATGCCCGGCAGCAGGCAGAGCCCGTGCACCCAGCCCATCAGATAGATGACCGGGGCCAGCCGGTGAACCACCTTGAAGCGCTCGTAGCGCACCACCGCCAGCAGGCTCACCACCACCAGGGCCAGCAGCAGATAGAAGCCCCACTCGCCCAGGGTATTGCCGAGTTCGTGCCAGAGGGCATCGTGGCCGGCTCCGGCTCCGGCTCCGGCTCCGGCTCCGGCTCCGCGGCGCGCTGGCCGGGCCAGCCAGCCTGCGGAGACGGCCCATTTGGGCGCTTCGACCAGCAGCCAGTGGGCCACCAGGGTGCCGGTGGCCCAGAGGGCGCTGGTCCGGTGCAGGCGCAGCATGCGATCCAGCCCCCCGCACCAGGCTTCGAGCCTGGGCAGGCGCAGGGCCAACAGCAGGGAGAGGGTCATGGCGCCGAGGCCAAGCACGCCGGTCAGGATCAACAGTTCATGGCGCCAGGGCCAGATGCCGGTGGGCCACTGCGCAAGGCCAAACAGCCAGAGCAGGGTGAGGATCAGGGGCAGGGTCCAGGCGAGGGTGGCGGGTTTCATGGTGTCCTCCTTGTCCATGTCCCTATTGCACACCCGCTTTGTGGCGAAAGTGTGCCCTTGCACTACCTCTTTTGTAGCAGATTGTGGCAAGGGCGGGACGGGAGGAAACAAGGGGCTGGCCCCCTGAAAGCCCCCCGGCGGAGCAGGGGGCAGGCGGGTCTCAGCGTCGCTTGCCCCTGGCACCGAGGGCCTGCTGCCTGGCCTTCTGCTTCTGGGCGCCCTTGCTGTTGCGACGCGAGACGGGGGCCTCGCGGGTGAGATCCGGTTCGAAGCCCGGGAACCACTGCTGGGGCAGCCGGGTGTCGAGCACCGCCTCCACCTTCTCCAGCAGTGGCGTGTCCTCCGGGCTGAACAGGGTCACGGCCAGCCCCTTGTTGCCGGCGCGGCCGGTGCGCCCGATGCGGTGCACGTAGTCCTCGGCCTGATGCGGAAACTCCACGTTGATCACATAGTTGAGATCGCTGATGTCGAGGCCGCGGGCCGCCACGTCGGTGGCCACCAGGGCCTGCAGGGTGCCGGCGCGAAACTCGATCAACACTTTCTCCCGCGCGCTCTGGGACAGGTCCCCGTGGAAGGCGAGCACGTTGATGCTCCCCTTGCCAAGCTGCTGGGCCAGCTTGTCGGCCCCCTGGCGGGTGCGGCTGAAGATGAGCGCCGGCGCCCACCCCTTCACCTTGATAAGGTGTTCGATCAGTTCCACCTTGCGCTCAGCGTCCACCGCATAGACCCGCTGCTCCACCTCGGCCGCCGTGGTGTTGTGCGGCGCCACTTCGATAAGCTCGGGGTCGCGCAGCAATACCTTGCTGAGCGCAAACAGGTTGTCGTCGCAGGTGGCCGAGAAGAGCAGGGTCTGGCGATCCTCTGGCAGGTGCTTCAGTAGCGCGGTGATCTCGTCCATAAAGCCCATGTCGAGCATGCGGTCCGCCTCGTCAAACACCAGGTGGGCCACGGCGCCGAGGCTCACCGCCCCGTGGCGCAGGTGATCGAGCAGACGGCCCGGGGTGGCGATCAGGATATCCACGCCCGATTTGAGTGCCTCCACCTGGGCGGCGATGCTGACCCCGCCGTAGACGAGCGTGCTGGTGAGGCTGGAGCCCCTGGCGTAGCGCGCGACGCTCTCTTGCACCTGCACCGCCAGCTCGCGGGTTGGCACCAGCACCAGGGCGCGCACCGGGCGGGTTTCGCCGACGGGCATCGTTTGCAACTGCTCAATCAGCGGCAGCACGAAGGCGGCAGTCTTGCCGGTGCCGGTCTGGGCGCCGGCCAGCAGATCCCGCCCCGCCAGAATGACCGGGATGGCGCTGGCCTGAATGGGGGTCGGCGCCGCGTAACCAAGTTCACTCAGGGTCTGCTGCAGGGAGGGGGAGAGGGCCAGGTCGGCAAAGGAGGCAATGGACATAGGGGCACCAGATAGGGTTATCGCGGCCGCGCCGCGATGGAAACAGTCATCGTGGCCGGGATGGTAACAGAGGTGCCTCATCGGCAGAAGCCGACAGGTCTGAGGGATCCCGGACAAGCCGGATCCCCTGCCCCTCGTACCAGGCGATATTGTGCTTGCCGTTCTGTTTGACGTGATAGAGCAGTTCGTCGGCCAGATGCACTGCCTCGGTGACCGTCATGTAGTCGCGCAGGCGGACGAGGCCGGCAGAGAAGGTGATGGGGGCGGGCAGTTCGGGGATTTGCAAGGAGTTGCCCAGCAGGCGCTTGGCCGAGTGGAGCATCATCTCGTCATTCTCCACCCCGTTGAACAGCACGATGAACTCCTCGCCGCCCCAGCGGATGGCGCAGTCTCCCTTGCGCACATTAGCCTTGAGGTGGCGGGCGAAGGCGATGAGCGCCATGTCCCCCACCCCGTGACCGTGGGTGTCATTGATGGACTTGAAGTTGTCGATGTCCAGGATCATCAGGCAGTCGTGCTCCTTGAGCAGAGCCTCGTCCAGGATCTCCCGCCTCGGCAGCCGGGTCAGGGGGTCGGTCTGGGCCAGGGTGCGCAGGCGGGTATAGAGGCGCTGCCCCGTCAGCATAAGCAGCAACATGGCGATCACATAGAGCTTGAAGGCGGGGCCGTAGAACACCACTCGCCACAGGAAGTCGCCGTAGGCATAGGACCACTTGAGATGGAGCATCGACCCCGCCTTGGTGCGCATGAAGGGAGTGCTCAGGCAGAGGTGGAACGGGCGGCAGGGCTCGGCCTCCTCGAAGGAGATGACGACGCGGGTCGGATTGAGGTGCTCGAAGGGGCGCAACACGTCCTTGAACGCTTTGTCGACGTCGATGTCGATGCCCGTCAATCCATGGCGGTAGTCCTTTATCGCCGGGTCGTAATAGACGAAGGGGAAGTAGAGGGTGATGTTCTGCCGCCCGGTGAAGGTGTCGGTGTAAATATCGGAGACCCAGGCCTCATCTGTACTGCAGGGGGCGTGGGTGGAGGCGAAGGCGGCACAGCCGAAATAGTGGTTCCAGGGCTCGATCTCATCGAGACGGGTGTTGACCGGCAGCAGCCGGGGCGGAAGCATCTCTTTGTTGGCGACCATGCCGAGCATGCGGCGATCGTCATAGAAGGCGTAGAGGTTCAGCACCTTGGGGTTGGAGAGGACATATTGGTAGGCGGCCAGCATCTGGCTGGCGGGCGGCAACATGGGAATGACCGCCATGCGCTCCTGGGTGGCGAGATAATACCCATAGGCATAGGCCGTCGCATCCCCGTTCTCGCTGAAGATGGGCGTCTTGATGCGGCTGTCGTCGATGAAGCGAGCCAGTTTTTCCGGCTCCAGGATGCGGGCCCGCTCGTAGAACACCGCAAACAGGTTGGGCTGTTTGGCGGTGATGAGCTCCATGTCGTGCCTGAGGCCGAGATAGGTGTAATAGAACACCATCACGAGCCCTGTCAGCGCCAGACAGAGCCAACCAAATCGGTTGAGCCAGTGGCGGGGTAGGCTGCGCAGCAGTGAGACGACCATTCCGTGACGTTCCAGGATGAAAAGAGAACCTAGTGTTGTAACCGATGTCGTCCGGCATCACCAGACAAACCTGGGCGCTGCCGGCATGCACACCGTACCGCTCATGTCAGCATCATAGACGCTGGCTCCCGGCGTCCCTTGTATGTCCTGGCGATGAGTCGGGATTCAGAGTGCTGCCGGGGGCTGTGATGCCTGCTGGGACTGGAACACCTCCTCCAGCGCCGCCACCAGGGCCCGCATGCGGCCCGTCTTCTGCACATCCGGGTGCAGCACCATCCAGATATCGATGGGGTCGTGCTGGCCGGGCAGCAGGCGCACCAGGGCGGGGTCCTCCTCGGCGAGGAAGGTGGAGAGCAGGGCGATGCCGAGCCCCTGCCGGGCGGCCGCCATCAGCACCAGCTGGGCATTGCTCTGCAGGACCACGTTGGGCTCGTGGAGCGGCTCCCCGCACAGACTGTGCCAGTGGCGGGCGACGAGCTCCCTGGGAAACAGCAGCAGGTCGTGATCGTGCAGTGCCTGGCCATTGTGGGGCGTGCCGCGCCGGGCCAGGTAGTCGGGGGAGGCATAGAGCCCCATCTTGATGGTGGCGAGGCGCTTGACCACGAGATCCCCCTGCTCCGGGCGCACGCTGCGAATGGCGAGGTCCGCCTCCTGATTGGGGATGTCGCTGACGCTGACGGCCGTCAGCAGCTTGAGGCGGATGCCGGGGTGGCGCTGGCGCAGCAGGCTGAAGGCCGGCAGCACGAAGCCCTGGGCCAGGGTGTCCGTGGTGGCGATGCAGAGCTCCCCCTCCAGCTCCCCCAGGCTCGCGGTGCGCATCATGGCCAGCGCCGCCTGCGCCATGGCCTGTGCCTGGGGCAGCAGCGCCTCTCCGAGGGGGCTGGGGCGATAGTGTCTGGGGGTGCGGATAAACAGCTTGGCCCCCAGTTGCTGCTCGAGCAGGGTGATCCGCCGCCCGACGGTGGCCTGATCCACCCCGAGCTCGAGTCCGGCCTGGCGCAGGCTGCCTCGCCTGGCGAGGGCCAGAAAGAAGCGGGCATCGTCCCAGTTGATCATGCTTGCTCCTCACTCAAGCAGGACGCCCGATTGGCGCCGCGATATTAGATGCCAGCGGGGACGGCAGCACAAGGGGCGCCAGGGCCGGGGTGTGCCAGGGTCAGGGCCTCGCCTGAACTGGTGGCTGCCCGGCCGGCGGGGCGTGCAACCCCCGGAGTGATGCACAAATGAGGCGGCGTGATGCAGAACTGCCGCAGCCCGGGTCAGGCTGGGCCGCTATCATGGCGCCCCCGATTGCGGTTCGTTCGTCTGTCACTGGAGTCTCTATGCCGTCCCCAAGCGCCCCCTCTTCCGATCACGCTCTGGCGGTGCGTCCTCGCCTGCTCTGGTTTCTCTCCTTGGCCCTGATGTCGGCCCTGCTCAACAGCAGCGTGCCCACCCCGCTCTATCCCCGCTACCAGGCGGCACTGACCCTGAGCGATCTCGGCCTCACCCTCATCTATGGCGGCTATGCGGGGGGCGTGCTGATCGCGCTGTTCGGGGTGGGCAACCTGGCCGGACGGGTGGCGGATCTGCGCACCCTGATCCTGCCGGCCCTGGTGGCGGTCGGGGGCGGGGCCCTGCTCTTCTCCCTGGCCGACAGCTTCTGGACCCTGCTGCTGGCGCGGGTCCTGGCCGGGATCGGCACGGGCACCCTGACCGGCGCCGCCAACGTGGCGTTGCTGCGCTTCGGCCCGAAGGATGGCGGCAAGCGGGCGGCCCTGAACGCCACATTATCTTTCACCGCCGGGCTGGCGCTCGGCCCCGTGTTCAGCGGGCTGGCGTTGCAGCTGGACCTCTATCCGACCACGCTGCCGTTTCTGCTGATCCTGGGGATGGCGGGCTGCGCCATCGCGGGACTGGTGCTGAGCTGGCCAGAGGCGCCCAAAAGCGCGGCGCCAGCCACAAGCCCCCAGGGCGGGGGATCACTCGGGGAGGGGCTCAGGGCCACGGGGGCCGGGTTCTTCCTCTGCGCGCTGGCGCTCTTCACCGCCTGGGCGGTGGCGGCCAGCCTGTTGGCCATCGGTCCCAAGGTGGTGAGCGAGATGCTGGGCATGGGGGATCTGGGGCTGTTCGGTTATCTCGTCGCGGCCTACCTGGTGGTCTCCGGGCTCAGCCAGCTCTGGGCTCGCCGCCTGGATGCCCGCCTTACCCTGCAAAGCGGCGTGCTGGCACTGGCGCTGTGCGTGCTGCTCTTTGCCGGGGCCGTGCACGGCCTACCGAGCTGGCTGGCGGGGTTGGGGCTGCTGGTGGCGGGTTACGCCCAGGGGGCCGTGTTCGTGGGGAGTGCGACCCTGGTCAACCGCATCGCCCCCGCAGCCAGCCATGCGCGGCTGCTCTCCCTCTTCTATGTGATCGCCTATGTGGCGAACTGGGTGCCCGTGTTGCTGGGCTGGGTGAGCGACGGGGTCGGCCTTGGGGTTGCGCTGGATCTGCTCTTCGTCGGCAGCACGCTGACGAGCCTCTGGTTGGCATGGGCGGTGTCGCGGCGGCGCTTCGAGCCCGCCGCCTGAGGGGCCGTCACTCGTCGACCAGGGCGACGCTCCCGGCATCCAGGTGGTGCATCCATTCCCGCAGGATCAGCAGGGCGGCGGCCACGCATCTCTCCCTCGGCAACTGGGCGGAGGCGAGGGGATCCCCCTCCATCATGGCGGCCAGCTGGCCGAACAGGTGCTCGACGATCTCCCTGCTCTGCACCCGGCCGCCGAGCACCTCGGCCAGGGGCACGGGGCTTTGCAGGTGCAGCACGGGGTGGGGCGGGATCAGCGCCGCGAGCGGCATCAGCACATCCTCCACCACCATGATGGCTTGCTCCAGTTCGAGGGGCGTCGGCGGGTCCCGGCGAAAGGGGCCGGGCGTCACGGCATCCAGGCCCAATGCCAGCGCAAATGCTTGGCTGGCGCCACCCTCCCCGGTGATCTGTACCCGGCTCTGGGTGTCACCCAGGCTCAGCAATACGGTGTCGTGCCCCTGTGCTGTCATGTCGTGGTCTCCTGCGTGCGAATAGCCCATGGATACACCCGTGCGGGCCGGATTGGCGAGTCATTTCGCCCCCCATTCGGGCATCAGGGGTTGCAAAGAATTTCCTGAATGGCAATCTGGACGTCCAAACGTCTTTCAAAGGAGCCCTGACATGGATATTCGTATCGTCCCCCGCGCCCTCGTGCTTGCCCTTTCTCTAGTGGGAACAGGCGCCTTCGCCAACGAAGCCCTGGTATTCCAGACCGACTTCGGGCTCAAGGATGGCGCCGTCTCGGCCATGAAGGGGGTCGCCTTCGGGGTGGACCGCACCCTGCCGCTCCATGATCTGACCCACGAGATCCCGGCCTACAACATCTGGGAAGCCTCCTACCGCCTCTATCAGACACTGCAGTACTGGCCCAAGGGCACAGTGTTCGTCAGCGTGGTGGATCCGGGCGTCGGCACCGAACGCAAGTCGGTGGTGCTCAAGACCAGAAGCGGCCACTACATCGTCAGTCCGGACAACGGCACCCTGACCCTGGCGGCGGAGCACTTCGGCATCGAGGCGGTGCGCCAGATCGACGAGAAGACCAACCGCCTCAAGGGCTCCGAGAAGTCCTACACCTTCCACGGCCGCGACGTCTACGCCTACACCGGCGCCCGTCTCGCCTCCGGAGCCATCAGCTTCGAGCAGGTGGGGCCAGAGCTTCCCGCCGAGGTGGTGACCATCCCCTATCAGCCGGCAGTCGCCGAGCAGGATGGCACCCTGAAGGGCACCATCCCGATCCTGGATGTGCAGTACGGCAACGTCTGGACCAACATCGATGACACCTTGCTGACCAAGGCAGGCATCCACAAGGGGGACAACGCCTGCATCAGGATCAGCGAAGGGGATGCGCTGAAATATGAGGGCAAGGCACCCTACGTCAGCAGCTTTGGCGATGTGCCGGAGGGCCAGCCCCTGGTCTACCTCAACAGCCTGTTGCAGGTGTCGGTGGCCCTGAACATGGACAGCTTCGCCGCCAGACATCAGGTGCAATCCGGTGCCAACTGGCATATCAGCTTGAAGAAGTGTGGCTAGACGTGGTCAGCCATGTCTCTATTCGGGGCGGTGGGACTCCTGTCCACCGCCCCTTCTCTTGGACGGTGGCGCCCTTTGTCACACCGGGGAGCTATCTCATCGACTGTCATCCTTGTTTAATAAAGTGCCCCCATGCTGTGGCCGGACGCAGTGATTACGCAATGACGCCAGCAGAGACGACAAGGAACAATCGATGAGCCGTTTTGACGAGAGAGACAGCGCCAACCATCCCCGCGAGCAGGAGCCGGAATTCAACCGCCTCATCGAGGCGGGCCTGAGCCGCCGTGGTTTCCTCAAGGGGGTGGGTGCCGCCAGCATGGTGGCCTTCTTCGCCGCGAGCCCGGTGACCCAGGCTGTGGCCGCCGCCACCCGGCCGCTGCTCGGCTTCCAGGCCGTGCCCGCCTCGGTGGCCGACACCATAGTGGTGCCGCCCGGCTACAAGGCCGAGGTGCTGATCGCCTGGGGGGATGCCCTGTTTGCCGACGCCCCCGCCTTCAGCCAGAACAACGATGCCAAGGCCCAGTCCCGCCAGTTTGGCGACAACAACGACGGCATGAGCTTCTTCTCCCTGGGCCCGGATCGCGCCCTGCTCGCCGTCAACAACGAATACACCAACTACGAATACCTGTTTGCGGATGGCGGCAAGGCCCTCAGTGCCGGCGCCGTCGCCAAGGCCCAGGCGGCCCACGGGGTCTCCCTGGTGGAGCTGGTACGCAAAGATGGCAAGTGGCAGGCCAACCCCAAGGGGGCCCTCAACCGCCGCATCACCGCCACGACCCCCATGACCCTGAGCGGCCCGGCGGCGGGCCATGCCCTGCTCAAGACCCAGGCCGACCCCGAGGGGCGCACTGCCCTTGGCACCTTCAACAACTGCTCCAACGGCCAGACCCCCTGGGGCACCTACCTCACCTGCGAGGAGAACTTCAACGGCTACTTCGGCAGCGAGGGCAAGCCGGTGCTGGACAAGCGCGCCGCCCGCTACGGCCTGGCCGCCGAGGATGCGGGCTTTGGCTGGCACAAATTTGACGAGCGCTTCGACCTCGCCAGACACCCCAACGAGCCGCACCGCTTCGGCTGGGTGGTGGAAATCGATCCGCTGGATCCTGCCTCCACCCCGAAGAAGCGCACCGCCCTTGGCCGCTTCAAGCACGAGAATGCGGCCTTCACCGTCAACAAGGATGGCCGCGCCGTGGTCTACCTCGGCGACGACGAGCGGGGGGAGCACATCTATCGCTTCGTCTCGAAGAACAGGGTGGCGCCGGGCAATGACCCTGCGAACCGGGATCTGCTGGACGAGGGCACCCTCTATGTGGCCCGTTTCGAGGCGAGGGAGGGGGAGCTCAAGGGCACAGGCCTGTGGCTGCCCCTGGTGCACGGCCAGCACGGTCTGACCCGGGAGAACGGCTTCGCCGATCAGGGGGAGGTGCTCATCTTCGCCCGGGAGGCCGCGACCCGGCTCGGCGCCACCACCATGGACAGGCCCGAGTGGGTGGCCGTGCATCCCCATCGTGCCGAGATCTACTGCACCCTGACCAACAACAAGAACCGCGGCATCAAGGAGAATCAGCCCCTGGACGGCGCCAACCCCAGGGCCGAGAACCCCTATGGCCAGATCATCCGCTGGCGCCCCATGGGGGACGATCACGGCAGCGACAGCTTCGAGTGGGATCTCTTCCTGCTGGCGGGCAACCCCGGCGTGCATAAGGAGGGGCTGATGGCGGGCAGCGCCAACATCCACCCGGACAACATGTTCAACAGCCCGGACGGCATCGGCTTCGACGAGGCGGGGCGGCTCTGGATCCAGACGGACGGCGACTACTCCAACGAGAAGCAGTTTGCCGGCATGGGCAACAACCAGATGTTGTGCGCCGATCCCGCGAGCGGCGAGGTGCGCCGCTTCCTGACCGGCCCCGTGGCCTGCGAGATCACGGGTCTCACCTTCAGTCCGGATTGGCGCACCATGTTCGTCGGGGTGCAGCACCCGGGGGAGGAGGGGGCGCCCTCCCACTTCCCGGACGGCGGCACCGCCATTCCCCGCTCCGCCGTGTTGCGTATCACCCGGGACGATGGCGGCATCATAGGTGCCTGATGGCCCGGGATAACCGCCTGGCCCGTGATGAAGAGAGCCGCCTTCGGGCGGCTCTCTCGTTGGCCTTGCGGGAGACAAAAAAAAAAGACCGGGTTGGGGACCCGGTCAAAGAACCCGCGCAGTCTGGGAAGAAGAGCGGGCGTTCAGGCTTGGTGGCGGGGCCGGGCATCGGCCCCCGATCCGGTGTCGGGGTGGCATCACCCCGGCGTCAAGGCGGGCTATTCGCGCTCCAGTGCGTGGATGGGATCCAGCCTGGCGGCCCGTCGGGCCGGGGCGAAGCCGAAGATCACCCCGATCAGGCTGGCGCAGAGGCAGGCTATTCCCATGGCGGCAAGGGAGTAGCTCATCCGGACGCCGCTGCTGAAGTGGTCGAACAGCTGGCCCAGCAGCAGGGAGAGGGCGATGCCGAGCAGGCCCCCCAGCAGGCAGATCAGCACGGCTTCAATGAGGAACTGCTGCTGGATGTCCCGGGTCCGGGCGCCGACCGCCATCCGCACCCCTATCTCCCGGGTGCGCTCGGTGACCGAGACCAGCATGATGTTCATCACCCCTATGCCCCCGACGATCAGGGAGATGAGGGCGATGAGGGCGATCAGCGTGGTCAGGGTGGCGCTGGTCTGGCTGATGGTCTGGCGGATGTTGTCGGTGTTCAGCAGGAAGAAGTCCTGGCTGCCGTGGCGCAGGGCGAGCAGGCGGCTGATGCCGTCCTGGGCGGCGTCCAGGCTCACCTCGTCCCGCACGCGCACGCTGATGCTGCGCAGGTAGCTCTGCCCCAGCATGCGGCTCATGGCGGTGGTATGGGGGATCCAGACGTTCAGGGTCTCGTCGCTGCCAAAGCCGCTCTGGTTCTTGATGGCGACCCCGATCACCCGGCAGGGCAGATCCCCCAGCAGGATCACCTGGCCCAGGGGGGACTGGGCCTGGGCGAACAGCTTGTCCCGGGTGTTCTCGTCGATCACCACCTCCTGGGCCAGGCTCTCCTCGCTCTGGCGATCGAAGCCCATGCCCTGGGCCAGGCGATAGCCCCTGACCTGGAAGAACTGGGCGCCGACCCCGTTGATGGTGCCGGAGACGGCCGTGCTGCCGAGGCGCAGGGTGGCGCTGGTGCTGAGGCTGGGGGTGACGCTGTGCACGTAGTCCAGCCCGGCGATGGCCTCGGCATCTCCGATCCGCAACGTCTGTATGGTGGCGGAGCGCATGTCCCCGAAGCCGCGGCCGGGGAACACCTCCAGAGTGCTGGTGCCCATGGCGTTGATGTTCTCCAGCACCCGCTCCCGGGAGCCCTGGCCGAGGGCCACCACGGTCACGACCGAGGCGATGCCTATGATGATGCCGAGCATGGTGAGAAAGGTGCGCAGGCGCTGGGCGACCATGGCCCGCAGCGCCATGCGCAGGGCATTGCCGAGCCCCGCCATCAGCGGGATCTGCCCCCTGGCGTGCGCCTTGGCGGCGGCCTGGGTCGCCTGGGAAAGGGCCTGTGACTCGCGCGTGCGCCGATCGGCGATCACCCGGCCATCCTTGAGCTCGATGATCCGCTCGGCGTGGCGGGCGATGTCCATGTCGTGGGTGACGATCACCAGGGTGTGGCCCTGGCGGTGCAGGGCCTGGAGGCTCGCCATCACCTCGGCGCCGCTCTGGCTGTCGAGGGCCCCGGTCGGTTCGTCGGCCAGGATCACCTCGCCGCCGTTGATGAGGGCACGGGCGATGCTGACCCGCTGCTGCTGGCCGCCGGAGAGCTGGCTCGGCTTGTGGCTGAGCCGGCTGGCGAGGCCGAAGCGGGTCAGCAGGGCCTCGGCCCGCTGGCGTCGCTCGGCCGGATCCAGGCCGGCGTAGAGGGCGGGCACCTCCACGTTGGTGCGGGCGTCGAGATCTGTCAGCAGGTGATAGCGCTGGAAGATGAAGCCGAAGTGCTCCCGGCGCAGGGCGGCGAGCTCGTCCCGGCTGAGGGTGGCGGTATCGCGCCCGGCCACCAGATAAGCCCCCTCGCTCGGCTGATCCAGGCAGCCCAGCAGGTTCATCAGGGTGGATTTGCCGGAGCCCGAGGCGCCGACGATGGCCACCATCTCCCCACGGGCGATCGTCAGATCGATACCGTCGAGCACGGTGACGGTGCGCTCACCCTCTCCGAAGTGGCGGCGGATGCCACGCAGTCGCAACAAGGCGTCCATGGTCACATCCCCATGGGGGGCGGCATGCCCCCGGCGGCGTTGCTCTGGCCTGCGCTCACTTCGCTGACGATGACCCGCTCACCGGCGCTCAGGCCCGACAGGATCTGGGCATCCACCTTGTTGTTCAGACCGACCTTGACCCGGCGCAGGCTGATCTTGCCCCCGTCGTCGACCACCCTGACCTGATCCCCCTGCAGGGCGATGGCCGGGATCACCAGCGCCTGTTTGAGTTGGGCTATCACCAGATAGACCTGGGCCGTCATGCTGATCCTGAGCTGACCGTCCTGGTTGGGCACCTCGAACAGGCCGTGATAATAGATGGCGCTGCTGTCGCTGCTGCTGGTGGTGGTGTCGTCGTCGTTGATGGTGTCGGGGGCGGGCTCGATGGCGCGCAGGGATCCCTCGAAGCGGCGCTGGCTGTTGCCAAGAATGGTGAAATAGACCGGCATGCCGACCCGGGTGTTGATGACGTCGGCCTCGGAGATCTTGGCCTCCACCGTCATGGTGTCGAGCTGGGCAATCTTGAGCAGGGTGGGGGTGCTCTGGCTGGCGTTGAGGGTCTGCCCCTCCTCCACCGGCACGGCCACCACGGTGCCGGACAGGGGGGCCAGGATCCGGGTATACCCCAGGTTGACCCGGGCGGTGTCCACCGCAATCTCGGCCTGCACCCGCTGGGCGTTGAGGGCCCGGATATCGGCCTGGGTCTCGTCCAGGGTCGCCTTGGCGCTGTCATGGTCGGCTGTGCTGCCGAGCCCCCTCGCGACTATGTTCTGCTGGCGCTGGTACACCAGGCGGGCGTTGCGCAGGGTGGCCTCTTTGGAATCCAGCTGGGCCTGGAGGTTGTCGCGCTGGGCCAGGGCGTCCTTGAGGGCGTTCTGCTGGGTCAGATCGTCGATTTCGACCAGCAGATCCCCCTGTTTGACCTCCTGCCCCAGGGTCACGTGCAGCCGCTTGATCTGGCCAGACACCTGGGCGCCCACGCTCACCTGCTTGCGCGCCTTCAGGGTGCCGTCCGCCATCACCAGCTGCTCCAGATCCCGGCTCTCGGCGGTGGCGGTGATGTAGTCGCTGGCGGGTGCCTTGGCCTGGGGGCGCCAGGCCAGCAGCAAGGCGAGGGCGCACAGGGGCAGTAGCCAGAACAGACGAGGGGAGAGCTTGGGCATGACAACCTGTATCCTGAATGACGATAACGGCGGCACTCTACCCCAGAGCCGGGTTAAGGCTCTTTGCTTCAAGCGTAAGGGTTTCGTAAAAATGGCTGCCAAGGGCGGAGCAAGCGGCGAAAATGGCCGCCGACAAGGGAGACCGTATATGAAGATCCTGCTGGTGGATGACGACGCCGAACTGGGCGCCATGTTGAGTGAATATCTGGGGGGAGAGGGGTTCGAGACCACCCAGGTGCTGACCGGGGGGGAGGGGGTGCACCATGCCCTGTCCGGCCGTTACAGCGCCCTGCTGCTGGACGTGATGCTGCCGGATCTGGGGGGCACCGAGGTGCTGCGCCAGGTGCGCCAGCGCAGCCGCCTGCCGATCATCATGCTGACCGCCAAGGGGGACAACGTGGATCGGGTGGTGGGGCTGGAGATGGGGGCCGATGACTATGTGCCCAAACCCTGCTACCCCAGGGAGCTGGTGGCCCGGCTGCGGGCCGTCCTGCGGCGGGTCAACGAGGGAAGTGCCCCGGCGCCCTCTCCGGAGGCCCTCATCCTCGGGGCCCTGACGGTGAACCCGGCCAATCGCGTCTGCCTGTGGCAGGGAACGCCGGTAGAGCTGACCGCCACCGAGTTCAACATGCTGGTGCTGCTGCTGCGCACCCCGGAGCAGGTGGTCACCAAGGACACCCTCTCCCTGCAAGGGGTCGGACGCCCCCGTGAGGCCTATGATCGCAGCGTCGATGTGCACATCTGCAACCTGCGGCAGAAGCTGCAACAGAAGGCGGGGGAGGCCGTCACCATAGAGACGGTGCGCAGCATAGGGTACAAGATACTGTGATCCTCAAGGGCCGGTTGTTCTGGAAGATATTGCTGGGGTTCTGGCTGGCCATCGTGCTGGTCAGCCAGCTGCTGTGGATCGGGTTCAGCGCGCAGCGTGAGCGGCCGGAGGATCGCCTCGCCCACCGGCTGGCGACACGGCACCTGGACATGGCGGCGGCCGTGCTGGCGCAGGGGGGGATAGAGGCCGCGACGGCATTGAGCGAGACCATGTCGCCGCCGTTGCTGCAGATAACGCCCCTCGATGCCGCCGATGCGCCTCCCCGGCCAGCGCCCCAGGCATCCAGGCCGCCTGCCCCCGGGGAGCCGGGCCCCGGCGCCGTACTGACGCGCACCGTGATTGCCAACGACGGGCAGTCCTACCTGCTGCGGGCAGGACCGGATCCGCTCATCACCCCGAGGGGACCGGATCCCGGCCCCCTCTCCTGGCTTAACATCCCCCCGCCCATGCTCTGGATCGGCGGCCTGGGGGGACTCTTGTTCAGCATCCTGTTCGCCTGGCATCTGACCCGGCCCATGAACGCCTTGCGGCGCAGCTTCGGCCAGGTGGCCAGGGGGGATCTGGGGGTTCGGCTGTGGCCCGCCCTGCGCTGGCGTCGGGACGAGCTGACCGAAGTGGCGCAGGAGTTCGACCTCATGGTGGAACGGTTGCAGCAGCTGGTCGAGGGTCGCGAACAGCTGCTCCACGACGTCTCCCACGAGCTGCGCTCCCCCCTGGCCCGCATCCAGATGGCCATCGGCCTGGCGGAGCAGAGCCCGGAGAAGGTGAGCGACGCCCTGGCGCGGATCCGGCTCGAGACGGAGCGGATGGACAGGATGATAGGGGAGCTGTTGACCCTCTCCCGCGCCGAGCAGGGGCACGGCCTGGGGCAGAGCCACTATGACCTGCTGGCGCTGGTGGACACCGTCATCCAGGATGCCAGGTTCGAGGCCCAGCAATCCGGGGTCGAGATCGAGCTCGAGCAGGCACTGGGGGAGGGCTGCCTCCTGCTGGGTCATGCCGAGCTGGTGCGCCGCGCCGTGGAGAACGTGGTGCGCAACGCCCTGCGCTTCTCGCAGTCGGGCCAGACGGTGAGCGTCAGCCTGATGCGCCTGGGTCAGGAGGTGCAGCTCTCCATTGCCGATCGGGGGCCCGGGGTGGAGGAGGGCAAGCTGGCGGGGATCTTCGACCCCTTCGTGCGCATCGGCTCACCCCGGATGGGCAAGGGGTACGGGCTCGGGCTCGCCATCGCCCGCAAGGCGGTGACCCTGCAGGGCGGCAGCATCCAGGCCCGCAACCGCGCTCAGGGTGGATTGAAGGTAACCATGACGCTGCCCCTGCATGAGCCGTCCTGAGGGGCGCGGCTCTGGTTTGAGCAAGGGGGGAAACCCCGGAAATAAAGAAGGGGGCCTCGGCCCCCTTCTCGTATCTGTTCCACCTTGGTCTCAGCGCAGTGCCGCCGGTGGCGGCACCTCGCTGTAGCGCCCGTCTATTTCCCGCAGGTAGTAGTGACCCTCCTTGACGTAATAGCGGCGGCCGTCCAGATCCAGGGGGACCAGGCCCGACTCCGCTGCGACCAGGACCTGAGGGGGCGGGGAGACCACCACATAGTGGTTCTCCTGCTGCCGGTAGAAGATGCCGTCGAGCACATAGTAGGTGAGGCCTGCCAGCAGCAGGGTTTCCACCCCTCCTGGGAGCCTGTCGACGCGGTGACCGGGGCCAAAGCCTGGACCCGCATCCATGCCGTGCCGGGGGGCCTGTCTCTCCCACCCGCCCGGCCTGTCCATGTCACCGGGACCCGCGAGGGCGGGCAGGGTGATGAGCATGGAGAGCAGCCAGAGTGAGGCGCGGCGCGTGCTCATCTCACTGCCCCTTGATCGGTGCGCTGGCGGGTTGGGGTTTGGGCGGCTGTGGCGGCAGCTCGCGCACGCTGACCATGACCTCATAGCGGGTATCCGGCTTGGCGGCATCAATGTTCTTGGACAGCGCCTGTACCAGTGCCTGGGGATCCGTGCCCTGCTTGCTGGCGTGATAGAGCACGGAGGGGGGCGGCGCCATGGGGCCTCCCTGGCGGGTGCCCATAGGGGGCGGCATCTCGCCGGCATGCACGAGCGTGGTGCCCAGCAGCAGGGCAAGGGCGATGGGATAGCGTGACATGATGATGACTCCATTGATGGGACTGCTTCCATCAAACGCGACTCCCGCGCCCGGCTCAATCACCTTTACACCCTCTTTTCGCCCCCTTTACAGACGTGACAACGGGCGCCGTGGCGCCCGCTGTATCTTGCGTCTGTCTCTAACTCAGAACTCGTTGGAGAGCGCCTTGTAACCCTTAACCAGGTCGATGTTGGTGTGGGCCACGTCCTCAGAAAATTCGGTGGCATCCACAGTGACACGGGGGATCTGGGCCAGATCGCTCTGCTGGTTGATGCGGGTAGTGGAGGGCACGTAGAAGCCGGGGGGGATATCGCACCCGTCGACCACGGAGTTGTGGCGCACCACGGAGCCGTCGCCGATGTGGCAGTTGAACAGCACGCTGTTGAAGCCGATGAAGACCCGGTTGCCCACCTCGCACGGCCCGTGGACGATGCTGCGGTGGGCGATGGAGCTGAACTCGCCGATGGTGACGGCGGCGCCGGACTTGGAGTGGATCACCACGCCATCCTGGATGTTGGAGTTGGCGCCGATGATGATGGGTTCCATGTCACCGGTCTCATCCACCTCGTCGGCGCGGATCACGGCGTAGGGGCCGACAAAGACGTTCTCCTTGATGATCACCTTGCCGCAGATGATGGCGGTCTTGTCGACATAGGCGGATTCGTGGATGACGGGCAGGTGACCTGAGGGATTCTTGCGGATCATGTTACATCCTGTTGCTGATGAAATCGGGGAAAAGTGGCGCGTCATGAGGGCCCGCCGGAGAGCCAGCTTACGCCTCTGATCCGGGAGGGGAAACCCTTTACTGGTCTGACCCATCTTTCATAGGGGCATTGCTCGTGGTTGTTCTTTGACTCCCTGTTATGGGAGCATGAGGACGGTTTCGAGCATGCAACTGCGTGCCGGCAGAGGGGAGACGAAGGTGAGGGGGAGCGGGAGATGAGACGGATCATGGTGTTGCTGGCAGGGGCCCTGTTGTGGGTCTCTGCCGTAGAAGGCAAGGGGCGTGCGGGGGAGTTTGACTATTACGCCGTGGCGCTCTCCTGGTCGCCGGAGCACTGCGCCATCAAGCCGGCGGATCGGGAGCAGTGCAGTCGGCAGCTGGGGTTCGTGCTGCACGGCCTCTGGCCCCAGTATCAACGTGGCTACCCCAGCGACTGCACAAGCGAGCGGCTGGATCCTGCGATGGAGCAGCGGTTTGCCGGGCTCTACCCCAGCCGCTTCCTCTATCGCCATGAATGGGAGAAGCACGGCACCTGCTCAGGTCTCAGCCAGGCAGACTTCCATCAACTGGCCAGCGACCTGCGCCAGAAGGTGCGGATCCCGCAGGCCTATCGCTCCCCGGCGGAGCCCCTTCGCAAGAGTGCCTTCCAGCTCAAGGCGGATCTGGCCGATGCCAACCACTGGCTGGCGCCCGACAGCATCACGGTGGCTTGCGCCGATGGCGGCCGTTTCCTGCGGGAGATCTATGTCTGCATCGACAAGGAGGGGAACAACACCGTTCCCTGTTCGGACGAGATGCAAAAGCGGGAACGCCGCTCCTGCGGTCAGCCCGATTTTCTGCTGCGCAGCGTGCGTTGAACCCGGTGATCCCTGTCAGGCCCCTCGCGGGCCTGATGTGCAATGAACCCAGTGGCAAGGAGTCTGATGGATGAAAGGCAACGAAGGATTTTCGGCAGAGGAGCGGGCCCTGCTGCTCGCCGTGAAAGGCGTGGGGCCCACCGTCATCGGCCGGCTCGAACAGCTTGGCTACCATAGTCTGTCGGCATTGGCCGACGCCGACACGACTCATATCGTGACACTGGTCGCCAGCATGCTGGGTTCGACCTGCTGGCAGAACAGCCCCCAGGCCCGGGGAGCTATCGATGGGGCCATTACACTGGCGCGCAGCCAGACCGCCCGTGGCAGGCAGGACGTCGCCCCATGACGCTCTTCGCCGAGCTGGGGATGCGCTATCCCATCATCCAGGCGCCCATGGCGGGCGTACAAAACAGCGCCCTGGCGATGGCGGCAACGGGGGCGGGAGCCCTGGGGTCCCTGTCGGCCGCCATGCTGAGTGGCGACGAGTTGCGCCAGGAGCTGATCCGCCTCGCGGCCAGCGGGCCAGGGCCATTCAACATCAACTTCTTCTGTCATCGGCAGCCTGAGCCGGATCCAGCCCAAGAGCGCCGCTGGCGCCAGGTGCTGGCTCCTTATTACGCCGAGTTCGGGGTAGATGCTGCCGCCCAGTCGCGCGCGCCCGGCCGGGCCCCCTTCAATGGCGAACATGCGGCCCTGCTCGAGGAGTTCAGGCCGGCCGTGGTCAGTTTCCACTTCGGTCTGCCTGAACCCGGGCTGCTTGCCCAAGTAAAAGCCACAGGCGCAAAAGTGCTTGCCAGCGCCACCACGGTGGCGGAAGCACAATGGCTCGCGGCCCGCGGGGCGGATGCCATCATCGCCCAGGGGCTGGAGGCCGGTGGCCATCGCGGCCACTTCCTCGACGAGGATCTCGGCCTGCAGCAGGGCACCTTTACCCTGTTGCCACAGATAGTGGCGGCGGTGGACCTCCCTGTCATCGCGGCGGGGGGCATCGTCGACGGCAAGGGGATCCGGGCCGCGCTGGCGCTGGGGGCAAGCGCGGTGCAGATGGGGACGGCGTTTCTCTGTTGTCACGAGGCTACTACCTCAGCTCTGCATCGGGCGGCTATCCGCAGCGAGGGCTGCCATCACACCGCCCTGACCAATCTGTTCAGCGGCCGCCCGGCGCGCGGGATAGTCAACCGCCTGATGCGCGAGCTGGGTCCGTTGTCCGCAGCTGCGCCTGCCTTCCCCCACGCCAGCGGTGCATTGGCTCCGCTGCGTGCCGCAGCCGAAAAGGTGGGTGACAGTGGCTTCTCGCCGCTCTGGGCTGGCCAGAATGTGTCGGGGTGCCATCCCATGGCGGCCGCCGACCTCATCGCCGCCTGGGTTGTCGAGGCCGGGCTGGCTTGAGACGCTCGGCTCTCCTTTATGCTGCATCTTATGGGTGTTGCTTTTCAGGGGGCGACGAGAACAATGGCTGACAATCTCCATAGATAGCCATATAAGAAGCAGAATTTGGGGTTGTTTGGCGCTCATCCGGATGGGGTTCTGTGGATAAGATTGTATAAAAGCTGTGTTTTGATATGAATAACTATAAAAGAGCAGTTTTTTGCAATTTTATTGCGATGTGGGCTTGCTAATGTGATCAATGTCTCTATAATGCGCCTCCATCGACAGGGCAAGCGGCAACGCAAACAAGCCGGTCGGTGGCCTCGAAAAGCCTTTGAAAATAAGGCTTGACTCGAAAAGGCGGTTGAGTAGAATGC